>NZ_CP073748.1:1574166-2238333 GCF_024398035.1 Kordiimonas sp. SCSIO 12603
GCTGAACTACCAGACGGTGTGTACAGCACATCATGGAGCGAAGGTTCAAAACTTTCCGTTCGTATCTCTGCCTTTGACCGCCCGGGTGATGTGTTTGTATGGGATGTGAAATCAGGTGATGTAGAACAGGTTTATGCTTCTAATCTAGCGGGCCTTAATGCGGCAACGATGGTGAAGCCAGAGTCTATCACTTTTAAGGCGCGTGACGGCGTTACGGTTCAGGGCCTTCTCTATCTGCCGAAGGGTGTGAAGAAGCCTGCTGTTGTAGTGGATGTACACGGCGGGCCAACCGCACAGGCGCGCCCTGTATGGCTGGGCAGAACCCAGTATTTGGTCGGCAAAGGCATCGCTGTCCTTGATATCAATGTCCGCGGCTCCACAGGCTTTGGTAAAACATACGCTCGCCTCGATAATATGGAAAAGCGCCGTGATAGCGTGCGCGATCTTGCTGATGCCATCGCATGGATGAAAGAAGATGGCCGTGTGGACGGTGACCGTGCTGCCGTTATGGGCGGTTCTTATGGCGGTTATATGGTGAATGCCGTTATGGGCCTTTACCCTGAAGCCTTCAAAGCTGGCGCTTCTTTTGTTGGTGTATCCAACTGGGTACGCGCACTTGAAGAAGCTTCGCCGGGCCTTAAGGCGAGCGACCTTATTGAATACGGCGATATCCGTGAAGAAAAATGGCAGAAGTTTTATGCCGAGAATTCGCCGATTAATAACGCGCACCGCATCAAGGCACCGATGTTCTTCGAGCACGGCGTGAACGATCCGCGTGATCCGGTTACAGAATCTGACCGCATGGTAAAAGTTATTAGAGATAATGGTTTTGAAGTGGAGTATCTGCGCTTCCCTGATGAAGGGCATTCAGTCCGCAAAATGAAAAACCGCATAACATATGGCCGCAGGCTTGCTGCTTTCCTTGAGAAGCATCTGGCTGCGGAAAAGTAAGAAGTAAAAGTACTGAAGGGACACTAGAGTGGATTTTTCACTTAACGAAGATCAGCGTGCTATCCAGGAAATGGCGCGCAGCTTCACCGCTGACATGATCACCCCAAATGCGCATATTTGGGACGAAGAAAAAATCTGGCCACGCGATGTAGCGAAAGCTGCAGGCGAGCTGGGTTTTGGCAGTATCTATATTAGTGAAGAAGCAGGCGGGTGCGCGCTAAGCCGCGTTGAATCTGTGCTGATTTTTGAACAGCTTTCACAAGGGTGCCCTTCAACTGCCGCGATGATTTCTATCCATAACATGGCTACATGGATGATTGATGAGTTCGGTACAGAAGACCAACGTGACCGTTTCCTCGGTGATCTAACCACACTTAACAAGCTAGCAAGTTACTGTCTTACAGAGCCGGGTGCTGGTTCTGATGCTGCAGCCCTTAAAACCAAGGCTGTTAAAGACGGTGACGAATATGTGCTGAATGGGGCCAAGGCCTTTATCTCAGGCGGCGGCGAAAGCGATGTTTATGTAGTGATGGCTCGCACATCTGACGATGGCGCAAAAGGCATCAGTTGCTTTGTTGTTGAAAAAGATACTCCGGGCTTATCCTTTGGTGCGCAGGAAAAGAAACTTGGATGGCACAGTCAGCCAACCGCTGCTGTTATGTTTGATGATTGCCGCATTCCAGCAAGCAATCTTGTGGGTGCTGAAGGGCAGGGCTTTAAAATCGCTATGATGGGTCTTGATGGTGGTCGCCTTAATATCGGCGCTTGTTCCATTGGTGGTGCCCAGCGTGCACTTGATGAAGCTGTAGCTTACACAAAAGACCGTAAGCAGTTCGGCCGCTCAATCGCTGATTTTCAAGCAACTCAGTTCAAACTTGCTGATATGGCAACAGAGCTTGAGGCTGCACGTCTCCTGCTTTACGCAGCAGCACAGAAGGTTTCAAATAAGGCGCCAGATGCTGCATCAGCTGCTGCGATGGCAAAACGTTTTGCCACTGACACAGGCTTTGATGTGGTGAATAACGCACTGCAGCTTCACGGTGGTTATGGCTACCTGCAGGATTACCCGATCGAACGCATCCTGCGCGATCTTCGTGTGCACCAAATTCTTGAAGGTACAAACGAGATTATGCGCGTTGTTATCAGCCGGACGCTGTTGAAGGATTAAAACCTGATGCGCGCTCTTCTTTGCTTAGGTGTGTTACTGTTTGCTGGCTGTGATGATCCGCAGCCAACAAAGTCACGTGCCGAGGCGAAGGCAGAAAATCAGGATATGGTTTGGTTGAAGGATAGGCTTGAGAATAGCCCTCAATTCTTTGAGATAGATCGGCCAAAAGCCTGGAAATTTGTCAAAGAGCATAAAGATGACTTCCCAGAAACCAGCATAATCTCTACCTATCAGGATAGTGATACCTTTCTGGAAGTTTACCCGGTTTGGGTGGCCGATTTTAATGCGGATGGGAAAGATGATTTTCTTTTCGAACACACGGGCGGCACGGCGTCTTGTGTAAGTGTTGAGGTATTAGTTTCTAGCCAGGATGGCTATAAGTTCCATACCGACAAAGCGTTCTTTAATGAAGCAGATGTTGGTAGTTGTTCTGGTATGGGGCAAATCACTGGTGTGCGCCCAATTTCAGAGGCTGGTGACAATCGCTGGATATCCTATAGTTTCAATAAGCAAGGCGGCCATTTTACCTCTTTGGCGTTTTTGCCTTCCGGGGGGGTAGAGAAACTGGAAGTGAGCAAGTTTAACTTCGGTTTGCTGGGGTATGTGCAAGCCTCCCCAAATGTACCACCGTGTGAAACGGAATTGTGCCAGAAAGCACTGGAATTATCTCAGCCAGCACTTCAAGGCAGATTTGATGGTGTCCCTTTGGGGATTAGCGAAACTGAGCAAACAAAATATTTTACTGCCGTTTATGAGGAAGCCGGTAAAGCGGGGGAAAACCCTGCGCACCCATACGGTACCTTCGCAGGCGAGGATGTTCAGCTCATCAGCTTCAGTCATGACCAGAAAGATTACATTATAAAAATAGCAGATGGGGCACTGGGGTGGCGCCGATGGTGCTGCGGTGTTTCAATTTATGAAGCAACCGCAGATGGCTTCGAGCCTGCTGCCCATATGTTCGTAACCCCAAGAACCAGATTTCAGCTTGTAAAGGATTAACTATGAGTGATGCGCAAGACGCAGAAGTATTATTTGAAACCCGCGGCAATATCGGCCTGATAACGCTTAACCGCCCGAAAGCACTGAATAGCTTAACTGCGGGCATGGCAACGCTTATTAAGGCGCAGCTTGCTGATTGGGCTACAAAGCCCTCTGTTCACGCGGTTGTTGTTGTGGGTGCTGGCGAGAAAGCATTCTGTGCTGGTGGTGATGTTGTGAAGGTTTGCAAATCCTATCAGGCTGGCACTGAAGAATGGCGTGAATTCTTCCATGAAGAATATCTGATGAATGTAGCCATTGATGAATTCCCGAAACCATATATCAGTTTTGTTGATGGTATCACGATGGGCGGTGGTGTTGGCGTTTCTATTCCTGGGGATTTCTGGGTAGCATCTGAGAAAACACTATTTGCCATGCCTGAAACAGGCCTTGGCTTGTTCCCTGATGTTGGTGGTGGATGGTTCCTGCCGCGCCTTCCGGGTGAAACTGGGATGTTCCTTGCGCTAACGGGCGCGCGCCTTAAGGCGGCTGATCTATATGCGCTTGGTATTGCAAGCCATGTGGTGGCAAGCGATAAGGTTGATAGGGCAATTGAAGCGCTCGCAGCAGCAGAGATTAAAGATAATGATGATGCGGCGGAAGTGCTTGCGAAATTCCATGCTGACCCAGAGCCAGCACCGCTCTCACCACACTTTGATGATATCGATGAGCATTTCGATGGTGCATCCGTTGAAACCATCATGGAAAGCCTCAAGGCTGATGAAGGTGAATGGGCGCAGAAGCAGTTTAAAATTCTGTCCAGTAAATCACCAACCAGTATGAAGGTAACATACGAGCAGCTTAAACGCGGGCAGGGTATGGAAACTTTCCGCGAGAACATGAAAATGGAATACCGGATTGTGTGTAACACGATGAAGGGGAATGATTTCTTCGAAGGTGTTCGTGCGATCTTGCTTGATAAAGATAACGCGCCAGTGTGGCAGCCAGCGAGCCTCGCTGATGTAAGCGAAGCTGCCGTGGAAGCACACTTTGAAAGCCTCGGCGACAAAGAAATAGAACTATAAAAGGGATTTGGGATTATGAGTATCGTTGCATTTATTGGCCTTGGAAATATGGGCCTGCCGATGGCGAAAAACCTGTTGGGTGCTGGACACACTGTACGCGGGTTTGATCTGTCTGGAGAAGTTCGTGCTGCATGCACAGAAGCAGGCGGCATTGCTTGCGCGGCTGTTACAGAAGCTGTTGAAGGTGCGGATGTGGTTATCACTATGTTGCCATCTGGGGCGATTGTTAAATCTGTTTACGGTGAAGTGTTTACGGCTGCAAAAGCCGGTGCGCTCTTTATCGATAGTTCAACAATTGACGTAGCAACAGCGCGCGAAGTTGCAAGTGAGGCTGCTGATAAAGGCTTCACTATGGTTGATGCGCCGGTTTCTGGTGGTGTTGGCGGCGCGGCGGCTGGCACACTTGCCTTTATGGTTGGCGGCACGGAAGAAGCTTTCAAATCTGCTGAGCCAATCCTTGATCCAATGGGGGCAAAGATTGTTCATTGCGGTCAGTCCGGTAATGGGCAGGCGGCGAAGGCCTGTAATAACATGTTGCTCGCGATTTCCATGATTGGTGTATCTGAAGCCTTTAATCTTGGGCGTTCGCTTGGTCTTGATGATCAAACCTTCTTTGATGTGGCATCAAACGCATCTGGCCAGTGTTGGTCTCTAACCAGTTACTGCCCAGTGCCGGGTCCTGTTGAAACATCGCCCGCGAATAATGATTATAACCCCGGTTTTGCAACAGCGCTTATGCTGAAAGACTTGCGTCTGGCAATGGAAGCAGCGGGTAGTACTGGTGCGAACACGCCGCTCGGTAAGTTAAGTGAAGAGATTTACACAGCTATGAATGATGCTGGTAATGGCGGTGTGGATTTCTCAGGTGTTATCAAACACCTATCGGGCGATCTGTAAACAGATCGCCTCAATAAGCGAGAATAAAATGAAGAGGGGCTTTAGGGCCCCTTTTTATATGGCAGAGGCGCGGTATTCCGGGCTAGGTGTGCCGTTTGGGCCCATTGGCTTGCCTGAAGCACCGTAGCGGATAACTGCTTGAGTACGGTTGGAAACACCAAGCACTTTAAAGATAGAGTGCATATGTGCTTTCACTGTACCTTCTGCGATATTAAGGCGCGCTGCGATTTCTTTGTTTGGAAGACCATCAGCTGCCATCGCCAAAATCTGTTTTTGGCGGTAGGATAAGCGGTTCAGGTCTACGCCTTCATTGGTAGTTGTCGCCGGGATGTTTTCTTGAAAACGGCTGAAATCGTTCGATGATGTTGCGTGCAGATCAGGCGCTTTCACCTTGCCGTAAT
This sequence comes from Kordiimonas sp. SCSIO 12603, assembly GCF_024398035.1. Lineage (NCBI taxonomy): Bacteria > Pseudomonadati > Pseudomonadota > Alphaproteobacteria > Kordiimonadales > Kordiimonadaceae > Kordiimonas > Kordiimonas sp. SCSIO 12603. The sequence goes on from NZ_CP073748.1 coordinate 1,579,647, forward strand.
GGCCAGCAGTATTATCTGTTGGTAGACGCATAGCACGGCGAACTGTTGTGATCATGGTATTCACGGATGCTGTACGCGGCACCGTAAGTGTTCCCATCCAGCGACTTTCTGGAACATGTGTATCATTCGCAACTGTTACGATTGCAATTCCAGGATACAGGCGACGAATAAGTTTAACCCAATCTTCTCCCTGCTTGGAAAGGCTGTCTGGATGCAGAATGATTAGTGATAGATCAGTATGTGCAGCAGTTTTCGCCAGAAACTCATGTTCTGAACCTGCTTCAATAATATCTGTGAAAGATGCTGAAACTGCGACCACCTCCCTGAGAGAGAGTCTGAAGATTTCTTCGCTATCGACGATTAGTGCTTTCATTTTTATCCTCGCTTATACTAATTCGGTTTGTCGTGTTGTTATGAACCGAAACCCACTGTACGGAAGTGTTATTATATGTGGTGTTTATTACCCAAACTTCCATAGTTTCACCATAACCTAACTGAAAGTTGAACTGGGATGTATGCGGTGAAATGAGTTTTCGGTGCGGTGAAAGGAGAGTTTATGAAACTAGTTTATGGGTAATACGCCTTAGGTGTTGCGTTCGGCTCCATAAAGACGTTACAAACTTTCTAAATAATCACCCAAAGATTATAGGGACAAAATGACAATTACCCCAACGTCCATGCCGAACTGGCAAGCTTGTGAAGCCGCGCTTCAGCATATTGATTCCAGACAACAAGAGATGGTTGATACCGTTATCAAGTGGTCGCACATCAACAGCGGTAGCCGGAATCTTGATGGCCTTGCCAAAATGGAAGAAATTATCATTAAGGCGTTTGAACCGCTTGGTGCCGAAATTGAATTAATTCAGCTTGATGATGGTGAACTGGTAAATGCGGCAGGGGAGATTGTAACCGTTAAGAACGGGCGTACTATTCGTATTTTTAAACGTCCTGAGGCGAACCGAAAAGTGTTGATGACGGGTCACACAGATACAGTATTTGCGGTTGATCATCCGTTTCAGACCACAACATGGCTCGATGACAACACGCTAAACGGCCCAGGTGTGGCGGATATGAAGGGCGGTATTCTGGTGATGCTGAATGCCCTTATGGCATTTGAAGAAACACCACTTGCACAGTCCGTAGGGTGGGAAATCTTGTTGTCGCCAGATGAAGAAACTGGCTCACTTGCTTCCGCTAAGGTGTTGGCGGAACGTGCTAAAACTGCTGATATTGGTATGACGTATGAACCAGCACTTGCGGACGGTACGCTTGCTGGTGCGCGTAAGGGCAGTGGTAACTATTCTCTTATTGTAAACGGTAAGGCAGCCCATGCGGGGCGCGAGTTCCATAATGGCCGTAATGCCGTGGTACTACTTTCCGAGATGATTGGTGAATTAGCTGCACTTACAGGCGGTAGGCCGGAACTTACAGTAAACCCTGCTGTGATCAGTGGCGGTGTGGCGCCAAATGTGGTGCCGGATAAGGCGTGGTGCAAATTCAATGTCCGTCTTAAAGAACCTGAAGATGCTATCTGGTTTGAAGAGCAAGTAAACGCCATTGTCGAACGTGGTAATACTAAAGATGGGTTTGAAGTTATACTCCATGGTGGTATCAACAGGCCTCCGAAAGCTTTATCTGACGCGAACCTGAAACTTATGGACGCTATTAAAGCTTGTGGGCTGGAACTTGGTATTGATATCAATTATGTTCCTACAGGTGGTTGTTGCGAAGGAAATAATCTTGCGGCAGCTGGCCTTCCAAATGTAGACACGCTCGGTGTTCGTGGTGGTATGATCCATTCAGCAGATGAGTTTGTTGTTGCAGACAGTTTTTCAGAACGCGCAAAACTTTCAGCGCTTATTCTGATGGCTTTTGCCAGTGGTCAACTTGATCATGTTGTGAAAGCTAAGGCCTGATTAAGAAAATCAGGCCGTAGGCAACCGGGGCCCTTCAAGTTGCCCGGACGCTAGGGATTTTCTTGCGCAAAACAGGTGAGGACGCGAGAGAAGCCCACAAAACATAAGGAAAAATCACATGTTTGTGGTTCGACCCGTACGTTTAGACGATCTTGATGGGCTGATGGAACTCGCCCATAAAACAGGGACAGGTTTAACAACTTTACCAGCACACCGTCCCGCACTTCAGGAAAAAATAGAAGATTCAATTACCGCGTTTTCGTTGCCCGAGGGGAGCAGTGATAAACACGGCTATTTGCTGGTTTTGGAAGATACTGAAAAGGGTAAAATCGCAGGCACAAGCGCACTTATTGTGAATGTTGGCCTCGATAAACCTTTCTATAGCTACCGTATTCTGCATCAGGCGCAGCTTAGTAAAGAGCCGGAAATGCGTGTAGACACACAGCTTTTGCAGCTGTCGAATGACTTCACAGGCGCCACAGAGATGGCGACCTTGTTCCTTAACCCTGATTATCATCATGTTGGTAAGCTTGGTAAATTGCTTGCAAAAGCACGTTATATGCTTATCGCTTCGCATCCGAAACGGTTTGGTGAGCAAATTATCGCTGAAATCCGCGGTTGGGTGGATGAAAATGGTGAAAGCCCATTTTGGGAAGCAATTGGCCGCCATTTCTTTGGTATGGATTTCACAGTGGCAGATGAAATCAATGGTCGCGGCAACAGTCAGTTTATTTCTGACCTTATGCCAAAGCATCCAATTTATACGGCACTTTTGCCAAAAGAAGCACGTGATGTAATTGGGCGCCCGCACGATGGTGCAGCACCAGCCAAGCGCCTTCTCGAGAAAGAAGGTTTCCACTTCTCGGGTGCGGTTGATATTTTTGATGCTGGCCCTGAGATGGTTGTTCAGAAAAATGCTATCTGGACCGCGCGTAAAAGCGTGATGGGAGCTCTTGGCGGTTGTGTTGATGGTGAAAGCCATGATCCTGTGCACCTTGCCTGTAACCCTGATTTGGATAATTTCCGCGTGACATTGACGAATGTGGTCGAAGGTACAAGCGGCTTGTGGCTGCCGTCTGAAGCAGCTTCAGTGCTCGAACTGAAAGAAGGGGATGCAATGCGCTATGCCCCAGTTGACCCAATCAAACCAAAAGCCGGAGAATAATCGTGACACAATTTATTGGTGGTAACTGGCTTGATGGAAACGGCCAGGAATTCAGCTCGTTTGATCCTTCAAATAATGAAGTGATCTGGAGCGGTAAAGAAGCAACAGCTGATCAGGTTCAAGCCGCTGTGGATGCAGCTAAAGATGCGTTTGATGCTTGGGCGCTTACATCTCTAGAAGATCGTTTAGTGATCATCCGCAAGTATGGCGAACTGCTGAAAGAGCGCAAAACCGAGATGGCAGAACTTGTTGCAAAAGACGCTGGTAAAGCGCTTTGGGACGCAACAGGTGAAGCAACAGCGATGGCGAATAAAATTGAAATTTCGCTCAAGGCATTTGAAGAACGTACAGGTACACGAGAAGCGGTAAACGGTGCTATTCGTTCGCGCCTGACGCACCGCCCGCACGGCGTTATGGTGGTGTTTGGTCCGTATAACTTCCCTGGCCATTTGCCGAACGGTCACATAGTACCAGCGCTAATCGCCGGTAATACAATCGTTTTCAAACCAAGCGAGATCACACCAGCCGTTGCTGAGCTTATGGTGAAAACATGGGAAGAAGCAGGTTTGCCTAAAGGCGTGCTCAATCTTGTGCAAGGTGGCCGTGCTACAGGTGAAGCGCTTGTATCAGCAGAAGGCATTGATGGTCTCCTCTTCACAGGTAGTGCAAAAACGGGGCAGGCAATCTCCCGCGCACTTCTTGATCGCCCACATATCATTCAAGCACTTGAGCTTGGTGGGAATAATCCTCTGATCGTACATGAAGCGGAAGATACACAAGCTGCTGCGGTTATGACGATCCTTTCCGCCTTCGTAAGCTCGGGCCAGCGCTGTACATGTGCGCGCCGCCTTATCGTGCCTGTGGGCGCTGAAGGTGATGCATTCGTTGAAGCACTTGCCTCTGCGATGGATAAAATTGAAGTAGGCGCATGGGGCGACGATGAGCAGCCATTTATGGGACCTGTTGTTTCTGCGCACGCCGCTGATCTTGTTCTTAAGGCACAGGAAGGTTTGATTGCATCTGGTGCAACAGCCATCCGCGAAGTAAAGCAGATGGACCGTGGTGATGCTTATCTCACACCAGGTCTTGTTGACGTAACGAACGCTACCGATGTACCGGATGAAGAAGTATTTGGTCCAATGCTTCAGCTAAAACGTGTTGCGGATTTTGAAGCTGCTGTGAAAGAAGCAAATAATACCAAATATGGTCTTGCTTCCGGCCTGATTTCAGATAATCGCGATCTGTATGAAAGTTTCTACCCACGTGCTCGCGCTGGTATTGTAAACTGGAACCAGCAACTTACAGGTGCAGCTTCTACAGCACCATTTGGTGGTATCGGCTGGTCAGGCAATCACCGCCCAAGTGCTTACTATGCGGCGGATTACTGTTCATTTGCAGTAGCAAGCATGGAAAATGCTGAAGGTAAGGTTGAAGTAGCTGCGATGCCGCAAGGCCTTAAACTTGGTGGAGATGCATAATGGCAAACTGGCAAGAAGTTAACTTTGACGGCCTTGTGGGTGCTACGCACAATTATGCAGGCCTATCCTACGGTAACGTAGCATCTGCAAAGCACAAGGGCATGGTAGCCAACCCGCGTGAGGGTGCACTGCAGGGCCTTGATAAAATGCAGCACTTGCGTGATTTGGGTATGACACAGGGTATCCTGCCTCCGCATGATCGCCCTCATATTTCAACGCTTCGTAACTTGGGCTTTACTGGGACCGATGCTGAAATTCTGGTGAATGCCTACCGTGCGAACCCGGCGCTTGTGGCGAACCTGTCATCTTCAAGCACGATGTGGACAGCGAATGCGGCCACTGTAACGCCAGCGCCTGATGCAGCGGATGGCAGAACGCATTTCACACCAGCGAACCTTGCAGCTATGTATCACCGTTCAATCGAAGCGCCAACAACAGGCCGTATCCTCGCGGCTATGTTCCCTGAAGGGGAGCGTTTTGCGCACCATGCGCCAATCCCGGGTGGTGTGCATATGGGCGATGAAGGTGCAGCCAACCACAACCGTTTCTGTGCAGATTATGGTGAAGCGGGTGTTTCCCTGTTTGTTTATGGCCGTGGTGCTTTTGAAAAAGCGGATGATCTTACCTACCCGGGCCGGCAAACACTTGAAAGCTGCCATTCTATTTTTGCACAGCACGGTGTGAACCCGCATAAAATGCTGCTTGTTCGTCAGAACCCGGCAGCGATTAACGCAGGTGCGTTCCATAACGATGTGGTTTCTGTGTGTAACAAGAATGTTTTCTTCTATCATGAAGAAGCATTTGAAGACCCAGCATTCCTGTGTGAGCAAATCCAGAAAGCCATGGGCGACGTGGAAATGCAGTTTGTGAAAGTGCCAGCTGCCAAGGTTCCAATGGCAGATGCGGTTTCATCCTATCTGTTTAACAGCCAGCTTATCAGCACACCGGGCCGCGATGGTATGACCCTTATCCTTCCAACAGAGGTGGAGGAAACGGCTTCTACGAAAGCATATGTGGATGAGCTTGTGGCAAGCGGTGGGCCGATCTCTAACGCTGATTATATGGATGTGCGCCAAAGCATGCGTAATGGTGGTGGCCCTGCGTGTCTTCGCCTTCGTGTAGCGCTTTCAGATGATGATATCGCTGCGATGGGTTCAAACAGCATTATTACGGATGATCTCTTGGGTAGCCTGCGTACATGGGTGAAGAAGCATTACCGTGATCGTGTGATGCCGGAAGATCTGGGTGATGTAAGCCTGATGGAAGAAAACTTCGCAGCGCTTGATGAGCTTACCCAAATTCTGAAAATTGGCAGTGTATATGATTTCCAGCGTGCTTAAGCGCTAGACCAATACTTAATGAAAGGCCAGCCTGCGGGTTGGCCTTTTTTATTGGGGTGTGTTAGGTCTCAGGCCAGATAATTTGATCCAGTGGCATATAATCTGAACGAATGACCCGAGATTGTGGGATAATGGTAAGTGCTGGGTCCTCTATAGGTTTTCCGTCAATATGTGTGGAGCAAATGGAAAGCAAATAAGTTACTTCATCATTATAATCAGCCATCGGTAGGTGAAGGCTGGACAGCGTGGCTTTCCTGCCATTGATATCGCTGATTTGCCTTTCAATGAAGCCAATGGCAGGTGTTTTTACAAGGCGCTCATAGTAATCGATTTCGTAGAGCTGCTTTTCTTTATCTCGATAGGCCAGAATATTATGGCCGCTTATGTCCTGCTTTAGGTTTCTGGTGATGTTAGCACCGCACCGGGCGATAATAATGGTATCAGTATCAATGTATGCGAGCAGGGCTGTGTTGGCCTCGTGCTCAGAAGGAAGTGCTTCAAAATTGATGTCGCTGCGATGAGGACAGATATGGGGAGACTGAAGAGCGGCGTTCTTCCACACGGCAAATATATACCGTGTCGTTTTAGAGAAGAAAAATTGCTCCATATTGAACACCCAACTTACTCATAAGTAATCACTACAGACATCTTACAGATAGTGAATTAAAATCTAAAGACGAAAAGTGAATATTTACTAAACAGAGTTGTACAATTAAATGGCAGCGCGAGTGATATAGTATGTTTCTTCTTCTGGAATGCCGGCACCAATATCTGAATAAGAAATACTTAGGTTGTTTGCTGCTGTAATGCCTACACTTCGGTAATCGGTAAAATGCTTTGGGATAGGGGATGCTTGGGTCATACCAAGATAATAGCGCACATTGCCTTCTTCATCTGTTAGCGGCAGGTGAACTGTACAGGCTAGGAACACAGTACCGTTTTTACCCCTTAAAGGACGCTCCGTAGAACCCGCGCAAGGAAGCTCTCTAAGGTTTTTATAATAATGTGAATAAGCCATCACATGTTCGGGCGGCAGCAGGTCAAAAAGGTTTTTGCCCGTCATTTTTTCATGCAGGTAGCCCTGAATACCTGTGCCGATAACACGTATCATAATTTCTCTGGGGCCTAGATGTTCGAATAACACTACCTGATTAAGATGTTTTCCAAGTGAGGTGGGCGAAAATGCAGATTTTTTAGGGCATAGTGCACCAGCTTCCCGCGGCAATGATAACCACGTGTCTATCAGCCGTTCAGTGGCAGCTGAAGATCTAAAACCGGATAATATTTTATTCATGCCCACTCAAAACGCTCAAAACATATGCCCATTCAGGTGATTCTCAGATTTTCAGCCGAAAATCTGCCAAATGAATGACTGTAAATTGTTATCTGCACTATTAGGTGGCGATTTCCTTTCCCCCACAGAAAGTTCGCCCGTATGCAATAATCCAAACCAAAGATTAATCAAGTGAATTAATAAGACCGACCTGTCTAAAACGCCTTATTATCCGATCATTACAGCGTAATATCAGAGGCTTGCGGGTAGGTTTATGATCACGAAAATGCCAAGCAGACGTGACTGGACTGAAAAGCGCTGATCTTTATCTTATGTGATAAGGAGAGAGTGCACATGTTTATTAAAAAATCAAAAAGCTGGATGCTGAAAGAAAATAGCGTAACCAGTGAAAGTCTTTACCTGAACCGCCGGAAGTTTATCACTGGCGCGGCTGCTACAGCGGGCATAGCGGGCCTGGCTTCTGTAGGTGCTGGTGCGTTCACGGCAGACGAAAAGCGTGTTCTTAAAGAACTGAAGTACCGCCAGACAGATTTTACTGCGGGTGATGCACTCACGCCAGAGCAAGCGGTAACACAGTATAACAATTATTATGAATTTGGTGTTGGTAAAGGTGATCCTGCCCGGAATGCTTGGCGCTTGCAGCCACAGCCGTGGTCTGTGGAAGTGAACGGTCTTGTAGACAAACCAGCTACATACGCGTTTGAAGACCTTGTAGACATGAACCAGCTTGAAGAGCGGATTTACCGCCTTCGCTGTGTTGAAGCATGGTCTATGGTTATTCCGTGGATTGGTGTGCCTCTCAGAAAAATCCTTGAAAAGGTTGGTGTTCAAAACGGTGCCAAGTATGTAGCGTTCCAAACACTGGCAGACAGAGAGCAAATGCCCGGCCTTAGAAGCCGTGTGCTAGATTGGCCTTATGTTGAAGGTCTGCGCATTGATGAAGCGATGAATGATTTGGCCTTTATTGCAGTTGGCCTGTTCGGGAAGGAAATCCCGAACCAGAATGGCGCGCCGCTTCGCCTCGTGGTGCCTTGGAAATATGGCTATAAATCCATTAAATCAATTGTGCGCATCACGCTTACGGATAAAGAACCACCAACCAGCTGGAATATTTCGGCGCCGCAGGAATATGGTTTTTATTCCAATGTGAACCCTGAAGTTAGCCACCCACGCTGGAGCCAGGCACGTGAACGCCGCATTGGTGAATTTGGTCGCCGGAAAACACTGAAGTTTAACGGCTATGGCGAACAGGTTGCACATCTGTATGATGGTATGGATTTGAGAAAATTCTACTAGGCTGCTGATGAAGATCACGAATAAACAATTGCGCATGGTGGGCAAACCAATTGTGTTTGCCCTTATGCTTATCCCAGCTGTATGGCTCTCATGGAACTGGTATCAGGCGTTTCAGTATTTGCCCAATGATCTGGGATTTAATCCGCAGGAAACATCAAACCGTTTTACGGGTGATTGGGCCATGCGGATTCTGTTGATCTCGTTGGCGCTAACACCGTTTTCAAAACTTATAAAATCTCCTAAGCCGGTATTGTTCCGGCGCATGATAGGGCTGTTCGCCTTCTTTTACGTATGCCTGCATATCATTAGCTATGTATGGCTTGATATGCTCTTTGATTGGGCTGAGCTTTGGCAGGATGTGCTAAAACGGCTTTACATCACCGTGGGTTTGGGGGCGTTTCTGCTTCTTATTCCGCTTGCGGTAACCAGCACGCAGGGCTGGGTCAAGCGTATGGGCGCGAAGAGTTGGCAGCGGCTTCACAAAGTGGTTTACGCCGTAGGTGTACTAGTGATTATTCACTTCGCGATGATGCGAAAAGGCTTTCAGATAGAGCCGCTTATCTACGGCGGTATTTTAGGCCTGTTGTTCGTTCTTAGAATAAAGGCGGTGCAACAAGTGTTCCGCCGAAGAAAAGCAATATAAGTTTTCAGAAATAGAAACCCTGCCTTATACATTGAAGAAGCAAGCTTGGAGGCAGGGGAAGTTATGTCGACTGTTTATACATTTACCAAACGTTTTATTTTCGTTGTTCTGATTATTCTGGTGCTCATTGCCGCTTTTGAATTTCTTATTTCAAGAGAGAGTGTTTCCGATAATCTTGAAACGCCGAAACTGAGTGAAACGCAGGACACATTCAAAATTGTTACCTTTAATGTGGGGCTGCTTGATCTGCGCTACTTTGGCGTAACTGTTTTTAAACCAGCAGATTTTGTGGAAGAAAGGTTTGTTAAACTGGCGCCTGCCTTAAAAGCGCTTGATGCGGATATCGTCGCTTTGCAAGAAGTTTATGAAACGGATCATATCACCAAATTGCTGGCCGATGTTCAGGATGTATATCCATACTCCTTTTATAAAGAATCTGCGGTATTTCGACTGAATAATGGGCTGGTGCTGCTTTCCAAATTCCCGCTAAGGAAAACGGGACTTTATCCCATAGCGGCGGGCCCAATCGACGAAACTGTATTTGGCAGCAAGGCTGCTATGTCTGTCGTCGTGAAGCTGGATGAAGAAAGAGAACTAAGCCTTATCAATATTCATCCGACAAGCGGTGGCACGCTGGATGTGCAAGATTCTGCTGCAATTATGGAGGACCGCCGGCTTCAACTAGAGCAGGCGCACCAGTTGGATGTGCAAAATAATATAAAATACAGCATGATTTTAGGGGATTATAACACGAGCCCGAAAATCGCATCGGCTAACTACGAGTATTTGAAACAATATGGATATGTGGATGCGTATGCCCGTTACTGCGATGAGCATAATTGCAGCCTTTCAATGACATGGGACCCGGATAACCCGTTAAATATTGGTAGTACGCACGCAGATTCTTTAACTCAGCGAATTGACCATATTTTCTTGTCGTCAAACCTTACTAAAGCCAGCGAGGTGCGGAAAGCTGAAGTGATTTTCAGTGATCCTGTTGTGGAAATTGAAGGTAAGGGCGTAGTTCCAATATCGGATCATTACGGTGTTGCTATTGAACTATATCTTCCGACCAAGAAATAATAGCAAAAGGAGAGGCTTGCCTCTCCTTCGTAGGATCAGTTGACTAGATATTAAGCTCAAGATTGATGTGGCGGCCGCCGCAGATTTTTTCAATACGGTCGCTGGCTTCATCAAGTTCTTCACCCAGTTTCTTAAGCTCGCTAAGTGTCAGGCCGTTTTTCACAACAAAATCCCAAAGACCGCTGATCTCGCCGTTCATGGCGAACACAACGATGTTGATCAGCTTGTCATATTCTTTTTTTGGGAGTTCTGATTTAAGGCTTTTCACAACGCACTGGCATTCTTCCACCGTTGCGTCTTTATCTTCTACACAGCCTTCGTAGATTTTCTTTTCAGCTTCCTTTGGGGTGATTTTGTCACCAGCTGATACAGGGCCTGAAAAGGCAAGCATAAAGGCAGCGGCAGCACCAAATAGTGCATGTTTCATGTGGTTTCTCCTCGCAAGTCACATATGTAAAATGCGCCGTCTGCTATCATTTTACGCAGCAGTTATTTAGGGCGCCTTAAGATCATATAGTTAGAGATTGCGGTCATTTTAAGGGTGCCGTCCTGATTAAATGTTTTGTAGGCCGCTTTAATAAGCCCGATATTGGGGCGGGATTTGCTTTCCCTGGCACTTAAAACCTCTGTTTCAACAGAGAGTGTTTCACCTGGGAAAACAGGTTCAAGCCAACGAATTTCATCTAAACCCGGAGAGCCCATGCTAGCGGCACCTGTGGCTTTCACATGGTCAACGAGCATACGCATCATCATCGCACCTGTATGCCAGCCGCTGGCGCACAGTTTGCCAAATACGGAATGTTTGGCGGCTTCATCATCCAGATGAAAAGGTTGCGGGTCGTACTTGGAAGCAAACTCAAGTATTTCCTCGCGGGTTACTTCATACGAGCCAAATTTTTGAACATCACCAACTGCAATATCTTCAAAGAAAACTTTATACATAAATATATCCCTCTGTTCCTGATGAAGGTGGAGTGTATGGGTTTAAAGTCAAGCAGGCTTGCATGCACTCCAGGGAGCCGTTAGGACAAAAGGGTAAAGGAGAATGCATTGATTAAGTCATGGATAGGATTACTGGTTTTTGCGGGGCTTGCCTATGTGTTGGACGGTGTGTTCAAAGCATATGGTTCACCTGTTCCTGCGCCTATCGTTCTTATGGCTTTACTCGCTATCTTCTATACGGCATTTGGGTTGCCGAGTTTTCTCGCCAAATCAGCAGAACAGCTTTTCAGGGTATTCCCTTTGTTATTTATCCCTGCACTTGTCGGGGTGGTGGTTCTGCTTGAAACGGTGGCAGATAATATCTGGGTGTTACTTTTCGCGGTTACACTCAGCAGCCTTCTGGGGCTTGTTGTAGCGGGGCGCATTTATTTGATTTTTGCGAAAACCAAAGGAACAGTAGATGACTGAATTTTTTTGGTTTTTAAGTGTGTGCGGGCTATACGGTTTAGCGGATATCCTCTACCGCAGATCAGGGCGAAAACATTTCCTTCATCCGGTGATGCTGCCTACGATACTGCTGGTGTCTGTGTTGCATTTTACCAGCCTTGAATATGCAGTATTTGAGCGCGCTACCTATGTGTTTGATGTACTTTTGATGGCAGCTGTTGCGGCGCTTTCTGTGCCGCTTTACAGAAATTTTTCGGCTATTCGCCGTAACCCGGTTGCTATCCTTTCCGCACTTGTTGGTGGTTCTGTTGCAGGCAGTGGCAGTGCGGTTGTAGTTGCCTTGTGGGCAAAGGCATCACCTGATGTGGTTACGAGCCTTTACGTAAAGTCTATCACAACTCCTATGGCTGTTGCGGTGGTTGAGCCCCTTGGCGGTATTCCCGCCATCAGTGCAGTGGTGGTAATCCTTACAGGATTGATTGTCGCCCTTATCGGCCCGAGTGTTTTGAGGATGGTTGGTGTTGATCATCAGGTGGCACAAGGCATCGCTATGGGTACAGCAGGCCATGCGCTCGGTATGGCGGAAAGTATTAGGCATAGTGATCTGATGGGCGCTGCTGCTGCGTTTGCCATGGCAACAAATGGCCTTCTTACAGCCCTTCTTCTACCTCTGCTCCTTGGTTAGCTTACAGGAATGTGAAACCTGTGATGTTTGACATTTTATAGCGTTGCGACCACACTCCCGAAAACCATAAAGGTAGGGGAGGTTTCATGAAAAAGTTTCTAAAGGGCGCGCTTGCTGCAAGCACCATTCTGGCAGGTAGTGTGGGCGCGTTGGCAGCTGATATCACTATCATTCATGCAGGTGAATTGCTGGCAAAGCCGGGTGAAGCGCCAAAGAAAAATCAAACAGTTGTTGTTGAAGGTGGCCGCGTTAAAGAAGTGCGATCAGGTTTTGCAAACGCTTCGGATTTTGGCGAAGGCACGAAGGTCGTTGATCTGAAGGATAGCTTTGTAATGCCTGGCCTTATGGATATGCATGTGCATATTCAGATGGAACTTGGCCCAAATAACGACAGTGAAAAGCTGCGCCTGTCAAAGGCTGATGTAGGCATGCAGAGTGTGGGTTTTGCCCGTAAAACGCTTATGGCTGGCTTCACATCAGTGCGTGATCTGGGTAATGAGTTCACTCATCTCTATGCGCTACGTGATGCAACAGCGAAAGGCTGGGTGCACGGACCGCGTATTATCGGCGGCCGTATGATTGCTGCAACAGGTGGTCACGGCGATATCGACGGCATGCGTCATGATCTGCTTGAGAAATACACATCCAACACTATTTGTGACGGTGCGGATGACTGCATGAAAGCGGTGCGTAAGGCCGTAAAATATGGCGCGGATGTTATCAAGATCACTGCAACAGGTGGTGTGCTGTCTGATACCAATACTGGCACAGCCCAACAAATGACCGACGATGAAATGAAGGTTATTATGGATACGGCCCACGGCCTTGGCCGTAAGGTAGCTGCACACGCACACGCGGCGGGTGGTATTAACGCCGCTCTGCGGGCTGGTGTGGATAGTATTGAGCATGGCACCTATGCCGATGACGAATCTATTCGCCTGTTCAAGGAAAACGGCGCTTACATGGTGCCAACACTTCTAGCAGGTGAAACTGTGGTGCGTATGGCCAAGTCTGGCGCAATTAAATCACCTGACATTCGCGCGAAAGCACTTCGTGTTGGTGCTGATCTTATTGAGAATTTTGCGAAGGTTTCAAAAGCTGGCGTGAAGATCGCTTACGGTACCGATAGCGGCGTTTCCCGCCACGGTACAAATGCAGAAGAAGCGGTGTTGATGCACCAGGCTGGTATGAAGCCGATGGATATTCTTGTAACAGCTACTGTGAACGCTGCGGATCTCGCGAATATGTCTGATAGCTTAGGTACACTTGAGGCTGGAAAATATGCAGATATTATCGCAACAGATGGCAGCCCACTTAAGGATATTAAAGAGCTGCTCGATGTAGATTTCGTGATGAAAGATGGCAAGGTTTATAAAAATAAATAAACCGCATTTTAGCGCTGAATATAAGGGCCTGTTGACGAAAGTTAGCAGGCTTTTTCTTTTGTCCCCTTGTAAATTCTCTATAAGGATCAATGTATTAAACTAGGTATGTTGGCTTAACATCTCTAACGGGGGCTTATAATGATAAAACAAATTAGTACGGCAGCAATCTTGGCGGCGGCAGCATTTCAACCAGTTTTTGCAGAGGAAAATGTTGGCGCAACGCTAACAGTTGAGGAGCGTATTTATGGCGCGTCTAACTTTTGGAAAGAAGTAACCTATAATTTCGCCCATTGGCAGGCTGTGCCTGATCTTGATTGGGATAAAGCATATCAGGAAGCACTTCCCAGAATTATCAATGCGAAATCAGATTTTGAATATTTCATGGAGCTTAAAAAGCTCTGTGCGCAACTGAAAGATGGGCATACGAACATATATTTTCCTGATGGTATGGTTGACGCTAATCGGGACCGTTTCCCATTACAGCTTCGTTCCATTAACAGTAGAGCAATCGTTGAAAATATAGCTCGTGAGTATGCAGAACAAATCCCGCGCGGCAGTGAAGTTTTGGCAGTTGACGGCAAACCAGTTAAGCAAATGATGGAAGAAGATATATATCCTTATATCTCCACGTCAGCACCGCATATGTACCCTATCATTGCAATTGGTAGCTATCACAGGCTTGGGGTAGGCGTGCTGACGGGGCCAAATGATAGTGTGGGCACATTGCTTATTGAAACCCCCACGGGTGAACAAAAGACAATAGAACTGCCGCGTAACCGCAATGATGGTGATGTTGACTGGGCTGTCTCTAACGAGACGCCAGAAACCGTTGAATTTAAATGGCTTGATGATGGTAAAGCATATATCGCGCTTAACAGCTTTAGCAGAGAAGAGGTGGTGACGGGTTTCAAAGAAAATCTACCAGAACTTTATAAAGCGGATAGCATTGTTGTGGATTTGCGAAGAAATGGTGGTGGTAGTGGTTCTTATGCCGCAGAGATATTGAAAAGCTTCACAGATAAGCCTTTTTATCCTTCTGCATGGAAGACACCTATCCATAAGGGCGCCCATAAAGCATGGGGTAAATATGCGGATATGGCTGAAAGTCTGGAAAAGTACCGTGAATATTATGAAGGCCATCCTATGGAAGTGCGTGAACCAGAGCCTTTCATACCAGAGGCTGGGGATAAGCTCAAAGTACCAACAGTGTTCCTTATCGGCCCCTCAACTGCGTCTGCTGCAGAAGATATACTGATTATGGCGGATGATATCGGGCATATCACCATGATGGGGGAACCAACATATGGTTCAACCGGGCAACCATTGATGATGGACCTGCCTGGCGGTGGCCGGGCCCGCGTATCGGCGAAACGAGATTATTACCGCGATGGTAAAGAGTTTATCGGCGTTGGGGTTTTGCCGGATATTGAAGTGAAACGCACGGTTGAAGGCGTCCGTAATGGTACAGATGAAGTGTTGGCGGAAGCCATTCAGTTTCTCGGTACGCGCAAATAAACTCATGAGTTTAAGGTGACAATTCAAAATATTAAAAGGGAGCCAATATGTGTTGGCTCCCGCCTAATTTGGAGCGTTTTAGTTACCTTTTGTAAAGCAGTTCTCGCTATACCTAGCCTCATATTAGTGTAACGTGAGTTCTGAAGTTTGATTTATAAGTTGGTGTTAAAAGATGCTCGGGCCTTGTTGGGGGCGGCCGCAATGTCCATTGTGGGTGCGCTTCTTTCGTCCATGTTCTTTGTACATTTCAACGATGACTTTGGTCTTGCCCGCGCTCGCTGGTGGTGGGAAATCATGATGAACCTACAAGCGTTGTCCTGTGCTTTTGTATGGTTTTGTTATGTTGACCGATTGCGTGACCTTGATGGTAATCCAAGGCCCGTTATGAAGGTACGTATGTGGGCGGCACTGTTGCTTACGCTCACGCCTGCATGGGTTACGCTTTATGCAGCCTACCGTAATTGGTTTGTAGAGCGGCCTGAAATGCATGATCTCAATCCTATCTTTGTTCTAGTGATTGTTTCATGGATTGTGTCCATTCTTATCCCTCGGGCTATGTATCTGGCCGGGGACAAAACCGAACCTTTTAGTGTCTGGAAACTCATTAAACCTACGAGAACTTTCTGGAGGTTTTTAGCGGTAATCATTGTTGTATTGGTGGGTGCTTTACAGCTTTTTAGCTTGAAAATTGCTTATATGATTTCACCGTTTTTGTTGTTTTTTATCACGTCTATAGGATATTTTCAGGCCGGGATTGGTATAGAAGCGGCAGAAAATAAAAATAACGGCCTTTAATATTCACTCTCTGGTTCCCTAAAAGTTCAACAGGCTCTATACTGGTGTGGTTCAATCACCAAGGACCAACCAATGGGTATTAAACGCCATTCTGATCGTGGTTTACTGGGTGCCTTCGGCCTGCTGCTTACCGGAGTGATTGTTTCTTATCTGGTATTTCAATATTTTGATTTTGATGGCGAGGCTGCGCCCACCACACTGCGGTCCAGATTACAGTGGGAACTTATCCTGAATTTACAGATATTAAGTTTGGCCTGCGTCTGGTTTTTTTTCGTGGATTACCTCGAGGGTTTCAAAGGGTTCCGGCGACAAGCCATGAAACTCAGGATATATCTGGGGTACATAATGGTTTTAATGCCCCTGTGGATTGTGCTAACAGCTGTGGCAAATAACTGGTTTGTGGTTAGGGCAACCCAAACTGAAATTCATATACTCATTGTTGTGGTTATCTTCGTTCGTCTGGGTTTTGGCTTGGCGATCCGCTACTATAATGTGCTGGCTGAAAAGGCGAACGAACCTGCAGATAAACCCGTAGAGTTCAAAGATAATTATTTTGATTATGTGCTGTACCTTGGTGGTTCAGCCTTCCTTGTTTGGTGCGTGTATGTGGATGGTTACTGGCATTATGTCGTGCTTCCATTCCTGTTTTACCTGAAGGCTTCTGTGGCTTATGTAAGGCTTGGGCGCGCCATTGTTAAAAAGAAAGAAGCTTAGGCAATAGAAACTCGGTTTCTACCTGTATCTTTCGCGCGGTATAAAGCAGTATCTGCTTCTTGAAGTAAATCTCTCAACCTCGGTTCTGTCCCGCCTTCCCAAATCTTTAACCCGAATGAAGCGGTAAGGTTGATAGAGGTTCCATACACATTGATGGGCGTTTTCTCTATTTTCTTGCGGAGGCGCTGTGCGATTGCTTCCGCTCGTGTCGCACTGATTTTGGGTAGGAAAATAGCAAATTCTTCGCCGCCAACACGGCCCACAATATCCTGAGATCTAAGGGCGGATGAAATACGCTTACTGAAAGCTATCAGGGTTTCATCCCCAGTGGCGTGGCCGTATGTGTCATTAATATCCTTGAAGAAATCAATATCAGCCACAAGTACAGCAAAGGTTTCATCTTTTTCCACAGACTGGCGTAGGACAGGCTTTACGGTATCGGAAAAACCACGCCTGTTGAGAAGCTGTGTGAGAACGTCACGCTCTGCAAGGGTTTTAAGTTTGTCTTGCGTGTCTTGCCATTCACTTACGTCTGCGGCGCATAGCATTATGGCGTCATCCGCCATGCGGCGGGCAATTAGGTCTACAACCCTGTCGACACGTGTTTTAACCCCCTTAACGGCGAGCTCTTGTTCATCGGAATTCACAATGGAGGTAACAAGTTCCTGCATTACTTTTGGCACATAGTCATTCTGTCTCGGGCTGGCCTGAAACAAAAGTCGCATTGTGCTATTCACTGTTTTTGGAACACCAACATCTGAGAAAATGGCGATACCAAGAGGGATGAATTCAAGAATACTGTCCAGTGATATTTCCAGATGTCTGAGGGAGGAGAGCAGGCTTTCGTTTGCTCTTACAGCCAGTGTGGCATCATAAATTGTACTGAGGACCGCGGGTTCACCATCTTCCCAAATGACGCGCTCGTCAGAAACATCTAGCCAGATTTCATCACCATCTGTTGTATAATTACTTACTCTGTTGCGTTCGGGCTGTTCTTCACCGTTTTGAATTTTACGCCAGCGTTCGGCAATCTGCCTTTGGCGGCGCTTAGGGATGTGGGTACCAAGATCGCCGGCAGAAATAAAAGAGGCACAATCATCATATTTGAGAAGGTGGGCAATTCGGTCGTTCGCATAGAGGATATCAAAGCCTCGGTGGACTGTGATACCCACCAAAGATCCATCGAAAACCTCACGTAGCGAGGTGGATGAAATTTTTCTCTCAGCTGCCATTTGTCACCAACCCCCGGAATTTACTGAATGGTAGCATGTCAAAGATTAAGAAACTTTAACCAAATTTTACCTATGTAGTAAATATCTTTTTATATCAGATATTTAGATGGTTATTGTTTATATGGTTAATTTTTTCTGGGCTTGTGCAGATAAACCATCGTATGATTATGCCTCGAGAGGGGTAAGTGTATGCAGACGGTTTTTGAATCAGCTGATTATGCGGAAGTAATGGTTAAACGCAGTGTGCTTGAAGCTGCAGGTATGCATGTGTTGATGAGTGATTTCCACAGCGCTGGTGCTATTCCCCATGTTACGAACGACACTGGCTACCGCCTTCAGGTGGTTGAAGAGGATGTAAAGCAAGCGCTGATGCTCTTGCACCCTGAAATAGACCCGGAAGATTTGGTGCCAGCTTCTGAAGCGAAGCCTGCTCCAATGAAACAAGAGCGTGGGCTTATACAGGCACTTATGCCCTTTATTCTTGTTAAGGGCGGTATTTTGATGGCGGTTGCCATCTACTTCCTCTTTATATTTTAGACAAAAAAAGCGAGGCAAATTGCCCCGCTCTTTGTGTTCTTGATTGTTCGTTTCTTTAGTTGGCGAAACGGAAGTGGAGCACATCACCATCCACTACAATATATTCTTTACCTTCTAGGCGCATCTTGCCTGCGTCTTTAGCGCCTTGTTCGCCGCCGTTACCTACGAAATCATCATAAGCTGTTGTTTCCGCGCGGATAAAGCCAGTTTCGAAGTCTGTGTGGATCACACCAGCGGCCTGTGGTGCTTTAGTGCCTGTTGTAATGGTCCAGGCGCGGGCTTCCTTCGGGCCAACAGTGAAGTAAGTGATAAGCTCAAGAAGGTCATAGCCTGCGCGGATAACGCGCGCGAGGCCAGTTTGCCCAAGGCCCAGAGTTTCAAGGAACTCTGTTTTTTCTTCTTCTTCATCAAGCTGAGCGATTTCTGCTTCCACTGCTGCTGAAATAACAACACAGCCTGAACCTTGTTTCGCAGCCATTTCTTCAACGGCTTTGGAGAATTCATTACCTGTTGCAGCGCTTTCTTCATCAACATTACAGATGTAAAGGATCGGCTTTGATGTAAGAAGCTGCATGCCTGCAAGTGTTTTGATATCTTCTTCGTCAGTAAGCTCCAGCGTACGAGCAGGTTTGCCCTCCTTCAGGAGCGGGATGATTTTATCAATCATCGCCATAACGGCGATTGCTTCTTTATCACCACCACGTACCTTACGGCCAAGGCCGTGTACGCGGCCCTCAAGGCTTTCAAGATCAGCCAGCATAAGCTCCATTTCGATGGTTTCAGCATCTGATACCGGATCAACCCGGCCATCAACGTGGGTGATGTCATCATCTTCAAAGCAGCGAAGTACGTGGCAGATAGCATCCGTTTCGCGGATGTTGGCAAGGAATTGGTTGCCAAGACCTTCACCTTTGGATGCACCGCGCACAAGGCCCGCGATATCAACAAAGGAAAGCTGTGTTGGAATAATTTCTTTTGAACCTGCAAGCTTTGCTAGCTCGAACAGGCGTGTATCTGGTACAGGAACCTGCCCAACATTGGGTTCAATGGTACAGAAAGGATAGTTAGCAGCCGCCGCACTCGCAGTGTTTGTAAGCGCGTTAAAGAGTGTTGATTTACCTACGTTTGGCAGGCCAACAATACCACACTTGAAACCCATTATTTGTCTCCGCTCTTGAGGGCGCGTAAAGCGTCTGCCATAGGCCCATCGCTTGAATTCTGTTTAAGTGCCGGGCGCGCACTGATGGTGCGGGCCACTGGCTTTTTATTCGTTGTTTCTTCTGCTGTTTTTTCAGCAGGCTTTTTATTACCTGTAGAAGGGCGAGGCGGTGCCATTGTGCGCGCTACTTCGCTCATGAACCTGGGATTATCACCTTTAGCAAGCTGATCGCATTCCGATGCAATGGCGTCCAGAAGCTTATCCAGCGTTGGTTGCTCGGCCTTTGCGAAATCACCAAGCACATGGCCGTGTACACGGGCTTTATCGCCCGGATGGCCAATGCCAATACGGATACGGGTGAAATCCGCCCCGATATGGGAAGTGATTGACCGAATACCGTTATGGCCAGCAGCACCACCGCCGATTTTTACTTTGGTTTTGGCAAATGCCAGATCAAGTTCATCATAAAATACGACCACATCCTTCGGCGCCAGTTTATAGAAGCGCATAGCTTCGCCCACACTGCGGCCACTTTCGTTCATATAGGTTTGTGGTTTGATGATGATGATTTTTTCGCCAGCGATTGTGCCTTCATGAGTGAGGGCTTGCCAGCGTTTCTTTTCAGGTAAAAAATTATGGCGGCGGACAATTTCGTCCACCGCCATAAATCCAACATTGTGCCGGTTGTTTTCATACTTGCTGCCTGGGTTGCCTAATCCGACAAATAGCAGCATGGAAAATCCTCCGGCCTTAGAGCAGAAGCTCTAATTATTCTTCTGTTGCAGCAGCTTCTTCGCCAGCGTCAGCATCTGCAGCAGCGTTCTCAGCAGACTTCAGGCCTGATGGAGCAACGATTGCACAGATTACAAAATCACGGTCAGTGATTGTTGGTGTAACGCCTTTTGGAAGAGTTACGTTAGAAATCTTAACTGCTTCACCAAGATCAAGGTCAGCAACAGATGCTTCGATGAACTCAGGAATAGAATCAGCAGGAACGTTAAGTTCGATTTCGTGACGAGTGTGGTTGATAACGCCGCCGCGCTTCAGACCAGCAGACTCTTCTTCACCAGTAACTTTTACAGGCACAGACATAACAACCGTTGCACCTTTACCAAGGCGTAGGAAGTCAATGTGTAGTGGTGCATCAGATACAGGGTGTAGCTGTAGATCACGTGGAAGAACTGTAGCTTTCTTCTTGCCGTCTACTTTAATTTCATATGTGTGAGACATGAAACCGCCACGGTTTAGAAGACGGACGATTTCGTTCCGTGCAATCTGAATTGATTCTGGTTCTTTGCTATCGCCGTAAATTACAGCAGGTACAAAACCGGCACGACGTGCTGCACGGGAGGCTCCCTTACCAATCCGATCACGCGCTTCCGCTTCGATGGTGATGACTTTAGCCATTCACTTTCTCCAAACTTTAATACTGGTATTCAGACCATCCGAATACCGACCGTCGCTTCCTCCAAGGATGTAAGGACGGATTCCCCATAACAGGCATAGCTGAATGAGTCGGCGCGATGTACCGCGAATCCCTTCGAAATGCAAGAAATAAAGCAGTGTTGCGGGTATATTTATGACGCTATCCAGTGATTGTGATTAGGATTTCAAAAATAGGGATGTCACTGTTCAGTATCTATTCATATAAACTATGGATGATAGTTCATAGATATATGAAAAATGAAGATTTAGGAGCCAGCAAATGAAGAATATCTCCGCTCATGCAAAAGCTGCAATTGGCGCAGTGTTTATAATGGCTGCGGCTATGCCGGTACAAGCCGATGTTAAAGTGAGTTATTCTGACACGCTTGAGAAATACCACAGTGCCTTGGACCGTGTGGAATTAGGACGTGAAGAGACTTTTCGTAAATTTCGCACAGATCGAGGTAGAGGCGCTTCAATTCGACCGCGGGATTATATTAATAAAAGTCGGTTTTCTGGCACTGAGTGGGGTAATGAACGCGCGATCCCTGAAATAGAGAATTTCAGTGTAGATAACTTAATTGTTGCTATGTTCGAGCGTGGAATACATGCAGCAAAACCTGACTTTGATGGTGATATTCTTGTGCATGTTGATCACTTACGCGTGCGCAACCATTCTGTGTCCATTCTTAGTTCTTTCAATACCTTTATGGAGGGTACAGTAACTTTGTTGGATGCTGATGGTAAGGTTGTAGCAAAAGAAAAAGTCAAAGCTTATCCAACTCGTAATTTTACAGTTTCTCGAAGTTATAAAGGGTCTGAGTATGCCTACCGTACTGGATCGCTTAACACTCGGGTAGGGCCGATTTTCGCTAATTTTTCAGAGGCAGCACTGGAAAAACTGTTTCCTGAATATGATGCTCCGGGTTTTATCCTGGTTGAGGATTGATCAAGCCATAATATTTGTAAGCGTGGATATAGTGAGGGGCTCAATTGAGCCCCTCTTTTTGCTCTGAAGCTTTTTATTCTTCGGGGGACTCTTCAAAGTCTTCTTCTGCCTCTTCCGCTTCCTGTTCCTGCTCCTCTTCCTCTTCCGCTTCTTCTTCCAAAGGTTCTTCGTCTTTGGGCTCAAACTCGTCTAGTAAGTCAGAAATTACGCTATAATCTGTCTCGCTGTTTAATATTGATTGGTTTTTGCCAGCTGTGATTTGCGCGACAATGGTTTGCATGCTTTCCAACAAATTGTCTGTTTTTTCCAGTTGATTATTTGCTGTAACTCGGCGACGAGCTTCATAATATAGTTCCGGGAATTCTAGTATTACCGTGGCCAGAATGATTTCATTTTCCAAGGTGCTATGGGTTGGAAGGTGGTAGTTGAACCTAACGAGGCTAAAGAAACGTTTGAATTGGCGAGGATTACTCTTAAGGATTGGAACTACCATCTCAATAATTCTAAGTTCGCTAACGTCTGCTAAAGTGAGATTGCTGGCTTCTTCCAATTCAATATCTTGCATTTCATCAGCTTTTTGCTGTTTTTGAGCCGCCATTTTTGCCGTGTTTTTGGTATCCTCACCGTTAATGTCAATTGAGGCTCCACCGCCAACGCTATCGAGTTTTTGATCAGTGGCAGTATTAATGTTTGGTGAGGATGAAATTGGTGTTTGGCCCACTGGAGTTGTACCTGAATGCTCGCCGATCGATAGGTGGCTAAGATAATTCCTGATAGTTTCTGGATTAGATGAAGGTACATGAACGACGAATTGAACAATCTTTTCCAAAAAGCGACGGCCATAAGGCTGTTGGTCTTTGAGAAGTGGATTTTCTGAAAGCTTTTTGGCGGTTTTTTCGTATGCTACCTCAAGTGCATTTGCGACCATCTCTTTATGCATGCCCAGCACAAACAGACATTCCCGGGATTGGGCACCAAAGAACACATTTAGGGCTTCTACAACTTCATGAACAGCCTTAGGGGAACAGCGATCAAGATCATCGATAAAAACAGCAAGAAAGGTGTTTTCAGTTTTTAAGAGCTCGACAATGCGATTAAAGTCTTCCTCAATTTCCTCATCCGGTCCAGCAAGTTGCTCATAATCTGGCTGTTGAAACAGGTTTTCAAATTTCAGGCTTTTTGTAGCTTTGCCGAAATAGGAAACTACTGCCCAGATGGGAAACATGATGGTGTAACCATTATAGCCTGATTTGAGCCATTCTGGGCCCGTTGTTATCAGCTTTGCGTCATAGAGGAATATCGCAGTGCCTATGATCGCAGCAGGCCATATAAGCAAATTGCTTCTGAATATGTTGAAAAAGAGTGTTTTTAAGTACTCAAGGCGATTGAAACGCTTTAGATGCAAATCTAACAGAAAACGTATACCCCGCTTTTCAATCAATTGATCAATGACCTTTTTCATGATCGCAGCTTTTAAGCGAGTGCCATGGCCGTGGCGCCATGCATTGATTTGAATGGTGATGAAGGCTACTTCATGTTTCTTATCATGGGGAGGTAAGATGATTTCTTTGATTTTTTGGGTTTGCTCTATGCCCCAATCGAGGAAGATTAAATATAGAGACGCGAAACCTGTGATAATTCCTATATCCCAATATATAGAAAAATATTCTTGGAACAGAAAAGCGTATAGAGCAATTATGATCAACAGTGGATAAAGCGAAGCCGTTGCATGGTATAAAAGTTCTAGCCCCGGTTTGATTTCTCGCCACCAACTAAATTTACCAGTTTTTTTAGGTGCACTAGCTGTTGGCGATATTTCTTTTTCAAGCATCATCATGAATGATGATTTTCCGCTACCCCACGGCCCATCTACAGCGATCGTTAATGGTAGATTTGTATCTTTATGGGTGAGAAAGGCCTTGAGTGCACGAGCAAGAGGTCGAAAATTTA
The DNA here is from genome assembly GCF_024398035.1 of Kordiimonas sp. SCSIO 12603. Classification (NCBI taxonomy): domain Bacteria; kingdom Pseudomonadati; phylum Pseudomonadota; class Alphaproteobacteria; order Kordiimonadales; family Kordiimonadaceae; genus Kordiimonas; species Kordiimonas sp. SCSIO 12603. The sequence continues at coordinate 1,603,597 of NZ_CP073748.1, forward strand.
GCCGGTCCTCTGACGTGGCGTGATCACAGGAAACATGTTCTGCAAGAGTTAGGGGCTCTTCGGGAGACAATGGAGGTGGATTGTTACCTGTTTTGGTTTCCTTATGGGGTTTGCTTTTTATTGTTGTGATCCCGTCATGACGCTCCAAGACTGAGAAGTCTGCGTTTAATGATTTACTTGCATAATCGTGTAAGCGTTTCTGAAAGTTCAGAATATTCTTTTGAGAGGTATCCTTTCGGGTGTGAATGCGAAATGTAATGTGTATGTCGTCAGGAAAATTCTCATTGAGCGGGGCAATAATAGCATTTACAATGCGGATGTAATTTCCAATTTGTACAGGGCGTCCATCTGGAGACCGATTGTTTGAATTTAGATCAGGCCAACAATAATAATCATCTATTGTAATGTGTGTATCTGCAATAGTTTGGTAACGCTCCGCTATGACTTCATAGATTGCAGAGATAAGTGGAGTGGTTTCTACATCGTTTAATAACAAGAGATGTTTTTTATCGTCATATATATATTTGTCATATGGCGAGGGAGATAGTCCCTGTAATTTCCGAGCCGAATAATCTATGCCCCTAACGAGATTGGTTTTAGGTGGTAGGGCTAAGGCATGTTTGAAGTTGCATTTGGCTATAGTGAGGAAGTTGTTTGTGACAGGTAATTCGTCGTCAACTATAGCAAACGCCACATACGTTTCATTCTTGAAGTTTTTTGAAAGTGTCTTTGACTGCATTCTCGTCCCCCCACTGTGAAAATGAAGAAGCAAGGTAACACTTTTAAAGTGTTTTTTACAGGTTGTTCATACTCCTGCTGGCCCATGTGGGCCAGCAGTACTGAGTAGGTATTAAAATTTGTAGGATAGGCCTAGACCGTATGTGCGTGGTGGTCCAGCGATAAAGGTTGGAATACCGAAACTGCCGCCCGTATTACCGCCATCGATGATGTATTCTTTATCGAACACATTATCCATATAGCCTTGAATGGTTAGTCTGCCTTCCATAAGCCTTAGGCCAGCTCTGATATTCATCAGACCAAAGCTATCCTCGCGTGTGCCCGGTACAACAAAGAGTGTGCTGCCAGACGCTGGGTCAACAACCTCAAAGTCATCTTGATTGTCATCTTCGAAGTAAACTTCAGATTTCCATGTGTATGTGGGTGTCAGGAAGAAGGTTCCGAAATCAAGTTCATGCTCATAGTGGAAACCCGCAGAGAAAGAATGGTCTGGTGACAGGCGGAACTGGTTGCCGCCAAATACCTGTGCATTGCCTTCATCATCTGTTTCGTTAAAGCGGCCACGGTTATAGGCATAAGTAACGAAAATATTCAGGTTATCTGTTGGTTTGGCATCGAACCCAATTTCAAAACCGTATGAATCAGCTGTACCCCCATTTACGTTTTCAAAACGTGGTGGCTGACCAGGGCCTGCATCAACGGCAACTGATGTCTGGAAGTTTTTATAATCATAATAATAAAGCGCACCTTCAACCGTAAGGCGGTTATCCATAAAGCTGCCTTTAGCACCCAGTTCGAAACTGTTCACTGTTTCTTCAGGGATCAACGTGAAAGCAGGTGTTACACTGGCATCCGGGTTGGTTGTGAACGAATCTTCAATCACTTCAGGGCGTCTGCCGCGGCTATAGTTGAAATAGATATTGGCATCTTCTGAAAGCGCATAAAGAAGAACTGTCCGCCAGGAAAAACCACCAAAGGTGCTATCAACGTCAAAATCATCAGAAGAAATAACACCGTTTGAATTACCTGCGAGCAGGGCTGGTGTGCCAACAATAAGAGGGGTTAACGGGTTTGGTATTTCAACAGCGGATGAGAAAGATGTTTCTTTATTGTCATGGCTATAACGGCCACCTGCGATGAAGGTTAAACGCTCTGTAAGGTCTACTTCCACCTCGGCAAATACATCGAGAGAGACATTATCCGCAAAATTGGTAAAGGTTTCCTGCTGGAAAACACCTGTTGGAATGCCTGCTGCTGCAAGTGTTGCATTCAGGATTTCCGGGTTGCCGCTCAGGTAAGCTTGTGCCAGCGGAATGCTGCCACCAAAGAAGGCGGTACCATCAACCGGGTCTGATGTAGCGGCAACGGAACCAAAAAGGCCCGCTGTTGTACCGATATCGATACCAAGTGGTACGCCTTGGCTACCTTCTTCAACGAAAATACCGCCACCAAAGAAACCACGAACACTGCCGCCAGCATCATAGCTGAAGCGCATATCATGGCTGAATTGCTCGCCTTTTGCATCTTCTGCAAAGATAAAGATATCAAAGCCTGTCCCGTCTGGATCAAATACTTCAAGGCTATCAAACTCGCGGTATGCAGTTGTGCTGAGAAGGCGCCAGTTATCGGAGAAATTCCAGTCAACAATTGCAGTAATATCAAACAGCTCACGATCCACAGAAATATCTGTGCCGCCCAGGAAGTTCCCAAACGTGTTCAGGGAGGCTGGAGAGTTCGGGCTCGTATCGCCACCAATTGCCGGAATAACACCTGATTTAAAGCTGGTGCCTGTTGGGGTATCTTTTGAATAGTTTGCAATCAGATCAAGTGTCAAATCTTCGTGCGGGCGGAAGCGAAGGCTGGCTCGAGTGGCAAATGTATCGGTGCCGTTCAGGGCAGGGCCTTCTGTGTTTTCGGTGTAACCATCCGCATAATCATATGAAGCAGCAAGACGGAAGGCTACTTTCTCACTGAGGGGTACGTTAACAAAACCGTCAATACCAACGGTATCAAAGTTGCCGTATGTGGCGTTAATACCTGCTGATGGTTCAAATTCTGGCTTGTTGGTAATGATATGAACAGCACCAATTTGTGCTGAACGACCAAAAAGTGTCCCTTGTGGGCCTTTCAGAACCTCTACGCGCTCAAGATCATAAAGCGGTACGACAGAGCCGCGGGAACGAGAGATTGAAACGTTGTTCTGGAATACGGAAACACGGGCTTCAATATTTGATGCGCCGCTGTCTGACGTAATACCACGTAGTACAAAGCCCGGGTTATTCACGCTTTGCTCTTGTACCACAAAACCGGGTGTGAAGGCTGAGAGCTCTTCAAAAGAATCTACGCCGATTTGATTTAAGAAATCACCGTTATAAGCGGTAACAGCTAGTGGTACATCGATTGCACTTTGCGCTCTGAACTGCGCTGTTACTGTGATGATTTCAATTTCATCCTTGGCGGTTTCTGGTTTGCTTTCCTGTGCAGTGGCTGGTGTGGATGCCAAGGCTATGGCGCTGGCTGAGGCTAAAAGAAAAGTACGCATTTTGAAGAACTCCCTGAAATATATGCTCAGCCTCCTACCGGAGGGGAATGAAGAATGGGTGATGGTTTTGCTACGCTTTTGTGTAATGACTACAGCGTGTTAAGTTTATTGTCAAATGTGACAATAAACTATCATTTTGAAAAATGGAAAAGAAGGTTAGCTTTCCGTAGCGGTATAAGCCCGATCAATAACAGTATTTGACATTCAATTGACATTAAGTGGTGTAGGGCTGCCTTTAAAAAATATAAAACAGCGAGGATACTATGACTGACACAACAGTGACGAAGGCTGAGAAAAAGAGACAATTCTCCGTTTCAGCCCTTTATGATTTATTGCTTATTGTAGGTGTGCTTGTCGGCGTTAAGCAGACAGCTTTGCTCTATTCATCCCAGTTTGCGGGGCCTATCTCAACTTTTACGGCTATGATCGTGGCAACATGGATGTTGCGCAGGCGCGGTATGGCATGGGCCGATCTTGGGTTTGTAAAGCCTGAAAAAGTTTGGAAAATGCTTCTTCAAGCGGCTTTGGTGTTTGGTTTTATTTTACTGTTTCTGGCAGCAGGTGGTTTCATTGCTGATCTATTCTTTGACAAAGGCTTTGTTATTAATCGGTTCGAAGGTGTGGAAGGAAATGTGCCCGTTTTTATTATGTGGTTGTTCCTTGTATGGACGCACAGCGCTTTTTTCGAAGAAATGCTTTTCCGGGCTGTTATTATGAATCGTCTCAGCACATTCTTCGGGGGTGATACGGCGGCGACAATAGCGGCAATTGTTCTTTCCTCCATCTTTTTCGGGTACCGGCATGCATATTATCAAGGTGGGCACGGCTTTATTGTAACGGGCTTTGCAGGGTTGGGCTTTGCTATTGTCTATGTGGTTTTAGGTAAAAAGAACCTTTTGCCTCAAATACTTGCGCACGGAACAATAAATACAATCGGCTTTACTTTACGGTTTCTTGGTATGCGAGACTAATAAGTTAACGATTTGGTAACTATAGATTCTACTATTCAGTCGCTTTCTTATCTGATATTCACCCTCGGGCTCGGAATTAGGGGAGGGCGACAGAATAGTGAATAGAATTCTCTATATACTTTCTATCTGCGTTGCGGTGATTGCCGCGACACCTGTTTGCTCTCGAGCGACAGAAGGCCCTTCAGCGGCGCCTTTAAATGTTTATACACATGGTTTTGGACCTTTCGCCTTTTTACGAAAAGATGGAACGATTGAAGGACCAGGGGTTGATTTACTTTCCTGTGCACTCGGGGCAATGGGGATTAAATATCAATTGAATGTTGTGCCTCTCGCTCGTGCACGCCGGTTATTTGGAAATGAAACGCTCGATTTATGGTTTCCAACCTATCACTGGAATGGCAGAGATAATGAGCAATATATTGTTGGTGAGCTTGGGCGGCGGGAGCTGTCTTGGTATATTCGTCCTGACGCAAAAATAAGCCCTGATCATCCCGATTTTAAGGCGAAAGCTCTTATCGGCACGTTTGCAAAATCGGGCCCTGAAACAATGCTGCGCGAACGCGGGTACCGCATCGGCAAAACCAGCGATAACGGAAATCAACTCCTTCTTTGGTTGCTTGAAGGGAAAGTGGACGCACTGCTAACGCTTAATTTTCGTAACCTCCTATCGCAACGACTGAAGCAAAGGTTTGATGAGCTTCAAAAAACATATTATGAAACATTTCGTATGGGCTTTGAGATTGCTCAGCACTTTGACAAAAAAGAGCCTGCTTTCAGGCCGGCTTTTCAGGGCCATTTAAAAGCTTGTGAGTTACAGTCCAAGTAATGGAACTAGTGGCTGTCTAATTTCCTCGGTGCATATACCGACCTTGGTCAATAAAAAAGCCCTCATCCCGTAGGAAGAGGGCTTCTAAAATTTCTATCAAAACCTATTAATCAAACAGGCTGGAAACGCTTGTTTCGTGTGCGATACGGTTCATTGCTTCCGCAAGAAGCGGAGCAACTGTTACCACGCGAATTTTCTCACACGCTGCCACTGCATCTGTTGGGCGGATACTGTCAGTGATAACCACTTCATCCATGCCACTTTTCGTGATGCGTTCAACTGCAGGGCCTGAAAGTACGCCGTGCGCAACGTAGGCAGATACTGATTTCGCACCAGCATCAAGTAGCGCCTGTGCTGCGTTACAAAGTGTACCCGCGCTATCCACGATATCATCCACAAGGATACAGTCTGTGCCGGCAACATCACCAACAATATGCATCACTTCAGAAACACCAGCACGTTCGCGGCGTTTGTCGATGATAGCGATTGGTGCATCCATGCGTTTCGCGTAAGCACGAGCACGTACCACGCCGCCAACGTCAGGAGATACGATTGTCGTTGTACGACCTTCGTATTTTTCCTTCAGGTCGCGTACCAGAACAGGCATCGCATAAAGGTTGTCTGTCGGGATATCGAAGAAACCCTGGATCTGGCCTGCGTGCAGATCAATTGTCAGCACACGGTCAGCACCCGCTGTTGTGATAAGGTTCGCAACCAGCTTCGCAGAAATTGGTGTACGCGGACCAGGCTTCCGGTCTTGGCGCGCATACCCGAAATACGGCACAACTGCTGTAATACGGCGTGCAGACGCACGACGAAGAGCATCAATGCTCACAAGCAGTTCCATCATATTATCGTTTGCTGGGAAATTGGTCGGCTGGATCAGAAATACATCTTCACCCCGAACATTCTCATGGATTTCAACGAATACTTCCTGATCGGAAAAGCGTTTGATATCCGCTTTTGCGAGAGGAATGTTAAGATACTCACTAATTGCCTCAGCGAGTTCCGGGTTCGAGTTCCCGGTTAGAATCTTCATGCCCATTAAATGGCCTCCACGGTGATGAAGATTGACGTCGGTTTCCGACCCTTTATCAGTGCACAGGGTGCCTGTAAAGCGGGCAGATGCATCTCGGGCATATTTGTGCAGAAGGGAAATTAAAATCCCCTTAATATTGTGACTTATTTCTTACAGTTAGCTATGCAGGCAGCATTATTGCGGAAATTTGTCTGCCATAGTCTGGTTCGCCTCTATGTGTAGTGCGGCGATAGGAAAAATGCACATCACTTGTGTATGTATCGATTCTCACGTTATGGATGGCGAGAATGTTTGCGGCTTGTAGTCGCGCTGTTACAAGACCGGGTAAATCGAACTGGAAGTGATCGCTATCCTTGCCCGCAATGAAGAATTTTTCGAACGATGTATTTTTTTCGAGAAACTGATCTTTGAAACCAGCGCCAACCTCATAGCTTGGTTGGTGAATAGTGGGGCCAATGGCAGTTTTAATATTGGCGCGTGTGGCACCCAGCTTTTCCATTTCGAGAATTGTGTTTTCAAGCACACCGCCAAGTGCGCCTTTCCAGCCCGCGTGTGCTGCTCCAATAATGCCGGCTTGTTCATCTGAAAATAAAACTGGTGTGCAATCAGCCGTTAAAATTCCGAGAATAAGCCCGGGTGTTCTGGTAACCATCGCATCCGCCTTTGGGCGGTCTTCCCCCCAATCTGAGGAGGCAACGACAACATCTGCACTATGGTGTTGATAACAAGAAAGCACATGAGCATCACGGCGTTTTGCAATATGCTCCGCAACGATTCTTCGGTTCTCAGCCACATTTGCCACATCATCGCGTGAACCCGGGCCACAGTTGAGACTACGATAAATACCTCGAGAAGTGCCCCCCTCATTACTCATAAACGAATGAGGAAAAGAGCTGAAATCATCAATAGTAATATGCTTGGGCATGAGATTAATCATCGCTGAGGTGTTGTTTTTTCAAAACCTTATCTGCTTTAATTGGTAAAATAAAGGCGGGCAGAATACAAATAGCAGCTATTTCTTCCTGTTGGACTGAATATCCCCTGGATGCACGGAGGGATATTGTAACGGTTGTTCCAAGCTAGATACCAAATCAGTCAAATCCTATTGCAGACTTATGAAAAAAGAACAGCAGGCAATTGCCAAGAGCAATAGGAAGAAAACTGCCGCAGTGTCTTGTGGGTAGTTACATAATCTTAGGATAAAGTATCGCTCACAGGAGTGTTCTTCTAAGGGTTATATTGGTGAGCTGTTAACCTATCTATAGGTGCTCTTGCGTGTAAACAAGCGATTGCGATAGCGGAAATTTTATACTTGCACTGATGTTTACTTTCAGTTGAGATGCGTATTCATTTATCCAACTGTTTTGTGAATCGGGGAGATTTGTTGTGGTTAAAAAGAAACTGGCTTATGTGGTTGCAGGAGTTCCAGCTCTTTTATTAGCGGCCACTCTCCACACTCCTCTTCAAGCGCAAGATGGTAGCCCTGCTGAAACAGTATCAAGCGCGAAGGTTTGTGGTGCGATCGACGATACGGCAAAGCGGCTTACCTGTTATGACAAGCTGTTCCGTGCGAAAACGGTTGTTGCAGAGAAAAAGCCCGATGCGAAAAAACTTCAAGCGGCGCTGAAGGAAGCAGAAGCAAGAGCAAAAGCTGCTGAAGCACGCCTTGCGGAACTTGAGCGCAAACAACAGGAACTCGCTAAACAGCAGGCTAAAGCAGCTCAAACACCGGAACAAGCTTTTGGGAAAAGCGAGCGTAAGGCAGAAGATATTGATGAGCTGGAAGCTACAATTGAAGAAGTGGCTACGCTGAAGAATAATCAGGCAATTATCTTCCTTGATAACGGGCAGATTTGGCGCTCGATTGAATCTGCAAAACGCTTCTATCTGAAAGCTGGGAAAACGGTGCGGATTAAAAAAGGTTCTCTTGGTTCATACCGTCTGTTTGTAGGGAAATCCAAGAAAGCGCTACGGGTGAAACGTAAGCGTTAGAAGTCTGATCAACATGTGCTACCTAAAAGCCGGGAGGCGGAGGTAGCTCATGGTTTTGAACAGCAAGCACTTTAAAGAGAGTTCCCATTTCGTCAGGTGCGGTAAGGCGCTTAAGTTCAGAAAGAATCTTCTCCTGTTTGGCTGCATCGGCGCCAGAAGCCAGTGCCTGTGCACGGCTGCCGATACCTAGCGCCATCAGGAACATGCCCTGCGGTGTTGAACCATATGCCTTTGAATGTGCCTCTGTTGCCGCACGGTGAAGCTGATCAAACGCTACATGAGCGGTGAGATCAGCAGCGCCGGGTTCAGCGAACGGATCAACATATTCGTGGTTTTTAAGTGCCTGGAATGTATCGCCAAAACTGCTTATCCGGTAGCCGTAATCGAGGAACAGGGCCGAACCGCCATGTGTATTCAGACGGAGCGCTATATCTCCCATAATGGAAAGGGCAGAGGGGCAAATCTCGGCTATGCTGCCGTCCGGTCCATCTTTCATATGTTCGGGTATCAGTGCAACATGGGCGGTTGGTTTGGTAACAACCAGCTGAAATACACCATCTTCGACGTGCACACGGCGTTCCAGCCATTCGCCGTTTTGTCGTTCATACTGATGAATTGGAAGGGCATCAAAAAACTCATTCCCAATAATCAGGCTGGGGCCCTCTGGTACCGTATTCAGGGTATCGTGCCAGTTACCGTGCGGAACTTTCTTTTTCTGAAGTTCCCTTAATTGCAAGCTGGTTTCAATGAAATGAACCTCTGCGGCATCGACAAAGCCTTCTACTGGTGCTGTAGCGCGCAGGATATCAGCCATTAAAGTACCACGACCGGGGCCAAACTCAATCAGGTGGAAGCTTTGCGGTTTGCCCATTTTATACCAGCGGTCCGCCATATAAAGCCCGATGATTTCACCGAACATCTGGCTCACTTCAGGAGCGGTGATGAAATCACCATCTTTTCCGAAGACACGTTCTTTCTGGTAGTAACCGTGCTGAGGGTGCATTAGGCATTCGGCCATAAACTCTGCAAGCGTAATTGGTCCAGTGGCTTCAATACGGCGGATCAGGCTTTGTTTCAGCTCGGTCATCTAGCTTACCCTTTATTTGCTAGTGCTTTTTTGTGGCGAATACCTTTGCTGATAAGCCATGCAGCTAATAGGAACATCGGTACTGAAAGCATCTGCCCACGGGAAATACCTGCTATAAGGCCGATATGCGCATCAGGTTCGCGCACAAATTCCACAATAACACGGGTAAGCCCGTATCCCGCAATAAAGAGGCCTGCAAGCACACCGGGCATATCTTTTGCCACACGGGTTTTATGGTAAAGCAGTTGCAGAACAATAAAGAGAATAAGCCCTTCACCCAGTGCTTCATAAAGTTGGCTTGGGTGGCGCGCTAGTCCGCTCGGGTCACTTGGGAAAACCATTGCCCACGGTACATCAGTCGGACGGCCCCAAAGCTCACCGTTCACGAAGTTTGCAATTCTGCCAACAAGCAACCCAATAGGGCTGACGATGGCAACGGTGTCCGCCACCCGCATTAAATCAAGCTTATGTTTACGCACATATAAGATCACCGCGATTACAACGCCCGCGAATCCGCCGTGGAAAGACATGCCAGTAAGCCCACCATCCCAGAAGCGGATAATGCCCACAGGGTCTGCCATATATTTTGCGAAATCATAGAAGAAAACATACCCAAGGCGGCCACCAAGAATAATCCCGAACACAGCCCATGTGATGAAATCATCAATATGATCCCGGCTCATGGCGGCACCCGGTTGGCCTGATAGTCGGCGGATATACCACCAGGCAAACAAAATACCGCCCAGATAAGCCATGCTGTACCAACGAATAGCAATAAAGCCGAAATCAATCAGAACAGGATCAATCTGCGGATAGGGGATGACGCCAAGTGTCATAAGGAAATGCCTTTAATGTCGCTTCAATATCTGCGCCATCATGCTTTCTGGGCGCTTTGTGTCAAGTGAAGGCTTTGATAGAAAGGATTTAGGGCATGTGTGCGGCACATCGCCCATTGCAATTTCATGCATTTTCCCCCATATGAAGCACACTGATTTATAAGGAACATACCAATGCAGACACAGAATAAATTCATGGATGACCTTGCAAAGCTGGCAACAGGTGCTGTTGGTGCAGCTCATAGTGTGAAGGGTGAAATGGAAGGCGCGTTTCAAGCCTGGCTTGATCGTCAGCTTGCTGGAATGGATCTTGTAAGCCGTGAAGAATTCGAAATTGTACGTGATATGGCTGAAAAAGCCCGTACTGAAAACGAAGATTTGAAGGCTGAAATTGAAGCTCTCAAGAAGAAAATTGACTAATTTTACCATTTAAATACTGCTTTCGGGGGGAAAGTTATCCCCGATGGATATATGTCTTATCCACTTCAACATGCCTTTGTAACAGCCTGAAATACCGCTTTAAATTTTCCTGCCTTAAAGCGATGGTTGAAGAGTTTTCCACAAGAAATTTGGCCCAGACAAGAATATTTCCTTGCAAGTTTGGAAATTCATGGCACGCTATATTTAGTGTTAAGTCTGTAAGAGGGAGCCAGATATCGTGTTTCTGGTTATAAATTACTAGACGTTGACCGGCGGAAACTCAGCCGGTTCAGGCCGGCGTTACATCTCATAAGGGGAAACCGAGATGACGACTTTAAGTACCGGGCATTCCGAGATTGCACTAAACAATCCTGTAGACATGGCTGAAGAGCTTGCAGGCGCTAATGACTGGAGCGTCGAACGGCACGGCGATAATGAACTCGTCATGTTTATCTCAGGTGAATACACCGATCTGCAATTTCGCATCATGTGGCGTGAAGAATTTAAAACACTTCAATTCGCCTGCTTGTTTGATCTTAAAGTTCCAGCCAGCCGAAAAGCCGATATTTATAAAGTTATTGGACTGATCAATGAACGTATGTGGATTGGTCATTTCGAATATTGGGCTGAAGAGAATGTGCTGCTTTACCGCCACGCCAGCCTTGCGAATGATTTAATGCTCGGCGGCATTGGTGAAGATCATATGGTTACCATGGTGGAAACAGCGCTTGGCGAAAGCGAACGGTTCTTCCCTGTGTTCCAGTTTGTTATGTGGGGTGGGCACAGCCCAGAAGAAGCCATTGAAGCAGCAATGCTTGAATGTGCTGGATCAGCATAAAACCACAGGCCTCAGGCTTAGGGAGCGGTACCGGGATTTGATAACTTTTTTAACAGGTTGAAAAAGAAATTGTCATTTTCCTGTGCTTGAATGGAAAGGTAGGTGGATGTAGCATCCATCTACCTTTTCTATTGAAATATGAGGCCTTTATGCAGCACGTTTTCTCACCGGATAATCCACTGATTCTTGTTGGTTGTGGGCATATGGGCCATGCAATGGCGCTCGGTTGGCTGAGTGCTGGGGTTTCACCAGAAGCAATTTTTGTGATTGATCCTGCGCTGGATAGCGCCTGCTTGCCGGGCGTCGCTACAAAGCGCTGTGTTACCTCGTTTGAAGAACTGCCCAAAGGCACGTTGGCGAAAGCTGTTGTTCTGGCTGTGAAACCACAGGTGATTGACCGTGTGTTGCCGCAGGTGGCAGGTGTTGTTGATAAAAACAGCCTTGTTATTTCTGTGGCGGCGGGCGTTACACTTGATCAGATGCAAAGAGGTATCGAACACGAATGTGTGCTTATTCGCTCAATGCCAAACACACCAGCGGCAGTTGGGGCAGGCATTACAGGGCTTACTGCAAGGGAAGGTATTGCAGCTGCTGATAAAACGCTGGCGAGAGAGCTCCTGTCAGCCACTGGCGCAACGGTATGGATTGACAGCGAAGATCAGATGAACGCTGTAACCGCTGTTTCCGGCAGTGGGCCAGCTTATGTGTTCTATATGGTGGAATGTATGGCCGCGGCTGGCGTTCGCCAAGGCTTGCCCGAAGATGTGGCTATGGCACTGGCAAGGCAAACTATTATCGGGGCAGGTCGGCTTTTAGCGGCAGATAGTGATATTGAAGCTGCGGAACTTAGACGCAGAGTAACAAGCCCCGGAGGCACTACAGCCGCTGCCCTTAATGTGTTGATGCAGGAAGAAGGCTTGCCTGACCTTATGCTGAAAGCCATTGAAGCTGCAAACAAGCGCGGCGCTGAACTGGCAGGTTAAGGTTTTGCAGGGAATTGGTACCAGTATTTTTCCGGGATATTTTGAACTCGTTTGCTGAGGCGTGGGTTTTCCAGTTCAAAAACGACTGGGTTATGTTTCATAACCGCATCAAGGGCAATTTGCAGGTTTGAGGTCTTCTTGAACATGCGGTCATACACCCCGTTTTCCATGATGCGTTCCAGCCCCTGCTGAAGAATAGCTGCATGTTTGGTATCTGATTTATTCATATAAAAGAATAAGTCAGATTTATATTTCAGGATGACATGGGTGTTGAGCAGGATTTCCCCGCGTTTAAAATAGCGCTCAAGGGCTTCTTTGTTTCTTTCCCATTCCATGACAGAGCGCGGGTATATATCAACGCGCTGCCTTGCCAGCATAATAGGAAGGCTCTCGTTCGGTGCCGGGACAACCGTTAAGCCATTATGCTTGAGTATTGGGGTATCCGGCCAGGTGGTGCCTGAGGCAAAGGTAAAGGTCTTCAAATCTTCAAAAGAAGTAACCTGATTGATTTTGGCATCACTCTTTGGTTGAACGAATAATACCCGGGTACCCAGAAGGCCTTTCGTGAGCGGTATATCAATTTGCAGAAGCGTTTGTTCCCGGTCTTTGTCATGGCCGGTTAGATAAAGATTAAAAGGGGCCTGCCCGTGGCTAAGTTCAGAGAGTGTCCGGGCCTGATTATAGCGTACCAGCGAATAGTTCTCGAGGGTGTGGTCCCCATCCGCGGCGTTTAGGGCTGCTTGCAGTAGTTCAAGGAAAAACGGGTCAGATTGAGCATAGGAACCAAGCTTGAAATGTTCGGCATGACAGGAAAGCGTGCCACAAAAGAAAAGGCTGAATATACCGAATATCCATATTTTCACTAACGTCATGGGTTGATCCTACAGCGTTGATTCTCAAACAACAAGTATGCGGCAGATAAAAAAAGACCCCGGAAAAATCCGAGGTCTCGAAAGTGTATCAACATAGGGAGTTTACGCATCAAACGTCTATCAGCGTAAATTAGTAAAGGGCCGGTCCCGGAGGGGAAGTGGGGGAGGGGGAGGAACTCCGGGACCGACCTTTATGGCGGAAACCGCCAAAACTTTAAACTCGTTGCCGCTGAGCAGTTAGTGTGCTCGTTGGCGTTGACAGGTATATAGGCCTGCACCATGAAAAGGGAAAGAGATGATTTCGCCGTACCAGCTATGCGTTTTGCGCATGCCTTTCAATTATGAACTATTTGTTAAACGCATTGCTTGACGGCAGCGATTAATGCTTCATTATAGCGTTTGAAAAAGCCTATTTTAGGCAAATACTTAGCGGGGGATGCTCATGAACTGGTACAAAATGTCCGTGGCTGGCTTGGCAATATTTGCAGCGGCTGCATGTGGTGACAGTGGTGGTGAAACTACCGAAAAAAAAGATTGGAAGGCCGAAGTTTTAGTTGCGGTGGACCAACGTGATGCGGCGAATCCTGTTTTTGAAGAAGCATTGAATGCAAATCAGCCTGAAGTTTTGGCCTTTATGGGGCATATGGGCGAAGAGATGTGCGGCAAGATTGCACCGTATTTGGCAAGTGACGATAAAAATTACCGCTATTATGCAGCGATTGGTGCCGCATACTGCCAGGATGAAAAACTTTCCGCGAATCTTCTTTCTGCGTTTGATGCGGAAGAGGATGTGCGCATCAAAGAAGTTTTGGCTGTGGCCCTGGGTTATTCGGGCGGTGAAACAGCACGGATGCCGCTTTTTGATAATTATGCGGAGCTGGATGAAGCTGGTCTTGTGGCGATTATTCAATCCATCGCTTATGCACAGGTGAAGGCATCTGATTATCAGCTCGCGCCATTTGGTGAATTGCTTGATCTCACTTCCGATAAAAAACTTGGGTATGCTGCGGCTTATGCGCTTGGGCGTGTAAACGGCCTGAACAGTATGCTTGAGCTTGCGGATGTTGAACGCGCTATCGGTGAAGCGCCATCTGTTGATGTAAAAATTGCTCTTACCCGTGTTGCTCGTCAGTTCGGTAATGAAGCAGCACCGCTGTTGTTATCGCTTACCGAAGGACAGGCGAAGGTAGTTCGTATTGCAGCGATCACGGCAATGGCCCGGCTTTCTGATGAAGCAACGAAGCTGGCACTTTATAACCTTGTTGAAGACGAATCTGCTCATGTAAGGCATGCAGCTCTCGCGGCGCTTGCAAACCGGAATATGGATGATCCCGGTGTTGAAGCTATTCTTGATAACGCATTATCAAACGGTACAAGCTGGGATAAGGTTTCCGCCATGCGCGGTATTCGGGCGCGGGATGCAGAACTTGCAAACCGTGTAGCCAGTGAATGGCTTGCAGGCGATGATTATTACCTTGCATTTCAAGGGTTGATTATCTTGTCCGGTTCTGATGAAGGCCGAGAAATTCTGAAAGAATATGCTGATACGCATAAAGGCACTGTGCGCGGCTATGAAGCGGCTGTTGCGCTTGACCCATCTATTGAGGCGGATACCGTGCCGCGTGCAACACCTGATTTTGCTACGACGCAAAACTATGTGACCAAAACACTGACCCTTTCTACGACCCAAGGCGATATTGTAATTAAAATGCGCCCGAATGCACCGTTTGCAGCCACAAGCTTTTTGCAAGCGGCAGAACAAGGCAAGTTGGATGGTATGTTATGGCACCGGGTGATCCCGAACTTTGTGGCGCAAGCTGGCCAAAAGGAAGACCCAGAACTTTATAAGTGGGGTAGCATCCGTGAGGAATGGGGCGGTGCTCATGAAATTGGTACTGTTGGTGTAGCAACTGCGGGCCCTGATACCGGGACAACTCAATTCTTTATCAATACAGCATACAACATGCATTTGAATGGCCGTTACACTGTGTTTGGCGAAGTAACCAGCAGCATGAATGTGGTCTATAACCTTCAGGAAGGTGATAAGATTATAAAGGCCACTGTTAGCCGTTAAAGAAATAAGCCACCTCATTTTTTGATGGGGTGGCTTCTATATTTTCAGCCTTCAAAACAGGTGTGATTAGCGAAATGGAAGCCCTCAATTTTGTCAATTTAATACAGGCAGGTGCCATTGCTATTGGGGTGTTAGGCGGTGTTCTCTTTTGGCTTACCAAACCGTATGAATTTCGGGGTATTGCATTTTTCTATTTGGCGATGGCGCTGGCTGCCACAATCAATATTCTGGAAGAAACAGGCGTTACCAGAGATATTTATCTGGTTAGCCCTGTCTTCATCATGCTTTTTGGGCCTGCGACATATCTCAGTGCAAAGCTGATTATAGAGAAAAAGCTGCTTTGGCGTGAAGCATGGCACCTGGCACCAGCCTTACCGCTCCTGTTTTTTACCTCATACACTTATGAAGTAATTGCCGTTGGTACAATATGGCGGCTTGCCTATGCGCTCTTTACTATGTCGATGATCTGGAAATACAAGCGCTTGCTTGATGAAGAGCGTTCTGATGCCGAAGAATACTCGCTCAATTGGCTTATATGGGTGTTGGTTATAACTGCAGCTTTCAACCTTGTTGATCTTGTCCGTTTGAATATTCAGCCATTGATCCCTCACGGTTTGAATATATTTGGGCAAGGTGTGAATAATGCAGTTTGGCTTATTGCTTCAATGGTCATTATCGTGAAGTTCCAGATGCAGGGAAGCCTTCCAAAGAAAAGCGCAAAACTTTTGCCTGATACCAAAGATGGTGAAGCCAGGAAGGAAGACTATACAGCGGTTTTTGAAGAACTGGATAAGCTTATCAGGCTGAATGAATGGTATTTAAAACCGCGCCTTACCTTGCATGATTTAAGTGAACTAACCGGCCTGCAGGTTCGGGAAATATCCCGGGCAATTAATGTGGTGAAAGAGCTTCCCTTCAACGAATATATCAACGGCTTCAGGGTTGAATATGTCTGTAACGCTATAGAGACAGGGACCAAGCAATCTCTGCTTGAAATTGCAATGGCAGCCGGGTTCAGTTCTAAAGCGTCCTTTAATAAAGTGTTTAAACAAATCGCAGGGATGACACCCTCTGAATATAAAAGCCGCGTAAAGGCCTAATAACAGGATGATAGACGTCAAATAACCTGTTTCTGGACGACAGGAGTATTTGCTCTTCCTAACTCATAGCTTTCTAAAGCGAGGAGTTAGGTATGAAATTTATCCCCTGTGTGCTGGCAAGCCTATTGATTGGCTGTAGCGCAGCAAGCGAAGACATTGAGCCAGCAGGTAATGGCTTTATCTTGCAAAATGTAAATGTCGTTGATGTAGCGAACCGGTCAATTCTTTCGTCTAAAACCATAAGGGTGGAAAACGGCAAGATCACTTCTATTACTGATGTGGATGTATCTGATAGGTTGGCTGATCTTCCTGTCATTGAAGGAAAAGGTGGGTATGTAACACCGGGCCTCATTGATATGCATGTGCACATGTATGAGCGCGCAGCCTATGTGATGACGCTAAGCCACGGGGTAACCCATGTCCGCATTATGAACGGTGTGCCAAAGCAGCTTGAATGGCGTGATAAGGTAAATGCGGGAGAGATGATTGGCAGTAGCTCAACGGTTAGCAGCCCGATTATCTCTGGCTACAAAGGGGCTTATTTGCATCACGGTGTTGAAACCGCTGAAGAAGCGAGGGAAGCTGTTCGCCAGTATCACGGTGAAGGCTATGATCTTATCAAGCTTTATGGGAACTTGAGCGAAGAAGCCCTGAAGGGCGCTGTTGCTGAAGGCAAACGGCTGGATATGCCAATGGCCAAGCACGGACCGCATGCATCGGGTGAGATGCCTGTTGGTGAGCTAAAGGGACTGCAGTCTTTTGAACATGCGGAAGATATCTATCAAGGTCCGCTGAATTACAAATTTGAGCCCGATCGTCTGCCGGGCATTATTGCCGAATTGAAAGCAACAGAGGTACCGCTCACTCCAACGCTGAATATCTTTTACCAGTTAACGAAACTGAGCGAGGAAAAAGAAGCGTTTCTTGAGCAGACCCCAAAACACTATACCTCTTATATCATTGCGCTTGAGGCTAAGAAGAACCAGGTAGATCGTTGGTTAACCGCCTCTGACAGAATGGTGGCGCATAATAAAAAGACCCTCGCATTCTTGCAGCTGATCACGAAGCAGGCGCATGAAGGAGGAATTCCTCTACTGGTAGGATCTGATTCAGGCGTACTTTTGTCCCCGCATGGCCTTGCGACCCACACTGAGATGCGGCTGATGAAAGAAGCTGGGCTCGATAGTTATGAGGTATTGGCGGCAGCCACCATTAACTCAGCCAAGGCGCTGGGGATGGAAAACCAGATTGGGCAAGTGGTTGCTGGTTATAATGCTGATTTTATCTATACAGCATCTAATCCTGCCGATGATCTTTCTGTACTCGTGGAGCCTGCTGCAGTGGCAAAGGCAGGGCATTGGTACACGCGCGAAAAGCTTGATCAATTGAGAGTTGACGCCATTAAAAACCGAAGTTTCTGGGAAGAAGTTGGCGTGCTGTTTGGCGCTATGTAGATCATCCAAGTGGAAAAGCCCTCGCGATGTTGCGGGGGCTTTGTGTTTTAAAGGATATTACTTTCAGCTTTAATCTGCCGCACCATGAAATCACGGAACAGAGCCACGCGGAGCGACCCTCTAAGCTCGGGCGGGTAACAATAATAGCTGTTAAACGGTTTACCTTCGATTTGCGGCAGGACCCGCACAAGCGTTTGCCTGTTGTGCACCAGATAATCCGGCAAAACCGCAATGCCCATACCCGCTTCCACAGCATGCATTACACCGTATAGGTTATTTACCTGTAGGCGGGGCTTCCGCTTTTTGGTTGGATTACCAACATTTGCGAGCCAGCCAAGGTTCTTCAGTGTTGGCAGGTTTGTTGTGCCGAAAGTGATAAGGTCGTGGTTATCCAAATCTTCGGGCGTAACGGGTGTTCCCATACGGTCCAGATACTCTGGACTTGCATAAATGTGGGTGTGGAAACTCGCCAGTGGGCGCTGGATCAAATCAGCTTGCTCTGGATCATGAAGGCGGATCGCCACATCCGCTTCACCAGCGGCGAGATCAAGATCGGCATCATCAAGGATAACCTGCACATCAATATCAGGATATTCAGCCATAAACTGTTCAAGGTGAGGTGTGAGCCAAACGGCCCCGAACGTTACCATTGTGGTTACACGGAGAAGGCCTGATGGACGCTCTTTCGATTCCATTAAACTGCGTTCGGTTTCTTCAATGCGGTGGACCACATCACGGGCAGTGTTGAAAAGTTCCTGCCCTTCCTGCGTAAGAACAAGGCCGCGAGCATGGCGCGTGAACAGAGAAACATTAAGGCTTTCTTCAAGCGCACGAATTTGGCGACTGACAGCAGACTGGCTACAATTCAGCCGGGCGCCAGCATTTGTAAAACTGCCAGATTCCGCAACGGTATGAAAAATGCGAAGTCTATCCCAATCCATGCCATGTTCTCCTAAGTTTCGCTGACTATCCCATTCCTTGGGGCAGGGCGCAAGTCCTTCATGTCTTTATGTTTTCACTGCTTGCTGCGGCTCTTCATATTGCATAAACTGACCCTTACACAATCTTGAGGTCAGCTCCATGACAAGTAACGATAAAATTCTGGAAGCAGTAGCGGGATATTTCAAACGGGAATATCCAGGCATGACAGCAGAAGCTGTGATTTGCTTTATGATTTTATCTGATCTTGGTGATCAGGCACGTATGTATGATATCGGTGTTGGCACTGGCATGACATGGGAAGAAGTGTACCAGCATATGATGCTGATGAAAGTAGGGAACGGTGCAGGGCTGGTTGCATACCAGCAGCTGGCAGACGGGCATTATATGGCGATCCTTACAGATAAAGGTAAAGCAGCGCGAGATGCGCTTCAACAATCGGTTCCTGTAGGCTGATGGATATCGCACTTGCTCTTTCTGAAGGTAGGCGAGGGGCTATTGCCCGAGCAAGCGATGTTGCGCACCATATAAGAGATAATCCGGAAGAATTTAGAACGTTTGTAACGCTTTTATCCAGCGAGGATGAAGTGATTGTTTCCCATGCCTCGCATGCTCTGCAAACTTTGGGGAAAATAGCACCTGATCTGGTTAGCGGTTGCTCTTCAGAAATTGCAGTAAAGCTTATTGAAAATAGCCAATGGGAACTTACCGAAGCTTTTTCAAAGATACTTTCCATACTCACCTTGAATGAAAAGGAAACAGAGGCTGTTTTTGATACACTTTTTGAGCGGTTCGAAACAGGAAAGGGTAGCTTGCTCCGAACATGGGCGCTTCAAGCACTTTTTGATTTATCTGTGGTGCATCCACGGTTTGAGAGCCGAATTTCCAAAGCGCTCGGTATTGCTCTTGAGGCAGGCAGTAAAGCCATGCAGGCCAGAGCTAGAAAACTGCTTTCCCAATAATAAAGAATGAGGCCCACACCTGGGGGGAGCGGGCCTCAAAACCTGATACGGTTTAACTCAAAACATAGTACTCGAAACAATTAACTCAGAACATCATACTCAAAACACGGGTACTCAGAACTAAACTACTCAAAACAAGTTACTCAGAACAAAAACACTCGGAACACTATACTTCGAACAAACTCAATACTTGTACTCAGTACAAATTCCTATTCAGCGGCTTTTGCTGCTGCATGGTGCATTTCAGCAATATATTTTTCCGCTTCCAGTGCCGCCATACAGCCCATTCCTGCTGCTGTAACAGCCTGGCGGTAAACTTTATCTGTTACGTCACCCGCAGCGTAAACGCCCGGGATATCTGTTTCTGTGCTATCTGGCTTTTTGATCAGATAACCTTCTTCATCCATCGGAAGCTGATCTTTGAACAATTCAGTTGATGGCTTGTGCCCAATCGCAACAAAAACGCCGTGCACGTTAAGCTCTTCAGTTTCACCTGATTTAACGTTCTTCAGGCGAACACCTGTAACACCTAGAGGTTCTTCTGTGCCAAGAACTTCATCAAGCACTGTATCCCATTTAACTTCCACATTCTCTGTGGCAAATAGACGCTCTGCCAAAATCTTTTCCGAGCGGAACTCATCACGGCGGTGAACGATCGTTACTTTCGAACAAATGTTCGCCAGATATAGAGCTTCTTCAACAGCAGTGTTACCACCACCGATTACCACAACCTCTTTGCCGCGGTAGAAGAAACCATCACATGTTGCACATGCTGATACACCATAACCGTTAAATTTTTCTTCAGATGGAAGACCAAGCCATTTAGCTTGCGCACCCGTTGCGATCACAATTGTGTCAGCTGTGTAGATTGTGCCGCTGTCACCAATTGCTTTCTTTGGTGTAGACTTCAGATCAACTTCGTTGATGTAATCATAGATGATATCGGTGCCAACGTTTTCTGCCTGCTGGCGCATTGCTTCCATAAGCTCAGGGCCCTGAACAGCATCTGCAAAGCCAGGATAGTTCTCTACATCTGTTGTAATGGTTAGCTGACCACCAGCCTGCATGCCAGTTACGATTGTTGGCTTAAGGCTTGCGCGCGCAGCATAAATCGCAGCTGTATAGCCCGCTGGGCCAGAACCAATAATCAGCATGTTGCTGTGTTTTGTATCAGTCATCTAATCATTCCTTAGTCTCGCGCTCATGCTGCGCATTATTCCTCGGCAATTAGCCTGCCAATTTCTTGGGGCAATTTCTTGAGCATGTACATAATGCCTGAAATCGCACTTGCCAATGCATAACACGCAAGATCACGATGGATTGTTTCGATATTTATAATCGAAAAAGCTGAATATTAGGTGAAGAGACCTATTCCTGCTTGCCCAGCATCAATGTGAACAGGATCACAAAGTATAGCGGCAGCAGTACATAAGCGCCGCCTACAACACCCATTAGGCCCCACTGAATACCAGCCATGATCCACAGCATAGCAACGTTAATTAGGAAGCCGATGAACATACCTTCGCCGCCTTCTTTAACTTCACGCACCATAGGGCCGAGAATAGGGATAAGGAAAAACAGCTTTTGGAATAGAAGACCAAGATCCAGTTTGTTTTCTGGTTTTAGAGCAATATCAGACATGGGGAGTACCTCACATAAACTTCAAACTTAATGTTTATGTATGTGTTTTGGTTGCCCTTGTAACTGTGGACAATTGTCGCAGGATTTAACCCTTTGATTTTGTACAGCATTGTAGGTTTTTGGGCGTGAAGCCCTATTATGTCCTGCTACTATTTTGCTGAGAATCTAAGCGCTATTCGGGCAAGGGCGGCATTTTAGGTGTAGCGTTTGGTGTGCGTTCGTAGATAACTTCGCTTTTCTCACCCCAAACGCCGCGTAGCTTGAACTGTGTCCAGCTATACATCTGCCCGTTTCGGATGGAATAGCCGGCCCTGGTTTCCGTGGGGCCATCTTCTGTCGTGCCACGGATATATTCATGCACGATAATACTACCGTATGAACGCTCGGTGATGACACCGTCCGTATAAAAGCCACCGTTATTTACGTATCGGTATATAATCTGCTGGTCCACATTATCCCAGTGGATAAGGCTTTCACCTGCGTATGCTCCATCATTCACGCTGTGGATAATACGAACAACCTTGCCGCCAAAGGCCCATTCCCACCGTGTTACATCAATGAAGCGCTTTCTGGGATCAGGTGTATCTGAAAGGGAGGTCCAGGTTCCAATGAAAGGAATAAGACCCTTCAATTGCTCAAGAGGCTCTGCCGCGCGCACATTTGCGGAAACACATAACAAGATGAGCATGGAATAAATGAAACGCAAGAAAGCCTCCTCTTCATATGGCGGCAGAATAAGCAGGAATTTATGCGCTGCCAACATAGCTTTGATTATTTTTCAGATTTTATGGATGATCTTCATGTATGCTGACACTTTCTGGCGTTGATGTTTTTTACCTACTGCATTCCACGACTAATTATCAGAGAGGTAGATATGAAACTTTATTGGGCACCACAAACCAGATCGGCACGTGCTTTATGGATGCTTGAGGAAATTGGGCAACCTTATGAGCGAGAGCTGATTGAGATTAAGGAAGGCACTGCTCGCCCTGATGCGTTGCTGGCTGCAAGCCCTATGGGCAAAGTTCCTGCACTTGTTGATGGAGAAGCAAGCCTTTCGGAATCAGCTGCTATCTGTCTCTATTTAGCTGATCGTTATAGTCTTGGTAATCTGGCGCCTGCGCTGGATAGCGCTGAACGGGGCAAGTTTCTTTACTGGATGATGTATGTACCGGGTGTGATTGAGCCAGCTATGGCTGAAAAGTTTGGCGGCTGGGAAGCAAACAAATACTCTCACGGTTGGGGTGATTACGAGAGCATGATTGAAACGCTGGTATCAGCGTTAACAGGTAAAGAGTGGCTTGTTGGGGATAAATTTACCGCGGCTGATGTTATGATAGGTTCAACATGCTACTTTATGAAAAAATTTAACATTTTGCCTGATAATGATGTTTTAGATGCCTATGTGGCACGGTGTCTGGAGAGGCCAGCCTACCAGACTGCTTTAAAAATAGATGTGGCTGGCTAATGTGCTGAGCACTAAGGGTGAGGAAATTTGTTCAGACGCTTATTTGGTTTCATACTAGCTAGCGTTGTCTCTGTTTCTGCTTTTGCGGTGGAAAGAGGGACGATATCTTTATGTTCAGATGAGAACTTTTGGGCGCCATATGCATTTTCTTATGACGGGAAGAGTAGCGGAACAAATATAGAGATCGCCAAAGAGGCTCTGAAACGGTTGGGCTACCGTGTTAAGGCTCAACCGCTTTCGTGGCAACGGTGTTTATCAGAAGCCCGAAAGGGTAATTACGATGTTATAGTTTCAGCTGCTTACAGGCCTGAGCGCGCTGCTGATTTTTATTACCCTCTTGGGGCTGAAGCTGGCGAGATTTCCCCATACCGTATTATTCAGGCCAGTTATGCGCTGGTTACCAGAAGAGGTTATGTTTGGGATGGTATAAGGGATAATTTGCCTCACCCTGTTGGTTTACCAAAAGGATATTCAAATGCCCTGGAGCTTGAGGAAACAGGGGTAAAGGCGGTTTATGCGGAGCGTTATAGCCAGCTGTTTCGCATGCTGCTGAGAGGGCGGTTAAATGGAATTATTGTTCTAGAACCTGCTGCAAGGATCTATCTCCTTGATGAAGATTACCGGAATAAACTCATTGTTCAGCCAGCTATTTACAGTTCAAAATCTTATTACCTGATTGTTTCGAAAAAGGGGAAACTTGCTTTAGAGCAGGCCAAGATGCTCTGGTCTGAGGTCAAATCGATCCGCGAAGATAATGATGAAATGTATAATATTCAGGTGAAAGTACTTAAACAGCTCCGTAGGTGCCTGAGTGCTGCAAAAGATTGTAAACGGTAGCTTTTTTGAGTTTGCATGTGGCCTGAGCTTGGCTATTGTTTGCAAATGGAAAAGCAAGGGACCTATCAATTGGAAGATGAAAAAGCCATCGTGCCTGAGAAGCTACGTTCTCAGTGTGGGATTGCTGCTGCCCTTGATTTGATTGGTGACCGGTGGACCCTACTTATCATTCGGGATTTAATGTTTCACGGCAGAAATACCTATCAGGAAATTCAGAATGGGCCTGAACAGATATCAACGAGTACGCTTGCTGCTAAACTAAAAATGCTGGAAGAAAAAGGCCTGATCGGCAAAGAAATGTATCAGCAAAATCCGGTGCGGCACCGATATTATCTAACATCTGCTGGGAATAGATTAAGACCAGTATTACTGGCAATTGGAAAATGGGCAGATACAGAGGTTGAAGGTATTGGTCGCCAACCTCTATTTCCGCAAAATGATCAGGATGCCTGATTATTATCCGGCTTTATGAATATCAAAGCTCAGGATTTTTAGCTCTTTTTTATCCACCACACAGATAATGCTGGCTTCTTCACGGCTTTTGCCTTCAACCATTTTGATAAGCTCAAAACCGAAGTTGCGGTTTACCTTTGTTTTCTTATCAAGAAGGATGCGGCCCTTACCAAGCTTTGCACGTGTTTCTTTCATGCATACTTTAAGAGCTTTATCAGATTTGCCCGCAGCAAGTGCCGGAGCAGTAAAAGATAGGGCTGTAAGCGCCGCTACAGACGCCGCCACTAGGGAGGTTTTTTTCACAGTATTGTCCTTTAACAAACGGTCGCCTGAATACAGGCGCAAACTACATTACGCTGCTATATAGACCGAGACTTCGGTTTTGCAAGTTACTTTGTTTTTAAAATACAAACTGCGCGGATTAGCCGCAGTTTGGAATGTATTTGCAGGCTATCTGTGCTTGTTTTTAACTTGGGTGCCACAGCGCGGACAATTTAAGTGACCAACCCTTACTTTCAGGCTGCCGAACAAACTAATACGGAAAATCTCACCGCAGGAACGGCAGCGTCTCTGTGGTTTTTTCCAGATATGCACAAAGTAAAACGCGCCAAAAACCGCTACAGAAGCGATGGCTGCTGTTTCTGGAAGTGCTATCAATGCAATAGGTGCCATCATTAAAAAGATCGCTAAACCCAAAAATTTGTCTACGGTTGTCATCTTACACTCAATACGTATGCACAAGTATGATTCATGTTTGCCTGAATTTACCCTGAGCCCGAGTACAACTGATAAGCCTGAAAACGTTAAATGTCTATTAACGGAATTGAGAGATTTGAGGGTTTTTCATATTTATTTTCAGGGTCATGCCTAAAAGTACGAAAAATCACCTATCTATTTAGAAATTAAATAAACTTTTGTGAAATTTAATGAGTTTTTTGCTATATTTTTACGCTGAGAAATTGCTGTTTGCGAGCGGGTTTTGCATGTGTCATTTAACGTGAAGTAAAAAATGAAATATAGGCTTCAGTCTCCTAAAGCATGTTCCAGATAATATTCACTGCAGCCTTAAAAGAATTCTGGTTAAAGAGCCGCCACTCTGTTGGTTGACCACGCAGCCATGTTTGAATGATCTTGATATTTTCCAGATCAGCATCTCTGGTGGTAAGTGGGTTATCGGAAAGAATAACAAAATCAGCAGATTTCCCGGCAGTGATAGAGCCAGTCTCATGTTCAAGGCCTAACTGCCATGCAGCATCTATTGTCATTGCTTTCAGAGCTTCTTCAGGGGTGAGGGCTTCAGGCGTTGCCATAGGCTGACTTCCGGTGCGGCTCAGGCGCTGGCGTGCTGTACGCATTACCCTTAGTGAACCAATCGGGCTAGCGGGGTTGTCTGTATGCACAGAGATTTTTTGCCCCGTGTTTAATGCGGTTTTCAAAGGCATGTACCGGTTAACACGCTCCTGGCCTACTAAATCACCTAAAGCGTGACCATAGAAATACACATGATCCACAAAGAAACTTGTGGTCATACCCAGGGAATGAGCTCGCTCTAATTGCTCCTTGGAAATGAGGGCACCGTGTTCAAGCCGGTGGCGGTGATCAATGCGAGGATTAATCTTGAGTGCAGCTTCAGCAGCATCAAGGACGCGTTTCACAGCACGTTCGCCCTGCACATGAACGGCAACCTGATATCCTTGATCATGATATTTTTGAAAAAGAGCTTCAAAGTTATCCTGATCATAATTCAGCGCAGCCAGGTGGTTATGGCCAAGATGCAGGCGTTCTTTGACCAATTTAGTGTTTTCATAGGGCTCTTCAAAAGCAGCACCACCCGCGAAAGGGGAGCCATCCATCCAGAATTTTACACCAATCACTCCGCCTTGTTCCGAATTATCATCGGGTTTGCTGGTTTCTGGTAGCTGGTTTGGAAGGGCATAAATAACAGAACGAACAGGTGCATTGTCCATTTGTGTAACAGCTTGATAATCACCAAGTGGGTCATCGCTTTGAATAACAATACCCATGGCCCCCAGCGTGGTGTAACCAGCTTGAGCATACTTGGGAAACTGTGTCGCAAGAAGATACCTGTAAGCACCTTCAGGTGGTTTTGGGATAGCATTCATCAGAACACCAATCGCGCCCACTTCGCGTACGGTGCCTGTAAGCTCACCGTTTTTATCTTTCATGAACTCGGAGCCTTGGGGCGCCTCTGTATCCTTTGTGATGCCAGCAGCTTCAAGCGCGAGCGAGTTTGCATAGGCATCATGCATCATCTGCGTGAGGATCACCATCGGCATATCGGGGGAAAGCGCGTCCAGTTCTTCGAGGGTAGGCGCATGGAGGTCAGGTAACATCACAGGATCCCAACCGTAGGCAACCACCCAACCGTTATTACCGCCCTCAGCAACGCCTGCTTTAAGGCTTTCTATCACCTCAGCACGGTTTTTATTCGTGAAACCTGATACATCGGTAACGGCCCCAAGCGTGGCAGCAGACATTGGGTGTGTGTGGGGCTCAATAAAACCTGGCAGCATGGTTTGGCCGTTAAGATCAACTACCTCAACATCATCCGTTGCCAGCGCACGGGCAGCGGCTTCTGTGGTGGCTGAGATAATTCTGCCGTCTCTAACGAGTACAGCTTCTGCGGTTGGGTTCTTGTCATCCATGGTGACAATTGTACCGCCCACAAAGAGTGTTTCTTTGCTTGCATGAGGAGGCTGTATCCAGAAACAAAAAACGAGAAATGAAAGCGCCAGCACCACAAAAATAGCTGTGATAATAGGTAGTTTCCGTTTTTGCATCTCAGGCTCCCCGTTATTCCCCGAAATGACAATAGTCTGAATTTTGCTCAGGTAAAGGGTTTCTTGCTATTTCGCTAATGGCTTTCTAAGCTGCCGCTTAAAAGGGGAGAAATTATGAAAAACCTAGTTTTATCAGGTATGTTACTAGCCGGCTTTGCAGCGCCAGCGCAGGCAGAGGGCGTGTTTGAAACACTGCAAGCAAATTGCGGGAAAGCCTTCAAAGGCGAAGTTGCACGCGGCGCGCAGGATGATGCATGGCGCAAAGCCACGATTATCATGCATGTGCGTGAATGCTCTGATAAGCAGATTAAAGTGCCTCTTCATGTGGATGATAACCATTCACGGGTGTGGATTATTCGCCGCACGGAAGATGGGGTACGCCTGAAGCATGATCACCGGCATGAAAATGGCCATTCAGATACCGTTACCATGTATGGCGGCGATAGCCGTGAAGGTGATGGCGGTGCGGGAGACGATGAAATTGCCTTCCCGGTGGATGCTGAAAGCATTGCGATGTTCAAAGCGAATAAGCTGGAAGCAGCGGTTACCAATGTGTGGCACATTGCGGTGAAAGACGGCAAATTTTCATACCGCCTCACCCGCCCGAACAGGGATTTTATGATTGAGTTTGATCTTTCAAAACCTGTTGCAACACCACCAGACGCTTGGGATTTGGTTGGGCACTAGTAGTTTTGCGTTAGCTGACTATATAGGCCTGCCAATTCCTGTTAATCTTTCTTTAAAAAGGCTTCAATCCGGAAGGCTACGAAATAATCAGTGATGGCTGTGTATAATCCGTACAGTATGACCAGTGCTATAAGTATAGCGCCATAATCCCCGTTCCCGAGGGTTAGCTGTTCTATATCTAATTTCAGATACGCAAGTAAGGCACCGGTTAAAGCTAGGATAGTTAACCCTATTATTCTGGCCTTTTTAAAGCTCTCTCGGAATAGAGCTTCCTGAGCAGCAGGTAATTGAAGCATCTGAAATAATGCGGGTACAGCAAATTGAAGCCGATAGGCTGAATAAACCGCCGCAATGCCGGATAATATAAACATAAGAACCAGAAAATTAACCTGCGCAAATAAGAGGTATGAAGGTAATGCTATGAACAACGCGGCAATTTTGATGCTCGTACGTTTCTTTATTGTTTTCAGATGATCTTGTACTTCCTGAGATTGAATTGTGGAGTATTCAATTTCATTCTCTGTGTCTTCATCATCAAACATGCGAAGTGGTTTATGGTTCCAAACCAAATAGGCTGATGGACAGAGGTTTATAAGAGCAAGATAGATAAGCAAGCTTTTGGCGATAGAGATCGAGTTAATGGAACCATCCAGTTTTGTAGCGATAGAACCGAAACCTACGATTGCTAGCATAATCGCCATCTTATAGGCAAAAGCATACGCTTTGAGCCTCAGTAGTTGCTCCCGCTCATCTAGTACTAACTCTGCTTCCCTGTTCGCGAAGAAGTTATTTACAAAAAGCTTTTGTTTTTTTCGGCTTTCAGATTGCAACAAGGTATCGCTGCCGATTAAGCGAACTTCTTTTGGCGCAATAAATGGTAGTATGATGGCTAAAGCAAATAAACTGTAAAACAGGATCATCCAAAAAGAATAAGGATTGATTTCCATGTCTGGTCTAGAAAGTAATACACCGAGTATAAAAGAACTTATCGGGAGTGCGACAAATACTAAGATTGCACCTCTTTTCCACCATACAAAATGTGAAGGTATTGGCCCGTATTTGCTTCGGAACATCGGGTTTTGAATTGCTTGAGTTTTCATGATGTTGCGCTCGTTGTTTTCAGGTGTTTATCGGTGCCCAGCGGTTTTAATGTCCATGCAGCATACAAGAGCGGTAGCCCTGAATGAATTTGGGCAAAGCCAATAAGGGTGAAGAGATAACCCATAAATTCCGTTGGCAGCGGGAGAGGGAAGGCCAAGAACTTTGAGGCACAAATATAGAGTAACCCCATTCCATATATGACGATCGTAAAATGGCTGGCGAAACTATGTGCCTTGAGTGAAAGCTGTGTTTCTCTTTCATCTTTTGAAGCGTAATCGCTCGTTACTATCTTAATTGGGCGAGGAATATAAAAGGCAGAAAGGCCGTAGAGTAGCCAGAAAACAAAACCTATATATGCTAGCCATATAATTTCGTTGCCGAGCATCAGCCATGCTCCAATAGGCATGAAGAACGTGCGTGCGACGGTGAAGAATTTCGCAACAAGAACATTCCAGTCGTGTGATTGTTGATCTGTCATATCCGAAGGGTCCTCTGGTAAGAAATTCTGCGATTACTAATCTTCATCATCTAGGCTTGGGGGCTTTACAGCGAAGGCTAAATAAAGGCGCGGCAAGCCCATGTGCATGTAGGAAACTGTTATGCCTATGCCGATAGTTTCGGTGATGTTTTTAGGCAGATAGACTTGTGTGTCGAAGACTTCAGGTAGATTTGCGAGCATAAAATAGCCGGTCACAATGAACATAAAGTACCCAAAGACCTTGTAGGCAAAAGCATTTGCCTTGTTGGATAGCGCTATTTCGCGTTCATCCCGGTTTTCACTTGCATGCAGTATGCGTTCAAGGGGCTGTGGGAAGAAAAGCCACAAGAACATTATTGGTAGCATCAGAGCAAATAAGCTGAATTTTGCGAGGCTATCATTTGATACGATCAAAAAGCTTACTGCAAGAATAGGTAGGCCCGCGCAAATGGTAAGCATAGAGAGTTTTGCTACAGTTTGATTCCAGGTGCCTGTTTTCGAGCCGTATATTGTCATCCACATGATAAACCCCCTACTGCATGTTCAGTTGATCGGTAAGCGAAGGAAAAGGTTCGAGCGAAAAAAGCTGCTCGATCGGTGCTTCGAAAAATTCGCTTAACTTCAGCGCCAGTTCCAGCGACGCATTATAGTCCCCACGTTCCAGATACCCGATGGTTTGAAAGTTCACACCCACTGCATCCGCCACTTGTTGGCGGGATAGGCCTTTCGCTGTTCTGAATAGTTTTATTCTATTGTGTACCATGATCAATTAATATCTGATTCGTGACTATTTGTTGTATATGTATAACATTTTGGAAAAGAGTCAATCCCTATAGGTTGTGATGCACACGCGTTTATGGGCCGTGGGCAATAAAAAAGGCCCCGGTTTCCCGAGGCCTTTCTGTTCAGATAAATCTGGTAAGGAAGCTTAGAGCTTCTCAGCGTTTTTACCGAGGTATTCAGCAACGCCAGCAGCGTCAGCTTTCATGCCTTCGTCGCCTTTGTTCCAGCCAGCTGGGCAAACTTCGCCGTGCTCTTCGTGGAACTGAAGTGCTTCAACAAGACGTACGAACTCGTCAACGTTACGGCCTAGTGGTAGGAAGTTAACATACTGGTGCCAAACCATGCCGTCTTTACCGATAAGGAATGTACCACGAAGGCTGATGCCTTCTTCTTCGATAAGAACGTCGAAATCACGTGCGATTTGCTTTGTTTTGTCAGCAACCATTGGGAAATCAACTGGGCCCAGGCCACCTTCAGAAGTTGGTGTGTTGCGCCATGCAGCGTGTGTGTGCTCGCTATCAACAGAAACAGCAACAACCTTCACACCAAGCTCTTTGAACTTGTTCATGCGGTTGTGGAACGCAAGAATTTCAGAAGGACATACGAATGTGAAATCAAGCGGGTAGAAGAATACGAGGCCGTAATCGTCGCCGATGTATTCTTTTAGGTTGAAAGATTCGTTGATGCTACCGTCTGCCATAACAGCAGCGGCGGTGAAATCTGGAGCTGGTTTACCTGCAAGAACAGCCATGTGGGCCTCCTATAGAATTGAAGTAAATGTACAAACTGAATATCGAGCAATTACCACAGCGCTATGACAGCAATATGGCTCCGCTCGCTCGCGCATACTTTATGCTTTTTGGGGGTAAAATCAATGCGCTTTAAAGCGATTACTGTAATCGTATTTTTCGATTAATATTCAGTAAAATCAACGGCGTGATAAATTAACCCTGCGCTTTAAACTTTCGCTTGTCAAGTTTTCTCTTGGGAGTTTCAGAAAAGCAGATTTATAGTTTCATCAACAATATAAAATGCGAGGCTGTGGGTGCTTGAGTTCTACGACAATCTGTTCCGTTTCTGGGCTATTGGGCTTTTCTTTTTTCTGGGGGCCATTGTGGTCAGGAACTATGGCCGCACACAAACGGGTTTGCTTGGTTTTGCATCTGCTATATCGGGGGCTGCCTATCTCATTTGTTCTAGCGCGGTGGATAAAGCTGATATCGGCTATCTTATGCTGGTTATTGAGCCCTTTTGTTATATGGGGCCGATTGTGGTGTGGCTGTTCAGCCTTTCCTTGTTTCAGGATCATTTCAAACTAAACCGCTATCATGTTCTGGTATCTGTCGGGTATCTGCTTCTTTCAAGAATTCTTGAATATGAGTTCCGGAATGATGTTTGGGGCGTGTTAGGGCCGCTTCTTGTTATCCATGGGCTATCCCGGGTAGGGCTTTTGGTTCATGCAATTTATATCGCATGGCAAGGCTGGGCAGAGGATCTGCTAGAGAACCGCAGGAAATTCCGTTCCGTTTATATTGTGCTGGTAACAGGTGTTTCTGCTGTGATTTTCTTTATTGAGGTAATTTACAGGCCGGATGTGCCAACGGCGGCACTGCACTTGTGGCAATCAGCTTCATTTGCGGCGCTCGCGAGCACCATTGCATGGTTCGCTGTGGCCCCACGGAAAGGTTTGTTGGATGCAAAAACTGTTACAGTGAGCGAAAAGAAGGCGGCAGAGAAAACGGCCAATGCCAGCGATAAACTCGATCTGAAGACCATCAACAAGCTTGTTGTGGAAGAAGAGGGGTATCTGGAAGCGGGCCTTACCATTGCCAAGCTGGCGCAAGATGCCAAATTGCCAGAGCACCGCCTGCGCCGGTTGATTAATCAGCATATGGGCTACCGCAATTTTGCAGATTTCCTCAATCACTACCGGATTGACGCCGCCAAGAAACGGCTTGCGGATGCGGAAGCAAGACACACGCAGGTGCTGGTGATTGCGATGGATCTTGGCTACGGCTCATTGGGGCCTTTCAACCGTGCGTTCAAGGAGCGTACGGGGCAAACGCCCACGGAATATAGAAAACAAGCGCTTGCTGAAACTGAATAAAACTCGCCGATTTTGAAAAATCAGTGTTTGTTTTCAAAACCAGACAGCCAGAAAGCCCGTAATCCTTCATAGTTTCCATAGTCCCGAGTTCGACAGTTCGGTTATGAGGAAATAATAAAGATGGATACATTAATCTGGGTTCTTGAGCGTTTGTGGCGCGGGTTTACATTCGATTTTACTCGTTACTTTTTAGCCGCTGGTGGTGTTTATCTGATTGTGTGGGTGCTGTTTAATAAACAGTTTGCCCCGCTTAAGATTAGAAAGAAAACACCGCGGACACGCCAGATGGTGATCGAATTCCTCACATCAATGCGCACGGTGCTGATATACGGCTTTGTTGGTTTCCTTACCTTTTGGGGCATTGAAAGCGGTGTGATGCGTTATTACCTGGATATGGAAGAATACGGCACCGCTTATTATATCTTCTCCATCCTCTTTATGATTGTGGCACATGATGCCTATTTTTACTGGACACACAGGGCCATGCATATGCGCGGTGTGATGAAATATATCCACGGCGAACACCATAAATCCATGAACCCAACACCCTGGACAGCATACCGGTTTGATATATTTGAAGCCGCATCCCACGCACTATTTGTGCCGCTGTTCCTTTTATTTGTGCCGCTTCATCATGGGGTGATCGGGATATTTCTCATTCATATGATTATCAGAAACGCTATGGGGCATTCAGGCTATGAACTGTTCCCGCGTTCTTGGGCTACACATCCTATCCTTGGATGGTTAAACTTGGTAACCCACCATGATATGCACCATGCGAACGGGAACTATAATTTTGGGCTTTATTTCACTTGGTGGGACCGCATCTGCGGAACGGAGCACCCGGATTATATCGCTCGTGTAACGAAAACCCCGGGTGCAACACGCGCAAACCCACAAGGAACAGCTGAACCTGTTCATTTGCCTGCCGAATAACCAGTATTTGAAATCAGAATAGCGATAGCATGAAGGGCTGCTGATAGATGCGGCTTTTTGTGCTATTCTGTTTGTTGTTCACATTTGTTAAGCCATTAAATTAATGAATTTCAACTATTTATATATTTAACCTTTAAAGAATTCATCATATAGCCCATATGGTGAAATGCTGTGTGGTAAGGGAATAAAGGGGCCCTAAGCGTGACAGTGCTTGAGCTGTTAGATAACTTTCTCCGGTTTGGGGCGATTGCATGCTGTTTGATGACAGCAGCCTTGGTGCTGCGCGATGCCCGTAACCGTATATCAGCCAAGCTTTCTGCCTTTTGCTGTATTACCACATCTTCTTATTTGGCATCTTCCATACCGGGGCTTGGTGAAACCATTGGCTTCTGGATGTTGCCAATACTAGCTGTTTGTCTGTTTGGACCAACGGCGCTTTGGCTTTTCAGCCTTTCCATGTTTGAGGATGATTTCAAACTGAAACGGTTCCACTATATTGTGGTAGGCGTTTTCGCAGCTCTTTGCGTTATTCAGTATGCCCTTTACTGGACTTTCCTTGATCAGCCACCGCTTATCTCCCCGACCAAGCTTCATGCAGAACTTCGTGGAGTGCATTGGCTTTCAACCATTATCAGTTGGGCAGCGCTTTTGATGAAAGTGGCTATGTCGTTCCATATGCTCTATAGCGCATGGAAAGGGAAAGATGATGATCTGGTAGAAGCGCGCCGCAAATTCCGCGAAACCTTCGTGATGGCATCTGCGTTTATTTCCTTTGGTATTGTCATCACTGAGAAATGGTTGTTGGGCTTTGGCCACAGCACGGGCGCTATTTTGCTGCTGGGGCAATCGGCTTCTATCATGGCAGTGGTTATATATATGATGTGGCATGTAGGCGGTATTGACGGTAACTGGCTATTTGGTGAACCAGAGACCAGCCCGGTGCCTGAGAAGCCAAGGCGCCCACTTTCTGCTGACCGCCATGATCTTGAAACGCTGGATGCACTTGTGACCGAAGGTGTGCTTCTTGAAGCAGGGCTTACCATCAGCAGGCTGGCGGATATGGCTAGTATGCCTGAGCACCGTCTGCGCCGATTGATTAACGAGCATCTGGATTTTCGTAACTTTGCGGATTACCTGAATTATCACCGTATTGAAGCTGCGAAAGACCGCTTGGCCGTGATAAAAGATCGGCACGTACCAGTGCTAACGGTGGCGATGGATTTAGGGTACGGCTCCCTTGGGCCTTTCAACCGGGCCTTCAAGGAACGCGCGGGAATGACCCCTAGCGAATTCCGCAAAAAAGCGCTTGCCGATTGTTAAAAACAGTCGCTGATTTCTTTAAAAGCTGCCTATTTTCAGAATTGATAAGATAAAACGCTTCACACCTGTGCATTCTGCCCCTAGATAAGCCGCAACGCTTTATCTAACTCATGAATAAAATCTGTTCGAGAGTATTACGAGACACGAGGAGAGACGTTATGTCTTCATATGCACCTTCCCAAGAGTTCCTACCACTGCGCGGTATTTCGGCTGCTTTTCGTTCTGGCCTTAACACGTTTTTCAGCCGCAAGGCTGCGCAGTCCCTTATTGCTGCTGGCACGCTAATGGCGGGCACAGCATCTGCAACAGCGCTTGATGCTTACGCAGTTGAAGGCTTCTGGCTGAACAAAGCTGGCGACGCGATTGTGAAAGTTGGCCCTTGCACAAATTCTCACGCACGTCTTTGTGGTGATGTTGTTTGGACAGCAAACGGCGCGAATGTTGCTGTAGGTGATCGCGTTCTAACTGGTTTCCGTGTAGACGGTAACAAAAGTGGTGATCGCTGGACACAAGGCAAAGTAAGCCTGAACGGTAAAAAAGGTAAAAAAGGCAAGCTTCGCTTCGTTGAAGATACGCTGAAAGTTGGCACATGCCGCGGTTCAAAATGTAAGAACGTTACATGGACACGTCCAAGCGCAACACAAACAGCACAAGCTGGCCTAAACGGCGCTGAATAAGCTTTCCCCAGAAGCTTAATACCGAATAAAAAAGGCGGAGCATTTGCCCCGCCTTTTTTAGTATCTGAAGTTTGCCAGTGTTATTGACGAACTACTTTATAGCCTTTTGCTTCTAGAAGCTCTTGTACTGAGTTCTTCCCTGCAAGGTGGCCTGCGCCTACAGCAATAAAGATATCGCCTGAACCTTTCATCAGTTCATCGATTTGCTCTGCCCAGTTTTCATTACGGTCATAAAGAGCAACTTTCGCCAAATCAGGTGTTGCTTGCATCGCCTCATTCATAAGCGCGCCTACTTCTTCTGGTTTTCCAGAAGCCCAATTGGTTACAAGGTTGTTGAGAAGCGTTGAGCTTTCGCCAAGCTGTTCCAGCATTTCAATAAAATAGGCGTTTTCGTTTTCAGAACTTAAGGTGCCGAATATTTTGATCTGGGTTTCAACAGATTCTAGATATTTTACATCTTTAGATGCCGCTTTAGCTTCATTAAATAGTAGTTTGTCGACACCTGATTCTGGATCGAAACCATTTTGTACATAGTTCTGTACTGTGAGGTTAAGCCCAATAAACCAAGGGCGCAGTGAATCAAATTGCTTGAGCGCTGCTTCTGGAATTCCTAATCCACCAGAGAGCTCCTTAATTTTACTGAAATCTTCCGGGCTAAAGCGGTTACTGAATGTTACGCCAGCTGGGTTAAGCGCATATGGTTGTATGATAGCTATCATTTCCGACTGAGGTGTCTCTTCAACAGCTGCTTCGAAATAGACAGTTTCTGAACCTTTGAAGGCTGTTGTTATTTTATCTGAGCGCCAAACTGTATCGGGCTTGAGAAGATGCACTGTGCCAAACAGATAGATATTACTATCTTCATCAGAGAGTTTCCACAGTGCTGGACCATCCTCGGCCTGTACTGGGTTTGCAAAGAAGGCCGCTGTCGCGAAAAGGGCCGGTGCAAGGGCTGCTGCCGCTGCTTTTTTTAGTGTTAGCCGAAGTGCCATAGTGTAATTCCTCAATCTTTATTAACGCGCTGCTTATGTATTTTTTCTACGCGGTTACCTTTACAGTCTCAGGACAATAAAAAAGCTTACAGAAATTATTCGCTTGGTATGAAATAATTCAGATATTCCTGATAGGTGATTGATTTATCGTTATTTTTATCTGCCACCATAAATAGCTGTTTGATTTCATTGTCGTTTTCTGTCCATTCCATAAGGCCATTTGTTTTGGCTAAATGAACGCTTGCCTCTTCTGTAGCATCGGGATGCCAGCAGGTAGCCGCATAATTGAAAGAGTAAAGAAGAGTTTGCGAATGAAAGAAATCATCTTTTCTTATCTCTTGCAGTGCTACTTTAAACTCCGACGTTGATATTATTCTGTCTGCATTTTTATCGAGATAGCTGAATTCAGTGTTGAGATCTACTGCGCTAGGAATGGTGGGAGATTTTCCAAATTCTTCTTTGGATAACATGTTGTTCTGATCGGTATCCAGCGTGTTGAACAGCACCGTTTGCTGTGCTGTTGCCAGCTCCAGAATATTACAGCCTGGGCCTTTACGCTCATCTTCCGAGATCATTCTTTCATCAATTAACTTATCAAATTCCGGGAATTGAAACAGATACCCGCCAACGATATGTTTGTATTTCTGAGAGCGCACCGTTGGCTGAACCGTAGCCAAATATTCATTTAAAGATATTTGCCCGTTACTGTTGGCATCAAGAATAGCGAAAAATGGTTCAATAAGAGGGCTTTGTTCCTGCTCTACTATGTTGGTAAGGCCGAATATTCCCCCAACTGTAATGGCGCCAGCGATAAATCCTGTTACTAACATTATCAATCTCCTGTTTGGTTTTTCTTCAGGAGTGAGCTGCCCGTTTTCTAAATACAGCGTGATTGCTTCTCTCAAAACACCACTGGCTGTTTCACCGTTTTCTTTGCAGGCTTTCATAAAGGCCTGTTTGTTTTCATGAGGAAGACGAACTTCCAGAAACTCGGTCTTCTTGGGTGTTTGATTGCTGTTTTTAGTCATACGGACTTCTCATTTCCTGTGGATAACAGGGGTGATCAATGAGAGAGCACTATACAATCATTTCTGTGTATAGCTTGAGAAAAAACATGTCCCCAGAAAGGCTTAAGCGTGTCCGGACAGGTTGTTCCAAGAAGATGTAGCTATTTTATTTATTAAGCTGATCACGAAGAGTGCGCATGCAGGCACTTGCTATTTCACACTGAAGCTTTGCCTGTGGATTATCATCTTTTGAACAGATATCGCTTAGACGTTTAAGGCTTTCTTCCAACATATGAACAGTGGAAAGCAAGGTTTCTTTATCGGCGCTTGCTTTATCAATGGGTGGATCCCATTCCACAGAATCCGGAAGTGACTTATCCTGCGGTTCTTTCGCTTGTGTGAAGGCAGGCGCAACCTCATCTGCAAGCAGGCTTTCAATTGCCGCTGCAGCTGAATCAATAGGGCTTTTAGACTTGGAAGGTTCCGTCACCGGTGTCTGAGTGGCTGTATTAATTGTCGCCCTAGCCAGAGTTTCCGCGCTTGGACGCTTCATCTCGCTTGGGTTAATCGGAGCATCATCATAATCAGCAAGTACAGACGGCTCTTCCGTAAAGGTTGCTGGTGTACGTTTACGCTCACGCTGTGGCGGAGCGGCTATATGATCTTTCGGGAAAAGATCACTGTTATTAACAACTTCATCAAGGAATAGGGCGCTTGCATCTGTTTCGCTTGGGAAAACTGTATCGTCGCCTTGAGCGGGCAAAACAGGGGCAAGGCTGCCTTCATATCCTTCGAAGATACCGCCACACTGGCTGAATACTGGTGTGGCTT
The DNA here is from genome assembly GCF_024398035.1 of Kordiimonas sp. SCSIO 12603. NCBI lineage: Bacteria > Pseudomonadati > Pseudomonadota > Alphaproteobacteria > Kordiimonadales > Kordiimonadaceae > Kordiimonas > Kordiimonas sp. SCSIO 12603. The sequence goes on from NZ_CP073748.1 coordinate 1,641,389, forward strand.
CCATTGTCCAGTTTTGATGCGCATCTTCAAGGAATTGAATAGTTACGGGGGCATCATGAATAGCGCTCCGGCGCTGGAAAGCGCGCGCTACCGGATGGCCGAGTTTTTCGTTTAAGCCCAGAAGATCAAGAATACTGGTGTCACCGCTTGCGTATCCTTCACCGAAAATGGCTGTCGCGAAGGGAGAGATGCTAACAACAAAGCCGTCTCGATCACTGATCCAAGACCAACCACCCGGGCTCGGGTCTTTAGCGGCTTTAACTGTAGATGTCTGCGTTTCGGCGGGTGATTGCTGATCGGCTATCATCGGCGGCTGCTCATCAGCAAACATTTCTGTTTCTGGCTCGCTTGCAGGAACACTGTGCATATCATCCTGATCAGGGAATTCAGTTTCCTGCTGCATTTCGCGTGAGCGCTCAGCAATCAAATCTTCATCGGTTTTCAAAATACGGAGGCTGGATTGCCGGGTCTTATGCTCAGGAAATGGTGTTACTGTCCCTGAAGGCTGTGCCGCCGTGCGCGTAATACCTAAATCATCACTCCAAAGAGCCAGTGTGGATTGATTGTCAAAAGGCGGAGCCGCGGGTGCTGCACGAGCCAGCGCAATCCAAACATTAGCGGATAAATCGTTCCGAGTAGCGATAATCTGGTGATGTTCCCGGCCTGTGTGGCTGATAAGCTCAATCACTTCTTCTTCATCCATCGGGAGCGATTTAAGAAGATTAGAGACAAGACTGGCACGGTCGCGGCACAGGCGAATTGCCAGATCAAACGGCGGATTTGACATGCCAGCGATCAAATCAGCAGCTGTACGGCGATTATCAGAATCTACATGCGGGATTAGCGCTTCAATAACATCAAGAAGCTGGGAGCGTGTTGGGGTAATTTTTGGAGCTTTGCCTGTAAGGAACAAATCAATCAAGTTACGGAAAAGAATGGAGCGATCTTCACCATCGCGCTCCCGGGCATATGCCACAAGCTCGCGAATCCTGCTGTCTAATGCATTCATGTCAAACGCAGAAGCGCTGGCCACAGGTCACTCCCCACCCAATTAAACACCCGATTCACACAAAATTCGGAAAGACTTGCGCTTCCCGAACCATATTCCTTGGGCAACATAACTCCCGAATCACCCAATAGTTTCATTGTACTTATTTCAGCGGCGGATGCTAGTAATGATTACACTTAGAAATAAAATTATCCGCATTTGGAACTTTATTTCCCAGAATTGCTTATGTAAGATACCCGGCAATTATTCAGTTTTTAAGGAGTTTCCCTAATGGGGCGTGTCAAACTAGATGCTGTTGACCGTAAAATTCTATCGTGCCTGCAATCAGAAGGCCGAATTACGAATGTTGAACTGGCTGAGCGTGTAGGAATTACAGCGCCGCCTTGCTTGCGTCGCGTTCGCGCGCTTGAAGAGGAAGGCTATATCCACGGCTATCACGCAAACCTTGATCAGGATAAGCTGCAATTTGGCTTAACTGTATTTGCAATGGTTGGGCTGCATAGCCAGGCGGAAAGCGATCTACAGGCGTTTGAGCAGCATGTGAAAAACTGGCCAATGGTTCGTGAATGCTACATGCTTAACGGTGAAATTGATTTTATTCTGAAAATCGTTGCTGCTGATCTCGCTGCATTCCAGGAATTCCTGACAAGCGAACTTACGCCTGCACCAAATGTGGCGAGTGTGAAAACATCTCTTACCATTCGTACATCAAAGCATGCGCCGGGTGTTCCGCTTCCTGAAGTAAGCTAAAAGCTTAAAAATAAGATTTATAAGGCTCGGTATTTTTACCGGGCCTTTTTTATACTCCACAGAGTTCTTGACCACCGGGTGCCCTGCCTTACCTGATAGAGTGTAACGCTATGGGGAAGTTTAAGTGGCAGAGACACCAGTAAGTACAGAAATTCAAGATGATATTCTGATCGTTCGTATAAACAGGGCGGAGCGCCGGAACGCTGTTGATGGTGAAACCTCGGAAGCTCTCTATCAGGCATTCAAAACTTTTGATGGGGATGAAAAGCTTTCTGTTGCAGTCCTAACCGGTGAGGGTGGTTATTTCTGTGCTGGGGCTGATCTTAAAGCGCTTTCGGAAGGAAGTAAAAACCCACTTCAAATAGAAGGGGATCTGGGACCGATGGGAGCTTCGAGGCTTCAATTGTCGAAGCCAGTTATAGCTGCGATTGAAGGACATGCTGTAGCGGGCGGCATGGAGCTCGCGTTATGGTGTGATCTCCGGGTGATGGCGTCTGATGCTGTAATGGGGATTTTCTGTCGGCGCTTTGGTGTGCCTTTGATTGATATGGGGACCATTCGTTTACCGCGCCTTATCGGGCAATCTCGAGCTATGGATTTGATCTTGACAGGAAGGCCTGTTGGTGCTGATGAAGCCGAGCATATTGGCCTTGTTAACCGGGTGGCTGAGCCAGGAAAATCTCTGGAAGCGGCTATTAAGCTTGCTCAACAAATTGCGGCGTTTCCACAGGCTTGCATGAGAAATGATAGGCTTTCGGTATTAGAACAGTGGTCACTTACCGAAGAAGAAGCAATGCAAAATGAGTTTAAACGAGGACTTTCAGTTATTGATGCAGGAGAAACTGTGGCGGGCGCCAAGCGGTTTGCATCAGGCGAAGGGCGGCATGGAAAGTTTTAAATAGGTAAGTTTATTTGGCTTTGCCAAGGAAATTATAGTTCATCAAGCAATTGATCTTGGTATTCGTTAGATCTCTATAATTTTTTCGATTTTTGGATAGGGCGAGGTAAACATTCTCTACACCTAGGCGAGGGGTAACGGCTTTTATTTTCGACAGCCCCTGATTTTTAATTTCCTGCTCAATAACAGGTGTTGAGCCCGCGATGTAATCCAGTTTGTGCCGCGATAGGTTTTCCACAAGCGAAGCATAGCTGTTTTGCTCCGATTTTACCGGGCCACCTGATCTGACATAGGCATCAAATCTAGCTTCAAGCATTGCACCAAGTAAAATTCCAACACGCTTACCGTCTAAGTCTTTGAGGCTACTGATTTGCGTAGAGTGCATATGTTCGTCAGTGAAGATATTCATTTGAGTTTCCCGTAACGGGAATTTTGCAAAATCGAATATTTCTTCACGTTCAGCCGTTTTGTGGGCAGGTACGATGGCATCCACTCGGCCATCAACCGCCATGGTATAAGCCCGGTTCCAAGATGGGGCAAAAATAACATTAGCATTTAGGCCACAGAAGCTGGCACCTCTTTCAATGCGTTCAGCGATAAGGCCTTGCGCGCCAAAGGGCGTATTTGCACGTTCCAGACTGGAGGAAAGATCAATAGTAATAATGGATAACGGCTTTTTTTGAGGCTCTTCCGCAGTATTCGGGGAAGCCATTACATGCAGTATTGACCAGAACAGAATGATGTAAAGAGTAGCTCTGTGCATGTGATGTTTCTGTGCCTCTCTCAACTTATTATATAACTCAGGAAAGTGGCTTGGTAAATAAAACTGAGATTTCGGAATGTGTTAACAAAAAAGCCTACTCAAAATAAGCAGGCTTTTTATATCTTCAGATATCGAGTTATCTATACAAAATCGATCTTTTCAACATCGTAGTAGCGATCACCGCCCGGTGTTTTCACTTCTACTTCATCGCCAAGGCGACGACCGATTAGAGCACGAGCGATTGGGGACTGGTAAGAAATGCGACCAGCTTTAACGTCGCCTTCTTCCTCGCCAACAATCTGGTAAATAACCGTTGCATCGTCTTCATCAATAAGCGTTACTGTTGCGCCAAAAACAATACGGTCACCCGCAAGAGCTTTAGGATCAATCACATCGGCGCGTGAAAGCTTGCCTTCAAGCTCCATAATGCGACCTTCGATGTGTCCTTGCTGTTCTTTCGCGGCGTGATATTCAGCGTTCTCTGAAAGGTCGCCGTGTGCGCGTGCTTCTTCGATTGCAGCAACAACATTTGGGCGCTCAACAGATTTTAAATTTTTTAGTTCTGCTTCCAGCCTAGCATGGCCTTCTGCAAGCATGGGCACTTTATCGTTCATGTGTCCCGTCCGACTTTTCTATTTTCACATCCGGCGGAGCATATGATGCTCCAGCCTTTACAAAATACGAGCGCCGACTCAAAAGAGCCGGCGCGCTGTTCTGTCATTATGTAGTAAAGAAATTGCAAAAAATCAAGCCTAAGCCGATTCTCTACTGATTCCTTAGTCGTAATCCTGAATCTTCTTCACATCCAGTGCACCAGCTTTTAGTGCTTTCAACGACTTAACCGCAGCGCGGGAAGCAGCAATGGTTGTGAAGTATGGAAGCTTCATCGTAAGTGCTGTGTTCCGTAGTTCATAACTATCCTGAATAGCTTGCTTGCCTTCAGTTGTGTTGAACATCAGCTGTACGTTGCCGTCTTTCATGATGTCTAGAACATGTGGGCGTGCGCCTTCATTCACTTTGTAAACGCGTTCTACTTCAAGATTGTTGGCGGCAAGATAATCAGCTGTACCTGATGTGGCGATAACGCCGTAACCCATATCGAGAAGGTTACGTACCATTGGTACAAGCGCATATTTGTCACTATCTTTCACTGAGATGAAGACTTTACCTTCTTCAGGTAGCTTCACACCAGCAGCAAGCTGGGATTTATAGAAAGCCATTGAGAAGGTTTTATCGATCCCCATCACCTCGCCAGTAGATTTCATCTCTGGGCCAAGCAGTACATCAACACCCGGGAAGCGTGCCCAAGGGATCACCACTTCTTTCACCGCAACATGCTCGGTGATTGGGTCAACCAGATCAAAGTCTGTCAGTTTTTCACCTGCCATTGCACGAGCAGCGAGGGCTGCGATTGGGCTGCCTACAGCTTTTGCAACAAATGGCACCGTACGGCTTGCACGTGGGTTCACCTCAATCAGGTAAACTTCATCGTCTTTCACCGCAAACTGAACATTCATCAGGCCAACCACGTTAAGAGCGCGGGCGAGTGCGCGAGATTGGCGCTTCACTTCGTTCACAAGGCCAACCGGCAAGCTGTATGGCGGTAGGGAACAAGCGCTGTCGCCTGAATGAATGCCAGCTTCTTCGATGTGCTCCATGATACCTGCAACATGAATGTTTTCACCGTCAGATAGCGTATCAACATCTACCTCGATGGCATCTTTAAGGAAGCTATCGATTAGTACTGGGCTGTCACCTGAAACTTGCACAGCTTCTGCGATATAGCGGTCAAGGCCTTCACGGTCATGTACGATTTCCATCGCACGGCCACCAAGCACATAACTTGGGCGGATAAGAACCGGATAACCAACACGCTCTGCAACCTGAACGGCTTCTTCGTGGCTACGGGCAAGGCCGTTGTTTGGCTGCTTAAGGCCAAGTTTCTCAACAAGTTCTTGGAAACGTTCACGGTCTTCCGCAAGGTCAATCGCATCCGGGCTTGTGCCCAGGATTGGGATGCCTGCTGCTTCAAGGGCGTGAGATAGTTTCAGAGGTGTCTGACCACCGAACTGTACAATCACACCTTTAACTGTGCCATTTTCCTGCTCGCGGCGGATGATCTCAATTACATCTTCTGCGGTTAGCGGTTCGAAATACAAGCGGTCAGATGTGTCATAATCTGTTGAAACCGTTTCAGGGTTACAGTTGATCATGATGGTTTCATAGCCTGCGTCAGAGAGCGAGAAACATGCATGACAGCAGCAGTAATCAAACTCAATACCTTGGCCAATACGGTTAGGGCCGCCACCAAGGATAACTACTTTTTCACGGTTTGATGGGTTTGCTTCACATTCGGCAGGCTGGCCTGCCGCAAATGTTTCGTAGCTTGAATACATATAAGGTGTTTTCGCATCAAACTCAGCGGCGCATGTATCAATGCGCTTAAAGCTTGGGCGTACACCTTTCTCGTGGCGTGCATCCATAACGGCAGCTGGTGTAACACCTGCAAGCTGGGCAAGGCGTACATCAGAGAAACCAAGCATTTTAAGTTTGCGTAGTGAACGCTCGTCAGCTGGAATGCCGTTCTCGGAAACGGATTTCTCAGCGTTTACAACACGTTCAAACTGCTGAAGGAACCACGGATCAAAGTGCGAAACACGGTGGATATCTTCAAGGGATACACCTTCACGGATCGCCTGCACAATGCGGAGAATACGGTTATATTTCGGCACAGCCAGATCGTTCAGAATTGGCTGGAAATCACCAGATGCTGGATCATAATCTTCGAACGTGATTTCGTCCAAACCGTCGAGGCCCGTTTCCATAGAGCGCATAGCCTTTTGAAGGCTTTCTGCGAAGCTACGGCCCACGGCCATTGCTTCACCAACAGATTTCATTGCAGTTGATAGGGTTGGGCTTGTGCCTTCAAACTTCTCGAAAGTGAAACGCGGGATTTTGGTTACAACATAATCGATTGTTGGTTCGAACGAAGCTGGTGTAACGCCCGTGATATCATTCAGAAGTTCATCAAGTGTATAACCAACTGCGAGCTTGGCAGCGATTTTTGCAATCGGGAAACCTGTCGCCTTGGATGCCAGAGCAGAAGAACGGCTTACGCGCGGGTTCATCTCAATAACAATTAAGCGACCATTCTTTGGGTTCACGGCGAACTGTACGTTCGAACCGCCTGTTTCCACGCCGATTTCACGAAGAACCGCGATCGAAGCATTCCGCATGATCTGATATTCTTTATCCGTAAGCGTGAGAGCAGGGGCTACAGTAATACTGTCGCCTGTGTGAATGCCCATTGGGTCTACGTTTTCGATGGAACATACGATGATGCAGTTATCCGCTTTATCGCGCACCACTTCCATCTCGTATTCTTTCCAGCCGAGGATGCTTTCTTCAACAAGCACTTCTGTGGTTGGGGAAGCATCCAGGCCTTTGGTAACGATCTCAATGAATTCTTCTTTATTATAGGCAACACCGCCACCTGTGCCGCCCATGGTAAAGCTTGGGCGGATAATAGCTGGGAGGCCTGTCCATTCTAGGGTTTCAAGTGCTTCTTCAAGGGTGTTTGCTGTACGGCCGCGGCACACTTCCAGACCGATCTTTTCCATCGCAGCATTAAAGCGCTTACGGTTTTCAGCCTTGTCGATTGCATCTTCATCCGCACCGATCAGTTGAACGCCGTATTTCTTAAGAATGCCCTGTTCGGAAAGCGCCAGTGCTGTGTTCAGGCCTGTTTGCCCGCCCATAGTTGGCAGGATGGCATCCGGCTTTTCCTTGGCGATGATTTTCTCAACAACCTCAGGCGTGATTGGCTCCACATATGTGGCGTCCGCCAGCTCAGGGTCTGTCATGATGGTGGCAGGGTTACTGTTCACCAGAATAACGCGGTAACCTTCTTCTCGGAGGGCTTTACAAGCCTGTGTTCCGGAATAATCAAATTCGCAAGCCTGACCGATCACAATAGGACCGGCGCCAATAATCAGGATGCTTTCAATATCGGTTCTTTTTGGCATGTTGTGTTATCCGTTTTTCTGGCGTCTGTTACATCTGTTTTTTGTGCTGAGGATCAATAAAAAGCCGCAAAAACTATGCGGCTTTATGATTCTCGATCATATTCATAAATTGTTCGAACAAATAGAAGCTGTCCTGCGGCCCGGGCGATGCCTCTGGGTGTTGCTGAACACTGAAGATTGGCTTCTTGGTATGTTCGATACCACACACTGTTTTATCAAACAGTGAGATATGGCTGATTTTAACATCTTCAGGCAAGCTATCACCATCCACGCTAAAGCCGTGGTTCATTGACGTGATTTCCACCTTCATTGTGCGCAGGTCCTGAACCGGGTGGTTCGCGCCGCGGTGGCCTTGATGCATTTTGTATGTCTTGCCGCCGAACGCGAGAGCAAGAAGCTGATGCCCAAGACAAATGCCAAAGATTGGCAGGCCTGTTTCAATAAGCTTGTGAATAATCGGTAGGGCGTATTCACCAGTCGCTGCTGGGTCACCCGGACCGTTCGATAGGAAAATACCGTCTGGGTTATGGCTCATGATATCATCAAAGCTGGTTTCAGCAGGTACTACAGTAACCTTCGCACCAGTGGCAGATAGGCAGCGAAGGATGTTATCTTTCGCACCGTAATCAACCGCCACCACATGGGCTTTTGGGTTTTCAAGAACGCTGTAACCTGATTTTAGGTCCCAGCGGGTGCCATCCCAGCTTTCATTGCTTTCGCGTGTTACATCTTTCGCCAGATCCATACCTTCAAGGCCCGGCCAATCTTTCGCTTGTTTGATGAGTGCAGGAACATCGAACGCACCGTCTTTACTATAAGCAATAACACCGTTTGGTGCGCCGTTTTCGCGGATGTAGCGTGTCAGCTTTCTGGTGTCGATCCCGCAGATGCCCACAAGGCTGTTTTTCTCTGTCCATTCTGCAAGATGGTGTTCAGCGCGGAAGCTTGATGGGTCAGTAATTTCTTCTCTGATAACAAGGCCCCGTGCTGCTGGAGAGCGCGTTTCAATGTCTTCTATATTAGTGCCAACGTTCCCGATGTGAGGGAAGGTGAAAGTGATGATCTGACCCGCGTAGGATGGGTCGGTCAGAATTTCCTGATAACCGGTAATGGAAGTGTTGAAACAAACTTCGCCGACGGTATCGCCTTCTCGGCCAAATCCATACCCCCAAAAAATAGTTCCATCAGCAAGAACGAGAACAGCAGAAATATCATCCGCTGGAGGTGAGTACAGATCAGAGTCGGTCATGGTCAGGCCTTCTTTCACCAGAGTGTCACAATGTCGTCCCTTGCATATCAAGGGATTAGCCGCTAGATAAACACACCTTAATAGGTATATTGGCTGCGGCCAAATTGACGGGACAATAATCAAACAAGGACTTGGGGTCAAGGGAAAAATATTATAATTTTTCCTTTAAAATCAATGACTTAGCAAATTTTAATAAATTGCTAATTTTTGGGCTCTGCGATAGTATGGTGGCTTCCGACTCGTAGACCGGGGTACAAGGATATGTTACGAGAAGATCTCACTAAAGCAATGAAAGCGGCGATGCTTGCAAAGGAAAAATGTAAGCTCACTACTGTTCGTCTGATTCTGGCGGCCGTTAAAGAAAAAGATATTGAGCTGCGCTCAGAAGACCGTACACCTGAAGAGGATGATGCACTCATCACTGATATCCTCTCTAAGATGGTGAAACAGCGCAACGACAGCATCAAGGCTTATGAAGAAGCCGGACGCTGTGAGCTTGCTGAACGCGAGCGCGAAGAAATCAGTATTATTCAGGAATTCCTGCCAAAGCAGATGAGTGATGATGAAATCACTGATGCTGCAAAAGCTGTGATTAATGAAATTGGTGCAGAAGGCCTTAAGGATATTGGCCGCTGCATGGGGGCGCTAAAGGCTAAATACGCGGGCCAGATGGATTTCGCGAAAGCAAGCGTTACCATCAAGGGTATGCTGAGCTAGTTTAAGCACCTATATATACATTATTAATAGGGTGAAGCTGCGAACGTGGCTTCACCCTATTTTTTTGCTGATCATACATGACCCAGATGTTTTGCTGTTTTCGGGAAGTATGATTTTGATTTTTCCGTTCTTTGGGAAGGCTTTGAAAGCTCTTTCCTTAATTCAGTTAAGGCAATATCATCGGTTGGTGCTAGCAAAATAGTAAGCCTTTCAAGAAAGCCAGGCTGTTGTGTGTCGGTGTTTTTCATCATTGTATCCTTTCATTTCTATAGGAGATATGATGAGATTTGACCAAATATACAAATTCGTAATATGAAGACTAAGGCTTAGATAAATTAAGGCTTAAGCAAATGGTTTTTAAATTACGCAGTCTTTCAGGGTTGATGGCGTTTGATGCCGCGGCACGGCACGGCAGTCTAACGCTAGCAGCTAAGGAACTTGGTCGCACACAGTCTGCTGTGAGCCAGCAGGTGAAGCTTCTGGAAGAAGAAACTGGATTGAAGCTGTTTGTGCGAAAACCTCGGGAAGTTGCCTTAACGCCGGAAGGTCGGGCGCTGGCGGATAGTGTGCGCGAGGCATTTGAAGGGATTGAAGAAACCATCAATCAGCAGAGCAAGCGGGATGAGCCTAATGTGCTCAGGCTTACCACCTATCAATCGTTCGCCATAAATTGGTTGATTCCGAGATTATCCAAATTCAATGCGCGCCATCCGGAAATTGATGTGATTCTCAATGTGGATGACAGACCGCAGGATATTCGTGCTGAAGGATATGATATCGCCGTGCGGGTTGGGCGTTATTCAAATGTACTGCTTAAAGAAATGTTTGCCCCCATTTATGCGCCTAGCTTGAGTGAGGGCAAGGATATAACCAAGGAGATTGCACATAGCTTTTCTCTCCTTGAGCACCAGACCAAAGATGCATGGGCCAGTTGGTTTGATCTAAATGGTGTTGATATTACCAAAGTGAAAATTGCAGGGCGCTATAGCCATTCGGGTTTGCTTATTCAGGCGGCTGCCGCGGGGGCAGGGATTGCGCTTGTGCCTTATGCGATTGCTTCTAACGCTATTTTCGCGGGGCAGTTTAAGTGTGTGCGCGGAAAGCCACTTGATACGCCATATGGTTATTACATTGTGCATGCACAGGAAGATAAGCCAGAAAAAGCTCGTTTGTTTGAAAGCTGGCTGATGGAAGAGTTTGCCGAAATGGAACGTCAGATGGCGCCTTATATTCAAGTTACAGAATAAAGCCGTCTGATAGACGCACTGAACCCTTGCATTTATAAAAGCATCTATGCGATTTTAATCTTTACGCGTACGCCCTGAGGCTGGGCGGTTTTCAATTTTTCTGAACGTGAGCAAATATGGCCTTTAGTCCGCAGTTTCTGGAAGAGCTTAAACAGCGTTTTACCCTGTCTGATGTTGTTGGTCGGCAGGTAAAGCTTGTGCTGCGCGGGCGGGAACACCACGGCCTTTGCCCATTCCACAATGAGAAAACACCATCCTTCACCGTGAATGATCAGAAAGAGTTTTATCACTGTTTTGGGTGTGGGGCTCACGGTAGCGTTTTTGATTTCGTAATGAACACACAGGGGCTTACTTTCCCTGAAACTATTGAAATGCTGGCCGCTGAAGCTGGCATGGAAGTGCCGAAGCAGTCGCGGGAACAGCAAGAGCGAGAGAAAAAGCGTGCCACACTTTATGAAGTGATGGATGCGGTTTCCAGCTGGTATCAGGCGCAGTTGATTGGCCAAATCGGACGCAGCGCATTTGATTATATTAAAGGGCGCGGCTTAACAGATGAAACGCTGAAGCGATTCGGGCTTGGATATGCACCCAATAACCGCTCCGCGCTTAAGGAAGCAATGCTCGCGCGGGGTATTGGTGAAGATCAGCTTATTGAAACTGGTATGCTCATTAAGCCGGATGATGGCAGACCAAGTTATGACCGATTCCGGGACCGTTTGATGTTCCCGATCACTGACCGGAAAGGGCAAACGATTGCCTTTGGTGGTCGTGCGCTTAGTAAAGATGCAAAAGCCAAATATTTGAATAGCCCTGAAACTACGCTCTTCCATAAAGGTGCAACACTCTATAATTGGGCAAACGCACGCGCAGCCAGCTATGACGCTGGGCAGGTGATGGTGGTTGAAGGCTATATGGATGTTATTGCCCTTGATCAGTTCGGCGTGAAATATGCGGTGGCGCCGCTTGGTACGGCCCTGACAGAAGACCAGATCGGTCATCTTTGGCATATGGCTGATGAACCGATTCTATCGTTTGATGGCGATAACGCAGGGGTAAGGGCAGCGAACAGGGCGCTTGAACGCGCGCTACCGCTTTTAAAGCCGGGAAAATCACTTCGCTTTATCATGATGCCTGAAGGCGATGACCCAGATACTTTGGTACAGCGTGAAGGTAAGCAAGCCATTGAGGGGATGATTGATAAGGCTGATCCCCTTGTGAATATGCTTTGGAAAGCGCTAACGGGCGCAGCTTCATACGATACGCCAGAACGCAGGGCAGGGCTTGAGAAAACGATTTTCGGTAAGCTTTCGGTTATCGAAGATGAAAATGTTAAAAAGCTCTATCAAAGTGAATACCGAAACCGGATTTTCAAACTATTCCGCGGCGAACAATCGGGTGGCAGCAGCCGTAAAGGATCATACGGCAAGCAAGGCGGCGCGGGTATGGTACGCCGTAAGAGTGGCGGTCGGCTGGCAACAGGTTTGCTGGCATCAACAAGCATCGGAAGAAGCCGCGGTGAGAGCGCAATTTGTGAACGCCTTGAGCGTGTCATGATGCTGACATTGGTGAATCATCCAGAGATTTTAGTGAAACATGAAGAGCATGTTGCGACTCTGCGGTTTACAGTGCCCGGGCTAGACGCTATACGCGATGCCTTGATCGAACAGGTAAACGATGATGTTCCCCTTGAACGTGAGGCAGTTAAGACCTACCTTCACGAAAGAGGGCTGACAAACTCATTGGGTACTTTAACTCGAGATGAAACGCTGAAGGACGATTGGTTCGCTTGGCCAGAAGCTGCACTTGCTGATGCGCTGACAGGTTTTGAGCATGTTTATAAGCGTTTTCAATATGTTACGGCTGCGCGTGATGCCTACAGGCAGGCTGAGGCAGAGTATGCGGCTGATATGACAGAAGAAAACCATGCACGGTTTGTTGCTGCGCAAGAGGCATATCGGGCACTGGAAGATAAAGAAGTTGATAAGGAAGGATACCGTCTCGAATCTGGGCGTATTTCGTTTGTTTAATACGAATCAGGACGGTTTTCTTTTTATAAATATGGTATAGACTGCGAGTCGCACGCAGATCTGGAGAAAATTTACATGGCAACTACTGCGAATCAACAAGAAGATAAAGCTGCTGGCCGCGATGAGGCGGGTGCAACACCGATGGGCGATTCCACGGAAGCAGCTGTAAAAAAGATGATCGCAAAGGCAAAAGAGCGCGGCTACATCTCGTATGATGAGCTGAACGCTGCATTGCCTACTGAAGAAATGTCGTCTGAGAAAATCGAAGACATTATGACCATGCTCTCCGAGATGGGTATTAATGTAACAGACGGCGAAGAGCAGGAAGCTGAAACTGAAGAGCCTGAGGCTGAAGAGCCAGAAGAAGGCAAAGAAGAATTCAAAGCATCAGATAAAAAAGAAGCTGGTGACCGCACGGATGACCCTGTTCGCATGTATCTGCGTGAAATGGGATCTGTAGAACTGCTCTCCCGCGAAGGCGAAATCGCTATCGCGAAACGGATTGAAGCAGGCCGGGCGACAATGATTGAAGGGCTTTGTGCAAGCCCGCTTACATTCCAGGCTATTGTGATGTGGGCAGAAGCGCATGAAAACGAAGAAATGCTGCTTCGTGATATTATTGATCTTGAGGCTACTCTCGGCAAACAGCCAAGTGTGAATGAGCTGGAAGACGAAAACGCTGGCGACGTGATGGCTGAAGGTTCTTCTTCTGAAGAGGAAGAAGAAACAGAAGAAGATGAAAATGCTGAAGGTGAAGATGATGGCGAAGAAAAGCCTGCTGCACCAACTGGCCCTCGTGATAGTGATGAAGAAGATGAAGAAGCGGCAATGTCGCTTTCTGCAATGGAAGAGCATCTCACACCTGAAGCTGTTGAAAAATTCAAGCTGATCACGGCTGCATACAAGAAATATGTAAAACTACAAACTCAGCGCTTCCAGCTATCATTGACTGGTGAAGACCTAAGCACATCTCAAGAACGCCGTTATAAGAAATTGAATGATGAGCTTGTTGAGCTTGTTCGTTCTATCAAATTCAATAACTTCCGCATCGAAGAACTTGTTGATGAACTATACGGCCTTAATAACCGCCTTATGAGCCTTTCTGGTCGTCTACTTCGTCTTGCGGAGCGCCATAAAGTAAGCCGTGTTGCTTTCCTTCAGGAATACCAAGGTAATGAACTTGAAGATGGCTGGGGTGACCGCGTTAGCAAGCTGAAAGGCAAAGGCTGGGCAGCCTTTGTTGAAGCTGAAGGCGTTGCAATTAAAAATATCCGCGATCAAGTGGAAGAAATCATGACACGTGCAGGTCTGCATGTGAGTGAGTTCCGCACCATTGTTCGTACAGTTCAGAAGGGTGAAAAAGAAGCCCGCATTGCGAAGAAAGAAATGGTGGAGGCTAACCTCCGTCTCGTGATCTCTATCGCGAAGAAATACACAAACCGTGGCCTTCAGTTCCTTGACCTGATTCAGGAAGGTAACATCGGCCTGATGAAAGCGGTGGATAAGTTCGAATATCGCCGTGGTTACAAGTTCTCTACATACGCTACATGGTGGATTAGACAGGCGATCACGCGTTCTATCGCAGATCAGGCGCGTACAATCCGTATCCCTGTGCATATGATTGAAACGATCAACAAGCTTGTTCGTACTGGTCGTCAGATGCTACATGAAATTGGCCGTGAAGCGACACCAGAAGAGCTTGCTGAACGTCTATCCATGCCACTTGAAAAAGTGCGCAAGGTTATGAAGATTGCGAAAGAGCCTATCTCGCTTGAAACACCGATTGGTGACGAGGAAGATAGCCATCTTGGTGATTTCATCGAAGATAAGAATGCGATCCTGCCTGTTGATGCGGCGATTCAGTCTAACCTTCGTGAAACAACAACACGTGTGCTTGCATCTCTTACACCGCGTGAAGAACGTGTCCTTCGTATGCGCTTTGGTATTGGTATGAATACAGACCACACACTAGAAGAAGTTGGTCAGCAGTTCTCGGTAACACGTGAGCGTATTCGCCAGATTGAGGCGAAAGCACTTCGTAAGCTGAAGCACCCAAGTCGTTCACGTCAGCTTCGTAGTTTCCTAGATACATAGGACCAGCTCCTCTGTTTAAGCTTGGTAATATATTCAAAAAGGGTGGTCTTCGCTGGCTGCCCTTTTTTGCCTTTTGGTTAGGACTTGGTTTTCAGCCTGCTTCAGCTTATGTAGACGGCGCTGAAATAATGCATCAACTTGAGCGAGATGCTTATGGTCGCTTGATGGTTGGTGTACATGTGAACGGCGAAGGGCCTTTCCCTTTCATTCTCGATACCGGTGCCAGCCGAAGTGTTATTTATCGCTCTTTGACAGCCTTGATGGATATTCAAGCTGTTCCCTTTAAATCCCGCAGTATTGTTACGGCGAGAGGATACAGGCGGGTGCAGGTTTTTGATGTGAGAGATTTGTTCGCGTTGGGGCAAACGCTACAGGTTGAAGATACTGTTGCTCTACCTGATGTTATTGGCTCACAGGCAAAGGGGTTAATCGGTGTGGATGTGCTCACCGGAAAAACATTGTTGATGAAACCAAAAGATGATCTGGCAGTTCTACTAGATTCATCTGATGATTTCCGTGAGGAAGATGGTTGGAGTTATATACAAGGACGCCCCGTCGCATACGGCTCGCTTGCTCTTGAAATTGAAATTGGCGGTGTAACGGTGCCGCTGATCGTAGATACAGGCGCTTCACATACTGTTATCAATACCTCTGGCGCAGAAGCAATGGCTCGTTCAGGCATAGAGGAAAAAGAGACATCAGCCCGTATTGCAGGAACCCGTTCAACAAAACAAATGCTGGTACCAGATCTTGTTTTAGGGGATTTGGAAATAGGAAATGCCGAGCTTTATGTAGCTGATATACCAGTTTTTGTCTTATTAGGTGCTTCGAATGTGCCGGCCATGATTCTGGGAATGGATGTTCTGGGGGAACATGAATTTGCTATCGATTTCAAAACTTGGCGGCTCTACATCAAGAACGCTGATAGAGCGGGGAAACAGTAAATAAAAACGCAGCAAACTCAAGAGGTTGCTGCGTTTTTCAATTTAGATAAAGCTTATTATTCTTGGAATAAGCTTACGATATTTGAAGGCTGGCTATTTGCAATTGAAAGCGCCTGTGTTCCAAGTGCCTGGCTAACCTGATCAGCAGCCAACTGCGCACTTGCTTCAGCAAGGTTGGCATCCACAAGATTACCAATGCCTTCCCGCGTTACATTCTCAAGCGTCTGAGAAAATTCTCTGGTCGCTGTGAATTCCTGTGAAGCTGCACCTAGCTCCGATAGGGAAGCAGTTACGTTTGCAATGCTCGCATCAATCGCTGCAACAGCGGCTTGAGCGTCTGACGCAGTTCCAATGCTTTGGCTATCGGTAAGTGTTACATTCGGGCCACCCAGCGATAGATCCTGAGCGCCAACCGTAACACTGCTATCGCCGTCAGGGCTGGTAATTGCGCTAATGGCATCACCACCAGACTGGAGAGCATTTGTACCGTTAAAGCTTGAATTTTCAACAATTCCGGAAATCTGGTCACGGAGCGCATTGAACTGTTGATTCAGTGCATCGCGGCTTGCGTCATCAAGACCAGGGTCTGATGCACGTACCGCTGTTTCGCGTAGTTCAAGAAGTGTGTTTGACACTTCTTCAGCGCCAGCGAGCGCAACGTCGGTTGTTGAAATAGCTCGGTCAAGCGATTGGCGTACACTATTCAGGCCACCAACGTCGCTTTCAAGGATTTGGGAAATCGCAAGCAGCGCAGCATTATCCTGCGGGCCGTTTACATCGCGGCCTGTCGTTACTCTTTCCTGTGTATTGGCAAGAGAGCTATTTGCTTTCTGCAAGTTTTGAACGCCCTGCAAGCTGCCGGCGTTCGTGTTAATGGAGTTTACCATTGTCTCAGCACCATCTTCTATGAACTTAATCTAAGCTCGCGGACCCCTCCGCAAACTTACACCCAATTTTCATTATGGCAGTTTTTTACCCAAGAAGAAAGGAGTAGATAATATTGTAACGATTGATTTACCGTCTGTTTACCTTATTCAGTGGGTTTTGTGCCTCGTATGGGCGGTAAAGGTTTATCTTTATTGCCGACTATGCCTTGCCGAAATAGCTTCACACCATTTTGCATCACCCACACCATACTGTTAAGTGCTCGAATACCATCTGCAGGGTTATCTGTAAGGTATATCAGATCAGCTTCTTTACCTTCAGTGATAGAGCCTGTGTATTCATCAATGCCAATGATTTTAGCGTTGTTGAGGGTAGCCAGTTTTAGAACTTTAAGAGGAGGTATCTGAATACGTTCGTGAAGTTCCATTTCATAGGGTAGGGATGCTCCAAAAATTACGCTGGGTGTTCCTGCATCAGTGCCAATACCAACTAGTGCCCCTTTATTTACGAGCATAAGCGTATTTGCCCGCAGTATAGGTAGTTTGGCTTTCAGATACCGTGAGTTATCCCACCAATCTTCCCAGTTAGTCACCATAAGGTCTGAACCCATATTCTGGTAAAGCAGATTGGTGTTAATATTGTCTGGGTCAAAAACATGTTGTTCTTTAACGGAAGTTTGCACATCCGCTATGGCTTCAAACATAGCGAGGGTAGAAATATAGGGTATTTGTCTATCGCGTAGTGTGTTGATAGCCGCTTCAGAAAGCTGCTTATCAATAGTTCCTTGGAGAATGCCGTCCACACCCGCATTCAGCGCTGCCTGTACATCATCTGCTCTTGCTGCGGCTACATAAACCTTGCGCTTTAACCTGTGGGTATAAGCTGCTGTTTGTTCCAGCCATTCCACTGGGAATTTTTGCATAGGATTACTTGAAAGCCAGCTTTTATCATCAAAGCTAACTTTGACAGCATCAGAACCACTCGCGAGTGCTAGGTTAACGGTGTTACGTACCTCTGGGAAGCTTGTGACCTTTTTATCTCCCCAGCCTCCGGGAATTGTGATGCTTTGCCCGGCTGCGAAATAAGATGGATAATCGTTTGGCCTCTCTCGCACTGCTGCTTTCAGAGCGCGCATAACACCGCGTCTTACATTCGGGTCAAATGTAGTGGTGATACCCCAATATAAATTCCTGCGGTACAGGGCTAATCGTTCATCCAGGTTCCTTTTTGCAAAACCGCCATCAGCGATATGTTGGTGTGCATCAATAAGGCCAGGAATGAGGTACCCTCCTTCAAGGTCTATACGTTCACAGCCGCCGCATTTCCCTGTGTAATTGAAAGATTTAATAATACCGTTCTCAATCAGCATGTTATCAGCCATCAACATGCTTTCTGATGATGCTTCATAAAAGCTGAAATTTTCCAGCAAAATACGTTCAGTTTGGGCAAAAGCCTCAAAACTGGTTAATGCTAGAACAGATGCTATGGATGCTGCGATGGATAGGCGTTTTGAAAACATGCTAACTCCCCGGTTTGCAGCGGTTAATTTTATTGGGCTTTTGAAGAATGTCTAGCAAGCAATTGTGGTTTTTGCATGTGCCAATGTTGCAAACAAGCTTGCTGATGACCATATCAGAAGGCAATAATAATCATAAGTTTACATTTGAAGCGAGGACCAACCCATGAATCAATATACTATGGTGTTTTTGATAGTTGTCACTGTAATGAGCAGCTTGGCTTTCAAAAACTGGGTGCAAATGAAATCAGATCAGGCAAAAGCAAAAATGAATGAACTGGGAGATGAAGCTTCCAGAAAAATTGCTGAACTTGAAGAGCGTGTGAAAGTACTAGAGCGTATCGCGACGGATAAATCTTCCCGATTGAGTGAAGAGATTGATGCTCTTTAATCGAGAGTAACCAGCACCAAATAAAAAGGCACCACATATACGGTGCCTTTTGTTTTTCTATTGCCGCTGCCTTACATTTTAAACTGAATTTGAAGGCCGTATGTACGCGGATCACCAAGTACTTCGCGGTTGTTCCGAAGGTCTGGCGAGCTTACATAATCCACATCAAACAGATTGTTGGCGAATACGAAGATACCAAAGTTTTCACCTTCGTAGCCGATACGAGTGTTCACAAGTGTTACTGCATCAACATCAGGATCAAGACCCGCGAACAGGCTTGGGTTTACAATAGCCTTTGCACTGCTACGGTAGTTCATATTGAGGTTGGCAATAAAGCCGTTGTCACCGCGGTATGTAGCACCTGTGCTTACGGTCCATTTCGGGGCATCAGCAAACGGGCGGCCTGAAAGATCATAAGTTTCGGTTGGTGTTACAACTAGAAACTCTTTGAATTTGGTATCTGAGAAGCCGAGTGTCGCATAAAAGCTCAGGTTTTCGTTTGGTTGGTAGAAAGATTCCAGTTCAAAACCGAGTACGCGTGAAGAACCAGCGTTTTCTGTTTGTCTGTCCAGATCATTTCCTGAAAGCTGAACATCAAGCTGCTGGTTTGACCAATCAATATAGAAAGCGTTGGCGTTTACTGTAAGTGTGCGGTCTAGCCACTGAGAGCGGAATGACAGTTCGTAGTTCCAGGTGCTTTCCTGATCGAACGGCACAGATGTAGCGCGTGCAACGTTGTTACTCAGGCCGCCAGAACGATAACCTTTCTGTATAGTGAAGCTTGTGGAAATATCGTCTGTCCAGCGGTATGTGGCCCCGAATTTAGGCAGGAACGCGTTAAATGTTGCTGAGTTTCTTGGCACTGTTGCAGAGGCTGAAGCTACCTGCCCATCAAGAACGCCGTTAATCCCTGCAACGATTTGCGCGGTTAGCGGATCAAATGCTGGATTTGTGGGATCAGGGAAGAGGGCACGGTTGGTAACCACAGGGTTATTTGAATATTCGTTTGTCTGTTTCTCATGATCAATGCGGAAGCCACCGAAGATGGAGAAATTATCAGATACATCATATGTTACATCAGCAAATCCAGCGACAGAGCTGATATCCTGCGGCGCTCTCGTTAGGTAATTCACAACGACAGGATCAACAGGCCCATAGAGCGATAAAACACCATCTGCTAAAGCAATGGGTAGGCCAAAACCACCAACTGCAGGTGGAGCAGTAAGGATTTGGCGAAGGCCAAGGCTTTCAATGGTTAGGAAGGTTGTACCACCAAATTCTTCATCACCGCTTTCATTGAAATAATAAGCCCCGAACACACCTTTCAGGCGGTCATATTCAAAGTTTATACGCAGTTCCTGTGTGAAGGTATCCTGTGGATTATCGTCGAATGTCGTACCAAGTGGCAGCGCTGATGCATCGGAATCCCACTGGAACGAATAACGGTTTTCATTGTAGGACGTGATGGAAGTGAGGCTCCAAATATCGTTCAGTTCGTATGAAAGTTCTGCAGTGAAAATAGTGTTTTCGTTGCGTGTTTGTGTTGGGGCATCATAGTCAATCAATCGGTTGTTAAAGCGGTCCGGTGTATCGACGATAGAGTTGGCGTGGCCAGTTTCATGGTCATTATAGGCGGCAACAAAAAGTGCTCTAAACCCTTCCAGGCCTTCTGGCTCGATAAGAAGTTTGGCACGCAGCGTTGTATCATTATCGAAATCAGATTTGATGCCCGTTGTGATATTATCAATGAAACCATCAAATTCTGTTGTTTCAACAGCTACCCGGAAAGCTACTTGATCTTCAATAAGCGGGCCGCCGCCAGCAAACGCATATTCTTCAAGACCGCCATTACCAAACGTAATCTGCCCGTGCGCATCCCATTCGTATGTGGGGTCTTGTGTGCGGATAACAACAGCGCCGGCTAGTGCGTTACGGCCTTGCAGAGTTGATTGTGGGCCACGAAGAATTTCAACCTGAGCAACATCCCAAGCTGTTAGCGGGCCTGTTGCAACTGCGCGGCGGGGAAGGGCTGCACCATCCACATATACGCTCGCAAGGTAGCTTGAACCGCCACCAGAAACGCTGAACGCATCAACACCGCGAATGTTGAAACCATTGTTGGAGTTGGCGGATGATACGTTAGCTGTGCGCGCAAACACGTCGTAAACATTATCAATGTTTTCTACTTCAATGGTGTCAGCCGTAATAACGCGAACACTGGAAACTGTTTCCTGAAGTGATTTGGCACGCTTTTCACCAATCACAACAATTTCTTCAACAGGCTTGTCTGCTTCGGAAGTAGCCTCTGTTTCAGCAAGCAGGGGGGAGCTTGATAACGCAGCTGCTACAGCTATAAGGCTCGATCGGGTATATAGATTTTTCAACATGTTTCGGTTCCTGAACCTAAATTGTTAATAATTATTATTTGCAATTATAAAGCCTATTTGCCTTGAGGCTTTCAATCGCGTTTTTTGTGGGGAATTACTCCGCAGGTTGTGCGGCCACTTTCCGGTGTCTGATCATTTCAGGACGTTTGAGCGGTATCTTCGAGGCAGAATAAATTAGTAAAGCACTAGCACCAAGCATCGTTAGATCAACAAGCGCTACAGCCCATTCACCGGCAAGCAGGGTTTTAAAGAGATGATCACCAGTGAGCACGCCGTTTGCAACGGGTACTAAAATTGATACCGCGGCTGAAGCCTGCAAAAGAAGCTTGGTAGACCTGTAAGCATTACCCAAACCAAAGGCGAAAATGATGCTTAGAACCCAAACGCTAAAATAGGTGTTGCCAACAATGGTTTCTGTAACGCTGTAACCAGCAGCAACGGCCATATGCTGGGCGAGAAACGCAGATGCCGTGGCCAATACCATGCCGCCGCATACACCCACTGAAAGTGCAGAAAGCCAGCGGTATGAATTCATTGCTTCATTACCCTTGCGGCCTGTACGGCGTTCCATCCAAAGCAGAATGCCGGAAATGGAAAGCATGCTGGTGGATATGCCGAGAAGAGCGTAAAGCACCTTAAGGGCAACACCGCCGTATGTGGCATAGTGGAGCGGCACAATAGAATAATAGAAACGCATACCGATGCCGCTGGCGTGCCAATCCTTCGAGCTCAAGAATTCACCTGTTACGGCATGAAAGGATACAGAACCACGTGGTGCCAGTGCTGTGCGTGTTACATTCGGGATATCCAGATTGAATTCAATATAAGCGTTTTTATCACCGAAATTTTGGATAATGGCTGTTTCCATGGCCGTACCTGGCTGCATCTCAATAGCTTTGGCATGCAGTTCATCCAGATTTGTCATTGGTGCTGCCTCACCCACATACTGTGGCGGTGTGCCGAGGATGGCAGCTTGTGCGGCTGCGGTGTCTCCTTTGTAGGCAGCACCAGCCGCGATCAGTAACAGAATGCCGGACAAGCCAATAAGCGCCCCTGTGAAGCCAATCATCGCATGGAAGATCAGCCCCCAAACACTCATGGCTTTGTGGCTGTCTGTGAGCATCAGACGTAAGCTGCGGCCTACACGGAAGCTGAACAGTTCCTTCAGGATTTTCTTATGAATGATCACCCCGGTGATAATAGAAAACATTAGAACCACACCCATAAAGCCCACAAGATAGCGACCCCAAGGTTTAGGAAGGTGAAGATCTGTGTGCATATGAGCCAGAAAATGGCCAACACCATCGTCACTGGTGTGAAGCATTTCATTTGTTTCGGGATCGAAATTGAAATTCTGGCTATGGCCAGTATCAACATCCCGAAGGAAAATGCGAGCGAGGGGATAAAACTCGTTCGGTGGTACCGCTACTACAAAATCAGCGTCGCCTTCAAACATGGCATCGGCTGCTTTTACAGTTTTATCCAGAGAAAACTCAGGCCCACTATAAGCACGGCGTAGCCGCTCATCTTCCCACAAGCCAACTTCATCAGTGAAAAGTGCTACGACACCTGAGAAACACACGATGAACATCAAAAGCCCTAGACCGATACCAGCCCAGGCATGACCTTCATACATCAGTTTGCGGCCAGCCTGTTTATCGGCTTTAGCCTGTAGTTGTTTGTTCTTATCAGCACTCATGCGCCTGCTCCCCCCATAATGGCATAGGCATTTGCACTGCCGGTAATTAGAATAATCAAGCCTGCATAGCCCCAGGCTTTGAGTGTTGATTTCACTGTGCAGAACATGATGCCAGCAACCGACCAGATGACCGGCATGAGAATGGCACCGATGATCAAACGATCAGCCGCTAAATCGTAGGGCAGATAAATATTTAAGAAAGCACCGCCAAAGATCGCTACGAGCAGACCACCGAATAGAGCACTGATTGCTTTACCTGCTGTCATGATGCAGCTCCCATTATAAGGGCACTGCAGCTTACAAAGGCAGAGATGGGGAAAAGCGCAGCTGCGAGCCTGGGCCTCACCGGGTGGAGTAAGACGAGCACAGTGCCGCCAAGCATAAAGAGCGCCAGCCAAATCACGATGCCTAACTCCCAACCGTAAGCCTGTTTCCAGCCCCATAGAGCAGCCAGATTAAGTGCTGTTGCAGCAACTTTATAAAAGCGTTTACTTAATTTGAGCGGCAGAATTTTGGGATCATTGGCCACATACGGTAACATTGCCGCAAATAGGCTAAAGCTAGACAGAAACCAGATATCCATTCGACAAGTACCCCAGTGTTGTCAATTCGGTGTAGCTGCATTCCAGTAGTTGCAGCGATTCTGGGGCATTAATAATGCGAGTCATTCTTACTTGCAAGGTAAAATGATGCATTACTCATGTTTGCTGGTTTCCATACCCTGAGTTACCTCAATACTTTAGGGTATTATTTTGTTTTACGCGGCTGCATTAACACCTCGTCTAAGTATCTGTATTGGTGAGTTTAGGCCAATATTGTCATTGGTTTGCTTAATTTTACCAAGCAGATGAGGGGTTAATACTGTACCTGCCGTTAGAACGAGTGAGCCGTATCTAGTGCGGATATCCTCTTCGATAATATCATCTTCCACAAGGTCAGTTACTTCTACTGTCGTTCCCACGTGAACTTGGGGGTCTCCTTGTTGGTGCTTTTCATGAATAAGGATGTGTTCAAACTGTTCAAGCAGCTGAGGGTCATATGCACCGATATTTCGTTTTAACTCACCAAATGATTTATGGAGCGAGAAGTTGCCATTTGCATCAACTGCATGGGCGCTAAGATCATTCAGAATTTTAAGGGTACGTGCCATTTTCGGGATTGAATTGCCCCAAACATCATCATTAGGCCAACCCGATCCATCAAAACCCTTATTTTGATACTGGATGGCATCCGCTACATCTTTGAACATAGGTGTTTTATCAAGCACGCGGTTGGCTGAACTTGTCGCTTTTTCAACAAGACGATATTCTTCATCTGTAAGCTGCTCTGAAGCTTCAATTTTGCTTTGCAATTCTTCAGGCAAAGACAGCTTCCCAAGACCAGAGAGAATAACAGCACATTCAAGTTCAAACGGGTTAATATCTCCGATGTATGGGGCAAGTTGCTTTGCCCATGCTCGGGTGTATGGAGCAGCACCCGCGCTGTTGCCACCTTTAAAGGCGATAACTTCACTCATAAGAGTAAGGCCCTCCAGCAAGGTTGCTTCTGCTGAGGTACGTTCATTAACCTTGCTTTCAAATCTTTTTAGCGCGCTGCGAACAGCGGTGAGTACATCTTCTGGTGAGCATGGTTTTGAAAGTATTTTAAAAACATGTCCATCGTTTATAGCCTGTTGGGATGTTTCTTCATCCGCTTGGCCTGTCATCATGATACGCTGCATGTCCGGCGCGATTTCTTTAGCTGCCTTCAGGAGCTCTAAACCATTCATTCCTGGCATGTTTTGATCCGTCACAAGAACAGCAAATGGCCCTTCTTCTTTAAGAAGGTTGAGTGCTTCCTGGCCGCTGGCCGCTGTGGAAAGGTTGATTTCCTTTCTAAGCCGGCGTCTGATTGCAGAGAGAAGTTGTAGGCTATCATCAACAAAAAGTATTTTTTTAGTCATGCTGCTTTCTCCTCTTGAATAGACAGGTTTTGAAGACGTTCAATAAACGATGCGATTGCCGGATTTTGCTGGTCAGCTGGTACACCTTCGTGTTGGAAGAACTGCCCAATGGCGGCGGCTACCGCTGCCTCATCAGTTGAGATATTGCTGGTCCAGATTTCCTTTAATCCCGAAACGATTTCCTGTGGAAATCCCCACAGATTTGCGAAGTTGATACAGAGGGTTTCATCCAGATAAGATTTTGCACCTGATGCAATGCCTAAAACTCTGCCCAAAGGGAGGAATTTGGCAAGCTGTCTGAGGAGAGCTGGGTCTAACTCATGCTCTGGAAAGTTATGGCAGTATGCATCAGCCATACGGGAATATTCCCCAGCCATATGAAGAAGGTCGTTTAATTCTTTGTGGTTAGGGCAGGTCGCGCTTGCTGGCTCCATAAAACGAGTTTGGTCTTTAAGAGTTGTCAGAACCTCTCTGCCCAGTGTTCTGACAGCATCGCCAGGGAGCAAGGTTGTATGCCCGTTACCAAAATAGGCTGAATTTGAAAGCTGCAGCAGCTTGGCAGATAAAGCCAGATCATCACCAATTATTTCGGCCAGTTCGTTGGCATCAAAATCTGGCTGCTCAAAGATCCGGTTAATTTTCTCAGCGGTGCTATCCGGTGTTGGTAAAGCTTCAATAGCAAGAGGCCGCGAAGATTGCTCTGTTTCGAAAAGAGGAATTTGTTCTTCAAGAAGTTTAATCAGCTTCTGGCTGTCAAACGGCTTCGCAAGGAACTGGTGGGTGATACCAACCGCTTTAATAACAGCGTGATCTGCGGCTTGACCAGAAAGAATAAAACGGCATGTGAACGGCCAGTTTTCAGCAAGGCTTTCCATTAATCCGGCACCATCCACATCTGGCATGCGCATATCGGAAACAATGATGTTTGCTGGCGTTTCTGACATAGCGATCATGGCTTCTTGTGCGCTCTCCACAAATCTCATATCCCAGTCCTTGCGTTTGCCTCTTAGAGCTCTACGAAGACCTCTTAGAACATCGCGTTCATCATCAACAAATAAGATGCTTGGTTTCATAGCTGGCCTCCCATCTATTGAGCATTAAGGGGCAGAGTGATTTTGAAACAAGTGCCAATACCCGCTTCTGTCTCTACCTCAATACTGCCACCCATACGCTGAGTGATGATTTTATAGGTGATCGCAAGGCCTTGGCCTGTTCCTTTCCCAACTTCTTTGGTTGTGAAGAAAGGATCATAGATACGTTCAAGATATTTTTCCGGAATGCCGCAACCCGTATCAGTGATTTCAAGATGAACCGCAGAAGCACTTGAGCGGGTAGATATGTTGATAGCACCGGAAGATGATTGTTTCTGTTCTTCAATAGCGTGTGCAGCGTTTACGATAAGGTTCAACATCACTTGATTAATATCACCGGCGTTACCTTTGATATGGGGTAGGTTTGAATCAAGATCCAGATTAAGGTCTGCTACATATTTCCACTGGTTGTGAGTAACAGTAGCGGTGGTTTCAATCGCTTTGTTTAAGTCAATATCCGCAGTAGCACTTTGCCCGGGATGGGAAAATTCTTTGATAGCAGAAACAATCGTACCGATACGTTCCATGCCTTCGAGGGACTGTTCGCCACAAGAAGGTAGTTCTTCCTGAAGAAACTCAAGATCAGCATCCTCTTCAGCATCTTTCAGCTTCTCGAGAATTTCAGCTTTATTGGGGGCCTCGAGGGAATTGATCGCCTTGCGGTACTCAGAAATAAGGCTTTCAAGATCCTCGAAGCTATCCTGTAAGAAATGGATATTGTCACGTACAAACTGAATAGGGGTGTTGATCTCGTGGGCAATGCCGCTGGCAAGCGTACCAAGCGCTTCCATCTTTTGGGCTTGGCTTAATTCCTGTTCAAGTTTACGGCGGCGTTTCTCTGCTTTCATGCGGCTGCTTAGATCACGGCAAATCCAAACGGTTTTAAAACCGTCTGCAACTTCAATTTTTGAAACAGCAGCTTCAATAGGAAATGGTGTGCCGTCTGTTTTAAGCCCATGAAGGTCGAATAGTTCATCACTTTCCCCGCCCTTCTGGGTTAGGTATTCAACTGTGGCTCTATGATCCCCTTCAAAAAGAGGCGTTAAAGGTTTGCCCGTTGTTGCACCTTCCGCTCCAAACAGTTTACGACTGTGCTCGTTGGCGCGGATAATGATACCGTTCTGATCAACCATGAAAATAGCTGCGATGGTATGTTCTAAAATGGTTTCAATCTGCTGGCTTTGTTCCTGCAGGTTACATGCTGTTTGGGATAGCTCTTTATTGGTTTGGTAAAGTTCATAGCTTTTTTGCTCAAGCAAGCTTTCAGCCTGTATTCTCGCGGCTTTTTCTCTGGCAATTCTGCTTTCTAATATTTGGATATCCATCGGTGCCTCCTATGCCATTTTCTGGATCATAAAGGTGGCGCTCGTGCCTGTTTCGCACACTTTTTCACGGGTGATGGAAACAGCAACTTTGAAATGTTCAGCACATGCTGTGATCAAGCCTTCGGCCAAATCCGCAAAAGGACACCGGGATTTATAGTCAAACAACAGTGTGCCATTCTGCGGTTGTTCGCAGGCGATAGTTGGAAGCTGCGCATCAGGGTAGAGCTTTTTAACTTCAATATGGATGTAATCTTCGATGCTTTCCAAAAAGGAGAAAATATCCTGATTAGTATCAATATGCTCAGGGAAGTTTTTCACAAGCGCAAAGAAAAGATACTCGCCAAATGCTTTCACCAGTTGCGATACAGGTGTTTCTGTACGTTTACTGAGAGCAACTACAAGCGCGACTAGCTCCTTGTAATCATATGTGCCAACCGATGTGTAGGCACCGCCTGTTTTCAGATCGCACGCAAGGATAATTTCTTCGGTTACAAGCGGAGAAAATACTTCATCCACCATGCTTAGAAATTCTGTAAAAACGATACCTTTCATCGTGCTCTCCAATCGTGGTTCATTCCGAACTTGATTGAAGTTTGCCACCAATGGCGGAACTCTACAGTCCCCATTTGGGGAGGGGGATAAAATTAATTTAAATTTTTAGATGTTTGAGCCAGCAGTGAGCACAAGTCGGATAAGATCAGCCTGGCGGTTTGTTTGGGTTTTTTGGAATATTTGCTTCAGGTAAGTACGCGCGGTGGAAACAGTAATATCATTTGCTTCAGCGGCTTTTTCAATGCGTTCACCAATCACAAGTGCATGGGTAAGATTAGCTTCTGAGGGGGTTAAACCAAACAGGTTTGCAATGGCTTCAGGATCGGGAATGATAGGTCTGTCAGGGTCTGAAACAAACATTACAGCATAGCCGCCCATATTTCCGCTACCATCTTCAAGTGGTGAGATAGCAAGGCATAATGCCCGCCGCATATCAGAGCGTGTTACCGCCATGATACCTTCATTTAGTTCGTCCAGATTATTGTTTGCAGCAGCGGCGATGAGTTCATGCAGGCGTTTGGTTTGTTCAGGTGTAGAGGCGCGGCATATTTCTTCATGCCCCCAATGGAGGCCATCTTCTTTCGCGAAGAGTTCAGCGCCTGCGCTGTTTACATATTGAACTCTGGCATTTGCATCTAGCACAATAATCGCGAGCCTTAGGTGGTTTAGTGCTGCTGCACCAATACGTTCAGAAAGGCTGATCTTTGCTTTTGTGCGGCCGGTTGATCTGCGCCATGCCTCAACTGCATCTTCAATACCTTCAGCCAGTAAGTTGGGCTTACATGGTTTTGTATAAAACCGAAACACATTGGCGGTGTTGATAGCGGTA
The DNA here is from genome assembly GCF_024398035.1 of Kordiimonas sp. SCSIO 12603. NCBI lineage: Bacteria > Pseudomonadati > Pseudomonadota > Alphaproteobacteria > Kordiimonadales > Kordiimonadaceae > Kordiimonas > Kordiimonas sp. SCSIO 12603. The sequence continues at coordinate 1,669,729 of NZ_CP073748.1, forward strand.
AGAGTTAGGTCAAGATCAGTTGTGCCGGTTAGCATTATGGCTTTGGTACTGGTGACCGTTTCCCGCAGTTTAGAGACGAGGGATAGCCCTTCAAGTTCTGGCATGCGCTGGTCGCTTACAATAACCGCAGGCGGGTTCTTTTGTGCGGCCTCTAGCGCGGTTGTGGGATCACTGATGAAGGTTAGCTTATAACCATCTAAGAGTTTGGACATTGCACGTTCAAGTGCATGAAGTACAAAGGGTTCGTCGTCTACGAACAGTATCTCTACAGGTTCTTCCATGAGTTGCAGAGTAACATCAAAAAATCAGATATTCTACTATGCAGAAAGAAAAGAAAGTGAGGTGTTAAAAACCTCACTTTTGATGTTCTAGTCTCTGTGCATACCTCTATTATTCTACGGCTGATGCCATTACAGCATCTATTTTTTCCTTCAGAAGTTTCCGTGTGTTTTGTGTCGCTGTAGGGCCAATTTCTCTTAGTTGTTCACTGCAACGAGAAGCAAAGCCTGATAGCTTGCTATAACCATATAGAGCCGCACTTCCTCTTAACTGGTGCAGTAGCGAACATAGCCGGTTGTATGGAATTGTATGGTTCAGTTTATTCGATAGCTCGCGCAAATGCGCTGTGTATGATTGTTGTAGTTCCCAGGCTTCTGCCTGAATATCATGTTTGGATGAATGGACATTTACAATGTCACGTTCATGAAGGCGTTCCTTTAAGGTTGATATAAGGGCACTGATATCGAAAGGCTTTTCAATAAACTGAACGGCACCGGCTTTAAGCGCCTTTTTCTTTGCAGTTTCGCTGGAATCTGCACTCATCGCAATGCAGGTTGCCTGATGTTTAGCTGTTTTCACCTTTTTCAGAACAGAGGTTCCGTCACTGTCAGGTAAATTGAGATCAACCAGAAGCAGTTCAAATGGAAACCGCGAACTGAGCGAGTCTTCATAAAGCTTCAGTGCCTGTTCTGTGGTTTCAGCAATGGTAACGTTTGCACCTTCTGTTTTTAGGTTTGCTGCAAGAAACAATGAGATACTTGGAGTATCCTCTACAATTAAAATGCGTTTGCCTGTGATGCTCATGTTACCGCTTCTCTTCATACGTGAGTTTTTTGTTCCATTCTGAAATCATGTCACTGATGCCTGAGAAGGTTTCAGCGAAGGAAATCTTGTTTTCAGTTGGCTTAAGGTTTTCGGATTGAATATAAGCTTCAATCAGCTCATTCATGGCTTGAAGCTCATCAATGTTACCTTTATCGAACACACCGGCCGTGTGGCAGTTAACCAGACGTTTCAGAAGCTCAAGCTCCAGCGTGCCAGATAGAATGATCACCAGGCTATCAGGCGCTTGCTCTCTTACTTGTTCAGCCAGTCTTGCACCGCATTTTTGGCCATTAAAATCATTATCCAGAATATAGATATCATATCCGTGGATGAGCGTTTTTTGAGTGGATGAACTTACCTTTAGTTCGGGGAAACGTGCTTTTAGCTTTAAGGCCAGCATCCCCGTGTAGTGGAGATCATCATCAAGGATTAGCAGTTTATGCGACTTTTTCATCTTGTACTCCTTCGATCATAGGGGAAGTGGTTTCATGTTCCTTACAGCCCGGGTCACCCTTTTTCGGGTTTATGAACACAGGCAGTAGGTTTTTAGCTCGTGCGATCAGGCGGCGTGCTGGTCTTACCTTCACCCCTGGCGCAACGTAGATTGATTGAATATCAGCGAGGCTTGGCAACAGGCGGCTTGAGATATGTTTCTCGGAAATTCCTGTATATAAAAGAACGAGATCATACCCTGCACTCGCGGATTTGAGCCAATCCTGAGCTTGTTCAAGCGTATAGCCAGCTGCATCACTTGATTTGCCATACGGCACATAGTGGAACCCGTTAATTTCGTGCTTTTTCAGTGGAGCTTTACCCCGTATCTGGTCAGAAAAACCAGTGGTGCTGCTGCTGTCTTCTTCTGAAGCACAAACCAACAATGTTCTTAGACCCAAATTACTTGATACTTCGGCAAGTGAGGACAGTGGGATTTTGGTATCTTCTTCAAATCGTGTGATGCTGACAATGGTGGCGCTTCCTGAACGCCACTGCTTCATAAGCTGCAGTTCACCAAGGAAGTTGATATAATCCATTTTAGCGGGCGACTTAGGGAAAACATGATTATCCACAGAGGGCGGCAATAACGCTGCCAGATCATCGCTGTAAAGGATACGGCCAGATAGTTGGCGCAGTATTAATATGCTTAAGGCACCTAACCCTGCACCCGCGATAAAACCGAGGGCTGCGAATTGTTTACGTTTATCGGACGCTGGTATGTTTGGCATGCTGGCGCGGGATAAAATCTCGATAGTACCCGGTAAGCTGTTGCGGCTTTCTAAGCGTACCTGATCAAGGATACGGCGGGTTTCAGCCAGCATGCCAGCGATCTGTGACTTTTCTTCATTAAGACGCTTCAGTTCAATTAGTTTGCCGTTCAGATCTTTGGCAGCGTCTGATAATTCCTTGCGGCGTGTGGATAGTTTCCGTTTAAGAGCATGAAGTTCGGCTAGGGACTGCGATTTTTCAGCGCCGTCTGTGCCGGTAATAGCACCCGTTTTGCCGAGGGTGGCTATCAGCCGGCGGCGGCTTTCGATTGCGGTGTCGATTACATTCAGCGAGGCTGAAAGAGTCTGCACTTTTGGATGTGTCTTCTGATATCTGAGGAGTAGCTTTTGGAGCTCCGCAGCACGTTTAGCGCGCTCAAAAACCATATCTGCCATAGCCCGGTCGAGCAATGTGGCACGTTTAATTTCCATGTCACCAGTATCAGCATCCAGTGCGCCGTTTGATGCTTCCATTTCAAGGAGCGTATTTGAAAGCTCGTCTATTCTGATATCCAGTTCTTCAAGCTGGGTAACCTTGGTAAGGTGCGCTTTAGCAAGAGATGAGGAATCATATTCTTCACCAACTGCAAGCAGCTTTTCACCGAGAAATTTCTGTTTGGAACTAAGTTCACTTACTCGTACCTCAAGCTCTCTGGCTCTCAGGGTTGTACGTGAGCCAGATTGTTCCATATGGAGCTTGCTATAACTTTCTAGAAGCGCGTTTACAGACTGCTGAGCGTGTACGGCTGATGGATTTTTTGATGTGATTGAAATCAAGCCTTTAAGCTTCTTAATTGCAATGGAGTCTGCAAAATCTTTTAGTGTAGGGAAAGGTGCTGTTTCACCACGTTCTTCAAGTTTGTCTACAAAGATTTCATGGGCTCTTTCAAGAACCTGTTGGCTTTGCAGGTAAGTTGCTTCAGCGGAAACGAACGCATCGTAGAGACGAAGACGACTATCATCTTTATCGGCGTATAAAATCTTTGGAGACTTTGCAGCTACTCTAACCAAACCTTCACTTTCGAAAGTTGGTTTCGTAGAAAATAGAGCTGCTGCCCCTAGAAGAATACCAAGTACGAGAGACGTAACGATCGCTTTCAGCCATTGACCACGATAGAGCCGAGCAAGGGTTGCAATAGGATTCACGGGTTTTTCTTCGGCTTCCTCGACAAAGTCGCGAACCTGCCAAAGGTCTTCGTTCCCTATTGCTGTTTGGTTATGGTCTATCGTATCGGTCATGGCATTGGCCTATTTATTCAGTAGCTGACGAGCGCTTACATCGCTTTCCCAGGAGTTGCTATCTGGAGAAGCAATATAATTTCGGGCATGTGCAGCGAGCGCTGTGAAAGCAAAGACAGCAGCGCCTACCCAGTTTCCGGGTTTAAGGAAAAGGCGTTTTGCGAACAGGTAGGCGTTCGATTTACGTTTCTGTCCTCCGAGCGGCTCCATATCAGCTTCAAGCAATTTATTGCCTCGGTAAATGCGGCTCCGAACCTTGATTAGGTTGGTTAGATTCCTTGGAGGCTCAACATGGTATGGAGCGTTCTCAACCCATGTGGAATTGATGATCAGGCGCCTACGTATAAACTCATCGTCATTCAGTGTCTCTGGGATTTCTTGAAGTCGTTCTAAACCTGATTTACTTACTGCAAAAAAGCCGCCCATTTTTTGTTTGTCAAAATAGGGGTTCAGATACCAGGCCTTATAGAACGCCCTTACAGCCCAGCTAGCATTTTCGGTGCGGAACTTTGCTGTACCGTAGGCTAAAAACGCGTCAGACCAATTTAATCTGTGCACCATAGCGCGTACAGCGGGCGCAGTTGTTTTGATGTCTGCATCCAAAAAAACAAGTGGATAGGTTGAAGCAGTCTCAATACCTAAATTCAAAGCTTTTGATTTTGAAGCAATATCAGTGGTGATGATCTGAGCATCTGGTGCATATTCATTTGCAATATCTGCGGTGTTATCGCTGCAGCCATTGCATATGATGATAACTTCAAATTCATTTTGACGTGCGTCTTTCAGAAGTGACTGAAGTGTTTCTCCGATTACATTGGCTTCGTTATAAGCAGGTATAATGATGCTGCAGACTGGGTTTGAAACCGGGTTAAACATATTCCAGCTCCCGTTCGTCTGTATTAATGAAGTTCGAAATTGCGCTGATCAACTTTGGCTCCGCACAAGAAGAAGCACATCTGCTAGCTTTGAGAGAGCTGATATGGCGCAGCTTTTCCATGAGGCTGCTTTCATCTTGAGCGACATGAATGCCAGCACGACCACGCAGATTAGCGACGGTAGCCAATTGATGATCATTACGGTGTTCACCATATTTAGCGAGGCGGGGCATGATGATAATCGGTTTGCCGTAACGCATCGCGGTGAGAATTGTGCCCATGCCAGCATGCGAAACGATAACTTTGCAGTCTGCGATGTGCTTTGCAAATTGCAAAGGGGTAAGAGTGGCTGAAAAACTGATGCTTTCTGGTATTTTTCCTTGAGGGCCAATTTGTGCAAAACATTTGCTAATGGATTGATTTTTATGGAGTTTATCCAGCGTTTCTACAAGTCTGTCAAATGGGAGCTGGGTTCCTACGGTAGCGAAAATCATAAAAAAACTCCTTCCAAGTTAGGTTGTTCTATCTTGGAAGGAGCAATGCTTGTGCCAGTGTTGAAAGGGTGGTCAGAGGACACTACCGTGGAATTCCACGCCCGCCTTTCTTGCTACTTTGGGCCACTGCGAAAAAACTTTGTTCGCGTGAGAAGATACCAGTTTGGCAGACAGAGACATTTCTTCTGCGTTGGCTACACTATCAATAAACAGTGTTTTAGCACCGATTAGTTTACCGAAGCGGCAAGCAAAATATCCGTGCGCTGCACCAGTGGAGATAACCACATTGGGGCGGGTTATAAGCGTGATGTAGAGCAGTTTTAGGGCCATCATGATCAGGGTGAACTTCGTATCTCTATTCCCGTCTGTTACGGAATAAAATTTGCTGTCATTCACATCTGATTTTGATTCAGGGTTAACCGTTACGTATGTAACATCGCAATCCCTGAAAGCGGGCCGTAGCCTTAGCATTTGAACCCAGTGACCGCCTCCGGAGGCAACTGCAAGTACTTTGGTTTTTTTGTCCATATTCATCATTAGCTTAGCTCCTTGTAGATGTTGCGGGGGATAGGATGGATTTATAAAGATCAAGCAATTTGGAAATTTTCTGTGGCCATAACCCGATGTTGGTGATTTTTTCATAAGCACCCCGGGAAAGTTGCCTTCGCAGGGAAGGCATGGTTGCAAGAGTGCGAATAGCGCCGGCAATATGCTGTGAAAATTGCTCAGGGTTTGATACGTCAATTTTAAAGCCACACGTATCGTCGATCACGAAACCTGGACCGCCTCTGTCAGCTACAATGGCGGGTAACCCAAAACTTAACGCTTCATAGATTACGCTACCGCTTGGTTCGCGGAAGCTCGGGAAACAGAATATATCTGCTTTTTTGTAAAGTTCATCTACGGCGCTTCTTGGGATTTGGCCGTGGAAAGTCACAAGATGTTCTATGTTCAGCTCAGTCGCTAGTTCTTTACAGATTTCAATTTCTTCACCACGGCCAGCGACATCCAGATGAACATTTGGGATATCTTGTACGAGCGCCAGTGCTCTGATGCAGTCACGTAAGCCTTTTGTTCTAACACCGCGTCCAACATGTAAAAGGCGAAGGCCAGTACCGCGTGTGCCTGATGCTCGGCGGTTAATCTGTTGAATGCCCAGCTCACTCATAACCTCAAAACGCTGGACTTGGCTTTGACCAATCAGATCCTGAACATATGGTGCAACACCTAAGATCGCGCTGGCGTTTTGGTAACTGCTTTTAAGAAGCGGGTCAAAAGCCAGCCTAACCTGATCAATAAAACGAAACTTCGTGTACCATGCTGCTGATTGGCATTCTTCTTTAAATGCATCAGGTGTTGATAGGCTGCCACCCAATGGGCCAAGTACATACGGTAGGTTGAAGGTTTTGAAAGGTGATGGGAACCGCAATGCAATAGGTGAGAACTGGTGCCCTATATCGTAGGTTTTCTCGTCATTAAGCAGCTCTTTAATTTGTTTTTTGGCCCAGAAATAGAAACTTGGGTACGAAAGTTTCGCCATTGCATTAAGGCGTTCAAATTTGCGTGCCCAACTTGGTTCGAAACGGGAAATTACTGTCACATCCGGCAGTTGCTCGGTAAGCGGTTTTCTACCAGGCCGTTCTTGAGCAATGAGCGTCACATTTGCAGCTTTTGAAAGTTCCAAAACCCACATGTATGCACACCACGCTTCACCAACATCCGTGCCGTCACAGTAAGGAGCAATAGCGATTATGTTTGGTTTCCAACTCATAGCGAAACTCCTTTTTCTTTAGGCCAGGCTTTTACGAAATTGCGGCAAACGCCAATGAAATGACGCATGCGTTTATTGGTTCTGTTGCGCGGTTTGATGCTGTTTGAAAATGCCCAGTAAACTGCTCTGCTCAGGTTGAAACCCCAGAGAAGCAGAAATACAAACAGGGCTGTGAACCATCCGCTGTGTTTCAGATGTAGCCTAACAGTTGCCTGTGTAAGCATTAGGTCGCGTCGGTGATTCAGGCTTTTTGAACTGCCTCCACCCAGGTGTGTGATGGTCCCGATAGGCGCGAAATGAACTTCCTTGCCGCTACTGCGTAGGCGTTTGCACCAATCGGTTTCCTCGCCAAAGAAGAAAAAATCCTCGTCAAGAAGGCCGATAGTTTCAAAGCTTTCTTTGCGGGCAAGGAGATAGCAACCGGATATCGTTTCAACCGCCTGTGCGGTGTTGCGTTCAGAATATTGCATTCTATAGCGCTGGAAAAACTTCACACCGTTGATGTGGTCTAGACCAAGTGTTTGAATAGATAGGTTCAAGAGGCTTGGGAACTGGCTGGTACTGTGCTGCAAACTGCCGTCTTCATTAAGAACTTTACAGCCTAATGCGCCCGCGGAGGACGTGTTGTCCATATAATTCAGACTGGCCGTAAGAACAGCGCCGTGAACGATAGTATCTGAATTTAGCAGCAATATGTAATCACCTGAAGAAGCACCGATCCCAACATTGTTCGCAGCGGCGAAGCCCAGGTTCTTTTTGTTTTCGATCAAAAAAGCTGAAGGGAAATCACGTTTCACCATATTGGTGCTGTCGTCATCTGATGCGTTATCAACCACGATTACTTCAAACGGATAAAGAGGCGCATTTTCGTAAACTGATGTAAGGCAATCTTTCAGCAAATCTTCCGTATTCCAGTTGATGATGATGATTGAAAGTTTCATGCGAATTTCTCCTTGAGCGGAAGAGAAGGGTATCTGATTTGAGGTTTACGGCGCGGGGCAAGTGCAGGAACAGAAACCGCTGCACCGCAGCCAAGCAGGAAGAAAAACTGCACCATTAGGGCATTCCAGAAATGAACGGTTAAGCCAGCCAGCGTGAAGCCAAGAATTGTAATGATCCATGCTTTTCTAGCGTTTGTCGTAAGCATGCTTTTATTGCGGCGGCTTGTGGTTCTGCGCGCGATAAGAATAATTGCAATAACAAGGCAAAGAAGAGCAGGCAGCCCGTATCTTACTGTTGTAAGCAGCCAGTAGTTATCCATGGATGAGCTCATCCATGGTGCGCGGATCCAATCATTCAAACCGATACCAAAAAGAGGGTGGCGTGCAACTTCCGCTGTACCGTAATTCCAGATATGAACTCGGTTATAGGCGCTGTTGGCACTGAAGGTCAGGTAACTGATGAAGATCAGAACCGGAGAGCGGTTTGACATGAGTGAAAGGATAACCCAGCTGAAGCCGAACAGACCCAGAAGGATAGACCATCGGTTCGCAACACCTTTTGTAAACCTGTCCCAGGCGATTAAGCCACCTTGGAAAGCAAGCGCTGTGAAGGGTCCACCTGACAGAGAAAAGAAGGTTGCCATAACAATTGTGCCAAGGGTTTTTGTGCCCGTTTTATCAATTTTTTCCTTGATCAGAAGGTAATAGGCTCCGGCAAATGAACTTGCTGCAAACACACCATAGAGAATTGGGTGTTCAAATGATGTGAAGGCGCGGGTCAGGCCAAGGCGTGGTTCGATATAGTGTGGGCCAGCACCACCAAGCACTGCTTTGAAAGGTTCACGAAGGATATGAAAACCTGTGAAAGATTCAAGAATTGCAAAACCAAGAAGTGTTGCCGTTACAGTGAAAACCAGTTTGATAACGTTAGCGAAATCTTGTGCTGTTTTGATATAGGCCCGCGCTACTAAATAAGCACCAGATGTTTCGATGAAATAAATACCACCTGTTTCAATGCCTGAGGCAAAACCCATGTTAATACAGAGCGCAATGGTGGCCCAGATACCGTGGAAAATAACCAAACCATCGAAGAAAGAGAAAGGTGTTTTAGTGTTGTTCAATACTGCATTGATGGCAGGGAACAACATGATGATAAGAGTGATCCGGTAAGGAGATAAACGAAGCGAGCCCAGAGAAATGGATGTCTCAGGCGGAAGAGTGAATGTGAAAAGCAAAATCACAATCGGAAGTGCTGGCAATGTGAATTGCCCTTGTTTCATTGCGCAGTCCCTTCATGGTTTTGGAATGTGATTTTCTTCGCAAGGAATAGCTGCTTGACGATGATACGTTTCATAGTGCCTGCAACGGATTGCACCTTGCTTTTTAGGGGTAGTTTCCACCAGCAGATGAGACTTGCCTTAGTAAGCTTCGGCGCTTTCAGCCCCGCTAGTTTAAGAGCAAGAGAACGGCCCCATACAGCACCTTTTGTGGCGAATAGATTTGGCTGAGCCGCAAACAGAATTTCCGGTTTTTGTGGGATAGCTCGCAAATAGCCAGTTTTTATGGCTTTGCGAATAATTCTTTGGCCCCGCGCAGTGCGAACTACGATAAGAGATTTACCGTGTTCTTCTTCCTCTGGTGGGTTCTGCCATGGATCACCCACGGAAATATCAGCAAGCTCACCTGTATGATCTGCGCATGTATGGCAGCGCCACTGACGTTGCTTTTGCAGGATATTGCCCCAACCATCTGCATAAGTTGTTTCAAAAGTGTGGGTTTCTCCGTTTGTGGTTTCCCATTCGGCCTTCATACTGCCCGGCCAGCCATTGCCACGATATTGAAGATTTTTCAGCGTGCGATCGTCTGTTGCACCGAGATAGTTCAGAAGATTATCTGTACCCTTGTGGCTTGGTGTGCCCGCACAGAAGATAGAAAGCGTTAGGCCGATTTTATTCTTCAGAAGTTGATTTTGGCGGCTCACTTTTTGAACGCCTTCAATATCGCAAGGCTTGCCAATAACAACAGATTGACCTTCTGTTTTTTCCAGTTCCGGCAATGCGTCACAAATACTGGCCGGGGCATAACGTGAACCAGCACCTTCCATGAGTTCGCCTTTGTTCGTGCTGAACGCCGCCATGTTATATTTGGGTTTGTCAGGGTTAGCTTTTATATGAAGAGCGTTGGTGAAGTTACGTTGCTCCAGGCAGTAGAGAGCAAGTGCCGTTATCGCACCGCCGCTGGAACCTTTGAAACGGATTTCAGCATCATCCGCATAGCCTTCCCATACCTCAAGGATTGGGCCCCAAGCGGTTGCTGTTAGATCGCCTGTTTCTATATTTGCTTGTTCATTATTCGCGCCTGGGCAGTGGTCAATAATATGGGCTTCAAGCTGCTCACTTAGTTTGCTGCATACCTTTGGGCGGCGGGCTTCATCTTCAGTTTCATGCATCTGGATATGCTTGGGTGCAATCGCGGCGCAAGCACCACAGCCATTACATAGTCTGGAGCTAAGAATTTTTTCCAATTCAGACATTAGTTTGCCTCCCGAAGATTAGATTTTATGGTCGAAGCACGGCGTGCGAACTTTTGAGTTGGTACGCGGTTACGAGCAGTGAAAAGAATGGATTGCACCACACAGGCAAGGATTTCACCAACACAGGCAGTTGCCAGTAACATTGGTAGTGAGCCGCCTGTGTAGATAAAGAAGGCTCCTAATACGGAAGCCACTACCCGGATGATGTTAGCTTTCAGTGGAATATCTGTTTGTCCAAGAGCTTGAGCTGCAATGGATACAGGGGTTCTGCAAAGCCTGATAGACTGAGCAAGGCCAACCAAAATAATGATCATCATTTCTGCTTTGAAATCTGCACCAAACAATATCGTAAGCGTTGGGTTCACAAGAATTACAAAAGACATGAAGAAAACGAACATGATGCCATATGCCGCAACTTGAAAGGCAGTTACGCGTGAACTGAAGTTATTCCAGTTTTCTTTAGCAAGTACCAAAATTGGTAACCCAAGTGTAAGTGCTATCCGGCCGATAAGAAGAGCGGGAACCAAAGCTAGTTGGAACAGCATGGAAAAGTGTGCGAATTCGCTTGATGACATAATTGAAGACAGGATTACCCGCTCGCCCTGCATGCTCCAAAACATGGTTAAGCTGGTTAAAAGAAGCGGAAATCCAAATTTAACCATTTCAATAAATGTTTCTTTGTGTGCAGCTGCTTTATAGCTCTCACCAGAAAAAATATGGGATAGGGCGGTGTGCATACCCGCTTGAGCCAGCATGCAAGCGCAAACGATTTCCAAGCTTGGAACAATGGAAATTGATGTGAAGATTGCAAACGTGCCCAAAAGCATGGTGCTGCCTTCAACATATAAAGCTGGTGTGAAATTCAGGGTGCGCTGCTTTAGTCTGTAACCTTGGTGGGTAAAGCCTCTTATAAGTGCACTGCCAGCCAGGAATGCATAGCAGGCAAAGCTGATATTATGTACATTGTGAAGCCCCATGAGAAGAAGCATTGCTGCTAAAAACAAGCCTCTGATTTGTGCAATAGCATGTGAACCTGCAAGCGCTGCCTTCAGTTTATTTTGGTCTACTTGAAGGATATAGCGTTCGGTCGCCAGATCGGTCGACATGGCAAATAATCTGATAGCAAGAATAAGAAAGATAAATTCCCCAAGGCTTTCGGCACCTAGCAAACGGGCAATGATAACGTTCCTTAAGAACACACATCCTTCAAGCAACAGGTGGTTACCTGCAACGGTGCTGATTTTCTTTGCCATAGGAAGCTTAGGCATAAACCACCTCCAGTTTCTCTTTCGGCTCATCAAGGGCGTAGGAAATATCGTTCATTTGCTGAACCCAAACGCGCTTGGCGTTTGAAAGAGAGAAGGCCAATTCTGCTTTTGTTTTCCGGCGCTGATTGAAAGAAGCGAAGAGCGCAGAAACCACCTGATCCGTTGAATTTTTACGAAGATCAAATACCTGCTCTTGCTGGCCGCAGCTGGCGAATACGCCTTTTGCTTTCATGCTGTAAGCCATGTTGCAAACCGGAACGCCTGTTGAAAGCGCGGCGATGGTGGCGTGCATACGAGCACCTGTGAACCAACAAGTGTTAGATATGGTGCCTTTTAAAAGCTCTGGGCTGTTGGCATTTTCTTCGATTTGAATGCGGTCGCGATATTCGCTTGGTATAGCAAGCTTGAATGCCCGGGAAGCCACAAGATCACATTCGCTGCCGCCTGAGGGACGTACATGTGGTACTAGAAGTATATCTTTGTTGGTGTCTTCAAGAATTTTAAGGGCAAATTGAATAAGGCTTTGCTTATAGTCCGCTTTCAAGCCGAATTGTTCTGTTGCCGCTGCTGCATCATGCCATAGTAGGCCGCTTACATTAATGCCCACTGGCAGATCATCTGGCGTATTATCGCCGCCTACGCAAGGAAGACCAAAAGCAAGATCAACGCCTAAACGGTGCTTCTGCGGATCGAAGTCATCGCCTAACAAAGTTTGCAGGTTCTTGTAGCTATCTTCATCGCGAGCGTAAGCTAGGTGTGCAGCTTTTAAAATCTTACGTGCAATGCGGCGAGTTTTTGTGAATTGGTATGGGCCATAGGTTTGCGGCAACAAAATAAGCGGAACGCCTGAATCAATAGCCATCAACTTTGGAACGGTGATTTGTTCAAACCGGGCTGGGCCATACATATCTGTAAAGCTATCGCCGCCGCTTACATCAAGAACTGCATCAGCATTCTTTATGGCGGATAGGATAGGCGAAGGTAGGCCGAACATCTGACGCATGCGAACTTGGTGCATGTTATTTGGCTGATAAAAACGTTTGCCCGGCTTCAATGCTAAAGTGCGGTAATGCAAAGAAAGCAATTCTCCAAGCCGCATACTGCCACCGTTATCAAGTACAGTAGCTTGTTGTAGACCGCGTTTGTCCAGCGCTGAAAGAAGAGAAAGCGCTAAAGCTGTAACACCGTGGTTTCCGGTATCAGGTGCCGCGCCGGCGAGGATGATATTTGTAAGCTGTTTTTTCATGCCTTAACTATGGCAACAGCTATGCCAAGATGACTCAAAAGATAGGCCTTTGATTTTAAAGAATATTTTAAAAAGGCGATTGAATTATTTGCAATTTGGCATTTCCAATTTTGCCAAAAAGCTAGCTGCAATTCGCAAAATGCAAAGAAGGTTTATTTTGCAGTATTGGAAAATTGTTGAATTTATAAGGAGTTAGAGTTTTAGCTCCGTTGGCACGAAGGTTGCGCTGTTTATGGCTATCTTAATTAATAAGAGGCTGAAACATGACACAACAAGCTCCATTTTTTAAAGCCGATGTAATTCAGAAGTGGAAGCAGCACGATTGGGCGCGTTCTTCTCAGCCATATAATGTTTGGTATGCTATTCAGCGGTGTATAGCTGGCCTGTCGTTGCTTCTCTTATCTCCTTTGTTTTTGGTTTTATTTGTTGCCGTGAAACTCAATTCGCGCGGTCCCTTTATATATAAACAGAGTAGGCCTGGGTTTAAGGGCAAGACATTCACAGCCTATAAAATCAGAACCATGAGTGTGGGAGCTGATAAAGATCTGTCTCGTGCAAGGCAGGTTAGCAAAGATGATCCAATGGTCACCGGGATTGGTAAAATTCTGCGTGACTTGAAGATTGATGAATTACCCCAACTCTTTAACGTTCTTAAAGGTGAGATGGCTCTGGTAGGGCCTCGTCCCATTGCGCAGAGCTTACAGGAAGAGCTGGAAGGTAAAATTCCAGGTTTTTCTAGGCGGTTGAATGTACTTCCGGGGCTTACAAGTCTGGGTCAGGTTTGTATTTTTGATAACGCTGGTGCTGAGCATGTTGTAGATGATTGGAGTACAAGGTTTGAAGCTGAACTGGATTATCTTCACAAGCATTCATGGCGCTATGATATTGCGATTATTGGCCTGACATGCCTCTTTATCTTTAAGAAAGTAGCGCGGAAAGTTCCAAAATATGTAAAGCCTCTCGCGCTGTGTATTATTTTTGTTTTTCTTGCAGCTTGCAGCGAGAGATTAGCTACTCGCCCGTTTAATGAAGCAGACACCGCGTACGAAAAAGATATCCGTGCCTACGGAGACCGTATAGACCCCGCGCTTGTTGAAATAGAGCCCGTAGCCATTGATGTAGAAGCTTCTGAATTTGAAGATCCGGTTTACCGCGTTGGTTCGGGGGATGCCCTTAGTATTAATGTTTTTGGTGAAGAGGGGTTGGATGATCTGCTTGTACAGGTAGATGGTGATGGCTTTATTCAACTTCCTTTCCTTGAGACTGTGAACGTAGCAGGGCGGAGCCTTAAAGAAATTCAAACCGTTCTTAAAGCTGGTTTTGCCAAACAATTCCGCAATCCATGGGTTGTGGTGAACATGGCATCCCACAAAAGCCGTCCGGTTTATCTGTTGGGGCAGTTTAATAACCCTGGTGTGATTTACCTTGATGGTCCGACTAACCTTATGCAGGCCGTGAGCTTGGGACGCGGCTTATCGGAAGCTGCATATCTTAGGGGTGCAAGGCTATGGCGTAATGGTGATATTGCAGCCGTGGACTTGAAGGCGCTTCTGATGGAGGGCAAGGCAGAGCACAATATTACGCTGAGGGCGGGTGATACACTCGTTGTACCCAGTGCCCGAGATAATAAAGCCTTCGTAATGGGGGCTGTTGTACGAGCTGGCGCTGTACCATTTTCCAATGAACCAATGACTCTTCTTAAGGCTCTTACACAAGTGGGTGGGCCAGTTAAATCGGCAGCCCTAATGAGCCAGGTTCGCATTATCCGCACACACTCTGCCATTGAAGGGCAGCTTATTCTGGTGAATGCGGATCACATCCTTAAAGGCAAGGTTCCTGATCTTGAGCTTATGCCTGATGACATTGTTTATGTGCCTGATAACTGGATTGAAGGCTGGAACCAGTTTGTGCGCGCTATTGCTCCCACCATCCAACTTGCTGGGGGTGCCTTACAGCCATTCATCCAAGTTAAATTTCTGAAAGGAGACTAATAGTGAAGAATTCTTCCAAAATTCTTATAGCCACTTTGCTTGGGACATTCTTGTCCGGGGCAAGTTTCGCTGGAACGGTCTCTCCAGTGCAGTCAAGCGCAAGGCCTTTTGGCCTTGAACCTATTGGTGATGTGCAGCTGAAGGGATCAGATGCTGCCGCTGCTGATTTTGTCGCTAATGATCTTTCAAACCTGCAGGCGATTGTAAATAATACGCTGACAGAAAGCCAATCTATTGGTGATGTATCATCAATCGCACTTGACCCCTCAGATTTGTTTCTAAGTGAAACATCATCTGTTAGATCGTACTTTATTGGTGAAGGTGCCGGTTACCGGAATAGTCTCGGTGTTTATACTGGCGATAGTTCGGATGGCCTGAATGGCGATGCTTCGCTTATTTTGCCAGATGCTAGCACCAGTGGATATTACAGCTATCTGAACTCGGATTACCGTTCAAGCAGTTACCCCGTTGCACCGGGAGATTTTGTTGACCTTGGCGAATTTGAAGCTGGTACACAACTCAATCTGTTCCTGATAGCAAACGGCGCTTCAGGAGGCACAACAACCTATTTCACCGATATGGCGCTTAATCCGGATGATATTGATCATTTCGTTGTTCTAGCTACTCCTAACAGTCCGTACTTGCTTGTAGGCGTTGAGGACTTACTCGGAGGTGGTGACGAAGACTATAACGATGTGGTTGTAGCGCTTGATGTAGGTACCGTAAATGCCAGTAAGATGATTGCGAATGCAGTACCGCTCCCAGGGCCGGTAGCTGCCCTTCTTGGCCCGCTTTTCTTACTTGGTTTTGCTAAACTTCGTCGCAAGAAAACAACCGATGAGATGGCGGTATGCGCTTGATTTTGAGCAAATATCGTCTTGGTGCTTTAGCTGCAATGGTTGCAGTGGGTTTTTACCTGCTGCTACCACTGCTGGAAGCCAGCCTGAAGACAGATCACTGGGCTATCATAGCTTTATCTATGTTTAGCATTTTATTAATTGCCGCAGGAAAGTCGGACGAAAGAGTTTTCGGGCGTGGATGGCTGTTGCTCTTAAGTGCTCTCGCATTTCTATTGCATATTGCGCTGGATATTCAAAAACTCGTCTATCTATCAGGCATGTTCCTGATCGTGTTCACCATATCAGAGTGCTTTAAACTATCTTTTAAAAAGACTGTTTGGATTACAGTGTGTGGGGTGTTGATGCTTCCAGTTCCTTACGGTTTGGAACAATCTGTGGGGGTGTGGCTTGCTACTATTGAAGCAGAAATGTTTGTTACACTGGCCCAACTTTTGGACCTGCCAGTGTACAGATATGGATCACAGGTGGTTTCTGGTGAAGTAACAGTTACTATCAACACAAATTGCAGCGGTACACTGCTGTTCATCCCTGCATTCCTCGGCTGTTTGGTATGTGCTTCCATTCGGGATATTTCCCTTAAAGGTAAGCTGGGTATCATTGCTTCAGCTTTGCCTATTGCTATTGGGGTGAACCTTCTTCGCTTGTCTGTTTTATTGATTTTGAATTTTCAGGCACCGGAAGATTTAGTGAATACCTTCCATGACTTCCTGGGCTGGTTTATCATGCCAGTTGTTTGGCTTTTGCCTGTTTTAATCTTCCTACCACTTAATGAATTGGTACTGCCAGACATTAGACTATGGTCAGAGCAGACTGCCGCCTTTGCTTTTGCTTTAACTGTATCCAGCGTGAGTTACACGGCTTTAAGCGTAACTGAGAAAACGGATATCGAAGTAATTAGCGAGGTACCAAACTACGTAGCTGGATGGGTTGGTGAGCGGACAGATATTTCAGCTGAAGAACAAAAAATCATCAGTGCTGATTTTCTATCCCGTAAAACATTTTATGCACCGACCAGCGAGAGGCAGTTAATTCTGACCGCCATTTTCCATGAAGACAGCAATAAATCGCAGCAGCATTCGTCAGCCATATGTTTTCGCGCGCTTGGCTGGATTGTGTCTCATGTGGAATTTCAAGATGAAAACATAGATGCCAGTATTGAACATCTGTTGGTGCGCAGCCACGCACAGGTTCAGGCAGTCGCTGAAATTGTGGCTGAAATACCGGGAAAAAAAGGACGATTACGTCTGCAAATTGTGGAAGATCCCAAAATTCCGTTGTCTGCACGTAGGGCAGTTGCTCTGCAATTTCTGGAACAAATTCAATCTCGTTTGGGGAAACAATCATGAAACGTTTGATCGTACTAATATTGTTGATCGCCGGGTTGGCGACTGGCGGATTTTACAGCTTTAAACAACATCAAAGAAGTAAATGTGAAGCCTGGCTCGCTGAGGCTGATCAATTTATGCCACAAGGGTATTATGCTTCTGCTATTGAAGTGTTGACCCTGTATTTCTCCAATAAGAATTGTCGAACCAAAACGGATATTCACGCAATAACGCTTCTTTCTGAAGCACGCCTTCATGTTCCCTTGCCGGATAACGCGCATCTGGCGCAGGAGATTATGCTGAATAAACTTGGATGGAGCCTAAAGCGGGACCCCCGCTACCACTTGCCGCAAGCTGTGGCGTATCTTGGTGGTGAGAAATGGTTAGAGGCACAGAGAAGTGCCAGAAAGGCGGAGGGCCAACAGGCTGCGTTAATCTTACTAGCAGCATCTATTAAATTGGATGATGAAGAAAATATACTTCATGCACTTGAAGAATTACATTCCGTTGAAACCTCGCCACTCGTATGGGCAATTGTGGAAACTTCATTAATATCAGCCGAGGCGGTACAGTTTGACGTTAAAGATATCGTGCCTTCTATCCCCCGTGAATGGCGAACGTTTGCATCCCGTATTTTGGCTCCTTCAGTACCAGATGGTTTCATGTTTTTGGAACAACTGTCTTTAACTCCTTTAGAAGGAGAAGACTTAACAATTGCAACATCCTTACTTCTTTCTGAAGGAAGACCTCTTGACGCGATTGCAGCACTTGAAAACGCTTCGGAAGGTTTAACTGCCGAGCAGGCAAGCCTGTTAGCCAAACTATATTGGCGGATTGGTATGTTTCATAAACTTGTTTACCGGTTTCCTGAGAATATTCTCGATACGGCCCCTTTATTAAACGTGCAGCTATTAAAGTGCCTTGGGGCCTATGCTTTAGAGGCCAAGTGTGAGTTCAAAATGGATACGGCTGACATTCAAAAACGATACGGTAAATATGCTGCATCAGTTTGGGGTGAATTAGCTCAAAATCTCTCTAATGGAAAAATAGAATATGCGCCGACACTGAATGCTTTAGAGCGTGCGGGGGATATTCTGCCTGATATGGGACCAATCTTTCAGCTAAAGAGTAAATTATATCAAGCAATTGGTGAGAATGAGCTTGCACTCATAGCGGAAAAGAATGGAGCCATTCTTTCGGGTAAAGGCCCTGAATGGGCTGTGTTTGAAAATGCTGGCGAGAAAACTGACAATACAGAGATTTGCGAAGGTTTTGTATCTGACGCGAAGATTGATAATCTGGCGCTCATAAGAGCCTGTGTCGAGGAAGCAGATAAAACAACTAACCTTCATGTAGAGGCGATTAAAAACGCCAGTCCTGAAAAAGCGATATTCTGGCGCCTGGTTGAAGCTCGGTATCTTTTGATGTCTGGCGAAAGTGCTCAAGTAGCAAAAGCTATTCAGATTTTGAGGCCTGTTCTTAAATGGGCCCCTAATAACGCGCGTGCTTTCCAGCTTCTATCAGTTGCATACGCTTATTTTGATGATCTCGAAGCCACCTATGCTCATTTAGCAACGGCCGTTAAATTGCGTCCTGAATTTACAGTTGAGGCAACAAGGCTTGCGCTGGGTTTTTATCAAAACGGCAAGGAATTGTCTGGCAAGCAGCTGGCGCACTGGTGGGGGGCTTTTACACATATTGAACTAAATCAATATAACAGGTCTTCGGAAGTAGAACTCCGCAATCTGGTAAGGGATCGGTTGATGCTATTGGCTCAAATAGCGGAGGACAGTAAAGATCATGATCTTGCTCTCGCGGTATATCTAAAACTTCTTGAAATAGAAGAGGTTAATCATATTGCGCTCAATAACCTTGCATACAAATTATATGAAACCCAGGGTGATTTGCAGCATGCGCTAGAACTAGCTGAAAGAGCCGTAAAGCTTGCGCCGAATGTTACTGAATATCAGGCAACACTCTCTGATATTCAGCAAGCAATTGAAGCGCAAGGATCTTAGACAGCTTCTTTTTTCAGCCAGTCTTCTTTTTTACGGTAGATCGTGGAAGGGCTTACACCAAGTGAATCTGCGGCTTTCGGGATACTGCCGCTAAAAGCTTCAATTCGGTCTTCGATGATTTTCTTTTCGAGCTCCGCCAGTGTTGCCAGCGAATTGCCTTCCAGGCTAATTGCCTGAGAAGGTTGCTGCACAGGAATGCTGTTCGGAATTTCCTGAGAAATCGGAGATAGTGAACCAAGCTCTCCTTCAAGCGGTGGGAACATTTCCTGAGTAATCACTTCACCATCGTGAAGCACGGCCATGTTGCGGATTGTATTCTGTAGCTCCCTAACATTTCCAGGCCAGTTGTATGACATAAGTAGTGCTTGTGCACCTGCATCAAACCCTTGGAATTGTTTACCTTCTTCTTCTGAAAACTTAGCCAGAAAACTGGAAGCAATTTCAATCACATCCTGACCACGTGCGTTTAGTGGAGGCAACGCAATCGGTACAACATTAAGGCGGAAATATAGGTCTTCTCTGAACCTGCCGGCACGCACTTCTTCAATCGGATTTCGGTTGGTGGCGCAAATTACCCGCACATCTACATGTTCAGGCTGAGAAGCACCAACAGGGTGAACCATGCTGGTTTGAAGAAAGCGCAGAAGCTTTTTCTGCAAGGTTAAATCAAGCTCACACATTTCATCCAGAAACAGAGTACCACCTTCTGCGGCTCTTGCCGCACCTTCACGGTTTGAAATCGCCCCGGTGAAGGATCCTTTCAGATGACCAAATAGTTCTGATTCCAAAAGATCATGGGGAATAGCAGCGCAATTTACAGGAATAAAAGGCTTTTTCGCGCGAGGTCCAGCTTTGTGAATGGCCTCCGCGCACAGTTCTTTACCTGTGCCCGACGCACCTGTGATAAATACTGTCGCCTTCGATGCAGCCACGTTTTCAATGGTTCTGTAAACACGCTGCATGGAGCTGGAGGAGCCAATGAAATCGTGGAATGAGCCGCTTTGATGTGTTTGGCGAAGTGTATCAATTTGCTCCCGGAGCATTACCCTTTCAAGCGTGTTGTTCACTGTTGTGATCAAACGGCTTTCGCTGAAGGGTTTTACCAGATAATCAAGCGCGCCTAGCTTCATTGCATGCACCGCATTATTCAGCGAGGAATCCGCTGTGATGACAATTGCAGGCGTTTCGTTCGGCGTTCCCTGAATTTCTTCAAGAAAACTAAGCCCGTCACCGTCTGGAAGGTTGAGATCAAGAAGCAGTAGATCATAGTTTTCTTCTTTGATCGCTTCTCTGGCGGCAGCAAGTGTTTCAACGCTCTTTACGCCTAAGCCAGCCAAATTGAGCTGCTTTTCATAGAGAAGAGCCATAGAGAGAACATCTTCGATAAGTAATATCTTGCTTTCGAGGGTCGTCATAAAGCTATCCTCCGCTATCTATATAATTTACCGGTATCTTCAATCATCTGAAGGCCTTTAGGCAAGGTCTCACAAATGGTGCGGCCGGTATTTAATGTTTCTGTTACCAGTTCATTTTTCCAGTGAACTTGTGCCTGTTCGGATAAATGCTGAATACGCGGCAGGCCAAATGTACCGCTTACGCTCTTGAGCTGGTGAGCCATTTTAGCGACATGATCCGGGTCATGATTTTGAAGACCTTCCCGCATACCATCAAGAATTTTGCTCAAATCTTTAAGGCTCTGATCAATCAATAAACCGCAACTTTCCTCATCCAGCGTTTCCAGTAAACTTCCAAGTCTTTCCTGTTCGAAGAAAGGAATAGCGTTCTCTTGGTCTAAATTCTCGGTTATCGGTTCTGCCGTATCGCCGGATAGGTCAAGTGCGTTTTCAATCGCGTAATATAGTTGTTTTCTGTTGAAAGGCTTTGTCACCAGATCAACCATCCCTGCAGATTGGAAATCCTGCCGGTCTTCATCCATGCCGTGGGCAGTTAGCGCATATATTGGAGGTGCGGTTTCTTTGCCCAGCATTTGTATGATACGTTTAGTCGCTTCAATGCCGTCCATGCTTGGCATGGCAATATCCATGAAAATAATATCATACGAGTGCCTGCGCGCGGCCTCTACAGCTTCAATACCATTGTTAGCGATAGTAACCCGGCAACCAAACCGTTCTAGCTCGGTGCGTACGATGATTTGGTTGGTAGGTACATCTTCAGCCACCAGCACACGGGCTCTTCTATTCAGCCTCTCTTTGAAGTTTGTAAGAATGCGTTCTTCGGTTTGAGGTTGGCTCTCAGCGGCGGTGGCCACTTTAAAGTCCGCAGCTAACCAGAAGGTTGCTCCGTTGCCCAATTGGCTCTCTACACCCACTTCACCAGCCATAAGGCGTGCCAGCTGCCTGCAAATAGCCAGGCCAAGACCTGCACCTTCAACGTTTGATCTGCTTTGTGTACGTGTTTGTGAAAATTCTTCAAAGATAATAGCTTGGTCCTCAAGGCTAAGGCCGATACCAAAATCCTGAAGTTGAAACCTTAATTGATTGCTGTCTTCAGACGATGAATTTGCGCATGTTACTGCGAGTACTAGTTTTTCAGTTTCCGAATATTTCAATGCGTTTGAAATATAATTGTTGATAATTTGCCGTATTCTGGCGGGGTCACCCCAATAAGCACCCTTAACCTCATCATCGATACAGATATCCAATGTACAATTTTTTGCTTCCATATGCGGGTGCCAAAAATATTGGATGGAACCAATCAATTCGCGCACGGAAAATACAGATGGTTCAAGCTTCAATGTGCCGGCTTCTGTACGAGCAAAATCAATAACATCATTTAGAAGTGTGTGAAGGGTTTGGCCGCTGGTTTTGGCCATATCCACAAGAGCTGATGATCTACTAGGCAGGTCTTCATCTCCAAGCAGGTCAAGGCTGCCTAATATTCCGCTTAGAGGCGTACGAATTTCGTGGCTGATTGCCGCAACAAACCTGGATTTAAGGGCGCTATGTTCTTCTGCTTTATCTTTTGCGGTCTCTAGTTCTTCTTTTAGGGAGGTGAGCTGTTTTACCTTTTCTTCCAGCTCATTTGCTCTTGTTTCCACTTCTTGCTGGGCCTGACGTTCGGCGATTTTAGCCGCAGCATATGATGCCACTGTTCCTAAAATTTCTAAATCATTCTCATTGAAATGGTGTCTGTCTGGGTGTTCGCAATCAATCACACCAAGAAGGCGGTCACCGTGGATCATCGGTACACAAATTTCAGAACCGCCAGGCATTACATCTGGCACGTATCGAGGGTCGTTTGTTACATCGCTGATAATTTCCGCTTCACCGGAGAGAGCAACATTCCCTGTAATACCTTGCCCTAATGGAATTTCCAGAGGATTGAGTATCTCGTGCCCTTGAGGGTTTTTCTCCGCAATCGCAGCGGTTTGGATAAGGCGCTGAGTACCTTCATTAAACAGATAGAATACACAATCGGTGAAACCCAATTTACCAACAACTTCTTTAGCCACATACCAGCCAAGCTCATCAACGGTTTTAAGTTCGGTAACCGCAATGGCAAATTCATTTAAAATATGAAGCCGCCGCTGGTGTCCTTCATTACTTCGCGACAAGCTTTCATTCAGTTTGTAGAGCTCAAGGCTTTTTGCCTCAAGCAACTTTTCAGCCTCTATACGAGCTTGTTTTTCACGTTCGTAACGAAGTTTATCGATATTTTTTGGCAAGCTGTTCATACAGGTATTTGTATCTCAAAGATTGTATGATTACCATCATGTGTTTGATGCGAGGTTTCACTTATGATTTTGTGCGCGTTTTTGAAATAGGCAAGGCAGGCACTTGTTAAACCGCGGGCAACAGCAGCCAGCGGACGCTGTGATCTATATGTTAATTGGTATTTTCCATCTTTTCCCTCTGTTAGAATAATTTCTGGGGGGCGAGCGTCAGGATATAGCTTCTTTACTTCCACATGAATATGGCTGCCGACCTGATCAAGGAAATCCAAGCCGGAAGTAACACCCTCAAAATATTGAGGAAAGAGCTCAGCGAAACGGTGAAGCAATACTTTGCCAAACTGTTCGGCGATGTCATTCGGGTCTCGCTTTAGATGCTCAGACAGTGCAACATGAATATGGGCAAATTCTTCAAAGCTGTAATTACCGACAGAAGTGTATGAGCCGTTTATTTTATCACGAAGATCAAACAGAATTTTCTCAATATCGGCCTCAGATGTGAGGCTCGCCGCAAAATCCAGGTATTCCGTAAATAAAATGCCCCGCATCATTTTCACCTTTGCAAAATAGAAATTGAAACCTTGTCGGGCTTCCCAAATTGCAACAGACGTGCCAGCAACCATGATAGTGGTTTCGCTTAAAAACCGAGGTAGCACGCCCCTATCTTTGCATATTGCAAAAGCATAATGCGAAAACCTTTCCAAAATGCAAATGTTATAAAAGTTAAGAGATGGGGTTGAAAATGGGTGGGTTAACGTTTTTAACGGCGGCACGGGAAATGTATCCCGTGCCGATGGGGGCTAAATAAACAGTGTGGGTAGTAGTGTAGAGATAAGCAGCATGGCAGCGAATGCGCCGAGCATAAGACTGAGTTCTTCTATGGTGATTAAAGCACCATTTCCAGATTGCTTGGTGGCAATATCAAGATCAGTACTTTTGCGTAGATAAGACATGGCCAGGCCAATTGCGAGTGCGCTAACGCAGCCAATAAAGTTCCACCACAGCCAGAATACTTCTGGCACCATAAGCCAAAGATACATATTGATGCCGACACCCGTGATCAGGCCGAGATTTGCGTCACGTGAACCAATACGTTTGAACATGATTGCCATCATGAACGTTGCCAGGATAGGACCGTAGAAAACAGAACCAATTTTATTGATGGCTTCAATCACTGTATCTGCAATATCACCGCCAAATACTGAGAAAGTTACAATCACAATACCCCAGAAAAACACCATGATACGTGACCATGATACATACTGTTTTTCGCTAAGTTCGCGGCCTGTAAGGCGCGTGAAATCTTCCATGGAAACAGCTGTCAACGAATTCAAAGTAGAACTGAGGGATGACATGGCGGCTGCCATAAGGGCAACCACTAGAATACCAATGATACCATGCGGCAGGTAGTTCACGATAAACAGTGGTACCATCAGGTCTGGCTTATCTTTAGGGATGAGCGAGAGGAATTCTGGTGTTGTTAATGTGAAGGTGCCAAGCACTAGTCCTGTCAGGCAGTAGAGCATTACCATAGGAAAACGCAGAAGGCCGTTCATCAACAGGATTTGGCGAAGTGTTTTTTCACTACTTGCGGAAAGGGAACGCTGCGCCTGTGTCTGGTCGCAGCCATAATAGGAAGCATAGAGAACAATACCGCCAAAGATCATCGGCATCAGGCCCCATTCATCACCATTGAAACCGAAAGAATCCGCGCGGATAACGTCTAAGCGTGATGTGTCTACATTTGCCACAAGTTCATCAATACCGCCCAGATTGTGTAGAGCAAAAGCGCCTACTATGATCACACCAAAGAAGATAAGCCCCATCTGGATGGCATCAGAATAAACAACAGCTTTCATTCCGCCCTGAAGAGAATAGATAATGGTAATAACCCCAATTACGGAAATGGAGGTCCAGAAGCTGATCCCCATCATCCCTTCGAGAATAAGCGCAGTGGCATACACCATAATGCCCGTACCGAAGGAGCGGCTGATCTGGAATACAATACTGATAAGCATGCGCGTGGAAATGCCAAAACGCCCTTCAAGATATTCATAAATGCTCACCACACTGGAACGGTATAAAGGAGGCAGGATAAACATCAGCAGCAGGATCATCGCCAGCGGTACAGCAAATTCGTACGCCAGCCACACCATGCCGCCGCCGTTCTTTAGGCCTACAAAAGCAGGGGCTGAAATGAAGCTTATTGCGGAAAGTTGCGTTGCCATTGTTGAGAGCGTGAGCGGAACAGTGCCCATGCTTCGGCCGCCAAGGAAATAATCCTTTTTGTCGGTGTTCTCTTTGAAGAAATATCCCATCCCCAACAAGGCAATCAGATATCCTGCGATAATCGCATAATCCAAAAAGTTCATTAATCCCTCCCTACGAATTACTTAGTGTATAGGTGACGAAACGAGCCGTCACTCTGCTTCTTTTTTGTGCAGATATTCCGCCATCAGGAGGAAGCTGCTTGCAGTCCATGTAAAGCCCCGGTCACGTAGGCGTTCGCCCGTTAGTGCATGATGGTTTTCTGCAAAATCGAATTCCTTGCACATGCCGCAAAACCGTTTTGCAATATCGGTTGCAAGATCTTCAAACCCGCTTCTTAAAAGTCCGCTGAAGAACAGATAAGTGGAAGGTCCCCAGATAGGACCCCGCCAATAACCATCATCCATGAATTTTGGGCTGTCAGGATGTTCGGTTGCCAAGCCGTAAGGTGTGATAAAGCGTTTGATTTCAGAAACCAGCTTTCCTTTTATGTCCTCTGGTAGGCGATCTCCCAGCAGAATAGGCATGCAGTAGATAAGGCTATCAGAGGTGATAGTTTCACCGCGAACCGCTCCTTTGGCAGTAAATTTTTCGCCGTCCCAAAGCTCTTTGATGAGGTTGGTATACAAAGCGTCTGCGGCTTCTTTCCAGCTTTTGGCTTTTGCTGCAAAGCCATGTTCTTTTGCGAAAGAGGCGAGGGCATCACACTGAACAATCAGGAAGGTGTTTAGGTCAGGGCCAATCACGGGCACTATTTCATCAAACATAGTGGCGTTATCCCAGCCACTGTCATACCCGTGCATATAGTGCGCAAGTTCATTTGCTTCTAGGCGGCGATGATTTAACCAGAAGTTGGTCCAGCTTTCGATGGAGTAAAACAGTTCCAGAGCTTTTGTTTCATCAACTTGACCGCCCATACGGTTTTGCAGCTCTTCCAATGTCCAGCCATGGATTGGCGGCTTGGTATAGTTGAAGATCATATGAGTATCGTTATAGGCATCTGGGTAACAGCCAAATTCATCTTGCTCATCGGCTACCACCAGCATTTGATCCCAGGCTAGGCTGTTAAAAGCCGTACGGTCTGAATTTGAAGCCAGTGCCAGCGCGTTGAAGCAGTGATCCCAGCTCCAGATACGGCACATATAGTTTTTTGACATCAGCATCGTGTCACGCTTTAAAAGGCCATGCGGCTTCACGGTGGCAGACCATGTTATGTAAGCAGCCAGTTTTCTCGCAGCTTCAAGGGCCGGGCTGGCTGGTGGTGTGTTTTCCAGCCATTCGCTAAAATCAGCAGCTACGTCAGATTTACAAATATCGAAGTTGGCGCGGTTTGGTTTGGTCCATACGCTTACAAAAAGGTCAACCGCAATTTCCCAACTTTCGCCGGAAACATTAACCTGTACCTCAAATTCTTTACCTGTCTCAGCTTCTCGTTCTGAGTAGATACCCATATGTCCGGAAAGGCGCTCAATCTGAAACTTTCTGTGGATGGGGAGAATGTTGAATGTGGCTACTGAGCAATCGCCATGATCTGCTTCCAGTGTGTTTACCTCAGCTCGTTCTCTGGGTTTCAGGCTTAATCGGCAGTCCCCAGTTCCTTTAATACGGATAGTATCGGTGCCGTCAAATACCGCTTCAATTGATTGTCCCTTATGTTCCCAAAGGAGCGATGTTGGAGTTGCCACAGGCCTTGATTTTATATCTGGATCTGTAAATTCGGGGATGAGTTCAATGACAGGCTTCGCATCGTGATGGTGGCATTTGATATAGTGGCGATCTAGATCGTATGGTTCAAATTTGGCGATAAGGGGTGTGATTGAAAGCCATGAACCTCTTCTGCTGAAGGATACATCTTCAAGATTGACATGAACATCTGAATGCAAATTGCCGGACATAAACAAACCTTTAACTGGCGCAAGTGCGCGTTCCAAACCCGCTGAGATTTTGAATTTAAGCGGTTTTTCAAATAAATTGGAACCGGTTTCTATCATTGGAACTGGATAATTTCAACGAAAATAATTGTTATGAAAACATTGTATGTCTAATTATTGGTACCGATTTCAATTTTCACTTGCTATAGCTGGTGAGGGGATTTATTTCTTGGTTATGTGTTTTGTTATAAGTGGAGCGGGTGATGTCTGGATTGAGAAGGCGAGAGGAATTAATGCGCGAGATGTTCCGCGCTGCTGTTGCTGCGGTCCATCCGGAAGCATGTTTGCCTCGCTATCTATTGGCAACAGATAATTTCTCTGGTCGAACTATCGTTCTCGCAGCGGGCAAGGCAGCGGCTGCAATGGCTGTTGAGGCGGAGAAAATACTCGGTTCTGTGGAGGGGCTTGCAGTAACGCGTCATCACCATCTTCCTCAGGAGATGCCGAAGCATATCAGGGTGATTGAGGCAGGCCATCCTGTGCCAGATGATGCCAGTGAGAAGGTGGCTGCTGAAATGCTCACGCTTGCTGAAAGTGCGGGCGAGGGTGATCGGGTTATTGTTCTGATGTCAGGCGGGGCATCAGCGCTCTTGTCCGCCCCTGTTGCTGAAATTGATTTTGAAACCAAAAAGGCGGTGAATAAATTCTTGTTGCATTCGGGTGCTGCAATCTCAGAGATGAACTGCGTCAGAAAGCATTTGTCACGTATTAAAGGTGGGCGTTTGGCGAAGGCTGCATACCCCGCAAGCGTTGAAACTTATGCTATTTCTGATGTGCCCGGCGATGTCCTTTCAAATATTGGATCAGGACCAACATGCGGGGATACTTCGACGCTAAAGGAAGCCAGAAATATTCTAAACAAATATGGATGGAATGGTGATACTGGAGTTCTAGCGGCTATTGAGAATGAAGGTAATGAGACACCAGTACCCGAAATATTTATGGACAATAAAGAGCTGATTATAGCTAAAGCCGCTGATGCACTTACTGCAGCAAAGCAGTTAGCAGTAAAGGATGGCCGGCAAATATTGATGCTGGGCGATGATATTGAAGGTATTGCCGGTGATGTGGCGCAGGAACATGCAAAGCTTGTTCGTGAATGTCGCGCTAAAGGTGGGCGATGGGCTATTATCTCTGGTGGTGAAACCACTGTTGAGGTTGGAAACCCAAGCGGAAAAGGCGGTCGGAACCTTGAATATTGTGCGGCACTGGTAGAAGCGCTTGCTGGTATGAAAGGTGTTTCCGGGTTGGCATGCGATACTGACGGTATAGACGGTACTGAAGATGTAGCTGGTGCGGTTTTTGATGAAAATACATTATCCGCATTCGAAGGTGCTGGCGTTTCGGTGGCAGAAGCAAGGGCTACAAATTGTACGTATCAGCTTTTTGAAGCAATTGATGCATTGATTAAAACCGGGCCAACCCTTACCAATGTGAACGATTTTCGCGTCATTCTGATTGATGATGTATAAGTAATTGAAGTTTGGAGCTTTCTTTGGTTAATCCCGAAAAAAATACTGGTGTGACAAGTATTCTTGCTGTGGCGAAAGCAGCTGGGGTTTCCAAGGCTACTGTAAGTCGGGTCTTGAATAACCGTCCGGGAGTGAATGCGAAAACCAAAGCAAAAGTTCTAAAGGTTATTGAGGACACCGGTTATCAACCGGATGAAACAGCCCGTAACCTGTCTTTTGGTAAAAGCTCTAAAGTTGGTTTGAATACTGGCTTCAGTAGTCAGCTGAATGTGCATTTCTTCCTGTTCAGGCAATATCTGGAATCTGCTCTGTTTTCGAAAGGTATGCGAGTTGAACAGCTGCCAACCGATGAGCGGGGACTTTTTCCTGCGACTGCAGATCATATGGTTATTGCATCCATTTATGATGATGATCCCAGAGTGGCATATCTGCAGGAGCGTAATATTCCATTTGTCTCGCTCGGTAAAAGTAGTGCCGATTTTTGGGTGGCCTCTGATGAATATAGCGGCGGTCAGCAGGCTGCAGAGCATCTGCTGAAATTGGGGCATAAGGACATCCTGGTGTTAGCGGGTAGTGTGTCTGGCGATGGGGCTATGTCGTCTCCGCTTCATACTCGCGCTACTAGCGAGCGTATTCGAGGCGTGCGAGATGCGCTGGGGGCTGCTGGTATTGAGCTTCCAAACAAGCATATTCTTGAAGGTGACTTCACGGGGCTTGGTGCCTTTCTTGCTGTCAGGCAGGCTATTCGTGATGGTTTGAAGTTTACAGCGATTTTTGCGCTTTCTGATGTGATGGCTGCTGGCGCTATTAAGGCGCTAGAGGATCATGATCTTAGGGTGCCGGATGATGTTTCTATCATCGGGTATGATGAAATCCCGGAAGTTGGTGAGGCGATCACCACTATTCGGCAAAATACTGAAGAACTGGCCCATGCAGTGGCTGATCTGCTTGATGATGCGATCGAAGGCGCAGAGGCGCGTAGTATTACGGTACCTGTCGAATTAGTGGTGCGAGGCACCACTCAACAATTACGTTAAACCGTACTGTAAAAATATTTATGAAGTGGGAGCATTGCTGCCCCTAGCACTCCGCCATCCCCTGTATGATCTGAAATAGTCAATCGCGGCATGGCGCGGGGTTCTGAACGTCTGCCATCATCGTAGATTTTCAGTTTTTCAATAAGCATACGGGCGAGCGAGCGTGGGATGCGCCCACCAAGCACGATGGCATCTGTATCCAGAATAGCAGCGATTGCGGAAACTACGAGTGATAGCGC
Organism: Kordiimonas sp. SCSIO 12603; assembly: GCF_024398035.1. Classification (NCBI taxonomy): domain Bacteria; kingdom Pseudomonadati; phylum Pseudomonadota; class Alphaproteobacteria; order Kordiimonadales; family Kordiimonadaceae; genus Kordiimonas; species Kordiimonas sp. SCSIO 12603. Next base: position 1,699,294 of record NZ_CP073748.1, read on the forward strand.
AGGTTCCGTTTTCTCAATCCAATCCGTAACGCCGGGTTGCTCAGGATCAAATTTCGCTAGCATGTCAGAAATGCCTTCAATATCAGCGCCTTTTTCCTGAAGCATAGTGTGAAGGAGGTCCAGCATTGGGCGTGGGTACATATTGCTAGGTACAATCAAACCAATCTCGCCAGCGTTACCGTTGCTACCTCTTAGCATTTCACCATTAATAACAATGCCGCCACCAATGCCCGCGGCAATGAATAGATATGCAAAATTTTCGTAATCACGACCAGTGCCAAGGAGGCTTTCGCCCAGAGCTGCGACATTGCCGTCGTTCTCTACCCAAACAGGGAGATTGAGTTCTTCAGCAATGATTTCATCAATATCAATGAGGGCCCATTCACCAAGGCCTGGCGGTGTATTGAACTTTGACCTGCCGCCAAGATTATAGCCGGAGATAGCAACACCAGCGCCAAGGATGGTATCGTGCTCGATATTATGTTCACTGGTGAAACTATCAAAAGACAGTTTGATCAGGTTAAGTACCTCTTTCCGGCTCATGGAGGGGGGGATGTGCGTTGTCTCTGCTATCGTTTCGCCAGCCAGGTTCACTAGTGCGATAGCAACACAGTCTGTCATGATAGATATGCCAATGGTGTAGGCGTAGTTTCCTACTATGCTTGTAGAAAGGCTTGGTTGGCCTCTTTTCCCGGTGGCAACGCGGTCGGATGCAATGAGTATTCCCTTTTCAATCATCCCTTTGATAAGGCGAGAAATGCTCTGCTGGGAGAACTCTGATAGCGAGGTTAATTCTGCCAATGTCAGATTGGGGCGTCTGATAAGCAGGGACAGGATTTTCCTCTCACTGAGTGAGCAGGGGGTGCGGGTCGAGTCTCTAAAAAATGGTGGTGTTGCAAAAGTTTTGTGACTCAGAAATCTGCTCATTCTCGCGCTTTCAATCCTGTTTCATTGCGAAATCCTAGTACTGATACGCATACCTCTATGCCGGGCGTATGTTGTCTAAAATTCCAAATATTTCAGCGGTTTCGAAATCTTACTCTAGCGATTTATATGTATTTGGCAACTATAAAACTTAAATATAACTCATAATAAGTTTTAATAATTGTGAAAAATATGTTGCAAATATAGTTTTTATTCACAATAGTCTCGACCTAAGAGCGAGGACCCGCCGAAATCCGGGGATTAGCTTAGAAGTCCATCGGCGTTTGACAGGGAAGGAAGGCGCAAGTTGGATGTGATATAGTGTAAATGGGAGGGATAAGATGACGTTTAGCTCACTTAAAACCAAACTTTTAACCGGCGTAACTTTATTTGCTGTTGCGGGTGCTGCATCTGCGCAAGATGCGTCTGAAAAAGAAGAAAAAGTACTGTCTTTGGAAGAAATCGTTGTTACCGGTACGAGTAAAGCGCGTAGCAGCTTTTCTACGCCTGTTCAGGTAACGTCCATTTCTGAAGATCAGCTTCGGAAATTTACAGCAAGTAGCCAGGCAGATATTCTGCGTTCAGTAACAGGTATTAAAGCTGAAGGCGGTGGCGGTGAAGTTGCTGCGAACGTTTTCATTAAAGGTTTGCCGTCAGGTGGTCAGTTCCAGTTTACTCCGCTCCTTTATGATGGTGTTGCATCCTTCAGTACATTTGGTCTGAACTCTTCAGCCTTTGATGTTTATTACCGTAATGACTTGGGCATTGAGCGCGTGGAATTTGTTCGTGGTGGTGTATCCAACCTGTTCGGCCCGGGTTCAGTCGCTGGTGTTATCAACTATATCTCCAAAACGGGTGAAGATGAGCCAGAAGGTCAGGTACAGTTTGAAGTGGCTGAAGAAGGCCGGTACCGCGCCGATTTTGCAGCGAGCGGGCCGCTAAGTGCTGATGAAGGCCTTTATTACGCTATGTCTGGTTATTACCGCTATGATGAAGGGCCACTTGATTCTGGTCTGCCAACTGAAGGTTACCAAATTCGCGGTAACATCAAAAAAGAATTTGGTGACGGATCTGGTTCCGTAACACTCTATACGCAGGTAATTGATGATAAGGTTCAGTTCTTCCTGCCTTTCCCACTAGATGGTGATACGCGTGAACGCCCAACAGGTAATGATGGCGAAACTATCTATACGCTGCAAACCCGCGATGCATCACGCTTGAGCTATCAAACACCTGATGGTGTTTTTGAAACACCTATTGCAGACGGTGTTTCCACACAAGGCGCTACTTTTGCGTTAGCGTTTGAGAAAGAACTGGAAAACGGTTGGGGCTTTAACGGTAAAGTTAAATACTCTGATTATGATCACCAGTTTAACCTGTTCCTTGATGGTGATGGTATTGCGAATACACCAGAAACACAGGCTGGTTTCCTCGCGGCTCGCGGCTTAGGTGATCTTGCTGGTGCATCATTTACATTCACAGAATCTGGGCAGGCGCTTGGTGCGAATGATCTGCTGTTTGCCAACCGTATTTTGGATCGGGACCGTCCGGCGACAGATTTTACCAGTGAATTGAATGTTACAAAAACCTTTGATGCAGGTGATTGGGAACACAGTTTCACGTTTGGTGGTTTCTTCGCAAACGCTGAAGCAGCGGATGATAATGTTATCTCAACATACCTTGGTGAATTCAATGATCAGCCGCGCCTTGTAGATCTTACCTATACGGATGAAAATGGTAATCCTGTTGTTTTCTCACTGAATGGTTTGACAAATGCTGGTGTTATTTTCTCTAATCGCGAACATACAGCCAAGCGTATTGCAGGTTACATCGCTGATCAGTTTGAAAATGATCGCTGGGTATTTGATGTTGGTTTCCGTGTAGAACGGTTTGTAGGTGATTTCTTCCGTGAAGGAACAACAACAGCTGTAATTAATGATGATCCAGGCTTTGCTCCAGGCCTTCAAAGTGTAGTAACAGGTGATGGCTCCTTCCAGATTGGTTCTGTTTCTACAACAGAATGGGCGGTTGCTCTTGGCGCTCTATACCGTCTCAATGACAATGTGAACCTTTACGGTAACTTCTCTCGGGGTTTCTTCTTCCCGCAGCTTCGCAGTGTACGTGTAAATTCACTTGGCGAAACAGCTTCTTACGATGCTGAAATTATCAAGCAAGCGGAAGTAGGTGTGAAATATGGTTCAGCTAATTTTGCAGCAACATTCTCTGCTTTCTATGCCGAACTTGATAATCGTGCGAACGTTGATTTTGTAAATGACGGTAATGGCGGAGTTGTTGAAGAGGTAAGCCTTCAGTCAACTAAGTCATACGGTATCGAAGCTACTGCTTCATATAATATTACAGAAACACTGCGCGTAGATGCGAATGTGACCCTTCAAGATCATGAGTTGACGCAAAATGATGGCAACCCGGCACTTATCGGCAATGAACTTCGCCGTCAGCCAAATCTGCTGTTTAACGCTGGTGTTTACTATGATGATGATACCTTCGACGTATCCTTCTTCCAAAACTATGTTGGCGATAACTTCGCAAACGATTCCAACAGTGTTGAGCTGGATGCCTTCAGTATCTTCCGTTTGGACGCTGGTTACAGCTTCGGCTTCGGCGGTGAAAAGAACGCACGTATTGGGCTTGGCGTATTCAACCTGTTTGATAGTCAGGGCACAACAGAAGGTTCGCCTCGCCAAGGTACATCTCAATCAAATACAGGCAACTTTTTTGTAGGTCGCCCGGTTCTGCCACGCCGCGTAACACTGCGGTTTAACTACAAGTTCTAAGTATTTGCAGAACCAAAGTTTCAGTGAGGGGAGGCTTCCCCTCACTTCTATTAAGCATCAGTAAGTTCGTAGTTATTTAAAGTAGATGTATCATGGAAGCTGAGAAAATTGAGCTTCAAGGCCCGACAAATAAAGCCTTGCATGAAGCCGCAGAAAAGATCCTGATCGAGAATGACCTGGGCGGCTATTCGGTACCAAACAGAGATGTGTATCCGTTCCAGTGGAACTGGGATTCTGCTTTTGTTGCTTTAGGATATGCGCAGTTCAATCTTGATCGCGCATGGCAAGAGCTTGAAACTCTTTTCAAAGGCCAATGGGATGATGGTTTCTTGCCGCAGATTATCTTCTGGAAAGATAACGCAGGATATTTCCCGGGGCCTGAGATTTGGCAAACAAATCAGCAGCCACGTACATCCGGCATCAGTCAGCCACCTGTTGTGGCAACTATTCTTCGCCAGCTTTGGGAACAAAACCAAAATGCTGAAGCGGAAGAAAAAGTTAAACAGCTAATTCCCCAGGTGTTTGCCCTGCACCGGTGGTTCGCATCCTTCCGCGATCCACTAAAAAAGGGCCTTGTTGTAACTACTCACCCATGGGAAACAGGCCGCGATAACGCGCCGGAATGGGATGAGGCAGCTAAACGTGTTGATACCAGCAATGTTACACCTTATGTGCGCCAGGATACCAAGCATCTAGATAAGAAGATGCGTCCACACAAAGAGGATTACGATCGTTTTATCGCCATGGTGGAGTTCGGCCGTGATGCTGGTTGGGACCATAAAAAAATCATCGAAGAAAGCCCATTCCGTGTAGCTGATGTGGGCATGACAATGATGCTCCTGCGTGCGAACCGAGATCTTCTTGTATTGGCTGAGCAGTTTGGTTTTGAAGGTGAAGCTGAGTTCCTGAAAAATCAAATTTCTCTCTCTGAAACAGGTGTTGATTATCTTTGGAATGAAGAGAAGCAGGCTTTCTGTTCCCGTGATGTTATTTCAGGTGAAAGCACAGGTATTATCAGTAGCGCATCGTTCCTGAATTTTTACGCGGATGTTGGCTCTGCTGAACAGCGTGCCGCAACCGAAGCTCATATTGATCGGATTGCAAAAGTAAGCCAGTTTCTTATGCCAAGCCTCGCGCCGGGTGAGGAACAATTTGATGCAATGCGCTATTGGCGCGGCCCTATTTGGGCGGTTGTGAACTACATGATTGCAACAGGCTGTGCCGAGCAAGGCCTTGAGAAGTGGGCTGATAAAATCAGAAACGATACTGCGGCGCTTATCAAAATCGCAGGATTCTCTGAAGCCTTTAATCCTGAAAGTGGTGAAGGAACGGGTGGTACAGATTTCTCCTGGACGGCGGCTATGTGGCTGCACTGGGCAGGAAAATAACCATGCTTCAGGATAAGGTCATTATTGTCACGGGTGCCACTTCTGGCATCGGTTGGGGTATTGCGCAGGAAGTATACAGGCAAGGTTCAAAGCTTGTCCTTCATGGTCGTAGCCTTAAAGAAGCGGAAGCAGCGGTAGAGAAGCTGGGCGAAAGGGCCTTTCCTGTCGCGGGTGATCTGACTGATGAAATTGCTTTGGATGCTTTGGTGCCTGCCGCTGTGGAAGCATTCGGTAAGCTTGATGGCCTCGTAAACAATGCCGCAGTAATGACCCGGGATGATATTGAACACACCAATCGCGATTTGCATGATGAGATTATGGCAATCAACTGCCGTGCGCCGCTGTTTCTCAGCCAATCTGCCATCAAACAGTTCCTGAGGCAGGGCTCAGAAGGTGCGATTGTTAATATCGGTTCCATTAATGCTTATTGTGGGCAAAACAACACCCTTACATATTCTATGGCAAAAGGGGCCCTTCAAACCATGACCCGAAATTTGGGTGATGCATTAGGGCCCCAGCGAATTCGTGTAAATCAGCTCAATGTTGGTTGGACGGACACTGAAAATGAAGACCGTATCCAGAAACTACAGGGTATGGGGGCAGACTGGCGGGATCAAATCCCGCCGGTTTTTGCACCGTCCGGGCAGTTGCTTCAGCCTCACAACATTGCGGCACACGCTGTTTTCTGGCTTTCAGATTTATCTGCGCCGGTAAATGGCCAAGTATATGAAGTTGAGCAATACCCGGTAATTGGCCGCAATAAAATCAATGTAGCCGAAAGGGCGAGCAATGCGTGAGGCATGGCGGTGGTTCGGCCCGAACGATCCCGTAAGTTTATCAGAAATACGCCAGACGGGTGCGACGGATATCGTTACGGCACTTCATGAAATTCCGATTGGCGATACTTGGCCGTTCGAGGCAATTCTTGAGCGCAAAAAGTTGATTGAAGAAACACCCGAGGGTTTATTTCCTCTGCGGTGGTCAGTCGTTGAAAGTGTGCCTGTTCATGACGCTATCAAGCGTGGTGATGCTGATGCGGGTAAATACATTCAAACATTTATCGAAAGTATGCGGAACCTGGCTGCTGCTGATATTCGGGTGATCTGCTATAATTTCATGCCTGTTATTGATTGGACCAGAACGGATCTGAGATACAGAACTGATAAGGGCGCTTATGCTTTGAAGTTTGATCATGATGTGTTTTCTGCTTTCGATCTTTTCATTCTTCAGCGTGAGGGTGCCGAAGAGGATTATTCCGCGGAAGAAATTGAGCGGGCAAGGCAAGTTTTTTCATCAATGAGCGCGGGTGAGAAAGATACACTTGCTCAAACAATTATGGCAGGCCTTCCCGGCAGAATGACAGATCAATACGGGATTGATGAATTTCGAAATGCCGTTGCGCGTTATGCAGACATCACCCGTGATGAGCTGCGAGGCAATCTTTTCAGGTTCTTAAAGGCAGTTATGCCAGTTGCTGAAGAGTTGGGGATGAAGCTTGCAATTCATCCAGATGATCCGCCACGTGATCTGCTGGGCATTCCTCGTATTATCTGTACCCCTGATGATCTTGAACTGTTGTTCAGCGAAATTCCAAGTACATCAAATGGTGTCACTCTGTGTGCTGGTACATTTGGCAGCCACCCGACCAACAATGTGGTTGAAATGGCCGATACGTTCGCTGACCGCATATATTTTGCTCATCTGCGCGGTGTTACCTTGGATAAGGAAAACCCACTTACTTTTACCGAAGACGAACACCTGGGTAGTGATCTGGATATGGTGGGTTTGATCCGTAACCTGCTCGCTGCAGAAAAGCGCAGGCCGGAAGGATATACAGGCGAAGTGTTCGTTCGGCCAGATCATGGCCACCTGATGATGGATGATGTGGGTAAGACAAGTAACCCCGGATATTCTGCGATTGGTCGTTTGAAAGGCTTAGCGGAGATCAGGGGCGTGATCCGAGCTCTAGAGCAAACAGGTAGCTAACGGTGGCCGCTATGCAGATTGCCATTGTTGGGGAATGCATGATTGAACACCGTGAAGGTACATCCGCGGGTGATCTTCATTTCGGTGGTGATACGGTAAACACCGCCGTTTATCTATCCCGCTTGTTAAGCAGCGAGAATGCGGATGTTTTATATGTAAGCCAGCTAGGTGGATCGGAAAAAGATAAACGGCTTTTAGCGTGTTTTAAGGATGAAGGGCTTAATTGTAGCATGCTGCCGTTACTGCCAGGAAGGCAGACGGGCAGTTATACAATTCACACAGATGAGACGGGTGAAAGGCATTTCACCTATGATCGTGCGCACTCTCCGGCGCGCGAAACTCTAAGGAGCATTGCTTGCAATGCAACGGGGCAACTGGCGAGCTGTGATGTCTTATATGTAACGGGCATCACACTCGCGATTTTTTCACCAGAAGATCGTGAAACGTTGCTTGCATTGATGGCAAAGATGAAAGAAGCGGGCAAACAGGTGGTGTATGATATGAACCACAGGCCCGTATTGTGGGAAAGCACGCAGATCGCCCGAGAAATACACCAGAGAGCAGCCGATGCCTCCAATATTTTTATGCCGTCGATAGAAGATCTGGAAATGGTGTTCGGAGCAGAAGAAAGTCTCTGTGTTATTGAAAAACAACAGGGCAGAGATGATTTGCTGCTGGTGCTTAAAAATGGTGGTGGTGAGCTGGCAATCTCGAAGGCTGGCAGGCAGTATGTTTACGGCCTGAGGGTAAATGAAAACGTTGTAGATACAACGGGCGCAGGCGACAGCTTTAACGCAGGGTTTCTTGCAGCGTATCTCACGAATGGGTCCATTGATGAGGCGGTAGAAAAAGCCCACCAGCTGGCATCAACGGTAATTATGCATCGTGGTGCAATTATTCCGCAAGAGGCTATGCCTTCATGAAGCCTGTTGTTGTTTCAGAGAACATTACCTGCACTTTAGGCGAAGGGCCAATGTGGTCCGCGCATCATGGTAAAATTTTCTGGGTAGATATCTTTGAAGGAATGGTACACGGGCTTCATACCCAAACCGGCGAAACAAAAAGCTGGGCTATGGGGGCGCGAGCATCTGTCGTTGTAGAAGATGTTGATCATAACCTTCTTGTCGTATGTCAGAACTCTATCAAAAAACTCAATCCGTTAACCGGAAAGATAATAGAGCTATCAACGTTTGAAGAAGGGTTGCCCGATAATCGTCCTAATGATGGCAAGCTGGACCCAAAAGGCAGGCTCTGGTTCGGCACTTCAGATCATTTGGAACAGAATATTTCCGGCAGCATCTATATGCTTGATAACGAAGGTATGCTTCATAAAAAGCTAACTGATTTTGGTAATCCAAATACTTTTGCATGGAGCCCGGACGGTACGGTTTTTTACCTTGCTGACTCTGTAAAACAAACAATGTGGGCGTTTGATTTTAGCTTGGAAACGGGCGAGCTTTCAAACCGCCAAGAGTTTTTCTCGCTTGCGGGCACTGATATTATCCCTGATGGTTCCGCTGTTGATGCCGAAGGCTATCTCTGGAATGCACAGTGGAACGGTTGGCGTATAGTACGCTATGCACCGGATGGTTCGGTAGACCGGATTATCAAAATGCCCGTTTCTTGCCCAACAAGCTGCGCATTTGGAGGGAATGACCTCGATATTCTGTATGTTACTTCGGCCAGAAAAGGGCAAACAGAAGCCCAGTTAGCAAGGCAACTGGGTGCAGGAAAGCTATTTAAAATCGATCTGGGTATAAAAGGCGCTTCAGTGGGGAATTGCTCTGTACAATAAATAGTGTGTTATACAGAAATTCATTGCTTAATATAAAAGTCTGTTCCTATGGGGAAAGGAACTGCCATTCTGGTAGATGAAGATGAAAAGGTAAACTGCCTGACCAAAAAAGGGGCGGCTGATCAGGCAGTTTTAGGGGGAGCTTTAAAGTTCCTTGAGGGATGCTTCCAGAATATCCAGACCCTCGTTTAGAATGTCGTTAGACGCGGTGAGGGCAGGTAGGAAACGAATAACATTGCCGCGAATGCCACATGCTAAAAGAATTAGGCCTTTTTCCGCCGCATGTTTCACCAGTGCGCCTGTAAGTTCCGCATTTGGTTTATTCGCATCACCTTCTTTAACGAGTTCAATAGCTATCATCGCGCCGAGGTTCCGCACGTTTCCGATACGGTTGTCATCCGCCTGTATTGCAAGAAGGCGTTGATTGAAGAGCGCGCCAATCTCGTTTGCGCGTTCACAGAGATTATCTTCCTTGATGATATCCAGAACCTTCAAGCCTGCAACGCAACCAAGTACTGAGCCACCATAAGTACCACCAAGGCCACCGGGCGCTGCGGCATCCATAATATCTGCTTTACCGATAACACCACTGATAGGGAAACCACCAGCCATTGCTTTGGCGACCGTCATCAAATCCGGTTCAACACCCATATGCTCTGTGGCGAAAAGCTTGCCTGTACGAGCAAAGCCCGTTTGGATTTCATCTGCAATCAGCATGATGCCGTGGTCATCACAGATTTTGCGGAGTGCTTGCATAAATGTGGTTGGTGCTGCGTAAAAGCCACCTTCGCCTTGAACGGGTTCAAGGATAATGGCTGCAACTCTGTTTGGTTCAATATCAGATTTGAAAATACCTTCGAGCGCGGTGAGGCTGTCTTCAGCGCTCACACCATGATAATCAATAGGAAAAGGTGCGTGGAACACTTCGCTTGGAAATGGTCCAAACCCAATCTTATAAGGGGCAACTTTACCTGTGAGTGCCATGCCCATCATAGTCCTGCCGTGGAAACCGCCCTTAAAGGCTATAACACCTGGCCTGCCAGTGTGAGCGCGTGCGATTTTGATAGCGTTTTCAACGGCTTCTGCACCAGTGGTTAGGAAAATAGTTTTCTTTGGTGTATCGCCGGGGGCTAAATCATTCAGTTTTTCTGCAAGCTCAATATAGCTTTCATAAGGATTTACCTGAAAACATGTGTGAGAGAAATGGTCGAGCTGATCTTTCACGGCCTCTGTGATGCGCGGATCGCTGTGGCCTGTGTTACATACGGCAATGCCGGTTGCAAAATCAATATAACGCTTACCTTCGATATCAGTGATTTCAGCATTTTGAGCAGTAGCCGCGAAACGGGGATGCATGGTGCCAACACCGTGCGGTACAGCTTTCAAGCGGCGTTCCCAAAGCTCTGCATTTGTTTTTGTCATATTATATCCCTCCGATGAGGCTGTATTTAATTTCGGTATATTCATCAATGCCGTAGCGGCTGCCTTCGCGGCCAATGCCGCTTTCTTTCACGCCGCCAAACGGGGCAACTTCGGTGGAGACAACGCCTTCGTTTACGCCGACCATGCCGTATTCAAGTGCCTCCATAACGCGGAACATTCGACCCATATCTTTTGTGTAAAAATATGCGGCCAGGCCGTAAGGCGTATCGTTCGCCATACAGATCACATCGTCCTCAGTTTTGAATTTGAAAATCGGGGCAACAGGGCCGAAAATCTCTGCCTGTGTGATGCTGTTGGTGTGATCAATGTTAGTTAGTAGCGTTGGTTCATAGAAGTTGCCGCCAATAGTATGGCGTTTGCCGCCGAGCGCGACAGTCGCACCGTCAGCGACAGCATTTTCAACCAGTTCTTCCACTTTGTTTATTGCGGCTTCGTTGATAAGGGGGCCAACAACAGTGCCTTCATCTGCGCCGTCACCAACGGTGAAGTCAGCTACTGCAGCAGTGAATTTTTCAATAAAGTTATCATAGATATTTTCGTGTACGTAAAAACGGTTTGCGCATACGCATGTCTGCCCCGCGTTACGGTATTTACTGATAAGAGCACCTGCAACGGCCGCTTCAATATCTGCATCCTCAAACACAATGAAAGGTGCATTCCCGCCAAGTTCCATAGACACCTTCTTCACGGTGTCCGCTGACTGTGCCATCAGAAGTTTGCCAACTGCAGTGGAGCCTGTGAAAGAAATTTTCCGCACGGTCGGGTGTGTTGTAAGTACCTTACCAATTTCCACTGGATCAGTGGTGGTTACAATTTTGAAAACACCTTCAGGGATGCCCGCTTTAATCGCGAGTTTTTCAAGTGCAAGAGCAGACAGTGGGGTGGCTTCTGCTGGTTTGATCACGGCACTACAGCCAGCAGCCAGCGCCGGCGCTACTTTTCGAGTGATCATGGCGACTGGGAAATTCCACGGCGTGATAGCGCTGATAACGCCAATTGGCTGTTTCAGCACCATAATGCGTTTGCCGTCAGCGTGGTGAGGCACGATATCACCGTACAGTCGTTTCGCTTCTTCTGCGAACCATTCAACAAACGAAGCCCCGTAAAGCACTTCACCGTTGGCTTCTGTGAGAGGTTTGCCGCATTCCGCTGTAATCAGGGCCGCCAGCGCATGCTGGTTTTCTATAATCAGGTCGTACCACGTGCGGAGAATAGCCGCTCTCGCTTTCCCAGTAAGGGTGGACCATTTTTTAAAAGCAATATCTGCATTTTCAATCGCATTTTCTACTTCGGCGACTGAATAATTTTTTACTGTGAATAAATGATCACCATTTGCCGGGTTTTCCACAGAAAGCCCAGTGTCGGTGCGGTATTCAGCTATCAGACTGTCATACAAAGTCATGCATCTGCCCCTAAATTAAAATACTCATCGGAGCCTCGCAGATCGAACCACTGGTCGCTTGCCAAATTGGGCCAAGATTCTTGACCGCATATGCCATGCATAAGAGAGTGGAATATTCCTTTATGTGAGAGAGGAAATTGGGAAGTGTTTTATGAAAATATTGAAGGCAGGTGCAGATTATTCACCTGATGCAAGAAGTTCTATTGTTGCGGCGGTTCTGTTGGGTATCGTCGCAAATATTTCTTTTATCATTCAGCCTGGTCTTGTAGGCGGGTTTGTCGAAGGTTTGGGACTTGGGGAACAACAGGCTGGTGAACTTGCTGCCGCAGAAATGTTTGGCATTGCTATCGCGACTATTGTGTTGTCGCTTGCGAGCTTGAAGGTGAATTGGCGTGCCAGTTTTTTGTTCTTCTCTGCTGTCGCCATCGCCGGAAACCTTGTTTCCGCCTATATGACAGAATTTGCTGATCTGGTACTGGCAAGGTTGCTTTCCGGCCTTGGGCATGGTGGGCTGATTTCCCTGAGTTTTTCAGCCGTTGGTCTCACATCAAAAACAGATAGAAATATTGGTATCTATCTCGCTGTGCTTTTGAGTTACGGTGCTGTTGGGTTGCTGGCCATGCCGTCTCTTATGGCAACGATTGGTTTGAAAGGGATTTTCATCAGCTTCTCATTGGTTGTGTTGATTGGTATAGGACTTGTTGGATATCTGCCGGATCAGGCGAAGAATGAGGAAGAAGTGCCTGAAGCAACTGAACCTCTTAACATTAAGCTGCTTGTTCCAGCCCTACTTGGGTATCTCGCATATAATATTTCGCAAGGTATTGTGTGGGCGTACCTGTTCCTGATTGGTGTTTCAAACGGATTGGAAGAACAGGTGGTGGCAAACGCTTTGTTTGTTTCACAGATTTTTGGTGTGCTTGGCGCACTTATCGCGATCGTGGTTTCCGCGCGAGTTGTTGGCCGGTTTGCGCCGCTCACTATTGGTATTCTTGGTGGAGCCGTGTTCATCGCACTCCTTTTGTTGAAGGTAGATTACTTCATCTATCTGATTGCTGTTTGTGGCTTTAACCTGATGTGGAATAAAGTGTTGCCGTTTATTCTGGCGGCGATCTCGGATTTTGACCTGCGTGGCAGGGTAATGCCATTCGCGCTTGCTATACAGATGTTTGGTTTAGCCGTTGGCCCTTATATCGCTTCGCAAATTGTTGGTGATGGTGATTACCGGGCTGTTGAACTTGCGAGTATTTTCTTCTTTGTGCTGGGGTATATCTTGCTGATTGTTCCGATAATGATGCGCAAGAAACAACAGAAACTAGAACTGAAGAAGGCGCTTTGAGCGCCTTCTTTTTTATTGGTTTGCACCGTAAACAGATTTGACTTCGAGGAATTCTTCAAGGCCGTGCTTGCCCCATTCTCGGCCATTACCGGACATCCTAAAACCACCAAACGGGGCCGCGCTATCAAGCCCAGCGCCGTTCAGATGGACCATGCCCGTGCGGAGTTCAGAAGCTATCTCAGCAGCTTCCTTCGTTGTTCCTGCCCACACAGCACCAGAAAGTCCGTATTCGCTATCGTTGGCAATTTTGATGGCTTCTTCAATGCTTTCGTATGCCATCAGTGTGGCTACTGGACCAAAAATTTCTTCCCTTGCAATTGTCATATCTGGGGTTACACCACCAAATACAGTTGCTGGGATGAAATAGCCGTTTTCAGGTGTGAAAGCGGATTGGCAACCTCCAGCTAATAAAGTTGCGCCTTCTTCGATACCGATCTGAATAAGATCTCTGACCTTTCGGTATTGAGCGTTATTGGCCATTGGGCCGAGGTCCGAGGTATCAGATGCACTACAGGTCATCTCACTAGCGGTTTCTGCGGCAATCTTTGCGGCTGTCTTATAATCAACTTTGTGAACAAGAATGCGCGCTCTCGCATTACAGGATTGGCCGCTGTTAAGCATCAAGTCTTTAATCGTTGAAGCAACGGCTTCTTCAATAGGAGCAGAAGGGCATATGATCGCTGCTGATTTGCCGCCGAGTTCAAGCGATACTCGCTTAATTGTTGGTGCAGCCGCTTCACTGATAGCGATACCTGCGCGGGTAGAACCTGTGAAGGAAACCATATCTACATCTTTGTGCGCTGTGAGCGGTGCTCCAACACCTATGCCGTCACCGTGCACCAAGTTAAACACCCCTTCAGGTAAGCCAACTACATCGATGATTTCAGCGAGAATGATAGCGTCAAGCGGGGCAAGTTCTGAAGGCTTCAGTACCATTGTGCATCCAGCCGCGATCGCTGGTGCAACCTTGGTGGCAATCTGGTTCATAGGCCAGTTCCAGGGGGTGATCATACCCACAACACCGATAGGTTCATGCCGCACTGTTGTTGTGCCAAGCTTTTCGCTGAAGGAATAGCTCTCAAGTTCTTTTAATATTTGCTCAAAATGCTGAGGTCCACTTGGCGCCTGAGCACCACGTGCGAGCGCCATTGGTGCGCCCATTTCCTGATGAATGGCGAAAGCAATATCTTCATTGCGCTCAATCAGTTTGGCATTGATGGCGGAAATCAGTTCTTTTCGCTCAGCAATGCTTGTGCGGGCAAAAGAAGGAAAGGCCGCCTTCGCGGCGGCTACTGCCTTATCAACATCGTTTTGGTTTCCGTAAGCTACTTTTGCAACAACCTGTTCGGTTGCTGGGTTGACCACATCACCAAAATCTTTCCCTTCTGGGGATACCCATTCACCGCCGATGTAAAACCGGGTTGCGTCTGGCAGGCGCATATTATTTTTCCTCAAGGCGAGATTTGTAGAACTGAGCACCTTGACCACCAGCTGCGCGCTTGCCGCGGTGTTCCCAGTCTCCACCCATTGCAGTTGAAATTACTTCTTCAGATTCTGTTGGTTGTGCGCCTACATCAGTGCGAACAGGATATGGTCCTTCAACAATCTTGTTCGTAAGCTTGCCAAGGCCTTCAACTTCCACTTCAACCACGTCACCTGGCTGTACCGGGCGGCTATTGGCTGGTGTACCTGAAAGAAGAACATCGCCTGGTTCAAGCGTGATATTCCGTGCAATATCGGCCACCAGATAGTGCATGTCCCATTCCATATTATCGGTATTATCTTCCTGAACGACTTTGCCGTTCACGATTGTGCGGATGACCTTGTTCTTGAAATCCCAGCCTTCTACAAGGCCTGGGCCAAGCGGGCAGAGCGTATCTGACCCTTTAACGCGTAGCATAGAGCCCGCATCTGTATCACGGAAATCATGAAGGCCGTAATCGTTGGCAACAGTATAGCCTGCGATATATTCGCCAGCTTCTTCTTGCGAGATATTTTTACAGTGCTTGCCGATAACGATGGCAATTTCACCTTCATAGTTCAGATATTTACAGTTGCTTGGGCGTACAATATCACCTTTGTGGGTGTTGAGCGCTGTAAGTGGCTTGTGGAAATAGGTTGGGGAACCTCCGAGTTTGGTCATGAATTCATCCACACGGCTATGATAATTCAGGTGAACACAGATTACCTTTCTTGGCTCAACCGGCGGCAAATGAACCGCCTCATCAACATGAACGCTACGTCCATCTTTTGCGCGTAACATATCGCCGTCACGTACGGTAAGAATTGGATAGCCATCAAGAAGAATTTTACGGTACTCGGTCGTCATTATACGCCCCTTTAAAAATTAATAGTCTTTCGGATTATTTCTACTAAAGAGGGGCCTGTCTTTCTTAGCATATGAGGACAATATAAGGCCGTGCGCTGGAAACTGGTGCTGGCCTTCATCATAGTGATCATCAGTTAGTTTTAACGGATGAGAATGTGAGATGACGGGTTTTTACTATCCAAGAACCAAATCTGGAAAATCAGCCATATTGCCGCCAGTGCCGTGGCATTATTCGGGTGAGCTGATCACCATGGAATACCGCACAGATGTGGAAGCAGTGAAAGCACTTCTGCCTGAGGGGTTTGAATTAGCTGATGAAGATCCCGGTGCGGTTGCCGCCATCTGGGCAGATTGGCAAAGCTGTTCTGATGATTTCAATGAAGTGCTTGATCCTGTACGCCTTCAGTACAAGGAAATGTTCATTGTTATCCGCTGCAAATACAAGGGTGAAACATACTCACGCTGTGCTTTCATTTGGGTAGATAAAGAGTTTGCTATCATCCGCGGCCAACATCAGGGATACCCGAAGAAACTTGGGGTTATTCAGCAGACACGTCCGGTGAATGTTGGTAAGGCCGGTCCGCGTTTAGCGCCGGGTGGTAAATTTGGCGTTACGCTCGCCGCTTTTGATCGCCGCCTTGCGGAAGGTGTGTTTGAAATTACGGATACAGCTGAAGCACCTGGATTTGTGAATGGTCATCCAATGGCTCATAGCCGCTGGTATCCGGCTATTGAAACAGACGGCACAGATAGCCTTTCAGAAGTGGTTACTATGTCAGGTTTTGATGTGGATTTTGGACGCTGCTTTAAAGGCGATTTTGATCTCACGTATTTTGATAGCCCGGTTGAAGAATTGGTTGATCTGCCCATCCGTGAGAAAATTGGCGCTTATTGGCATGAAGTGGGTGTTTCCTGGAAAGCCGGAACAACGCTTGAACGCCGGACCCTTGAAGACATTGGTTAATTCAAACCAGAAATATAGCCATCACGCCCATGTCTATTATGATGTGGGCGTTTCTATTTGTCGGGAACGGGCACTGGCGCTTAAGCTTTGTGAAACCGCGCGTGATCGGTTTGAGCTGAAGATGGGGCGAATGCATGATGAACCCATTGGCCCCCGTCCGGTGGGGAGTTGCCAGCTGCTAATACCAACAGAATCCTCTGAAGAAATTATCAGATGGTTCGATGAAAACCGGCAGGGGTTAACGGTTCTGATTCATACATTAAGTGGCGACGATTACCGTGATCATACAAAAGGGGTGCACTGGTTAGGCACCCCTTGTGAACTTGATTTGTCTGTCTTTGATTAACTCGTGGAATCTTCCAGAATTTGCAGTGTCTTGAGGTCTGAATGGAACTCAAGCGCATAGTGCCCGCCTTCGCGGCCCAGGCCGGATAAGCCAATACCGCCAAACGGTGCTGTAAGGTCTCGTACAAGGAAAGTATTTACCCATACCGTTCCGCCTCTTACCGCTCGGCCCACTCGTTCTGCCCGGTCACGGGAGCCAGTGTAAACAATGCCAGAAAGTCCAAATACGGTCGAGTTCGCAAGTGCAACACCTTCTTCTTCTGTTTTGAAGGTTTGGAACGTGAGGACTGGGCCGAAGATTTCGCTCTGAACAACTTCGCTATCATTGCTTTTAGGTTTGATGAGGGTTGGTTCCACCCACAAGCCATCTTCTTTATGTTTCTTGCCGCCACGAACAATTTCATCACCATTTTCACGGGCACGCTCGATGAAGCCCATTACTCGTTCTACATGGGTTGGGTGGATCATGGCAGACATGGTGGTATCACTATTCCTGCTATCGCCCATGATGTGCTGATCTGTGTATTCGTGGAATTTCTTTTCAAATTCTTCAGCAATAGATTCATGCACAATAATGCGAGAGCCGCACATACACACCTGGCCGCTATCATCGTACTGGCCTGCGGCCTTCTTTGCTGCGGCATCAATATCTGCATCTTCAAATACCAGCAGGCAGCTTTTCCCGCCAAGTTCAGCAGTGAAAGGAACAACATTTTCCGCAGCAGCTTTGCCGATGATACGCGCCGTAGGTACGGACCCCGTGAAGGAAATACGTTTCACACGCGGGTTATTCACAAGGGCATTGCCAACTTCATACCCCATACCCTGAACCACGTTAAAGACACCGGGCGGGAAGCCTGCCTGATCAACCATATCAGCGAGCAAGCTTGCGGACAAGGGAGACCACTCAGCTGGCTTTAGGATCACTGTGTTACCAGCAGCCAGTGCTGGTGCCACTTTCCATGTTGAAAGCATGAAAGGAGCGTTCCACGGCGTGATAATAACCGCAGGGCCTGCAGGCATGCGAATAACCCGGTTATGTGTGCCTTTACTATCCCAGACACGTTCTTCATGCTCAACAGCAAGGTCAGCATAGTTCCGGAAATTCAGTGCGCCACGAGGTACCAGCCTAAGTTCAAGGCTTTCCTGAAGCATCGCCATATCCATGCATTCAGCTGTAGCGATCTTTTCTTTGTTTTTTTCGATCAGATCCGAGAGCCGGTGCATATAAACTGCACGTTCTTTTGGTGTAAGTGCCGCCCATGCCGGAAACGCTTCGGTTGCGGCGGTTACCGCTAAATCAGCAGTTTGGTCATCACCCCGCGCGATGTTACCGAGAAGGTTATCCCAGTTCATCGGGCTCCGGGTTTCAAATGTAGCAGGGCTCGAAACTCGTTTGCCGCCAATATAGTGATGGGGGGAAACAGCGACGCCTTCAATCATTAAACGATCTGTCATAGTTTTTGTTCCGGAACCTTAAATATAATTGATATAATAATCGACCAAGCCTTGCTCATCGAGGTTCGCCGTTTCCTCAATTTCCGCTTCTTTGATCGCGATATAGTTATCAGTGATCAACGATCCAATCGCATTTGTCAGGTCAGTATCTGCCTTAAAGATCGCAAGCGCCTCCGAGAGGGAAGCTGGCACATGACGGTCTGTATTAACCGTTTCCAGGCCGTCGTTAGTTTCAGCTTCAGGCAGCTCGTAATCATGCTCGCAGCCAAGAAGAGCAGCATTTAAAACAGCAGCCAGTGCAAAATATGGGCTTGCGGCGCAGTCACCCACGCGGTGTTCAATACGTGCAGCTTTGCCACCTTCACCGGAAACCCGAACGGCTACGCCGCGGTGGTCATATCCCCAGTTTGCCCAGTAACCGGAAAGGCTGGCAGGCTGGAGACGGGCGTAGGAATTTACTGTTGGCGCTAGAATAGCTGACATCGCTTCATGGTGTTTCACAAGCCCTGAAATGCAGCCTTTTACCAGGTCAGAAAGTTGGCCTTTCTCAGTGCCGCCCGCAAACACATTATTTCCCTTCTTATCATTGAAGCTGAGATTGATGTGCAGGCCGCTGCCCGAGAGATCAGAGATGGGCTTTGGCATGAAGGAGAGCAAATAGCCGCGCTTGTACAGAACTTCCCGAGCCATAGTGCGAAACAGGAAGAAATCATCGCAAGCTTTGAGGGCATCGGTGTAGCCCATTGTTAGTTCATACTGAGGCGCATCAAATTCTGCGTTGAAAGATTCGATATGAATGCCGATTTTCTGCGCAACAGCCCAGATTTCATCAATCAAACCAGCGGGGTCGGTAAAAGGACCTGTGCCGTACACGAATGAACCAGGGGTGTTGTATGGCACCCAGTTACCGTCCACATCACGTTCGAAAATATAAGCTTCGCCTTCAAAGCCCACCATGGGGGTGAGGCCTTTTTCTTTCCACTTGGCAAGAATTCTCTTCAACGCGCCTCGTCCACACAGCTCGGAGGGTTCATCATTGTCATAGATATCAGCAAGCGCGATTTGAGTGTTATCTTCCCAGCCAATTCTGTATGCACCCGGGTCAAACATAGCCTCTACATCGGGCAAGCCGACTTCCACACCCGCACCCGGAGCTGGTACAATATCTTTGTTATATGTAACCGCATAGGCGCCTTTACAGAAGCGAGCCTTTCCCTCTTCTGCAAATTCTTTTGGAATATATTTACCGCGCGCCAAATTCAGCTGATCAGCAAATAATACACGAACCCTGTTCATAATTGATGTTTCCATCGTCTTCCCTTTAACCTTTGTTCTTACGTGTATTTCAGCATGATGCCGTTAGGCGGCTGTCATCTTCACAGGTAACTTTTTGATACCCAGAATGAAGTTTGACCGGAGATATGCGTGCGGCCCTGTCTGTTCGATTTTAGCGACACGTTTTGCAAACTCTTCAAGCACGATCCGTACTTCCAGTTTCGCGAGGAACATACCAAGGCAAACATGCGGGCCGCCCTGTCCAAAAGATACAAACCTGTTTGGTTTACGGGTTAGATCAATCTCAAACGGATTACCGAATGTGTCTACATCTCTGTTGGCGGCAGTGAACCATAGAACAACCTTGTCGCCTTCTTTGATTTGGTTACCACCATATTCGAAATCGCGTGTTGCCGTGCGGCGGAAATGAGTGGTAGGTGATGCCCAGCGGATCATCTCATCCGATGCTGTCATCATGAAACCATCATCATCCATGTTATCGCGAATTTGCGAGAGTAGTTCAGGTTGGTTTGCCATAGCGTGAATAGCCGCAGCGATACTGTAGCGCGTTGTATCGTTCCCTGCGGCGACGAGCAGGCAGAAGAAATTTCTGAACTCGTCATGGGACATGGAGTGCCCGTCCTTGGTCGGCTGAAGTACAGAGTTCAGCACGCCAAAAGATTCCCCCGCATCCATGCGTTTCAAAAGATCATTTGCATAGTCAAACAATTCTACAGCGGCTGGAGAACGGAAAGGCAGAAGGCGGTATTCTTCAGTATCTACTTTATCTACAACGAAATCCGTATAATCCGGATCGGAGTTGGAGATAAGTGCATCGCCTTTTTCTACAAGCCAATCAAGGTCTTCATCCGGCACCCCGATGATCTGCCCAAGCATACGCATTGGGAGTTGGCGGGCGATTTCATCTGTTGCATCAACTTCGCCTTTTGCCAGTGCTTTATCAATGAGTTCGGCTGTAATTTCACGGATACGATCAGAAAACAGTGCGACCTGACCACGGGAAAAAGCCTTGTTCACAAGCATGCGGAAATAGGTGTGTTGTGGCTGATCTGTTTCCTGAAATGTCTTTCGAGCTTCATATTCTTCTTCAGTTTGATCTTCGATACGAATACCGCGTGCGGAACTTAGTAGATCAGGCTGCTTATTCAGTGCCATAACATCTTCATGACGGGTGACAGACCAGAAGCCCCGGCCATTTGTTTCCTCTGTCCAGACAACCCCCTGGTTCTGCATTTTTTCAAATGTTGCAAAAGGTGCACCTTCGTTAAAGGCATCAAGGGATGAAAGATCAACAGCAGTGTCTGTTGACGGAGAAAAAGGATAATTCCAATGCTTGCTCATAGTCGCCTCTTAACTCATGTCTCTAATCAATCTTTCATCACGCTAAACCAAGGAAAAGCAGGTGTCTTAGCAGATGTGGACATAGTAAGGGGTATCGCTGGAAGGCCTTATTTTTTGCGCTTATAAACTGATTATTCAAGGTTCAAAGGAGTGAACGAAATGGGTGAAGTTGTAGGTGCAGGCCTTGTTAGTCATGTCCCGACTATCATGCTGCCAAAAGAAGTTCGGTATGAGATCTATGGAGGTAAGGACACCACCTTAATCGAAGGCTTTAAAAAGCTGCGATCTGAAGTGCTGGATAGTCTTGGGGCGGATACAGTTATTGTGTTTGATACCCACTGGGCAACACTGGTTGAATTTATTGTAACTTCTCACGAGCGCCGCACCGGGAAATATACTTCGGAAGAACTACCACGCGGTATGTGCCAGGTGCCCTATGACTTGAAGGGCGATCCTGAATTAGCTGAACTCATCGCGGCTGAAGTAGATGCAAACGGTACACGCTGCACCGCCAATGATGACCCGTATCTTCCTATTAACTACGGCACAGTGAATGTCGCACACCATATCGCCAAAGATGAAGCTTGGCTCAGTGTGGGTATGAACATGGCGGCCAAAGCTTCTGATTACCTGAAAGTGGGAGAGGGCATTGGTCGGGCTATAGCGAAATCAGGCCGTAAGGTTGTGCTGCTCGCGAGTGGTTCTATGAGCCATACCTTTCATACGTTTCAGGATATCAGCAACGGCAAGTATGAAACAGCTGATCCGGCCAACATCTTCTCAGATGCGGCGCGTGAAGCAGATTATGAACGCCTTGAATGGTTTAAAGAAGGGAACCACGCGGCAGTGATTGACGGTATGCCAGCTTATTATCCTCATAAACCTGAAGGAGCTTTTGGTCATTATTTGATGATGGCTGCGGCCATTGGCGGGCGTGACTGTAAGGCCAAAGGGCGTCAGTTCAGTGATTATGAAAACTCAGTGGGGACCAGCCAGGTACATGTTTGGTTTGATAAGCCTGAAGGCGGTTGGACTGCTGAAGCATAATAAAAAATGTGGCCAAGAGATTTTTTCTCGTTGGCCACATTAAGGGGGGACTAATCTATGTTAAAACTATCTAGAGTATCTGGTGCTTGATCCAGTTGATAATCTCCGCCCTGCGGTTCTCGGGCACTAGGATATCTTCATCAATCCCAAGCTGCCATGCCTGGCTTTTTGAATTTGGGTTTTCTGCAGCCGCATCAATCAATGCTTGATAGGCGCTTACATCTTCTTCCTTATCGAAAAAGCCTTGAGTAAGAAGATCTTTCTTATAAAGCCGGAACAACATGGAAAGCTGCTCAAGATCGAATTCAGGGTGGTACTGCACAGCCCAAACTTCTGATTTTCCAATAGGGATCACTGCGCCTTGAACCAAACTGTGCTTGTTGCTGCAAAGTAGGGTGGCTGAGGATGGCAGCGCTGAAACTTCATCATAGTGAATACAGGGTGCATCAAATGACGTTGGCTTGCCTTTCATGTATGGATGTGCTTTGCCTGCTTCCGTAAGTGTTACTTTGCGGGCAAAACCAATCTCGCGACCATTTGGGCTTGCTGCTACCGCACCGCCAGCGGCGATAGCGGCAATTTGAAGACCCCAGCAACTGCCCAGAACTGGTTTGCCAGTTTCGCAAAATTCTTTCAGGATTTTAATCTGGTTCTGCACAGCGAAAGTCTCATCAAAGGCCCGCAGGCTTGAACCGCTTATTACCATGCCGTCAAAATCCTCATAGCTCATGCCTTCGGGTAGAGCTGCATCTTTATCCGCTGCATAGATGATCGACATTTCTATGTCGGGGAAGTGGGCTTTAATAGCATGGGCATAAACATCGCTTGCAGAGCGCACATTAATGCTTTCCGCTTTACGGCGTACTTTTGCCGGGTTTCCTTCCATTAGAAGTAAATGGGGCATAGTTTCCTCTTACAGCATGACCAGAGCGTTATTGGTATGAAAGCCTGAAAACATCAGCTTTGCATATGTGGTCAATCAAATGAAAACACCAGTTAGTGAAGTTTTCTGAACTGCTGCGGTGCTATACCTGCCCAGCGCATAAAAGCACGAGAGAAAGTGCTGTGCTCAGAATAGCCAAGTTTCAGTGCCATTTCAGACAGGGACTGGTTCGGGCTGATCTTAAACTCCAGCGATGCGGCGCGCATGCGGCATTCATCAAGGATAGCCTGATAGGATACTTCCTCGGCTGCAAGTTTGCGGCGCAAGGTACGGCGCGAAAGACCCAGGGTTTTTGCCACGTGATCTTGCGTTACGTGACCGCGGCTAAGACCTTGGAAAATTGCTTGCCTTGTTTTCTCGCTCACGGGCAAGTAGCGCCTTTTTTCAACCAGCAGACGGTTGAGATAATTCAGTATATCATTCTCTACTGGCGGTAACAGGCCAATAGGATTGCTCAAAATCTTTGTAGGGAAGCGGATGCCGTTTGTCTCGGCTTCATACACAACATTGGCGCATACTTCGTTGGTAAGGTCCTTTTTCACTACATTCTTGTCAGCTTCAATAAGAATATCCACAGTTTCCCATGCGGTGGGCGCAGCTGTTTTAATGAAGGAAGAGAAAACACCAAGTGTGTATAAGGCATCTTCCGTGCGCGGCCAGATATCAGGGTCCAGAATACGGTAGCCAAGGGTTGTGAAATCTTCACCCATCTCCAGGCTCACGTCTGTGCGGTCTTGAATAAGAGGATAGAATTTCACAAGCCGATTAAAGGCCGTGCCTAGGGTTTTGGAACCAAGGATTGCCTGACCAACTTTACCACGTTTCGCATAATTAGATGCGAGACCGACTGACCAAGAAATACCGCCTCCGCTTTTGACAGAACCTGTCTTTTCAACGGTAGCAACAAACTCTTTCAGATCAATCAACTGCTGATCAAAATTGTTGCCTGATAGAGTTGGTTTTCTTAGCAGGCTGTCAAAATCCTGTGTGTTGATGCCGCGCTCTGCGAGTATGTTTCTCCAGTCAGATGCCGCGGACGCATTTACAAACGCGTGTTCCATCTTACTTCCCTTTATTCCTGACAGTTAGTACTCCCTCACACTGGTCAACCTTAGGGCGGCGATGAAAACTGAGATTGTCAAAGTCTATCAAACATGTGATAATTTCTATCATAAACGAAATTATGAGTATGCTTGAGGGGTGGGATGTGAAAGAAAATAATAAAAAGCAGGAGCCCCTTATTTGGTCGTCAGTGGTGCGCTCACTGACAAACCCTTTGATGGAACATGATCTGGATCCTGCTTCTCTGTATAGAGATAGCGGTATCTCCGCTGATGAAGTGCTGCGGGTGGATGGTGAAGTACCTCTTAAAAACTGGCTCAAATTTCTTGAACTGGCAGCAGAGCATGCGGATAATCCGATCCTCGGCATTCACTTGGCGAGAGCAGCCGGCCCGGAAACGTTAGGTGCTATTGGGTTTTTATTCCTTTCATCAAAGAATGTGCTCGAGGCGCTTGAAAACCTTTGCCACTATATGAACCTTCTGCAGGGGGTTACTTTTGCGCAGGTAACGCGTGATAAACATGAAACCGCATTTGTTTATGAAATTATGTATGCCAGTGATAATGATTGTAGGCAGGATGTGGAATTTTCTCTCGCACTTACCAAGCGGCAGATACGTATTTTCTCTGGTGGGCAAGCTAAAGTTCTAAGGATTAATTTTAAACATTCGCCACAGTGTGATCCTCGGCTTTATGAACGGCAACTCAAAACGCCAGTGTTCTTCAATCAAGATGAAAACAGTGTTGTGTTGCCGTCTTCCGCCAATATGATTTCCGGTAAGATTTTAGATAATACGTTGGCCCCAATTCTTAAAACTTATCTGGATCGGGAGCTTAAGACCGTTACGATGGCGATGACTTTCTGTGATCAGATCGAGCGGCTTTTATATGCAAACCGGATTGATCCACCGATAACGGCCAAGAAGGTTGCGTTTCAAATGGGGGTGTCTGAGCCTACGCTCTACCGAAGGCTAGCCGCTGAAGGGCGGAAGTTTTCCAATATGCTGGATGCCTATCATTTCGAACAGGCCAAAGAATATCTGGATACCAGCAGCCTGTCGGTAACCGAGATTGCCCATATGCTTGGGTTTGCGGATTCTGCGAGCTTTTCTCGCGCGTTTTCTCGGTGGTCAAAAGGGGTTGCTCCCTCCCGTTACCGCACCCGTGATTGACCGCATCTGCAAGGCGGTTAGGCTATAGGCTAGCTATAGATATCCTCTCGAAGGAGGTATCTATTATGGCAACCAACATGGAAAAATTGGTGATAATTGGCTCAGGGCAGGCGGCTATTCAGCTCGCTGCTTCCCTCAGGCAAAAAAAGTATGATGGCCGGATCACTATGATCGGTGAAGAGCCATATCTCGCGTATCAGCGACCTCCACTTTCAAAAGCTTTTTTGAAAGGCGAAATGGAGGAGGTTAGGCTCTTTTTGAAGCCGCAGAAATTCTATGATGATAAAGACATCGAGCTTATCTCAGATGCCCGGGTAGAGAAGGTAGATA
The DNA here is from genome assembly GCF_024398035.1 of Kordiimonas sp. SCSIO 12603. Taxonomy (NCBI): domain Bacteria; kingdom Pseudomonadati; phylum Pseudomonadota; class Alphaproteobacteria; order Kordiimonadales; family Kordiimonadaceae; genus Kordiimonas; species Kordiimonas sp. SCSIO 12603. The sequence continues at coordinate 1,724,652 of NZ_CP073748.1, forward strand.
CCGTCAATAAGGAAGTGACCATAGGTAGTGGCACTTCTTACGCATATGACAAACTGGTGTTTGCTACGGGGACACGTCCACGGATGATTCCAGAGCTTGAAGGTGCTGAAAATGTGCAGGTTATGCGCACGCTGGATGATGCTAAAGCCCTTAAAACTCAGTTGGATCAACTAACGCATGTGACCATTGTTGGTGGCGGTTATATCGGGCTTGAAGCAGCGGCAGTGCTCCGAAAAATGGGCGTGGCTGTTGATGTGCTTGAACGCATGCCGCGGTTGCTTGCACGTGTAACAGGCGAAGAGATTTCTGATTATTTCAAAAACTTACATGAAGCAAATGGTGTGAACATTAGGCTGGGAGCTGAAGTTCAGACTTACCAGAAAGATGGAAGCTCTATAACGGGCGTTGAGCTAAATGATGGCACTACCTTCAAAACGAATTTGATTCTTGTAGGTATCGGCGTGTTGCCAAACCAGGAGTTGGCAGCAGAAGCCGGCATTGAAGTTGGAAACGGTATCATCGTTGATGAAAACTGCGAGACATCTGTTTCAGGCATTTATGCCATTGGCGATAACGCACTTCGTCCCCTTGAAGGTCAGCCGGAGAAGTTGAGGCTAGAAAGTGTTCCGAATGCTATTGATATGGCAGAAACGGCAGCACGACATATTCTAGGGCTTGAACGGCCTGCCTATGACCCTCCCTGGTTCTGGTCTGACCAGTATGACACCAAAATCCAGACAGTTGGTTTGTCCTCAGAACATACAGAAACGTTTGTGAGAGGCGATGTAGCTACAGGAAAATTCTCAGTTTTTTATTTCAAAGGCGAAACGTTTTTAGCGGTGGATTCTGTCAATGATCCACAATCCTTCATGGCATGCAAAAATATCCTCAAGATGGGGCTTAGGCTCACGAGTGAGACTGTGCAGGACCAAAGCAAAACCATGATGGACATTTTCAAAGAACTTAAAACACAGAAGGTTTAATGACATGGCAAAAATTACTTTTGTTTCCAATGATGGGGAAGAGCAGGTTATTGAGGCAGCCGAAGGCGAAAGCGTTATGGAAACAGCGCTCAATAACGGGATAGACTGGATTATGGCGGACTGTGGTGGTGCCTGTGCGTGTGCCACTTGCCATGTATATGTTGATGAAGATCAACTAGAGGCGACAGGCGAACCAAGCGAGATGGAAAACTCTATGCTTGAGTTTAATGATCATCAGCAATCTAATTCCCGCCTTTCTTGCCAGATTAAAGTGACTGAAGATTTAGACGGTTTGCGTGTAACAGCTCCCGAAAGTCAATATTAAATTCGATAAGATCGAAATCAAAAAGGGCTGGCAGAGATGCCAGCCCTTTTTATTGCCGTTTAGGAGTTCTTAGTTGCCAATGAGAAAGCCCCAAAGCATGAGCTTTGAGGCTTTTTTGTTTCTCTGTTGTTAGATGGGCTTAGAAGTTATAATTCAAGCCAATACCAAGCCAACGTGGTTTGCCAAAGAAGCGCTGGTTATAACCGCCTGGGCCAGTGAAATCGAAGGTGTAAACCAGATATTCTTTATCGAACAGGTTCTTTGCAAAGGCGCTGATTTCCAGCCCTGTATCTTCATGGGTATAAACAAAACGAAGATCAAACAGGGTGTAAGCACCTTGGCGAGAATTTTCGCTGTTGGTGATATCGAAGAAATGCGAGCCCTGATGGTTAAAGCTAACAATTGATGTGAGCTCACCGCCCGGAACGCCAGCTGTATAAGATACGGAACCATTGGCTGTGAAGTTTGGTGCAAGCACTGCTTCACGGTCATTCAGTTCTGTTCCCTGCACGTTCACACCGTCAACATCAGTGTTTAGCAAGCTTGCACCTAACTGGATATCCCAACCCGCCGCTGGAAGAATAGTTAATTCCGCTTCAGCGCCGTAGAAAGTTGCTTCACCATTAGTGATGAACTGTGACAGGCCCTGGAACGTAAGCGCTTGGAAATCACTATAATCATAGTAGAAACCAGCACCATTTAATCTGATTGTGCGGTCAGATGATGTCCACTTAAAGCCGATTTCATAGCTATCCAGTGTCTCAGCATCAAATGCTACCTGATCAGAGGTTACGAAATCTGTCTGGTCAAGGAAACCGGCGTTAAAACCACCTGATTTAAAGCCGCGGCTCCATGATGCATAGATAAGCGCATCATCGCTGATATCGTAATCAAGCGTTACTTTGCCGAGGAAATTATCATCGCGAATGCGAGATGCATCAGCGGATACCACATCAGCCGGGCCAGCACCAACAGCTGCAGCAAAACCGTTTGTATCACCCGCACGAAGACTAAGGTAATTTGCTTCGCCAACACCGTTCAAAAGGTTATTCAGCAAGAAACCAGCTGGTGCCTGGTTGATATAGTCAAAATCACGGTTTTCTTTGGTGTAACGTGCACCCACAGTAAGGTTCAGGCGGTCAGACAGGCGGTATTCTACCTGGCCAAAGCCTGCATATGACTGTGTATCCTGCGTATAATCCACATCAAAGAAGATAGCAGGAACCAATGTACCATCTGTTGGGAAGCCCGGTGTGAAGGCAGCGAGACCGCCATCAAAGGCTGCAGGGTCACTATCCAGAAGGGCTGCAAAATCGCCACGCCAGTTCACCTGCAGGTCATTGGCGCTTTCCACTTTGGTATCCAGATAGAACACGCCAAACTGCCAAACGCCACCATCAAAATCACCTGATAGGCGAAATTCGTTTGTCAGCGCATCGATCTCTGATCGGAACGTTGGTTCGATACCGGCTTGGGGGCCAACATCTGTATCTTCTTCGTGCAACTTGTCAGTCGCCTGATAAGAGAAGGTGTTTGTCAGCTCAATACCACCGAAATCATGAACATAGGTGGCGTGAACACCTTTTACTTCGATATCAAGGCGACCTTCTCTGTCGTATTCGCCAGCGAAGTTATCATCGTCTGTATCTGCATAACACCAGATATCGCGCGGTACATCAGTTGGACAGAAGGGCAGATTATCTGCGCCTGTCGCACCTAATGTTGCCTGATGCTGATATTGCGGTGCTACGGTATCCGATGAACTATAGAAGGCAGAGACGCTTAACAGGCCATTCTCAGCCACATCAATTTCTGCGCTACCGCGGATGGAGAAACTGTTGGCCTGGTTGGCATTTTCACCAATACGGTTTTCTACGTAACCATTGTTGGTTTTGTATGATGCCGCGAGCCTTGCTCTTACCGTATCAGACAATGGTCCGCTGATAGCACCTTCCACAAGGAAGGATGTATAAGAACCAGCTTCAGCGCGCAGATAACCTTCTGTTTCATCCGTTGGCTTGCGCGATACAAATTTAATAAGGCCGCCGGTTGCGTTACGTCCATAAATTGTACCCTGCGGACCGCGGAGCACTTCAACACGTTCCACATCAAATAACTGGAAGGTTAGGCCGGGTAGGGCTGCCTGATAGGCTTCATCCAAATAAATGGCAATGGGGCCTTCGTTGTTATCATTGAAATCATTCAATCCAACACCGCGCAGTGTGAAGGAAGGGTTGTTTCCTTCACCCACAGGTGTGCCTACATTAAGGCCTGGTACTTGGGCTACAATGTCCGGGCTGTCTGTAAAACCAAATTTCTGTAGTTTGTCACCGCTGAACGCTGTTACAGATACGCCAATCTCTTGTGTGGACTGGGCGCGTTTTTGCGCTGTTACGGTTACTTCTTCAATTACTATACTTTCTTGTGGAGCATTTTGTGCGGCGACAGCTTGGCTGAACGCAGCTGGTATAGCTATCGACGAAAGCAATAGATGCTTCGTGTTCATGAGCATTTCCTCTTCCCTTAATGAAACCTCCACGTACTTGTTTGAAGGAAGTAGAAGAAGGCCGCTTGTTAAAAACGGACAACCTGAAACAGATGTTCAATAACTCTAATCTAGTGGTTTGACAAAAAAGTAAAATTTCCTCTGTTCAAGGGAAAAAAGCTCTGCTAGGTAACACGCCGTGGTAAGGGCCTGTAGCTCAGTTGGTTAGAGCCGACCGCTCATAACGGTCTGGTCGGGGGTTCGAGTCCCTCCGGGCCCACCACTTTAAACCTACCAGTACTAAACACCCCGAAAGCCCTGAATGGAAGCGCGATTGCGGCGGTTCGATAACCTGTCTGTCGCGAGTAGAATAATCCGTCAGGAAACGCCAGTTTTGCAACCATTCTCTTGTGTTTCAAAAGGTCGGAATCCCAAAGCCTCCAAGGGTTTGAGAGGAAGCTAAAAGCTGTTCGAAAGCTCTGCTCAAAGCTCATAGGCGTTTTAGTGCTCTTATAGCTGTTTTCTTGTAAATAAAGCTTCTTCTCAGACAGTTTTTTAATCTGCTCTTCATAGGCCGTGATGAGGGTGTCATTGTCCGTGCCGATGATTCTATCCATTAATTGACCGATCTTGGCTTCAATCTTCTTTGCTTCTGTTTTCGCATTAGCAACATGACCAGATAGATTAGACTTTTGTTCTTTCCATAGGTCAGAGAACATTTCATACACTAAGTGGAAGAGTTTTGGGCTTGGTTGTAGCTCTTTGAGTATATCTTCAAAGCCGAGTTCAATGTCATCACGTCTGATTGATTTCTTATATTCAGAACATGTTTTCAACTGACAAAAATAATATGGGTAATATGTATTACGCCCCTTAGACCACGCAGCCGTCATTGGATGCTCACAAGTCCCGCAGTTGATAAATCCGCGTAGTGGGAAATCTTCATTTAGATCAGTGCGCGCAGGAATTTTCCCTTTGTTGTTTTTGCGCTCCTGTATCTTCTGCCATGTAGCAAGATCAATGATTGGTTCATGCTTGGCTGGGTGCATGAACAACTTCCATTTCTTCACGGTGATATAGCCAGCATAGATAGGGCGCTCAGTTAAAGCGATTGCTGCGTTGAGGTCAACTTCTCCTGTCTTCAAGCGCGGGATAGATGGATGCTTGTTTAAGAAGCGCTGGATTTCAGCGCAGCTTTCAAAACGACCTGATGCAAAACCTTCTAATGCTTCCTTGATGATGGAAGCATTAGGCTCATCTTTAACAAGCATTTTACCGTGACCTTGAACATTCTCATATTTGTAACCCATGACAGGGGAGAAGAGCCAATAGCCATTATGCACACGCGCTTTCATCCGGTTCTTCACTTGCTCGGCATTCTTTTGCCGCTGATGCTGAGACACGGAAGCGAGCAAGTTTTCAATTAGAATGGAATCTGAATCCTCACCGAACTCAATAGAAGGACTTTCAAGTTTGCCGCCTGCATCATTGATAGCTGCGCGTAAATCAAGATGAGCTTTAATATCCCGCGCCAAGCGCGAGATATCATCAATAATTACAACACATTTATCAGCCCGATTATCTTCCAGAAAAGCGAGCATAGCTTGCATGCCTTGGCGTTCAATCAAGCCGCCAGAAATACCTTCATCATGGAATACGTTCACAACGTCATAACCTTGCCGTTTAGCGTAGTCGCGGCAACGGATTTCTTGAGACTCAAGACCATGCCCACGTCTAACCTGTGCAGGGCTTGATACACGGCAATATATAACGGCTTGTTGTTGAAGCATTATTAGTTCTCGCTTTCCATTGATAGTTTGTCCTTCAAGTATAATTCATACTCGTCATCAAGTGGGGCAGCTTCAAAGTCTTCTCCACAGATTGCTTTAAGAGCGAGAGTGGTGGCATCTCTGCCAAAACCCAGATCAACAAATTGGGTCATGATCTGCCAGAGGGTGATGAGCAGTTCCTGTTTTTGCTCTTCTGTCAGATCAAACTCGTCTAAATGATGGCGATACTTTTCGAGTTCAGGAGAGTCAGCGGGTAGTGGGTCTGGGATTGGGGCATGTTCATTCATGTCTTCTACTTTCTTCTTTGTGTTTGCGAGGGCATGTATTCGCCAACGCTTGGAAAAAATTACATCAAGGTTGATATTTTTTTTGCTTGCGATTGTATTTTCGCTGATTGAAAACTTGCCATGCTTGGGGTTGATGTGACTACCAAGCAGCCGGAACATTCCAGAATATTCCAAATGCCAGAATCTCCTAACGTGAGGCCATATGAGTTTTGACCCGATACAACAGGGCTTGTTAAGCCATTATCCGCCAGACGTGCAGCAACGCTTGCGTAGGCTTATTCTGGAAGATTGGAACGCTTCTGGTGTTAAGTTACCTACCTATATGAAACTGCTTGCACGGCATATTGCCGCCACGGGTGTTTCAGAAGATTGGCTTGCCAAGCTTTCGCACCAGACGATGAATAAGATGCTTAAATCTATCTCCACACCTAGACATGAATTCTGGGCGTGTTTACATCTCTATATTATCAAGAAGTATGGGCCACAGGATATTGCACCGGAATTAAGTGACATTGATATTTTAGGGCAATCACTTGTACGCTTTGGTGATATTAAAGAGGTACCTTCATCATTAGAAAGAAGCATTAACGGCAAAGAGCTTATTATCAATGCACAGGGCGGCAAGCCATATGCTCTAGCAAGCATGACTGAGACATATAAAAGCAATGAGGCTTTTGCTGTTGAGGTGACATATAAAGCTGAGGGTGCTGCTGTTATTCAAAACAATCAGATTAAAGCCATCTTACGCGATGAAATGACCCGTCAAATTTCCATGCTAGAGGTTGATGTATGACCGATTATGCACGAGAGCGTTTTGAAGAGCTTAAAGCTTATGTAGATAATTTACCCAAAGCTGAATTTGATAAACAAGCAGCCAAAGGTCAGGTGCATAATAAAGCCATCTTTGATATGATCAGGAAAGGTGACGCACTTGGCGTTTATTGTTCTGTTAAGCAAAAACCGTCACTTCTTGAAAAGCGAGATGATGACGGCATGACTCCGCTTCATTGGAGCGGCTCAGACAAGCCAGGTGTGATGCAGGAGATACTCACAAGCGAAGTTAGTAACTCTCCTTGGGTATGTGATCGGTTTGGGCGCTTACCTCTTGATGTGTTGCGGGATGGTGGTCATCACACACACGCTGATAAGATGGAGCGCTTGACATATCCGCGATTATTCAGGGACGAAAAGGATGGGCCAGTGTCTCCAGAGAAGATCAAAGCGTTTGATGACAAATCAAAAGCACTCGGGCGACCTGATACCAGACCGCCCTTTGCAAACAATATAGACTTTAAATCCTCCATTCCGCGCCTGAAATCTCAGGCTAAGGATAGAGGGGATTTAGAAAGATAGGTTATCCGTTACTCTGGTTTAAAAAGTAAGTACGCTTCATGCCACCAAATATCTTTTGAAGGAAACTTCTCGACTAATTCCACAGTACAGTACCGAGCATTGCGGTGTTGCTCTTTGACGCTATATACAGCAATCTTTACGGCACCCGCTTCGCCAAAACCTAGAATACCAGAATGAAGAATAAGCGCGCCAAAATCAAAATTGCCACCACACGGCAAGCCCTTAGCCTTTCTATTGGTAAAGGTTATGCTATCTTTTAAAAGTCTTTGCCAACGAGAGCGTCTTTTCTGATCATTCTTACGTCCCCAATATGGTTCTACAGATGTATCTTCACGCACCCATTCACTGTCAAAGTGATTTTCCACATAGACCAGTGCGTATGTATTGTCTCTGAAAGTGTTGGTTTTTATGCTTGAGTGAAACTTTATGGCGTTATGTTTCGTTAAAAACGCATCAACAAGATTATCATAACGCTTTTTCTTTTGTTTCAGAGCCTCGATCTTCTTAGACAGCTTAGAGAAGGCCATATATTGGGAGCTATTTTTTGCTCGTCTTTCAAGACCAATTAACTTCTCTTTTGAGAACACGCGGCCTTGAATTCGCTCAATCCCAAACTGTCGCCTGCCAGCAGTATTGAGATTTATAGTGTTGAACTTAAAATTCTCACGCCGCTTATCAAACTCAAACCTTGATTGTAGCCATGGAGAGCTCACCCAAGGTCTCAATGAGTCAATAAGCTGAAATTCAATCTTATCATTCATTGATGTTCCCTTGGGAATGCGGAAACGAACAAGCGGTGCGGTTGTTGGCCTTACAGCCCCACCTTCATAAGAACTACCTTTATAAAATTGATGCCAAGGAACAGAGACCCAGTCTCCACTAATGTCAGTGCGTATCTTTTGTATACGCTCCTTTTCTCGTTGAATTGCAAGCTGGCGTTGACGTTCCTTTTCTGCCCTTTCTTGCGCGCGCTTTTCTTCTTCCAAGCGCCTTAGCTCTTTTCGGCGCTCCTCATACCGCCTTTTTGTTTTCTCAACTTCCACGTCATCTTGCAATAAATACTCCCTACCTTCCTTCATAAACTCAGAAAGCTCTACCATCCGATCACGCGCATTGCGGATGTCTCCAGAGATTTCGTCCAGATCAACTTTCCAACGACCAAGGTCAAGTGTACTGGATGTAACAATTTCGCCTGTTACTTCATCGCCGTCATTAAACAGCTTTTTGATAATGAGAATTTGCGGGTGCGTATCATCAATGCCATTGATACTATCCACTTCAATCACTTGGTCTCCATTAATCTCTACAGTGAATTCAAAGCGGCTTTTGACAACTGATTTCTTCTCATCGCCCCTTTGCTCAGAAATCACATGATTAACATCTGTTAGTACAACAGAGCCTTCGGGTAGTTTATCTATGACCAGAGTTTCTAACAGTTTTTCAATATAATCTGTTGGTGGGCGGTCTTGCGATTCAGAACATGCAACGACACACAAAACCAACATAAATGCACTTACGTATTTGATCATGATGCACCTCAAAGTTTCCGTTCAAAAACCCTCCTTTTCTCCCGTTTTTCATAATTGTGAGTTGACAGATTCACCCGTTAACCATAGCTAGGAAAGCCAATGACTTAACAAACATACGGTCGTATGTGTCGAGTCGATATCTGCAAATCCAGCCCTCGTGCGTAATGGAGCCTTTTTGCACGACTTACACGTATCGAGAGTCTCTTTTCCCTTTTAAATCAACCCGATAAAGCCGTATCCTTTATATATGAAGATAGGATATGCCCGCGTTTCTACGGATGATCAGAACCTTGATCTACAGATCAATGCGCTCAAAGCTGTTGGCTGTGACGCTATATATAAAGACCAAGGTATCAGTGGCATTAATACAAAGCGAGGTGGTCTTGATGCAGCTATTAAGGCTACAGGCCACGATGACAGCCTTGTTGTCTGGAAACTTGATCGCTTGGGTCGGTCATTAAGCTTTCTGATACAGCTTGTGGAAACGCTGCATAAACGCGGCGCAGGCTTTTGTTCCTTGACGGACGGGATTGACACCACAACGCCATCGGGAACACTTGTCTTCCATATTATGGGGGCTTTGGCTCAGTTTGAGCGTGAGCTAATCAGAGAACGGACTAAAGCGGGTATGCTTGCCGCCAAGGAACGCGGAATCATAATAGGAAGACCAAGAAAATTGTCTCCTTATCAGGTCGCACAAGCGTATGAACTTCATCAAAGCGGTCAAACGTTGACCGCTCTTGCCTCGCGTTACGGCGTTGACAGGTCAACGCTTTCAAGAGCGATTAGTGATACTTATCACTAGGTTTGACTAATGTTTCTGCAAACCAAATAACCAGCTTCCTGTCCGCTGATGAAGATAAGTTCAGATAGTTAGACAGTAATTGCCCACAATCATCGGCCTCCACCTTGCTGATCTTCTTTAGTAGTTCATTGAAATTGTCAGTTGTCATTTCGCTGTCCTTTCTTTTTATCGTTAGGTGCAATCAGGAATAAATCAAACAACCACCTGTGTTCACCATCTGCGTTATAAATATTATACAGATAGAAAGTATGCTACTAATTGGCGATATATTATGGAGGATATACTTAAGGAGAGGTAGTCATGCGAATATATACTGCGAATCTAATTGAGACTTCTTTAACCGAAAAAACTGGGCAATCAGTATATTTATCATCTACTAAAGCAGCTCATAATTATCCATTAAGAAATACAGACCCCATTGACCTCCTAGTATATGAGTTTGATGGCTCAATTATTATAACTCAAGCAGGAACCAGTAAGTTACTAATGAGCTATTGTCGTTATAACTCACAATACGACATATTTGATGAGCATCCATATTTTTATGAATGTGACTACAATCCCGATCACCTTCAACACATCCCTAAATCTGGGATTGCTCTTACTTCTGGGTGGGAAATGAAATTAAATTCCGATAATAGCTTTTTACTAATCAGTTCGAATAGTCACATGCCGCTAGGATTAAGGCTAAGGGAAGATATAACTTGGCAAAGACCGGCGGACGGCATTGGAGTTATAGGTTTATTAGATATTAAGTCTGTAGGTGGCCAGTTATCTTATGGTAGAATCCCGGCTCACTTTCGATTTGTCAACGTTCGTGAAATAGAGATTCCAGCTTCTCAGAGCGAAGGCGAATTTGGAGGTTTCGATTTTCCTTCAACGCTTGAAATGAACTCATGGCGGCACTTAACAGCAGCCGAGTCAAAAGAAAAACTGATTGGTGAGGCTTTTTTACCTTACTTCATTGTCCAAGACGAAACTCGTAATTGGCAGCTTCAAAATAGTTTGTACTATAGAGTAAGGCACTTGCAATTTTGGAGGCGACTTAAAGTATTAACTCATGCTGGTGGTGAACGTACGGAAAATATCCGTGTACGACGAAAGATAACATCTACTTCACAGAGAGAGATTGAGCAAAGAACTTCTATAAAGATGTCTATAGAAAATGAATTTAAGTTATCAAATATCAGAATTCCTCTGATACCATTACTTCCAAATACTTTGGATTTTTTTCGTCAAAAAACCTCCCATTCCTTAAGTCGCGAGTTAAAAATCAAAGAAGCCCTTACGGAAACTCTTGAAGAGGAGTCCACCTATACAAGTGTCCGCACATATAGATCTCCAATCAGAGTAGCTTTCTGGTGTTTAGCTTCAAAATTTGTTTTAGAACGGGCTGATGGCGATCCTGTTATTAGCTGGGAAGTAGAGGATGCTTCTAACACTCTGCATGAAGATTCATATCCAAAAAATGAAACAATTAACTTTGCGCGGGTTGAGGAGAGGCTAGATGAGACAACTCAATGTGTAGCGGAAATTGCGGTAGGTTCCTTTACTGACGACGGAATAATTACATTTGAAGTCTCATCAAATGTAAGTGATTTTCATTCGGGGCAGTTTGATTTCGAAGTCGTTAAGAAAAACAATTTAGATGGTACAATTGTAACCGAAATTTATGGAGGGTATTGGTCACCGTCAACGGGAGCTAACCCAATAGAAACCAAAGAAGTTGTCTATGTTAGTGAAGATGAGGTAATTGAAAATGTTACTGTTATCTCTAACACTTGCCTATGCATCTTACCATCGGAAGAAACTTAAAAGTAAGATATTATCAGAACTCTTGATAAATTAGCTCATTCGTTTCGACATTAGATATTATGAACGAGAATCATTGATACGTTTGTTTGTGTTGAGGATAATGAGCTCTAATTGGATAGGTTGAGCAAGCGGATAAATCCTGTCGTTTAAGGTAAGCGCAAGATGTGTAAATGTATGACATTTACGATCTTGGCAAGGGGGTCGCTAGCGCACCCCCGTTGCATCCCCCGCGCTTTATTATAAGTGTCTATATGGAAATTGTATAATTTCCTTCTTCTAAAGTTTTATATGGCGTACGTGAATCTGGCTCTAGTAATCTCAATCGGAAGTTTGCTTGAATGACCGTTGAAGTTGAATCATACAAAGAGTTTCTGTCAATCTTGACTAGGCAACTATATAAATTAGGCTCTTCAGCTGATAATTTTCCAGACTCTATTTTCGTAATAAACTGATAATTTTCAGGGGCATTTGATGAAAATTCCAAATTCTTCAATGTGTCCTCACCTGACAAAAGTAACAAAGCAGGTTCATCTGTTAATGAACGGACGATAAAAACATGACAATAATCTTCGCGATCTGCAGGTTGCTGTCCCAAGGCCGGAGGCAAAGATTGAATAATGGGGGAGTTTTGTGATCCAGAAACCATGTTGGCTATACTAGCAGAATAGCTAAAATGCAAATCTACATCGGAGTTCTTTTTCCAAGTGTACGAACCAATATGTTTTCCAGTTTCATCCCAGATAAAAGACAGTAATGAATTCATAAACTATGCCCGAAAAATGAATATGCTATCTAAATCAAGATAAAGCTAATTCGTCAAACTTAAATTTGATCAATGTCGAAGATAAAATAGGCGTTTGATCTGAAATAATCGAATTTGCTGCTGTTAATATTATTTCACTGAATTTGGGGAGGCAACGAAAAGTTAATTTAGTACCATCAGTTGCAATTGCATACAAAGGACATTCATACCTGATGATTTGTGCATTGTTTAATTGAAATGAGAACCTTTTAGGTAGTTGCTTCAACGATATCGGTTCAATTGCAGAAGACTGTAATTCATGAATTTCATTTTGATGCAATACTACCCATTGTCCTTTTGTAAAATGAGATATCATCTCAACGCCATAGTCATTCGCGATTAAATCTTTTTCACGTAATAATATCTGTGCTAAATTCTTTGTTAACTCACATACCCGTTCTATAAAAATTGTTTTATTTACGCTATTTAATGTGCTCCAAAAACGCAGATGTTTATGGTCGTAACAAAAGTTAAAATTTACATCATCTACTTTTGTATAAAATCCTGATTTCAGGCCAAATTCTTCTAGAACATCATCTGTGTATGTTTTTATTTCAGGCTGGTTGCTGTCCAATTCTTTAATACTTTCTACATTTTTGAATACTCTTTTGAATATTTCAGTATTTCGTATGTTACGATCAAAATAATCAAGTATTTGCTGAGTAAATTCACTTATTTGTTGTGAATTAAATTCTCTTTTAAAAAGCATTATTCTTTTATTGCTAGATTTTCTAGATTCATTTATTTTCTGCTGAATACCCTCGAAACTCCATATTAATGACGTAATTCCATCAATGTTTACAAGCTGGTCAGTCTTTATATGTTCGCCTTGGTTGGTATGCTCAAGGGTATAAACTAGCTTATCTCTAAACTTACGAATTTGATGGACCCATTCTCGAGTAATCGTTTCAGCTTCGGATTTATTAGGAAAAACATCAATCAACAACTTATAAATTGATGCTTGACGCGGACTTGCAACACCATTTTCGTCTTCCCTCATCATAATTGTTTGGTTTTCTAATGTACTTAGATGTGCGGGGATTTTTTGCATCGCTTTCGTATTAGAGATAATTGTATGAAAATTATCACCTGTCTTACCATGATCTTTGTTTAGTTGAGTAAGAATTGCATAATTTGTTGCATCAATTGTAGTATTGACTTGTTTAGTTTTATTTCTCCGGCGAGATAAAAAATCGAATGTATCTTGATATACGTCTATTTCATAATCGAGATTATATCTTTTCTTTACATAGCTATGTGCAGTATGGCTTTTTAAGACATTTTCAATTATAAACAATGTGTTTAGAGTAAGGTCGATAGTGCGTAATGACTCTACGGCGCTGTAAAAATCGGTTCCACTTACACCACTTGGAGATAGATTCATTAAAAAGTCATCTACAAACGAGTTCCCTATGCTTGTTTCAAGAATTCTATGTGTTTTGCCAGAATTAAATTTTAGAAAATTGATCAATTCAACTGCTGTACCTGGTAGTAAAAAAGAACTCTCATAGAACAATTCGAATGCTAGTGACGTCCAAAACGTGTCACGGCTTTTAACTACATTCGATTTAAAATTAGGGGATAGCCAATTTACAGTTGAATATAAAACATCGAAATCAAAAGTGTATACTTCGCCTTTTTTCGTATAATGTACGTTATGGATGTGGTTGCCGATTTCTTCTATCTCAGCAATTAAATTAATCGTTTGATGATATAATGCTTTTACTTCATCGTATGTAACTGTCTCTGGCCTGTCTATTTCAGTCTGAAATAGCATTTCAAAAGCATCAATGCTTTGGTTTGATCTTACGGCAAATTCAATTTTTTGAAGGTCTATCTCATTCACTGATTTGCTCCAGTTATCCAACTAATCAGAGTTTTATATTCATAATCAAGAGGTGATATTACTTCATCAAACCATGTATGACTCCGTTTAATCGTAATTGTATCATCATAAACTTGTTCTGGTTTATATTTTACAAAAGGGTCTCCCACAGAATGGATATGTCTTATGGGAATGTCTTTTTGCATATTCTTTGCGGACTTCCGAATTTCTGCAACACCATTATTTAGGTTTCTGTACAATTCAAGCTCATCGCCCAAAAATGCTGTATGAGGGTTTTTACCTCTCGAGATAAATTTGTGTGTTCGAGCAATCCAATGTGGTTTATTCGGCGCTGCAATTAAGTTAAGGCTACTTAATTGCATACATTTTTTATTTCTCAGGGTTTCTGCTGCTGCCCTTAAGGCGATATGTGTCCCCAAGCTATGACCAATAATAGAATATGACTCCATTTTGCTAGAGCTTAAATAACTATAAATAGCAGACTGCAATAAAGAAATAATTTCATCTAAATAAGCACACCCGACTTTCCCCCCAAGCAGGCTAGTTTTTTTAGGTATTAATGAGGGATTGGAAGGATAGCTAAAAAAAACTATATCAGTATTCTCCAGAACTGGCTCATCTAAAAAAAGACCGCCAACTCTCCCCCAATAAGTTTTTGGGTGATCAATAGAAATATTACCGCTGAAATTAAAACCATGAACTAAAAAAACCACATGTTTAGGGTCGCGTGTCGAGGCCTCTATACCAAATGCAGTATCTCTAAAACTTCTTATTGTCATTAGTTTTTACTCCTCCCAATGGCGAAAATTGCACTCTTAATTCAGAATTCCAATAAAATTATTTATTTTGGCCATTAGAGCGACATTATTTATTTTTGTGTTTTTTAAACCACCACCACTTTTTAGCGATAACTGGGTACTTGTTTTCAATGAACAATACCTGCTTGTCTCTGTGTAAAGTCATCATTTCATCTGCATAGGCAAGTGGGCGAGATACATCGTCATAGCTCGTGGTTTCAGATGTGCCAGAAGTGGAAGAACCACCTTGTGGCCCTGATGTACTGGATGAGCTACTGCCAAAGCTGAAAGAACGCTTTTTCATAGTCGTCATGCCGCATAAATGCTCGGCATATTTAGCCGTTTCATAATCCCTCGAACCAAAATACTGAATAACCCCTGAATTCGCCGCAAACGTACTCCATGAATCTCTGCCATATAGTTTCTTCAATTGTCCTAAGTCTTGGGTGAACACCCATAGTTGAACGCCAAGCCCCGCCATCGTGCCGTAAGCTGTTTCGATGATATTGAGCTTTTGCAGTGCTGGGAATTCATCCAAGATCACGCGCACAGGCTGTTTATTTGGGTCTGCCTTTTCTCTGGTAAGATCAATCATTGCAGAGGATATTAACAAGCGTAGCCAACGATTAAATGTTGGCAAACGATCAAGGGGCAGCGTGAGATATACGCTTATCCCGTTCTCATCCGTTTTTAAATCCTTAAACCTGAAATCAGACTTGCTCAAGCTTTCCCTGATCTTTGGGCTATCCAGAAAATGCGTATTCGATTGTGCTGTTGACAGAACACCAGAACGTTCTTTTTCGGCCTTTTGCCTAAACCTGAATGCCGCTTGTCTCACGATAGGATATACGCTTCCTGCCATATTGAGTAGGATTTCATCCAAGGTGTTGCTCAAATCATCAGCATCAGGCTCTGCCGCAGGCAGAGAAAGAATATCCCGTACACGTCCTAAATGTTTATTATGTGCTTCTTGTTCTTCTGTGACGACATAGAGAATAAAGCCTTGTATCAATGCCTTTGCTTCTTCCGACCAAAATGGGTCTTTATCGCTTGAGATCACAAGCGCATCCGCAAGCAACATCGCGTCACTGGATAAATCAGGATCAAGTGGGTCAAGCATATCTAATGGATTAAAATGAGCGATGTAATCAGGGTCTATGCCTTCGCCGTAAGTATCTTCTTCCAATGAAATTGCCCAAGGGTCTACAACATAAACCTTTTGCCCCATTTCCTTACGTTTAGCGACACTGCGCCGAGCATTTTCTCCCTTGGGGTCAATAATCAGGATAGAGGATGAAGAGCGTAACAAGTTAGGGATAATAGCGGTTGCACCTTTCCCTGTTCTGGTTGGGGCAATAGTGAGAGCGTGCATATCTCCTTCATAGATAATCGCTTCTTCTCTCGCTCCTCTATTTCTGATGGTATGCCCCAAGAATAAGCCATTTGTTTCTTCTTGTTTGCCAAGAAGCTTCCACTCCCTCAAATCTACAAGGTTCGCCCACCGTGATGACCCAAACACGTTAGGTAGCTTTGTTGCCGGTTCTATATAGATCATCATAAGCGCAATTAAGCTTAACCCTGTTAGACCACCGACAAGCCAGCCCCCAGGAATTGTTAATCCCTGATAGGCGCGTGTTTCAGGGATAATGTCACCAATAAAGACAAGCAGCACTCCAAGCCCGAATAATGTCCATAAGGCATGACGGCTAAACAGGTAGCGCAATGTAATGATAATAAGCCCAGCAATCACACCAACGGCCATACCGCTTAGAAAGCCCATGACGGTAGGAAACTCAAATACTAATGAAGGTCTTCCCCAATCATCTTTATGTGACCATAACCCGATCAAAGTAATAGCGAGTAAAAGAATAATAACAAAACCAGCACCACCACTGATTTTACGCGAGCCAGAATCTGACATACGTGCTTGCTCCCCATCAACACATTGAACATCTGGAGATTGAGAGTATTGCCCTTATAAAGAGAGTCAATTGATTGCAAAACGCATCACATGATTGTTATTAGTAACTTTGGATATGGGTAAAACTTGGTTGATTATTCCGCAGCAGATGAATTGATATGCACATAGGGGCGTTCTTGAGAAACTCCGGCCATTTGTCTTTCATATTGCGCTTTGCGCATGATTTGGTGTTTCTCAAAAAGCTGATGAATATTCTGGCGTTTTTCTGTCGTCATCAGATTAGCAGGTTTATTATACGGTGTATCCCACAGCACATCACCATCTGTATCATAGATAAGATCAACAATCAGGTCATGCATCATCCAGTCAACCTTTCTACCATCTTCGCGCAAGTGGTCATAAAAGGCATGTAGATAGAGTTGGATTTCAAATTCTGCATCATTGAGAATAATGAAACGCCCCAAAGCTTCATAGTAATCTCTATAGAGACGTACTTTACGGATATATTCCCCTTCTAAATCTTGTGTCAGAAGGTGACAGTGACGCAGTGCAAAGACATTCATGGGATTATTCATCCCTATAAGTATATCAGATATAGATAATAATCAGGAAGAAATCCCATATTAAGCAGCTTAAAATTCTGCGTATAAAATACCCAATCTATACTCTGTTATCGTTCCCGATCTGGAGATTTATCATTGGACTTAGAGAGCAGTTTTTTCATGCGCTGTTGATCTTTGGTCAGTGGCTTGTTCGCGTTTGATTTAGATACGCTTTTATTGCGGGCTTTAGCGGCTTTAATATCTGCCTTTGCTTGTGCTTCTGCGCTTCGTTTTAGCCCTGCATTTTTAGGGGTATAGGTTGGCTGGAGCGGCGTTGACGGTTTTTGTTTAGAAGCTGTCTTTTGTTCTGCTTCTTTAGCACGCTGTCTCATGCGCTTTAAAAGCTTATCCTGTGTCCTTTCAGATTGAAGGTTAAATTCATCCTTGGCAGCGCCTTTGTTCTTGCCGTGCCACTCATCATAACCAGACAACAATCCTCTCCCTTATCAACTTTGTTGATGAAGAACAGGCTAAGCCAATCAACTTATATAAGACTAATCACAACTGCGTTGGATGGTCATTTATCTATGACTACTTGGGGCTTTGCCCTTTTTTATGACTTGGGGTTTCACCCCCGGCGCGCAACAAGCAAAACCATGCATCACAGATCATTTCGTAATCGGTTCCTCCTAAAGGCCATCCTCCCATTACGAAGATGATCTTGCGCAGCTTTTCCTTGCCCCTTGCACCCCCATTCTCGGCGAAGGCCAAGGGTTCATGCGAACCCAATTTTCAATTTAAGGAAGGAAAAGAGAATGACACCTTATGACGCAGCAAAAATCCTTGGTCTAAGCGGTAACATCACACCCGAACAGGCAAAGAAAGCTCATAGAGAAGCTTGTAAGAAATATCATCCAGACATCAACCCCGCAGGGGAAGAAATGATGAAACTGGTGAACGAGGCTTATAGCGTCCTGCAAGATTTCACTGGTGACGTGAAGGAGCAGCAAACCGAATATGGCGAACAGCTAAATGCAGCTTTAAACGCCATCCTGAATTTATCAGGTTTGTTCATAGAAGTATGTGGGGCTTGGGTATGGGTGACAGGTAACACCATCCAGCACAAAGCAACACTTAAAGCCGCTGGTTACAAATGGGCGAATAAAAAGAAAGCATGGTATTTCAGGCCAGAGGAATATCGCAGTCGTGGGCGTGGTCAGTCATCACTCGAAGAGATCAGAGCCAAATACGGCTCAAGCAAACCACAAGGCAAAGGCCATGACAGATTGCAAGCATCTTGAGAGGGAATTTCCCTCTCTTTTTCTACTTATACGAATTTTGATAGTAAGAACTTACATGTTGATACAATTATAAATGCTTTGTTTTCTTGTATTTTTTACAATAGATTGTTTTAAAAACACTATCGATTAACCTCAGTTCAAAACGAACATTGAGAAAACCGTAAGCGTATTTAATTTACGACTTTTTTTGTTCATAGCCTGTTTAGGGGGGTGTTTTTAGATTAGGTGATTTTGATGAATGAATATATTGAGCCGTCTTTGTGGGACTATATTTCAGAAAATAAATGGTATGTGGTCCTATCATTCTTGGCCGTCTTGGTGCCTGTAGGTATAGCCATTTTAAATGGATATACTACTTGGAAAAAAGCACATTTAGAAAGGTATGAGAATGGGCTGTATATTGATGAAGCAAAGCTAAAACGGTCTGAACTACTGGCTGAAAACAAGCAATTAAATGTAGAGATAAGAAAAGCCCAAGCTCAAACTATCTTGAGGACGTATCAATTAAGTCAACAAACTAAAGAAGCTGCTATGGCAGGTATTGAATTTCAGCAGAAAGTTTTAGAGCGAGTAACCACGCCATATATTGAGATAGACAATATTTCGGTTTCAGATGGAATATTGAAGTTTGATATCGAGAATATCGGCGCGAATCCAATTAATCACATAGAGGTAGGAGCCTATTGTTACTCTACTTTGAATATCGATGGTGAAAAGTCATCTTTCCATCAAGGTTCTGACTTGGACTTAACAATAGCTGCAGATGATTTTTTTGTAAAACACCCTGAGGCGGAAGACTTTGAAAAACGGCTAACGAAATCCATACGATCTGGGCAAAAGAGAAATTTTCAATTTAGTATATTCCGCGAAGATCATGTGGCTGTATTACTTAAATCCCATGGAGAAAATACTGCCGCTGAAATTATCGTAAAATTAGACTTTGCAATTGATAACCACGAATTAGATGTAGGAAAAAACACTCAAAAACCGCAACATGTTGAGTTAGTCTTTTCGGTCAAATTAAACGATTTAAACGTTCCGGCAGAAAATATATCTATAAGTAATCGAAGACCCTCTTTTGTTTTTAATACTGAGAGGTTTTTGAAGTTTAATGGCGATGGTACAGCAACATTAACACCGCCAAGTAAACAACAAGTAAGAGGGGATGATGGACGAAAATAAGATAAAGGGTGCAGTCAATAAAGCATTGGAACAATTATTAGATTCAGATCAATACCTTTTATCCAATGATGTAAATGAACGCTCAATTTCTCATCGTCTTGCAATCTATCTTGAGCCCTTATTCCCCGAATGGCATGTCGATTGTGAATACAATAAGAACCATGACGACCCTAAAAGATTACGTATTCCGAGGCGGAAGATTGTATCTGCTGATACTCAAGCTACTACAGTATATCCCGATATAATTGTCCATAAGCGAAACACTGACAAAAACTTGTTGGTTATCGAGATGAAGAAAACATCTAATCAAGAAGACGACATATATGACTTACATAAATTAAAGGCTTTTAAGGAGCAATTAGGGTACGAATATTCAATATTTTTGAAGTTAAAAGTGGGCGCTACAGTAAGCCAACGTCTGTTTTGGGGTGAACGTGAATCAAATTGGTTCATTGAAACCATGTAATTATCTAAATAAGTTCAGGTGAGATCGTACAGTCCTAGCAGTTGAATGCAGTTGCAAAGATGAGAGTTGGATGATTGGATAAAATACTATAACACTGAACGAACCCATCAGGGTAAAATGTGCAATGGCAGAACACCAATGCAGACCCTAATCGATGGAAAACAGAAATGGTTGGAAAAGGCATTGAGCCAAACTTAACCTGACAAATAACCAACACATAGTCGGTAACTGTCAGATTAAGTCTGAAGTCCCTATTTACTATGCCTTGCGGGTGGCCTTAATAGAAAAGTCAATTTTCTTGATCAAGCTATTTCTAGGTTCACAATCGACATAGTATTTCAACAATATGCTTTTGAGCTTATGCAATAGCTCTATCACCCCTTCTGAAGTGCGTGCCTCTATCACAAACGGGTCATCAGCATCTACATCCCCGTAGTAAAATAGGTCATATTTATCGGTTTCTTCACGACTATGTTCCGCGAAAAACCAATCTTCCAGAATGCTCTTAAGCTTGTTCATTCGACCATACACTGACCAAGGTCTTTCTGGTGCCTGTTGAATTGCTTTAATGATGCGGGCAGCTTCTAAGTGTTTTGGAATTGGCATTGCTGCATTTGGGCGTCGATCATTGTAGGAAGACTGCAATCTCATAGGAATCGTCTTCTTAGTAGAGACGCGGTAAATAGTGCCTTTTGCTTGGGCGCGTCGTTTGTCTTGAGGAGATTTCGCTAGTGGGCTTAGGAAGACTTCGTGGTCATCTGCCGAGGTACCATTCCATGTTTCTTCTGTGATGGGTTCATCTATTGCGTCTATCTTTGACATCAGACCTTGGAAGTCATAATCGCTAGAAGCGTCTGCAACGACGAATAGCTCGCATTCATGAGGATAATACATACCCGCCCACTTTGATTTCAGAATATGCCAATTATGTTTCTTTGCCCAATCTTCACGTCCCGCATCGATAACCGCTGGCGCATAAGGTTCATCAATCAGAATAAACTGTCCGGTTGAGGGATCGAACCAGTCCGTGGAATGATCTGTTTTTGGCAACCTGTTATTTCTATCCCGGTTTGGGTAAGCTGCTTCAAAATCTTTTGATGGCTTTAGACCTGTGGCTTCCATAAAGCGCAAAGTTCTGACTGCTGAACAAATCATTCTTCGTGCCTCGCTCTGCGAATGACTTTGCTCATCTTTCACTAGATGGTCGGGCGCTACCACTCTAAACCAATCTAGCCCGCGCGCTTTCCGTAATTCAGATTTACTTGCTATTTCAAGTACTGGACTTGCCAGTGTAACTTTGAGAGTTTCTCTGCCAATTTTACGCACTTTGTTATCATACCAATATGCCGTCAGAAAAAGCTCCTCGCCCTGAGCGTCATTGGAGGTAACATTTTGAAATTGTTTACGTGCATGGGTATAATTCGCAAAAGACCCTGCTTTCGCCGCTATGTCCAAAGCTTTGTTATGGGGGATGCCATTAGCTTTTTTAAGCTGTTTGGCGTAACGCTTGATGCCATCAAGAGAAGATGGCTGAATGTTGTCTTTCAACATATCTATTCTCCTGGCCTGTCAGAAAGTGTCGTCCGTCAACCACTGCTCACAAGCCCAGAATAAATATATTGGGTGTGAAATTAAATGAAGTAGTGCTGTCAACAGCTTCGCAAAAACGGACGGCAAGCTCCTACCAAGAGCTAGATAGTAACATAAGCCTTGTGATGGAAAATTTCAATAGCTAGGTGGTTTAAATTCACAGCAATGTTCCTCTTGGAGGCAGGCTTTATCCACTATAAAGTTGTCAACGAATTGAATGATAATAACGCCTTATTTTGTTAACTGCTGTCGATTCATTAGCTGTCCGCTTATGACCGATAGCGATTCATATCAATTTATTGAAGCAATTTAATTATCCCAACTGCAAACCTCGTTTTTTACTTCGATACAATTGCCGTTCGCGGCTCCTATCCTTTGATTTAGAATGGGCTATTGGCTTACAAAGTCCGAGAGCTTGCCCAACCAATCCATGCAAGAACTTACGTTCTTCTTTTTGAGTGTATTTCAGGCGCTTCTTTTCCTGTTGTAACACCTGCCGTTCGGCAAGTTGCTTGAGAATGATAGTATCTTTCTGTTGCTGGTGCGCTTTCGCCTGTTCCCATGCCTTGAGCTGAGCCTCTTTCTTCCTTTGTACAGTTTTGCCAGATAGGAAGTCCCAAACACCCAATAAGCCTTTCTTGACCTTTTTAGCGTTTCGCTGTTGCAGGTTTTGTCTTTCGAGTTTTTGACGCTTAGCGAGGCTTTGGCGTGTTAGCTTCTGTTGCTTGGCAAGGGTGAATATCTTTTCCTGCAAGATGCTCTTTTCAGCATGATGGTTTTGCTTTTGCTGTTTGATCAGGTTTTTCAGGTTAGGTGTTATGTTCTCTCTAAACTTGGCCTTTGCTTCATCAACAGACGGCAGCTTGTCAGGTTCACCTAATCGTTCTCTGACTTCCTTGGTTTTTACACCAGCATATCTAGCAAGTGAGTAAACTTCACCCTGATAATCAACAGCTACAAAACCGCGCCTGTCACCTTTGGCTAACATAAAGCCATGTTCTGAAAGGGCTGCATTAAGTGCTTTTGTGCTATCTGAATATTGCCAAGCTTCTTGGAATATCTGTTTTATTTCTCTGGGGTCACGACCAGATCTTAAAGCCTGTTGCCATTCAGCCAGATCAAAGTTTGTCGGGTCACGTAAAGCGCGGTCTTTTAAGCCATCAGGTAGCTTCCAACCATGCTCAAGATAGAGTTCTTTTGAAAGTTCGGTCAGGCGGCGTTTAAAGAAAGGCAGGTTAACAGCCTTGAGCTTATCATCTTCAATGCCAATCCGTGACCAGACCACATGCGCATGACGCCTACCTTCTTTTTCATGGAAGACAATTGCTCTTGGCTGACCTTCCAAACCAAGGCGTTTTTCTACTTCATCAGCAGCACGGATAAAGGCGGATGTTGCCACCTGTTCGTGTGCAGGTGGGTTAAGAGATAGAGAAAACAAATACTGCTTACATCTAGTTGCTTTAGATACAGCATACGCTTCATCAAATGCCCCTTTAAGGTCATTGGCAATAAAGCCGCGCATTTCATGTATTTCTACATGCTCGTTTTCTTCTTTCATGAGGTGGTTTGCCAGTTCATGCCCACCACCTCTCTGGCTGGCTTTTAAGATCATGAACGTTTACCCAATCCCTGCATAAGCATAAGTCGCATATGAGCAATATCTGTACAGGCTTGTGTTAAAGCTTTTTCAGTATCAGGCGATACAACAAGCACACCAAGGCGCGAGCTTTCTGCCATCTCCAGCATAGAACCAGCTAAGTCACAGGACGCAAGTTTGGCTAATATGAGAGCAACCTGCTCCCGTGACATACCGCCAGAGGCTTTACGCTTAACAAATACGCAACGTTTCACATAGGTAGATAGTTTCTCACTACCAGCACGCTTTTGCAGTTCTGCACGTTCGTCATTGTTCAGGCGAACAGATAAAAGGGTGGAGGCTTTGCTCATGGCTTCGGCCTCCTGTTCAAATCAGGTCTTGTAGAACGATGTCTAGGCCTTTTTAGCTTGTTAGTTTTTGGAGAGCGTTTAGGAACAACTTTCGCTATGTCAGCATCATCTTCAAGATGGCTCAACCGGATTTCCCAATCAGCCAACATGTTGAACAATTCATCTAGTTCTTCGGGTGTATATAGGTTCGATGGAGTCCTTTCGGGCTCCACCACTTTATCTCTTTAAATGAGAAGAATGATACGATGTTTGTGTATGTATAAAAGCCCCCGAGTTCGGAGGCTTTTTTGTTTATAGTTTGATAATCAAGCCTTGGTCTGGGGCGAAGTTTCCTTTGGAAACATCCTTGAAGTGCTCCTGAAGGCTTTCAAGACCATTTGCTACAGTACAGCTAAGCCAATCTTTGCTTTTGAGGGCTGCTTTATACATAAAAGTGCCAGAACGCTTGTTAAACTCAGCGGGGCCCCAATCAGCTATCCGTTTTTGGATATGCCCGGGGGCAAAGAAAAACTCGGAACGGTTTGCTATAATGCCTTCCGCATCATTCTGGAAATCTTCCCAGTGGGTCATCCCAACATTGATCGTGTACTTCATATTGTCGCCAAGCTGGTTGTGAAGCGACGCCAGCAATTGTTTGTTGCCTGACATATCTACAATGACTGTAGGGATATCCTCAATAGATGAGAGATCATCATATGAAACAGTGCCGTTATAAAGCTTAAGGTTTTCCACATACTCACAGTTGCGGTTGGAAGTAACACCGATAATTGAAGGGGCATTATCATCTTCAGCGAGTGCATAAGCTAGACCAATGCTGGTTTTGCTTGAGGCACTCAGGATAAGTATTTGCTCGACTCCGTGCCAGTTCGCATCTTGTAAGGCATCCCAGATACAGAAGGATGTAAGATGTAGAGGAAACAGGAGCGAGCGTTCATGTTCCATAGATGGATCATAGGTTTTTTCAGCGCGCACTCTACGGTACATATTGTAGCCAGGCGGGAGGGTAGAGCGGTGCTCAGAAGCGTCAAAGAAAGTTTCACCCTTCACCATTGCAGGTTTCAGTTTCAGGTAATGCGAGGTGGGAAAATAACCGTAAAGTCGTTCGCCAACAGGTATTTCTTCGGAGCTTGATGATACAACATCGGCAAAACCCCACACAGGCAGAATACCCCATATTTCGCCATTATCATCCGATGGTGGGAAAAATTTCCAATAACCGATTTGGTCACCCACAGCACCGTATGTGATGTTATTGGCGGTAAAGGCAAAATGTTCAATTTTTACAAGGATTTCCCCTTCATCCAGAGTGAAGTCCTGCTCACTATTACCGGTATCTACCACTCGGATGGTGGTGAGATCATCTCTGCGAATTTGAAATTCAGCCATTTGGCTGCTCCTTACTTTCAAGCTGAGCGATAAAGTTCTGCAACATTCCCATTGCAGGCATAGCATTCGCGCGGAACCTGTTCAGGATATCCATTTTCTCTTTGTCGTTTGGGTCAACCTCGCTCACCATCTTGCTGAAACCATCCAGACGATTGTTTAGGAGCCAATCCTTCAGCCCTGCATCCTGCGACCATACAAACTGGTTTCGCATGAAGGCGGCGGTGAAATACAGATAATCTGTGTCGTGGTTTGGCACAGGTACCAGGCCGCAAAGCTCATTTTTCTTTTCTTCTGTATCGTAAGCTGCTTCCACATGGGCGATGAAAGCCGCACTGAAGACAGGCTGATAGGAGCGCACCATTTGCGGCGTAATTACATTGCCTTGGAAAATAGGTTTCATTTCCACGTTAGTGATCGCACTTGCCGTACAGTCTACATGCAATTCGCTTGGGCTTGTTGGAATAGTGCCATTTTCCAGAGTGATTGTATCTCTGCCGATATCTGTTACTCGACCCATGCGGATGATATTTTTAATGCGGCGTAATTCAGCGAGTTCCAGTTTGCTAACTGTTGCACCGTGGAACATGGAAGGGCGAACGTTTGTATCAATCCGCAGGAAATATCCGCATGCCTCTAACCTGTCGAACATATCAGTGATGGATGAAGCATTGGCGATGGCTTCCATTTGGCCCGCTTGCGCACCCATGGTGCTGTTAAAGAACTCAAGTGTTGGTTGGGTGTTCTCTCGGTCCAGCAGCCAGGCGTCTCGCGGCATAATCCAGCGGATTTTATCCGGGTCAGTGCCGTTTTCCAGTAGCCACAAACAGGCATCAATCCCCGTTTTGCCGCCGCCAATCACTGTATAGCCTTCAGGCGGTTCAGCTTGGCGTGTAAGATCATTCAGTGGGATGAAGCGCACACTGTTATCAATAGTGAAATTGGGGGTGTGAGTAGAGGGTACTTCGGTTTTTAGGTGCGTGGCATCAACCAGTTTTTTATAGGTAACGGTATGTGTTTCCCCAGATACTTTGGAAACAAATTTGCCGTCACCTATATAACTGCACATGGGGAAATATTGCACTCGGCCGGAAGGTAGGAATTGCTGACGCATCACTTCATCAAAATATGCGCTTACTTCAGCGCCAGATGCGAGATCATTCAAACCTTTATTGAGGCCTACCTGATCTTTGGTGCCTTTACTTAGTTCTTTTGAGCTGACGCCATAATAGGCGGAAGGTTGGTGCAGGGTGACGAAGGGGTAAGCCGCATTCCAGTGACCGCCTGGTTTTGCATATTCATCCACTAGGATGAACGTTGCGTCAGTTTCCGTAAGCAGGATGTCAGCGAATGCCATGCCCACGGCACCAGTGCCTACAATCAGATAATCTGTTTCGTGCGTGGTTCCCATATCTCTCCCCTTTTATAACAGTGTTATATCCTGTACTGTCATATATAACGATGTTATATGCTGTCAAGCGATACGGCGTAAGGAAGTGATGAGTGACTGATACTAAAGCGAAAATTTTGAACGCGGCGTCTGAATTGTTTCTTGAAGGAGGAGCGTCGGCTCTCAGTGTACGCGCTATTTCAAAACGAGCGGGATTGTCCACCATCGGGATTTACAGTCATTTCCAGGGCAAACAGGGTATCCTTGATGCCCTTTACATCGAAGGGTTTGGTTACGTATCAAACGCTGTGAATGTAGAAGAGCAGGGGGAAGGTCCTCTCGAGCGGATTATTATTGCGGCGGAACGTTACCTGCAAATGGCTGCACATCACAAGGCGCATTATAAATTAGTGTTTGGTGAGGGTGATAGTAGTTATGAACCCTCTGAAGAAGCAAAGAGTGCTGGCCGTACAGCCTTTGAAGAGCTGGTTAATCAAGCAGCAAAAGCTCTGCCTGATGGAGTAAGTTGGGCGCAGAAGCAGGAATTCGCCGTTGGCATATGGGCGCTATTACATGGATATGTAAGTTTAAGTGATCACGCTGTTACAAATCTTGTGGAAACCCAGAATTGGCGAGACATGATATTGAAATCACTTACCGCTTATGTGCAGGCGCAATTAGAAGCGTTTTCCCACTAAAAGAACTAAGGCTTTTCAATAGAATTGGAATCAATTTTGTATCCGCAGCTATGCCGTAAGGTTGGAATTTCTATCTTATTGATAAACTTTGGATTATTTCTTCAGTCATAAGAAAAAATTATGTTGATACACTGTAGCGATATAGTTTCCCTTGTAACCATTGCTGGTAGCGGCTTTGGGCTCATTTCTGCCACAATTCAATTGGTTAGCCTTTTATACTAATCTTTTGGCAGCTATTCCCATACCCAATGTTTCCCATTAGAACCTTCAGTGAGTTTGAATTTCTGCTCTGGAGGAAAGTATGAAAAATGTAATCAAGCTGGCGTGTGCAACAAGTTTGCTTGCGCTCTCTGCCGCTTCGGTATCTGCGTATGAGATGGATGTGGTGGATGCCCTTCTTCTTCAAGAAAAAGAGCCTGTAAAAAAGGCTCCTGCAAAACAGGATGAAGAAAAAAAAGAAGGTGCTGAGAAAAAAGATGGCGATAAAAAAGATGAAAAGAAAAAAAAGCCAAAGTTTAAAAAATACGAAGATGTTGTAACAGATAAAGCCATCACAAAGTATGGTGTTTTCACAACGCATCACGTGGACGGCAAAGTATATTTTGAAATCCCAGAAGACCAACTAGGCCGCGAATTTGTATGGCAGGTGAAGGTTGCTGGTATTGAAACCAATAAAGGCCTGATTTCAGCAGATTCTGCACGTCAATATGTATATTTTGAGCGTATCGGCGATGATCTGCTTCTTCGCGCACGTGATTATTCGGTAATTTCGAAAGAGGGTGAGCCAGAGACATTTGTTGTAAATGCAGCTGATCTGGACGGTATCCTTGCGAAACTTAAGATCGTTACATTTGGTGAGAATAAAACACCTGTTGTTGATATGACAGGCGCGTTCATGGGCAAAGTTAAAGGCCTTGAAGGTATGTTCAAAGCCAAGATGGATGCCAAGAATTCACTCGTGAAAAACGTTAAAGCATTCGAGCGCAATGTGGAAACACGTGTTCTTGGTCGCTTTAGCCGCAAGCAAGGTAAAGAAAGCCAGAATGTAACAGCGGAAATCCGCCATTCTATTCTTGCTCTTCCTGATGATCTGATGAAGCCGCGCCACTATAACCACCGTGTTGGTTTCTTTGACGCGCGTTATTCTGATTTCTCTGGTGAGAAAAACAAGGTTGAAACAAAACGTTTCATTAAGCGCTGGCGTCTTGTGAAAAAAGATCCGAATGCTGAAGTTAGCGAGCCAGTGAAGCCAATCACATGGTATATCGACCGTGGTACGCCAACGCGCTATATCGAAGCAGTACGTGAAGGTATTGAATTCTGGCAGGTTGCGTTTGAACAAGCTGGCTTCAAAAATGCGATTGTAGCCAAGATGGCTCCAACCGTTGAAGAAGATCCTGATTGGGATCCTGAAGATGCGCGTTACGCAGTAATCCGCTGGGTACCATCTTTCATTCCAAACGCAAATGGCCCGCATGTGGCTGATCCGCGCACAGGTGAAATCATCGAAGCTGATGTTCGCATGTACCACAATGTGATCAAGCTTATTGAAGAATGGTATTTTGCACAGGCTGGCGCAACAGACCCTCGTGCTAAGAAGCTACCTTTACCTGATGATGTAATGTCTGATCTTGTACGTTTTGTTGTAGCACACGAGGTTGGTCACTCAATCGGGTTGCACCATAACTTCATTGGTTCGAACGCATATTCTGTTGATCAGCTTCGCGACCCTGCGTTCGTAGCGAAAAACGGTGTTGCATCATCCATCATGGATTACGCACGTTTTAACTATGTAATGCAGCCGGAAGATGGTGTTTCACCAATTGATTATATTGCTGGCCCATATGATAAGTTTGCAATTGAGTGGGGTTATAAAGAATTCCCAGGCAATAAAACTGCCGAGGAAGAAGTTGAGCTTCTGAACAAAATCGCTGACCGCCAACTTGAAGATAAAGCTCTTCGCTGGGATGCTTATTCTGTTGGTCTTGCATATGATCCGCGTATCCAGACAGAGGATATCGGTAACGATGCAATGGAAGCAACACGCCTTGGTATGAAAAACCTTGAGCGTATTATGGCGAACCTTGTTGATGCCGCTTCTTATGAAGAAGGTAAAACATACGAGGAAGTACGTGTTGCGTACCGTGCGCTTGCTGGCCAGTTCCGCCGTGAAATCGGCCATGTTGCCAAATATGTTGGTTCTGCGATTTACCGCAATGAACTAGCACAAGGCCAAAGCCAGACAGATGTGTTTGATGCTTACCCGCTTGCGAAGCAGAAAGAAGCGATGAAGTTCATTGCCGATAATGCTTTCAAACTTCCTTCTTTCTGGAAGAATGAAGAAGTTCTGAAGCGTGTTGGTTATGATTTCTACAGCAACACAGTAAACGGTTTTGGTACTCGTATCGTGCGTTCTATGCTGGCTCCGGCTAAGATAGACCGTATCGTGAAATTCCGCGAAGGTGGTCTTGAAACATATGATCCGGTTGAACTGTTTGGTGATGTGAAAGCTGCGGTATTTGAAGAGCTTAAAGACCGTAAACCTAACGTTTCTGCGTACCGCCGTAACCTTCAGGGTGAAATGGTGAACCACCTGATTGCAGGTATTGAAGCAGAAGATGGTAAAGTAAGCGAAGATTACCGTTCATTGAGCCGTGCAACCCTTGTTGAACTTGAAAGCGAGCTTAAGAAGGTTGGGGCACGTAATGCGAAAATAATGTCTGGCATTCACTTCCTAAACCTTGCAGGTAAGATCGAAAAAGCACTGGATGCTGATTAAGATTAATCACTCAATTGAGTGTTAAAATGATGAGGGAGGTTAGCGAAAGCTGGCCTCCTTTTCTTTTGGTATATGCATAAGGTTTATAAACTTTCATCACGCGTAAGTGATTGTGCAATAAGGTGTTTTACCTTTAGTCCAGAAATGGTCGGTGTTTAGGGGAAACACATAAGGAAGAGTTTGATCATGAAATCAATTCTAAGCCTGTTGCTGGTGGGGACTATTGCAACAACTACCATTCATACATATTCAGCAAATGCCTACATGGGTTTTCAGGAAGCGAAGGAAACTGAAGCTGTTACTGTTGAACTAGGAAAACGTTATTTGCTTCAATCTGGTATTTTGGAGGAAGAACGGGAAATACTCGTTCATTTACCAAAAAGCTATGATCCTTCGGACGGTAATACTCAGAAATATCCTGTTATTGTTGTGCTGGACGGTGACAGCCATTTCGGGCATGCAACTCTTGGCTCAGGGCTGCTTGAAGAAAACAGCCGTATGCCGGAAGCGATTATTGTTGCTATCCCGAATGGCAGAGGGACACGCGGCCGGGATATGGCGCGCGAGATGGATAAGTTCCGTAATTTTATTGGAAACGAAGTGTTGCCGTTTGTAGAAGCCAAGTTTCCAACAAGTGGCCATAAAACACTGTTTGGTCATTCCCTTGCGGGATATTTCACTCTGAGTGTTCTTGCTGATGACGGTGATATGTTTGATGCCTACGTGGCTGCGAGCCCTGTGGTGCAGGTAAGAAACAGCGAACTTCTTGGTAAATTTGAAAAAATATTCTCTGAGAAAGCGGGATTAACTAAATCTCTCTATTTCACTCTTGCTGATGAAGCTGAAGAAGGTGTGCGTGCAACATCTGCTCTTAACAATATGGTTGCGCTCTTTAAGGAAAAAGCACCAGAGAACTTTGATTGGCGCTATGACTTTATCGATAATCAAGTACATATGACCACACCGTTCCTAACGGTTTATCAAGGTTTGTCTCATAGTTTTGCCGATTATCAGGCGCCTCGGTATGTTACCAAAGAAGAGTTTGAAAAAGCGGGTGGAATGGCAGGGCTGCAAGCGTTTTTTGAGCGCAGGGCTGGTAAATATAACACTCCAGATACTATCCCGAGCGAGGTGATGCAAAATACTGGTTTCCTTTATAGCAGTGCAGGAGATCATGAGGGCGCTATCAAACTGTTAGCTGCCAACCTTGATAACCATAAAGAAGATCTGTTTGCTTATCATGCGCTTGGGCGCGCTTATGGCGCTGCGGAGCTTTTTGAAGATGCCGTGAAAACCTATGAAATGGCAGTTGTTCTTGCAGAAAAACAAGAATCTTCGGACCTCGGCTTTTTGAAGCGACAAGTTGAACGCTATAAGAAAAGCCTTTCTCAGTGATTGGGTAAGGAAAGCCAGGCAAAGCCTGGCTTTTTTACTTCTGGCGTTGAGTTAGTGAGGAGCGCGTTCCAGTGTAACTGAACGTCCGCCTTGGCTTAAGGTCACGTTAGGCGCCTGATCTCCTTTTCCAAACTCTAATGACGCACCTGTTTGTGGCAGGAAGTAAAGGTTGGCCGTTTGGGCTGTTGCTTCCAGTTCAGCTTGTCCTTCCAGTTGAACCAGTATTTTACGGCCTTCCATGCGTACATGAAGGATAAGCCCGGGCCCGCCTTGGTATGTGCCAGTGATACGCTTTTTCTGCGCAGAAGAAAGGTTGGCTGCGCTTACGTTCTTCGGTAGCGTTGTTGTAACAAGTGCGCTGAAAGTGCCTTCGCTATCTTTGATGGTTTTCAGCTCCATGCCAGATATTTCAGCACCTTCATCACGGGTGAATTTCAAAACATCCATGCCGTTATCAAACAGGAACTGGTCACCGCCAATTGGCATCAGCGGCAGTGGTACACCGCCAGTGCGTTTTGATGTAAGCTGGTCACCCATCAAGCGTATTTCACGGTTTTCATGTTCGTTGATTTGGTACACACCTTCATATTCGCGAAGTTCGCTTTTGCTTAGATCCTCAACCACAGGCTCGGGGAATGGGTTGCCAAGTGCATAGGCCGCGATACGGAACGCGATTTCTGATGGACGGAAATCGGATAGGGGACTATCTGAGTTCTGAATAATTGCTACGCCAATTTCTGATTTCGGTAGATACATTAGAAAGCTGTTGAAACCATGAATGCCACCACCGTGTGAAAGCATCACTTCTCCCCTAAACTGCTGGTTATTAATACCGAAACCATATTCAGCTTCTAGGGCTTTGCCTTGCGGCGTTATCATTTGTCTGTAAGTGGCATCTTTCAGCAGTTTACCGTTATGCAAGGCTATGTTCCAGCGCAGAAGATCTTCAGGTGTGGATACCAAAGCGCCTGCAGCATGGGGTTGTGTCATACTAAGAATGGGGGCAGGAGCAAGATTGCCGTCAATAAGCGTATAACCGTTGGTGAGGCCGCGGATTAGCAGGTCATTACCACCAAACTCCGTTTTCTTGAGGTCATACTCATTGAAAATCGCTTCCTGCATATATGCATACCAAGCTTTCCCTGTGATTTTCTCAATGATGGCGCCTAGAAGTACATAACCAGAATTATTGTATGCCCAACTTTCACCCGGTTTAAAATCAACTGGAATATCTTTGAAGCTTGAGATCATTTCCTCTGTGGTGGCATCTAGGCGAATAGGGCCATCCATTACGCCTTCAATGCTGGTATAGCTTTTAATACCTGATGTATGGTTGAGAAGCTGAAGTACGGTAATGTTTTCACCGTTTGGGTAATCAGGCAAAAACTTTGATAGTGGGTCATCAAGGTTTAACTTACCGTCATCCACAAGTTTTAAAATGGCGGCGGCTGCAAACTGTTTGGTTACTGAACCAATCCGCATCACATGGCCTGGGTTAAGAGGAACCTCAAGTTCAGCATTGGCTTGCCCGCGTGCGCCGCGGTATATGATTTCATCGCCTCTGGAGACAGCAATGATAGCGCCCGGAATAAGGTCCAGATAAGCCTGTTCCATCAGCTTATCGGCATATTGTTGTAGGTTTTCTGATTGTTGTGTTTGTTGTTCAGAGCATGCCAGCAATGTGAAAGGCAGCAGAACAACGGCAAAAAGCATATGCATACGGCGCATATGGTCCTCCCTCTGTCGTCAAGTTATGCGCTCGTCGGGAAATCAATTTCCTCTCAAGGGCGCGCTGTTCTGTAACCAGCATGTTTTTCTTTTTATAGAAAGTACCATATCGCCAGGTATTTCTATTTCAAGGGGAAGTTTGAAGATTTGTTACCAGTTAAGTAAGTTTTTCCGGTGTGTTTTTCCAATAGGTAGACGTAGGCCAGTTTTGAAAACTACCGTGTCGTCTTCGATGAAATCGATCGCATCCTTGCGGGCTATAAAGGATTTATGGATGCGTATAAAACGGTTTGAGGGCAGGCTTTTCTCGAAACTTATCAAGGAGGCTGGTGTTAGTAGATAGTTATCCCCTCGCCATACTTTTACGTAATTGCCATACGCTTCCAGATGGTGGATATCTTCAAACCGCACGTGAATATGTTTGCTGTCTACCTTAATCAGCAGGCTATCTTGTATGGGGGCAGCTTCTTCCGGTGCTGCTGGTGGTTGGCTGGCATTGGAAATGCGGTGTCTCACTTTTTCAAGTGCTTGCTCAAATCGGTCAAACCGGTAGGGTTTAAGAAGATAATCAGTTACATCGAAGTTATAGCTCTCCAACGCATATTCTTCGTAAGCTGATGTGATGATAATTGCGGGCTTTTCTTTAAGCATGCTTAAAAAATCAAGTCCGCTTAAAACTGGCATTTCGATATCAAGGAAGATCAGGTCAACCTGCTCGGTTTTGAGGAATTCTAGCGCATTTTGGGCTGAATGGCAGTGCCCGGAGATTTCTACATCATCTACTTCATTCAGGTATGTTTTTATAATCTCATGCGCGAGAGGTTCATCATCAATGATCAGTGCTTTTATCATGGGATTAAAGGTCCATTACCAGTGAGATACAGAAACGATCCTGCATTTTTATGATATTGAGAGTATGCTGATCTTTATACTGCAAATTCAAGCGTTTATGAACATTTTTGAGGCCAATGCCGGGAGTGCTGTTTTTATAAGTTCGCAGGATGGAATTCTCACAAATGAAAGTAAGCTTGTTATCTTCTATGGTCGCTGAGATACGTAACCATGAGTTTTTGTTGTTTCCTTCCAAGCCGTGTTTGAAGGCATTTTCGATAAAAACGATTAACATCAAGGGGGCAATGGTGTGATTGGAACTGGTATTGCCGAAATGGACATTAAATTGGCAGTCTTCTCCCATTCTCAGTTGCTGTAGAGCTAGGTAATCTTGTAGGTAAGCAAATTCCTCTGCCAGTGGCACACGTTCCTTATCGCCTTTATAAACTACGTATCTGAAAAGTCCCGCAAGTTGCAGTACGGCTTCTGGGGCTTTCACTGATTTGGTTAGGGTGAGAGCATAAAGACTATTAAGTGAATTAAAGAGAAAATGAGGGTTTATCTGTTGTTGTAGCAGTGTAAGTTCAGCTTCTAACTGTCGTTTTCCTGCCTCTGATAACTGCCTGGAGTTTTCTTGCCATTTAAACGCCAGTATCAATGGTAAGCTACCGGCTAGTACCGCAAAACCCATATTAAAATTATGAATGCTGAAGATGTTGTCATCTCCGCTTGGGGTTAGTGGTTGGCTGCCGCCGCTTATTGGTAAGTTGAGGGCTATATAAGTTAGCGGTGGATAAAGAAGGATAAGCGTCATAAAGCCCGCGAAAACATAAGCCACCACACCGTGCTTGCTGAGGAAGTGGTTAATCAGTACGTGATGATTTATATAATAGAGCACATAAAGGCACATATATAAGAGCAGCATTTGAAGCCAGAAGAAGATGAAGGTGGGTATGTTTTCAAAAATATGCCTGAAATTTATTTCCATGGGGATAGGCTGGTTATAGATTGCCTCTGGATGAGACCCCAGGAAAAGAGCCGCTATAAAGCTGGCAATCACCGCCAGTGAAAATAGAGCATTATCAAGATTGATGTTGAATTTAATCTGGTTTTTTTGCCGTGTGCTAAACCAACCATTCACATATTCAATACCGTAAATCAGCCATAACAAAAGAAAACTGAAAATATCACTGATGACATATGGGGCAGTGTGTGATTGGTTGGCTAAACCCATTAAAATCGCAGGCCCCGTAAGCAGAATAATAAGACGGTATATCCAGCGGCGTTCAATGGTTTTTGGGCTGTATGTACTTAGAAGTAAAACTATTGGCCCCAACTCAAGAGTAAAGCGTGTGAGAGTGTAAAGGTAATTGGTAAGTCCCGCACCATCTTTCATAAACATATAAAATACGCTGTTTCCAAAGATCACTAAGAGCCCAGAGAGGTAGGGGGCAATAGCGTTTGTAACACTGGATAGGTTCATTGGATTTTCACTCAATTGTTCGCGCTGACTTTATGATGTTTATGCTCGCGATATTATACTCGCCCCAAAAGGGTTAAATGATCAACGGGCTGATTTCAGGGATAAACTAACTCGTCACCCATTTTAACGTTAAAAATGCCAAATTCTTCTTCGGTCACGAGTTTTGGGGCGTTCATCACTCTCATGTTGTAGATACTTACGCCGACCATATTTTGAACTCAACAGCGACAGAGGCAATTCCGCCCCCGCTTGTTGGAGAAGAAAAATGATCAGCAGAAATCGTAATATTCTAAAAACACCTAATGGATTGAATGTGCTCCGCACCGGCGCTTTGGGGCTTTGCGCTCTTGTGGTGACAGGTGTCCAGCAGGTTGCGGCACAGGAAAGCCAGAGTACCGAAAGCAGAATTCAAAAGTTGGATAGCTATTTTGAACGCTGTGAGGGTTACAAAATTTGTAACGGAACTGTTCTGGTAACAGATGGTGGGCAACTGGTTTATACTAAAACAATGGGGCAAGCCGGTGTCGATGCAGGCGTGAAACTGGAAGCAAATCATCAATTCGATATTGGTTCTATCACCAAGCAGTTTACCGCTACTGCAATTATGCGCCTTAAGGATCAAGGTAAGTTGGCGTTTGATGATGATGTGCGAAAATATCTCCCGGAATTGGCATATGAAGGCATTACCATTCGGCATCTGTTGAACCATACATCGGGGGTGCCAGAAGTGATGGGGTATTATTCACAGCAGTACCGGCAAGGTAAAGTGAAGGAGAATATCACTAATGATGGCCTATTGAAGGTGCTTGCAGAATTTAAAATGCCTGTTCGCTTCGGGCCTCAGGAAAAATGGGCTTATAGTAATACAGGCTATACCTTGCTGGCTTCAATTGTTGAGCGGGTGTCTGAAAAATCCTTTTCGATTTTTCTGGATGATGAGTTCTTTAATCCTCTGGGTATGAAAGACACAGTTTTGCGTACACCAGATACAGAAGATGAAATTGATAAAAGAGCTTATGGATTCAGCACGCAATTAACTGGGGAAATCCGCAAGAACGACCAAATACCGTTTTTCTATCTGGTAGGCGGCGGTGGTATCTATGCCACGATTTCTGATCTGCATAAGTGGGAACAAGCCCTTTCTGCGGGACAGTTGGTTTCAGCGGAAAGTTGGAAGGAAGCCACTACACCTATCACCCTAGCTGACGGCAGTACTAAAGAATACGGGTTTGGTTGGGGTTTGAGGGCTAGCAAGCTTGGCGCAGAACGGGTGGCTCACGGGGGGCATTGGCGCGGATTTAAGGCAGCGTTTGAAATGTTCCCGAATAAAGACCGTAGTATCATTATGCTCACGAATAACGGAGCAGACGATAGTGTTGATCAGGCGGTGGATGATGTAGAAGCTATTCTTGAAGGCAAGGAGCCCGCCCCCCTTAAGCGTTCAATAGCGCAAGCGCTCTATAAGGTGGTTAGTGAAGGCGGAGCTGATGCCGCGCAGCAATTTGTTAAGCAAACTGCGAGCAAATATTATTTTGATGAAGATGAATTAAACCGACTTGGTTACTTCCTTTTGGGAAATGATAAAATTGCTGAAGCGATTGCTGTTTTTGAAATTAATACAGAGACATTCCCCACATCGGCAAACACGTTCGATAGTCTTGCGGAAGCTTTTTTGAAGGCCGGGCAAAAAGCGAAAGCAGTGGCTACTTATGAAAAAGTGTTGAAGCTTGATCCTGATTTTGAAGGTGCCCAAGAAAAGCTCGCGGAGCTTAGAGTAGGGAAATAACGAGGCATAATCAGTCGAGCATGCAATTTTGCTCGACTGATTTGTTGTTGGCCTACTTGTTTTTCAATAGCCAAGCGTTTTCGGTAACGGGGGAGATATCAAATTCTTCATGCGGTAGTGGGTCTTTCACCAGCAATTTAAGCTGATAGGTATCAAAATAATGCTGGGTTACCTCTGTATCCGTGATTGGAAAAGGAGGTCCATTCCTGAGGGCAGGATCATATTCCAAACAGATAAGAAGTTGGTGGGCGCCCTCAGTGATATCGATTATATGGGCTGCATAGCGTTTTCTCATTTCAGCGGGTAAAGCCACCAGTGCTCCGCGGTCGAACACAGCGTCGACAAGGCCTAACATTCTGTCTGTCAGATCAAAGATATTACCCACATAAATATCTATATTCTCTGCACTGTAGAGTTTCATGGAACCGGCGGCAGTGACTGTTGGCTCTAGCTCTAATTCTTCAAATAACTGCGTGATAGCTGCTTCGCTAAGTTCTGCGCCAACAACGGAATGTCCGTTCGATAATAGCCAGCCAATATCTTTGGTTTTGCCACAAAGCGGCAAGAAAATGCGGCTATTCTCATATAGCTTAAGTTCGCCGAAATATTTCACAAGCTTTGGGTTTGCCTCGCTTAGGTGGAAGCGAATCTCATTCTTTGCCCATTTCTGGTGCCAAAATTGTTCATCCATAATCATACCTCATACTGAATTACCGCACCTTAGGCTCGCTTGAACCTATGGTGAATTATGGGTAGGCTACAAGTTCAAGTTAACTTGAGGTCAAGAGAAAAATTATGAACCCTGCTATCCTTGATATTGCTGAGGTTGCGAAACTATCTGGTTTGCCTGCATCTACCATCAGGTTTTATGAAGAGAAGGATCTTGTTCGCTCAATCGGCAGGCGAGGGTTAAGGCGTTTGTTTGAGCCAAATGTACTGCTTCGGCTTCAGCTTATAGTGTTGGGGCAACAATCAGGTTTTTCGTTGGAAGAGATTGGAGCAATGTTCACTGAAGGCGGTACCGAAATTAACCGAGAACAGTTGCTTGTGAAGGCTGATGAGCTTGATAGGAACATAAAGCAACTTACCGCCATGAGAGATGGTTTGAGGCATGCAGCTGTATGTGAAGCACCAAGTCATTTAGAATGTCCTCGTTTCCAAAAGGTGATGAAAATCACCAATAAAAAATATCTTCGAGACCGGCAGAAGCAAAAAATATAACAAAAATTTCTGGCACGAAAAATATTCTATCATTTTGTTTTATCATGAGTTTTTCTTTCTTTTTGGGTTAAGGGAAGCTCATCTATGCGTTACAATGATCTTTAATATAACATGCTACCTTGCATAACATGGTAGCATGTTATATAGTGATTCCCATGGACGCAAAAAATACAATTTCACAAATGCGACGCGGGATACTTGAGTTCTGCATTGTCAGCTTGCTGGCAAAGGATGAAATTTATACCGCCGAGCTAATAGATCGTCTGAAGGCAGCGAACCTAATCGTCACTGATGGCACGCTATATCCAATGCTCAACCGTTTGCAGAAAGCGAAGCTCCTGCAATACCGTTGGGTGGAGTCTGAAGCCGGTCCGCCGCGTAAATATTACGCGCTAACAGAAGAAGGGACAGCGTTTCTCGCGAAGTTAGACGCTGCCTGGCAAGATATGACAGATTCCGTGGAATCTATCCGCAGAGGACAGAACGATGAATAAGGTTGTCAGTATAGAAATAGCCGGTCAGGTTTTTTGGATAGATGAAGAAGCATATGATGTGCTTCGTTCTTACCTGAAAAAAATCAGACATCAGCTAGCGGGTGATGACTGTGAGGCAGAGATTGTTAAGGATATTGAATTACGTATCGCCGAGCTTCTCTACACATTCAGTAGCCACGATAAAAAAGCCATTACGGTGGAGCAGCTTGAAAGTGTAATTGAGCAGGTTGGCTTTATTGATGGTGATGAAGAGGCCGAAGATTATTCTGAACCAGTTCAACCTAAAAAAAGTTATCTGGACCCTCAGAATAAAATTCTCGCCGGCGTGTGTGCTGGTCTTGCTATTCGGTTCGGCGTGCCAGCATTTGTGTTGCGCTTAGTGTTTATAGCGCTGACCGCGCTTTTTGGCCTTGGTTTGGCGCTGTACCTGATTTTCTGGATATCGCTTGATAAAGCCAACAGCAGAACCAAAGCTCTGGCTGCTAAGGGTGAGACAGCTACAGCCCGGAAAATTGCGGAATATGACGCCCCTAAAGAAAATCCGTTTGTGCAACTACAGCGAATTATCTTTCTGCCTATCAGTTTGGTGGGAACCCTTTTATCGGTGATTGGTACTCACTTTGTGAACCGCCGAAAAGGATATTGGTTCCTCTTTAAGAACGCCTTTGCAGCAGGGTTGTTGTTTGCAGCTTTCTTTGTACTGGTGGGGGTTTATGTCTTCAATGAAGGCCGTCTGTTCCCTGTGGTAATTAACTGGGTGTTGAGTGCTGCGGCTCTCTATATCGTTGTGCTTATTCTGGCGATTTATTTTCGCGAATTTTACCTGGATCAGCCAAAACGAAAGCTGGACAGGAAGTTCAAACGTGCAGCCATCGCGCCTGTAATACTGGTTGGTTTGGCGTTTGCCTATCTGAACTATGCACATCTTAATCATGCCCACGAAGAAGTGGAGCGTAAGTTTGCACTAGAAGGTAATGAACTGGAACTGGTTTTCAATGAGGGTTTGCCTGATCTGATGAACCCGTATGCTTTTGATGTACGCTATAGTGTGATTACACATTCCGGCCCTGCAAACGAAGTGAATATGCTGATTTCTTATGACGCTGATGGCAGTACAGTAGCAAAGGCAAAGGAAAACATTCAAACCATTGAGTATGCTTTCAATTTTGCAGGTAATAAGCTCACGCTTGATCGCTCTTGGTCACTTGATCCAGATGCTTATGTCCGCGGACAGGGTGTAGAAGTTGTATTGGAAATCCCGCAAAACACGATCGTGAAAAGTAGTCGTGAACTATATCTCAGCCGTTATGGTGATCCTTACCGTTATTTCGCAAAAGACTATGGGATCGTGGAAGGCACATATCTGGCGGTTGGTGACAATCTTTATGACTATGGTCCCGAGCAAGATGGTCGTGTGAGCAACAACGAACGTATCGTTCTTCAGGACAAGTTCTGTGCGGAGTTTTTCTTCGGTGAAGTATGGAGCTGTAGCAGCAATATCCAATATAACATCGAATATAACTCTCGCTTTGATAAGGCTTTTGAAGCTCACACAGCGGAAATCAATGAGATACGTCAGTATCTGCTGCCTGACCGTAGTCTGTTTGTTTCAAATCTTGCCGAGCTTAACGAAAAAGCAAAAGAGCTTAGCGAAACCTACCCGGTGATTACCGAGTTCCAGCAACATGTTGAACAATTAATGGCCATAAAGGCTAAAAACCCGAGCACGACAGCAAATGGCGAGAGCAACCGCTCTCGCTAACAAACAAAACGGGGATAGAAAAATGGCTATGTTGCTAAATCGCAGAAGCTTTCTCTCAAAAACGGTGAAAGCAGGTACTGCTCTTACCCTTGGGGGAACGCTGCTGCATCTTTCCGCTTGTTCCAACGAGGATATCAAGCGGCCAATTTTCAACCTGGTAAAAGATCCAGATGGTATTTGTGATCTGCCAGCAGGTTTTCGGTACACCATTATATCAAGGCATGGTGAAATCATGTCTGACGGGCATTCAGTGCCAGATTATCATGATGGTATGGGGTGCTTTTCTGGGCCTAGTGGGGAAATCGTACTCGTACGTAACCACGAAATACCTACGTATTTCCCAAGTGATCCTCCGTCGCAGGAGCCTCGTTTTGCCTATGATCCAGATGCCAGTGGAGGCACGACCACTATCTGGTTAAATGACAAGATGGAGGTACTTAAGCACCATCTCAGCTTAACAGGAACTATCCGCAACTGTTCTGGTGGCAAGACGCCTTGGAATAGCTGGATTAGCTGTGAAGAGCCAGGTACTGGTCTGGGATCAGCGTGGGAAATGGGGAAGCGCCACGGCTATAACTTTGAAGTGAACCCTTTCTCGGCGCTGGAAAAAGTAAGGCCTCTTAAAGCTATGGGGCGTTTTAATCATGAAGGTGTCGCCATCGATCCAGCGACAAGCATCGCGTATCAGACAGAGGACAGGATGGAGGGTTGTTTCTACCGTTTCCTGCCTAACGTGAAAGGCCGTTTTGAAGAAGGTGGTGTGTTACAGGGCCTGAGATTTGTGGACCGGGATATCATTCATACGTCAGGTTTTCCGCTTGTGGCGGGCAAGCCTTATGCCTGTGAATGGGTAACGGTTGAAGAGCCTGATCCGGAAGAGGATACGGTTGCCGATCAGGCACAAGCCCAAGGTGCGGCGGTTTTTGTCCG
The DNA here is from genome assembly GCF_024398035.1 of Kordiimonas sp. SCSIO 12603. Taxonomy (NCBI): domain Bacteria; kingdom Pseudomonadati; phylum Pseudomonadota; class Alphaproteobacteria; order Kordiimonadales; family Kordiimonadaceae; genus Kordiimonas; species Kordiimonas sp. SCSIO 12603. The sequence continues at coordinate 1,766,298 of NZ_CP073748.1, forward strand.
CGGTGAAGGCATGGTCTATGATCGGGGGAGTATCTATTTTGCCTGCACATCTGGCGGTCAGCAAGGTATGGGGCAGATATTTAAATATACACCTGATGAAGCTGGTGGGCATATTGAACTTGTGTTTGAAGCCAAAGAGCAGGGTGTGCTTGAAAAGCCTGATAACATCACACTCAACCAGTGGGGTGACTTGGTGATTTGTGAGGATAATGGTTATGATACGCAGTGTCTGGTCGGGCTAACCCCTGAGGGGAAACTTTATTATATTGCTTCCAACACTCAGTCAGAGTGGTCTGGTGCTTGTTTTTCACCGGACGGCAGAACCCTTTTTGCGAATATTCATAAAGACCCCGGCATGACACTGGCCATTCAGGGGCCATGGGAGCAACTTCGAGCTGCTGCCTGACATATGTCAAAGACGTAATCTTGCATATCATTCTTATTGCCAAAAATATTTGTATTTGCTGGTGATAATGATGGTGCGCTTACGTTCTTCAACAATTCTGGCAAGTCTGGGGATTATCTCTGGGCTTGTTTTTCCTTTGCACGCTGAAACAGTTTCTGATCACCGAGAAAATATTCTCGGCACTTCCTTTGATATGGTGGTCCATGGCGCCAAGAAGGAAACGGCTACCAAGGCAATTGAAGCTGCAGTGTTGGAAATCAAACGTTTGCAATTGGTCTTTAGTCCGGCCTGGAAAAATAGCGAGCTTGCTGAACTAAACGCGGGGCAGGTATCAATCTCTAAAGATATGCAGTTGGTGCTAGAAGCTTGCGAATATTGGCAAGAACAAACCAAGGGGAATCTCAGTTGCCAGCTAGGTAATATTAAAGCTATGTGGGCTGATGCTGTGAAGAGCGGCAATTTGCCTGATAAAGCAGAACTGGATGAGTTGCTTGACAAGATTTCCAGAACGCCGATGGAGATATCTGAGGGTGCTGTGGATATTCATGGTATTAAGCTTGATCCCACAGCGCTTTCAAAAGGATACATTCTCGATAGTGCATTAAAAGTAGCACGATCATATGTGCCTGAAGCGACAGGCATTAAACTGGATATCGGAGGAGACGCGCTTTATTGGGGCGGAGCCGTGGCAAAGCCAGTCTGGACCATCGGAATAGCAAACCCCTTTGATATCGCTGACAATGCAGGATTTATGGCGACACTTACGCTCTCAGGAAAGGCGGTGGCATCCAGCGGGCACCGCACGCGTACATTCAGTGTTGGTGGGCAGAATTATAGCCAGATTATTGATCCTAAAACTGGTTGGCCTGTAGAAAATGCGCCAGCGGCTACTGTCGTGGCGGATGATGCTATGACAGCGGATGCGCTCGCCACTGCTCTCTCTGTGATGCCTATTGGGGAAGGTTTACAGTTGATAGACAGCTTGGCTGGTGTAGAAGCGCTGATTGTTTCCCCTGATGGGCGGCAGTTTCCATCAAAGGGTTGGCATAAATTATTAGCTGCTAACCATGTCTCGAATGAGGTGGCCTGGAAGAATGATTTTCGCTTCAAAGTGAACTTTGACATCCCTGATAAAGATGAAGGCAATTACAAACGTCCCTACGTGGGCATTTGGGTGACAGACACGAAACGAGAACTGGTTCGGAGCTTGCTTTTACTTGGCACGAGTAAAGAGTGGATGGAAGAAACCTATGTATGGTGGCGGCGTTACGGGCGCAAAGTGAAAGCAGTAGTAGACGGTGTAACCCGGCCCACACGCATGCCTGGCAAGTATAATATTACTTGGGACGGTAGAGACGATTACGGAAAACCCGTAAATGAGGGGGATTATATTCTTCATATCGAAGTTGCTCGTGAGCATGGCGGGCATACTTACCGTCAAATTCCTATCTCGATGAAGAATGAAGCCTTTTCTCTTACTCAAGCTGCTGAGGGAGAGCTCGGTGATGTGGCTGTTTACTTTGGTGAAAATATCAAAAGATAGAAATGTTACAGGTTTTCCCGAACGCAGGTTTTAACCCAGGACTTAATGTTGTTTACTTCGGCTGTGCTTGCAGGATCAGGTTGACTGATCAACCAGTAGGCCATATTTGCATCAATGGATTGTGTACTAACAGCCGCGACACCATAAGATTCTGAGATTTGTGGCAGTAACCATTCGGGGATAAGTGTAGCCCCTAAGCCATTTTGAATAGCTGTCAGAACATTTTGGAAAGCATCAAACCACAGCAGTTTGGTGCCTTCTGCTATTTCAATTTTGCTGTATCTAGTGAATAAATCCCACATATCTGGTTGGGCCTTCATGGCCAGTAATGGTCCAGAGAGTTTACCGTTCTTCAGGTGCGAGCTTACTCTATCTTTTGCGCTGACCAGCAGGAAGCGGATTGGGCTAAGTTTATCTGCATTTAAATGAGTTTGAGGTTCTGTACCAATATGAAGGCTGATATCCGCTGTTCCCTGTTCAACCAATCCAAAGTCATTTGAAGTGATAATTTCAACATTAAAACTCGCATGCCTTTTGTTGTGATCGGCAAGACGCGGGATAAGGAAATTCGAGCTAAGTGTTTGAGCGCACGACACTTTAATGGGTTTTTCTTTGGCTTCATACGCGAGTTCATTCCAGGTCCTCTCAATAGCTCCGAGAGATGCAGAAATTGTTTGGGCTAGCTTGGCACCTGTTTCAGTGGGTATTACACCACTGCCGTGCCTGATAAAAAGCGGTGCTCCCATATCTGCTTCAAGTGCACGTATTCTGTGGCTCACGGCTGAGGGTGTTATGCCAATCTCAGCAGCGGCTAATTTGAAGCTCTTCAACCGCGCCGCGGCTTCTGTTGCTCTCAGTCTATCTAGTGGCGGTAATTTGCTCATATCCTGCAAATAGAGCGATGCGAGGTGAATTCAATTCATCTCTGTGCGAATTAATTCATTTGAGCTTACTAAGTTTAACTGTCAGGCTTTTGGACTTGGGAGAGGATAATTATTGGGAGGGTCACCCATGGATACGGCATCACTAGAATTTCACAGGAAACGCGCAGCTGAAATGTCGCTGAAAGATATTCGGTTGGCGGACCCTGAACTGTTCCGTGATGATGTTATCTGGCCGTATTTTGAACGGCTCCGCAAAGAAGATCCTGTGCACTATGCGGAAGATTCTATGTATGGGCCATATTGGTCACTTACTAGATTTGAAGATATCTCTGATGTGAACCTGAACTTTAAGGATTTTTCTTCCAGTGCGGAGTTTGGTGGTATCACGGTAGCGGATATTACCGAGGACCTGCCGCTTGAAATGTTCATTGCCATGGATCCTCCAAAGCATACAGAACAGCGCCGAGTGGTAGCACCTTCAGTGAACAATAAAAGCATGCGGGATTACGAACCGCTTATCCGTGAGCGTACTATCAAGGTGCTGGAAAACCTGCCAGTTGGTGAACCGTTTGATTGGGTTAGCCATGTTTCTGTGGAACTAACGATCCTGATGCTGGCAACGCTTTTTGGTTTCCCGATTGAAGATAGAGCAAAGCTCACCCGCTGGTCTGATGTGGCGACAGGTAAAGAAAACAGAGAAATTGTTGAAAGCATTGATGCGTGGCGTGCGGAGATGATGGAATGTTTTCAGTATTTCCAGCAGCTAAGAGAACAGGCTGCTATTGAAGCGCCAAGGCCCGAACTTATTTCCATGCTGGCACACGGTGAAGCTACGCACGATATGCCGCCTATGGAATTCCTCGGTAACATTATCCTTCTGATTGTGGGCGGAAACGATACCACTCGTAATTCCATGACAGGTTCTATCCTTGCCATGAACCGCTGGCCTGAAGAATATGAGAAACTAAAGAGTGATCATTCTCTTATCCCAAATTTTGTTTCTGAGATTATCCGCTGGCAAACACCACTTGCACATATGCGGCGTACAGCACTCAAAGATGTTGAAGTAGGCGGTAAGCAGATCAAAAAAGGCGATAAGGTTATCATGTGGTATGCCTCTGGTAACTATGATGAAGACATGTTCCCCGAAGGCGACCGTGTGTTTATTGAACGGGAAAATGCACGCAGACATTTGGCGTTTGGGGCCGGTATTCACCGCTGTGTAGGTGCGCGGCTTGCGGAGCAGCAACTTACCATACTGTGGGAAGAACTTCTGAAACGTTATCCCGATATTGAAGTGCTAGAAGATCCAAAACGTGTGCCTTCAAGCTTTGTAAACGGCTATTCGCGCTTGATGGTGCGCATCCCTGAGTAACGCTAGGGCCCATTTGCTTTCTTCTTTTTTCGGGTTACCTTAAATTTTAAAGGAGAAAAACATGGGCCAACACTCTTCCAAATTTTTCAAAGCAGTTGCAGCGGCAGCTGTTTTATTTTCTGTAGGTGCTTCAGCCGATGAAGCTGTAGATATTTCTGCCGAAAGTTTCAAATGCATGCTTGAGATGACCAAGGTGCGCCACTTTTATGTGGATAACCTGTTGGGTGATCTTGAAGCCACTCTTGAAGTTGCAAACAGTAAGAAGGGCGGCGTTTACCCACCGGGTTCTGTTGTGCAACTTGTGCCAACGGAAGTGATGGTAAAACGTGAAAAGGGCTGGAGTCCGCGCACGAAGGATTGGGAATTCTTTGAAATTGATGTCTCTGGTGAAGGTAGCATTATCAGAGTGCGCGGTACTGATCAGGCAGTGAATAAATTTGGTGGCAACTGCCTTGAATGCCACGAACGGGCGCGGCCCAAATGGGATATGATCTGTGAGCAGGGCCATGGCTGTTTGCCAATTCCTGTAACTCGGAAACAAATCGCAGCGCTTCAGAAAGCTGATCCACGTTGCGCAGCAACGACTAAAGAATAAAGCGTTGATAGAGCCAGATACTGGCCGCGATATTTATAAAACATGTAGCGAAGAAACGGATGCGAAACGACCGTTTCTTCGTTTTGTGTCTAAAGAGCTTTTGCCCACAAATCGCGCCAGGCCAGCCGCCGAGAATGGCGAACAGGTGCAAGGTATTTTCCTTTACCCGCCAATTGCCTTTAATCGAGGCGCGTTTATCCCATCCATACATGCATAAGGTTATAAAACTGAGCGTGCCAAAATAAGCGGTGATAATGAGTGTGATGTTCATACCAAACTGATTATAGTTGTGATTGGTGAGCAGAATAATATGCATAGGCAGCCAAAGTAAAATGGAACCGCGTCAATGCTGAATGAAATTTGTTATGTGTATGTTTTGGGTACGAAGGATGGTGGACGCGCCCAAACTTATGTGGGTTGGACCAATGATTTAGATAAACGTCTGGCTGCCCATAACAGCGGAAAAGGTGCGAAATCAACGCGCGGCAGACAGTGGCAAATACTTCACACGGAGGAATTTAAAACCCGCGGTGAAGCTATGAGCCGGGAATGGCACCTGAAGCGGGACCGAAAATTCAGGAAAGAACTACTTGAGACTATTAAATAGCTACCCCGCCAGGTAAGCGCGAAAGACGGAGTAGCTAGCGCGGCGGGAGGTTATTCCGCTGCAACTGTGTTGCCGTGAAGCTCGGTTTTGCCTGTGTGTTTCGCCATGTAAAAAAGAATGGCGATGCTGCCTGTAAGTAGGGTTCCAATAAGGTAGGGGAGTGGGTTAATCCCTTTTCTTTTTGCATCCTGCCAAATCCAAAAATTGCAGATACCAAAAGCAATCACCAGATCAAAGCTTACCTGTAATCCCCATGGGCCCATGACCATCAAGCCATCAAGTGCGGCTGATAAGCTGCCCGCAAAAACGGCATACAGCGTGATAGCTGTGAAGATACCTAAGATCAGTTTCCAGAAAAATGTGTTGTTCATTCTCGCCTCCTGTGTTGGGGCTGATTGTATGGCCTGAGAGGTAATGGCAGCAATTCCCTAACAGGTAATAGCCGGAAGGTTTTTGCTCGTGTATGCTGATTTCGAGAGAACAGGAGGCAGATATGACAGCACAGGCACAAAGCGGTTTCGGCAGGCTGATGAAACAGTGGCGGCAGCACAGGGGGCATAGCCAGCTTGAACTGAGCCTGAGGGCAGAAGTCTCTCAGAAGCATATCAGCTTTATGGAGACGGGTAGATCGCGCCCCAAGGAAGATACAGTGCATAAGGTTGTGGAAGCACTTGAAATTCCTCTTCGTGATCGGAACAAACTTTTCGAGCTAGCGGGCCTTGCTCCTCAGTATGCTGAGGTTTCTATCTCTGATCAGGCAGTGACGCCTTATAAAGATGCGCTTATTCGCCTGCTCGCGCAGCAGGACCCATTCCCAGCTTATGTGGTAGATCGTTGGTGGAACCTTGTTGAAACTAACGAAGCCGGGAAAAAACTGTTTATGGCGCCTGGTGCGGATACCCCAAATCTTGTGGATGCTTTTATGGCACCGGGTATGTTCAGAGATATGGTGATGAATTTCCCTGAAGTTGCCTGGGCATTTTACCGTCGACTGCGCAGTGAAGCCCTTCAAGCGCCGGCGGACGCTAGGATGCAGGAATTGGCAGAACGGGCGAAAGCCTATCTTTCAGATGTGCCTGAACCGCTTCACTTAGGGCCGCACGAACTGGCACTATGTCCAAAACTCAAAATCGGGGATACGGTGATTAATACGGTGACGATGATCGCGCAGTTTTCTGAGCCTAATGCCATTGTGCTTGATGAGTTAAGGCTGGAGCTTGTTTTCCCGGCAGACGCTGAAGCCGCTGCGTTTTTTACTATGATGTCGCAAAGTTAAGATATTGTAATATTAAGAAAAATTCCCATACTAAAGCGTATGAAATATAGTGTGGGGGATCATCATGAAAAAATGGGGAATAAGGCTCTTAAAAGCTGCGTCTGCCTTACTGCTTCTTTTTGTAGTGGTTTTCGGAGTGTGGCTTGAAAATGCTACTGTCGTACGCACCAGTGGCGGCGTTTATCAAGCCATCTATCTGCCCTTTTTTAATGATAGACGAATAAAGTGGCGAGCGGATTTTTCAATTACAGCTGATGAACCCAATATTCAGCATATTCAGGGGCCGATTGTAGAACGCAAAGCGGACAAGAGTTTTGCGGCCCAGTGGGCGTGCGGCAATAGTGTGCATACCGCTGAAGTTGGTGAGTATGATCCGCTTAAGGTCACTTGCGGTGATAAAGCATACAGCTATGATTTTTACCCGCCGGCCAAAACAAATGATGCGGCAATCTTCAACACAGACGGCCCTGTTGCAGTTACATCTGATCTAGAAGGAAATCTGGATTATTTCCTCCGTTGGGGGATTGATACAGGTGTGTTAAATGCGGCTGGTAACTGGGCTTTTGGTGGTGGTCATCTGGTTGTTGCAGGTGATATGTTTGACCGTGGCAGGTATGTGTATGATCTTCTCTGGTTCCTGTATGATCTGGAACAGCAGGCAGAAGCTTATGGCGGTAAGGTACATATCCTCCTCGGTAACCACGAGCAATATGCGTTCATTGGGCTTATCAAAAGTGTTGAAGCAGAGCACCTGTGGGCGATTGAACAGATGATGCCGTACCCCTTGGCTCTCCGTGATGCCACGGTTCTAGGGCAGTGGTTGCGGACCAAGCCAGTGATGACGAAAATCAATAACGTGCTTTATATGCACGGCGGCATTAGTGAGCTTGTACTCAGTAGTGGTAAAACCATTGAGGAACTGAACGCGATGAACCGCGAAGCACTGGATAATTATTCTGAAATTTCGGATGATGTTTTTGCCCTTACACACGGCAATCACTCCCTGACCCAATACCGTGGTTATGCGCACGCCATGGATTATTACCCGGAGGCTGATCAAGGCTTGATCGACCGCACGAAACAGCAATTTGGCGTGGATTATCTCGTTGTGGGTCATAGTCAGGCGGAAACATTAGCTCCAAAGTTCGGCGGTGATGTTTATATCGTGGAAAATACCCATTTCTCAAAGGAAGCTTTGGTGTTTGAAGATGGTCAGCCTGTTATTAAACCGCTCTCGCTCCTCAAGGAACGATTTGAAGATAAAGCTTATCAAATCCGCTCCTTCAGCCTTTTCAATATGAGTGATTTGAAAGCCTTTTTCGGGCTATTCTCCGCCGCATCTCGAGTGCCGAACAGGTAGATAGTAATTATAAAGAGAGGTTTCGTAGCTGATTGGGGTTAAGGTGAAGCAGTTTATCAAAAAATGTATTCGTTTTGGAAAGCGTTGGCCATGCAGTGCTAGGTGGACAGTCATCGCAACTATTCTTAGTAGTATATTGGGGGTATATGGTTTTCTTGTCTATGAGGCATTTATTGTTGAGGAATACATCGTATATTTAATACAGGTATATCTTTTCCCTATTCCCATATTGGTTGCATTAGATATGTTTCTTTTCTCCAAAAGAAGTACTAGCAGTTTACCAAAATAAAAATAGTTCGAACGCTGTGATTGAAGGGTGGTTTATCCGTATGTATAGGCGTTAGCCTAATACGAGTATCAGCTAAACACTTTTCTCCGAGTGTTCTCGCAGGATGGTTTGTACTAAAAGGGCAATAAAGTGCGAGGGGGAATTGAATATATGTGGCTAAGATATTTTAGCATTGTTGGGTCAGTATATGGGGTCTCTTTTCTTGGAGTGCCAATTGTCCTCATAATTGGATTAGTGACCACAATGGGCTTGGTCGAGCTCCAGGATGGCGTCAACTTTATGCTCGTAATGATGATTATCAGATCATTGTATGGTTTAAAGAGTGGGATAGATTCGTATCAATTAGTTTCCGAACCCAACAAAGGTCAGTTGCCTAAATTATATTCTGCTGTTCGCAATAGGTTTGATGAATTAATTGATCTTGGTGGATATAGGGGGCTGCTCTGGAAGCTATGTATCATGTTGGGGCCATTTATTGTCGGAGCAGTCATTAGCTTGATACTTGTTGCTCTTGAAGGAATGTTTTTGCTCTTTTTGCTTGGTGATTTAGATATTCCTCAAATAATTATTGTGATTTCTGTAGCGTTTGCATCAATTGGTTTATCAGTTGTATTTTCATTGATGAATTGGCGTATTTATAAGGGGGGCTTCAAGGTTATTCAATAAACTGCCACTTTGCCTTATCGCTTCCCTTTGTTATACCCACGCTTATGTATGAAATTATCCTTCTTTTTGCCGCAGGGTTCTTTGGCGGTATTTTAAACAGCCTTGCGGGTGGTGGCAGCTTTATCACTTTCCCGGCACTTTTATCGGTTGGGGTGCCGCCAATTATCGCGGGTGCGACCAACACTTATGCTTCTATGTCAGGCTATATCAGCGGGGCATTTGCTTACCGGCATGATATGATCCGCTACAGAAAAGAACTACCTAAATATATTGGGTTTGCGCTGATTGGCGGTGCTATGGGCGCGTGGCTGCTGTTGCAAACACCACCAACGGTTTTTGAGGAAGTGATCCCGTGGCTGATGCTGTTTGCCACTGTGCTGTTTATTTTTGGCGGGAAAATCAACAAGCGCCTTATGGGAGCCGGGAACGGTGAACGCACTTTCATCAGCAGTGCGCTGATTATCCTGTTTCTTCTGGCGATTAACACTTACGGCGGTTTCTTTAACGCGGGGCAAGGTATCTTGTTTCTCGCCTATCTGGTGCTGGCCGGTTACACCAATATCAATTCCATGAACGGGTTGAAGCTGGTGGTTTCCAGTTGTGTGGCGATTATTGCAGTGGTGCTGTTTGCTGTACAGGGAGCAATCGCATGGTATGAAGGCAGTGTTATGCTGCTAGGTACGCTCACGGGCGGTTATGTGGCAGCGCGGATTGCCCGCAAGCTGCCAGACAAGTATGTGCGCACGTTTGTAACTTTGATGTGCATTGTGATCACGGCTTACTTCTTCTTCGATGTATATTATCGCAGCTAAACTTCGGTTCACCGCATAAGATTGTAATCTTGAAATTCTCCCGATAGGGTGCATGCTCGAGTTATTGGGCATGCCTTAGGCCAACACCAAGGGCATAATTTAGGGGAGAACAGTATGTTCAAGGGTTTCTTGCAGGCCTGTGTGCTTGCAGTGGGAGTATTCTCCTTCACGCATGCGCCCGCGTATGCGCAGATCAAACAATCAAAACAACCAGGCCAAGAAGATAAGTTTCGTCAGCTTGATGAAAGCCTGCCAACACCAAATGACCAGCGGATTGCCTCGGGCCATCCTGGGCCGGAATATTGGCAGCAGCGTGCGGATTATAAAATCCGTGTAACGCTGAATGATGATAATCAAAGCATCACGGGTTCAGAGAAAATCACTTACACAAACAATTCACCGCATACGCTGAGTTATATTTGGGTAAGGCTTGATCAGAACCGTTTTGCAAAACATTCGGATGATCATCTAACCACACCAAATAATCCAACCAAGCGCATGAGTTTCACGAACCTTGAGCGCATGAAATACCGCGAGAACTTCGATGGTGGTTTCAAAATTGGTTCGGTAACAGGTAAGGGCGGTAAAGCACTGCCGTACAGTATCGTGCGCACTATGATGCGGATTGATCTGCCAAAGCCGCTTAAGCCAGGCGCAAGCCATGAGCTGAACATCACGTGGTCTTACAATATTGTGGAAAGTAAGCAGATTGCCATTAAGCGTTCTGGTTTCCACCATTTTGAAAAAGACGGTAACAAGATTTATAACCTTGGCCAGTGGTACCCGCGTGTTGCAGGCTATACCGATAATGGCGCATGGAATAACCGCACTTTTTACGGCCTTGGTGAATTCCAGACAGAGTTTGGCGATTATGATGTAGAAATCACTGTACCGTCAGATCATATCATCTCCGCGACTGGTGAACTTGCAAACGGTAAAGATGTTCTAACATCAGAACAGCGCAAACGTCTTGAGACAGCAAAAACAGCTAAACGTCCTGTTTTCATCGTAACCAAGGAAGAAGCGCTTGAAGCCCAAAAAGGCAAAGCGACTGATACAAAAACATGGAATTTCCGCGCCGAAAACGTGCGTGATTTTGCGTGGGCTTCCTCGCGTAAGTTTGTGTGGGATGCAATGGGCCACTATCAGGCGGAAGATGACCGCACTATCATGGCGATGTCATTCTACCCTGAAGAAGGTATGCCGCTTTGGGATAAATATTCCACAGAAGCGATCGTTCACACGCTGGAAGTATATTCCAAATATACATTCCCGTACCCATACCCAACAGCGCAGTCTGTAAATTCTGCAACAAGCGGTATGGAATACCCGATGATCAGCTTTAACCCGCCACGTCCGACAGAGCATGCAGACGGTTCACGCACATATAGCCGCCGTACAAAATACGGTCTGATTGGTGTGATTATCCACGAAGTTGGCCACAACTATTTCCCAATGATCGTAAACACGCCTGAGCGTGACTGGTTCTGGATGGATGAAGGTTTCAACACTTTCCTTCAGGGTCTTGCACACCGGGAATGGGAAGAAGGCTGGCCGGGTAACAGTGGTGCTCCACACACAATCGTCCGTTTCATGACAAGCAAGAACCAGATGCCTGTGATGACAGATCCTGAATCTCTCATCCAGTTTGGTGCTAATGCTTACCAGAAGCCTGCGGTGGCGTTTAATATTCTTCGTGAAACTGTGATGGGCCGCGAAGCATTCGATCACGCGTTCAAAGAGTATGCACGCCGCTGGAAATTCAAGCGCCCGTACCCGGCTGATTTCTTCCGTACGATGGAAGATGCCTCTGGTTATGATCTTGATTGGTTCTGGCGCGGTTGGTTCTACACCACTGATCATGTGGATATCTCACTTGATAAAGTGACATGGGGCACGGTGAACACCAAAAACCCTGATGTGGAAGCAGCTTATAATGCCGAGCGTGAAGCAGAGAAGGGCACACCGCTTGTAGTAGAGCGCCACAAAGATGTGCGCCGCCGTGTGCTTGAGCGCCCTGAACTGCAGGATTTCTATAATGAGCATCCTCAAACAGCTGTGCTTGAGGCTGACCGCAACGCGTACCAGCGCCTGCTTGATGGCCTGTCTGATTGGGAAAAAGAAGCGCTGAATTCGGCAGAAAACTTCTATTTCCTTGAGTTCACCAACAAAGGCGGCCTTGTGATGCCAGTGATTGTTGAAATCGAATATACAGACGGCACAAAGGAAATGAAGCGCTGGCCTGCTGAGCTGTGGCGTCGTAACCCGAATAAAGTTTCGAAGCTTGTGATGACTGAAAAGGAAATTAAGTCCATCACGCTTGATCCGAAACGGGAAACAGCGGATGCAGACCTTGAGAACAACTACTGGCCACGTCGCCCTGTGCGCAGCCGTGTTGAACTCTTTAAGCGCCGCGGTGGCAGAAAGACCATGATGGAACGTGCTGGCGAAACCGCTCAGTAAGTTTCTACTGCATTAGAAAAACAAAAGGCGAAGCTTCACGGCTTCGCCTTTTTATGTAAAGGCTTGAAAGAGTGGGGGGAGAATATGGAGATTAATGAATCTAATCTGGCTTGGTTGCCTCTGAAGATCATTTTAATACTGGTTGGTATCAGTTTGGTCTGGGTTTTATTTATAAACTTTATTGTAAATGGCTTTGATATCAGCGCTTATAACTGGATTAGGTCATTTGGTTATTGGGTGTTCTTTTTTGGAATAAATTATTTTGTATATGGAAAGCCAAATATCACGGCTCATAGAGAGCTGTTGAATTCAGATGCTGATCAATATTTGAATGATTTAAACAAGAGCCTGTCAGAACGAGGTTTGTATAAGTTAGTTCTTAGCAAATGGTTTCTGACTCACAAGGATAAAACTGCTCAGTAAAATACCACTATACATCCTATGGCTTGAGCTTGGGGTGTATAGTGATATTTAGTCAATAGAAATAGATATCGAATTGTTAAAAGATAGGTGGTTAATTAGAAGATCAATATTGATCTTCTATTCTATAGATGTTGCAACCAATTATACTCTTTGCATTTAGAAAGTTGTTCTTGCCACCACTCAACCCAATTGTCTTCCTTTGGGTTGATACCATACAATTTGTAAAACCCTCCACCTGGTAATAGTGTCCCTTCACTGACAATTAGCCCTGTAATTGCTGGAAGATTATGCAATTTAGTCCATTCTCCTAAATTATCTAATCCTTGGGGTTGAAGGCTTTCTCCCCAAGTTTTCCCTAACTGACGTAAGCCCAGTTCATCATGAGTTTGTTTATATTGAGGAAACAGATCAGGGCGATGGACTTGTATTTGAGGGAGTTTTTGAACTAGATATTTGAGTAAGTTTTTACCATTAGCGTCTAAAGAAATCATAGAATGTCCCCAATGAAATAAAGATTTTGCAATATTTATCTTATTGGGGTGAAATACAACTATTAATTTAATACCCTTTGAAGCTGGTGAACTCCTCAATGGGTGCGCGGTCGGTTTTAAGCTGATTTACCTCTGCTTCATTATCCGCAAAGCCAAGTGCCATACCGCAGTATAGGATATCAGTTTCAGGCAGTTCGAAATGCTTGTGAAGTGAAGTGCGAGCCATGCCCCATGCTTCCTGCATGCAGGTGGCGAGGCCCATTTCCGCAGCGACGAGGGCGATAGACTGCATAAACATACCAAGGTGTGCGAATTGGCCTTTGCCCATACATTCGTCCATCACGAAAAACAGGCCAACAGGGGCGCCGAAGAAATCAAAGTTGTTCACGAGCCACTGAAAACGTGCCGCTTTATCTTCACGCGGAATACCAAGAAGCGCATACATATCTTCACCTACCTTATAGCGGCGGCTTCTGTATGGTTCTTTCAGATCAGCAGGGTAAATGGAAAGATCGCCTTCTGCTTCACCTTTCGGATTATTCGCCAGCGCCATTTTTGCGGCCATGGAGGCAGCTTCTTTTTCCTCGCCCGCTACCACAATCACCTTCCAAGGTTGGAGGTTACCGCCTGAAGGCGAACGGCTCGCGCGCTCAAGAAGGTCTGTAATGGTTTCCTTGCTTACCGGTGTATCCAGAAATGCGCGTGTGGAAATGCGGCTATTGAGTGCGTCTGTTACTTTCATATTCCATCCCTCGTTTATCGTTTAACTGTATCTAGGGTAGCGAGCGCCACAAACAAGAGCACTTAAGATTAGACGACTATCTGTTCTTTATCTGTGGTATGATGCCGCGCCAAATTGGGGTGTAACCGGGTGCAATTGTTGTTTTTTCTGCTGTGTTGGCACTGTGCCTGTTGGTAACCAGCCCGTGAACACAAATGATTCCCCTTGTAATTCGCGAAAAAAAATTGCATTCTCGGCGAAAATTAAGTCAGTATTGCTGACGTATTGTCACAGAAACAGTCTAGGGTCTTAACGCTATGTCGGATTATGAACCGCTGAAGTTCTATGTGCCTGAACCAACAGGCCGCCCGGGTGATGAACCTGATTTTACCAAACTTGAAATCCCTGAAGCGGGCAGTGCACGCAAGCCTGCGATCGATTGTCGTCCGCAGGAAATTAAGGATTTGGCAACAACAATCATCCGTGTGATGAACCGTGATGGTGAAGCGGTTGGTCCTTGGGCTGAGGATATCGATGATGGTGTGTTGCTGGATGGCCTTAAGGCAATGATCCGCACGCGTGCGTTCGATGAGCGTATGATGACACTTCAGCGTCAGGGTAAAACATCCTTCTATATGAAGTGTACTGGCGAGGAAGCAATCGCAATTGCGCATAAAGCGGCGCAAACCAAAGGCGATATGAACTTCCCAACATACCGCCAGCAGGGTCTTCTGCTTTCGACAGATTATCCAATGGAAGATATGATCAACCAGATTCTGTCTAACGAGAAAGATCCACTGAAGGGTCGCCAGCTGCCTATTCTTTATAGCGCGCGCAGCCACGATTATTTTACGGTTTCCGGTAACCTTGGCACACAGTTCATCCACGCAGTTGGTTGGGCGATGGCATCTGCAATCAAAGGCGATACAAAAATTGCTTCTGCGTGGATTGGTGATGGTTCAACAGCTGAAAATGATTTCCACTCAGCACTTGTGAACGCTTCTGTTTATAAGCCACCAGTTGTTTTCAATATTGTGAATAACCAGTGGGCGATTTCATCCTTCCGCGGTATCGCAGGTGGTGATGAAGCGACATTTGCTGAACGTGCGCACGGCTATGACATTCCGTCCCTTCGTGTTGATGGTAACGATTTCCTTGCGGTTTATGCTGTATCCCGCTGGGCAATTGAACGTGCTCGTCGCGGCTTTGGTCCTGTTCTTATTGAATGGGTAACATACCGTGTGGCACCACACTCAACATCGGATGATCCGTCCAAGTACCGTCCGAAGGAAGAATCAACAGCGTGGCCGCTTGGTGATCCGATCCTTCGCCTCAAGAACCACCTGATTGCTCGTGGGCTTTGGTCAGAAGAGCGTCATGCTCAGGCCGAAAGCGAGTATGACGAAGAAGTGCGCGTAGCAACCAAAGAAGCTGAATCACACGGTGTTATGGGCGCAGGTTCAAGCCCGAAAGATATGTTTGAAGCGGTGTTTGAAGAACTACCGCCACATCTGCGCGAACAGCGCCAGAAGATGGGAGTATAACCAATGCCGCAAATGTCTATGATTGAAGCCATTCGCGATGCAATGGATGTGAAAATGGCTGAAGACGACAATGTAGTCGTGTTTGGTGAAGATGTTGGTTATTTCGGTGGTGTATTCCGCTGTACGCACGGCCTTCAGGATAAATACGGCAAGAACCGCGTGTTCGATAGCCCGATTAATGAAAGCGGTATCGTAGGTGCAGCTATTGGTATGGCTGCTTACGGCCTGCGTCCATGTGTGGAAATCCAGTTCGCAGATTATATCTATCCTGCTTATGACCAGATTGTATCAGAGGCAGCACGCCTTCGTTACCGTTCTGGTGAGCAGTTTACAGCGCCGATTACGATCCGTACTCCAGTTGGAGGTGGTATCTTTGGCGGGCAGACACACAGCCAGAGCCCGGAATCACTTTTCACCCACGTAGCTGGTGTGAAATCGGTTATTCCGTCAAACCCATATGATGCCAAAGGCCTGTTGATTGCAGCGATGGAAGATCCTGATCCTGTAATCGTATTTGAGCCAAAGCGCCTGTATAACGGTCCGTTCGATGGGCACCATGATCGCCCTGCGAGCAACTGGTCCAAGCACCCGCTTGGTGATGTGCCTGAAGGCCACTACACTGTGGAAATCGGTAAAGCTTCTACTTTCCGTGAAGGTAAAGCTGTTACCATCCTTACATACGGCACGATGGTTTATGTTGCAGAAGCTGCGGTGAAAGAGACGGGCATTGATGCTGAAATCATTGACCTGCGTTCACTACTACCACTTGATGTGGATGCGATTGTTGAATCTGTGAAGAAAACAGGCCGCTGCATGGTGCTTCATGAAGCGACACAAACATCTGGTTTTGGTGCTGAGCTTGCTGCTCAGGTTCAGGAGCGCTGCTTCTATCACCTTGAAAGCCCAGTTGTTCGTGTAGCCGGTTACGACACACCATACCCACACGCACAGGAATGGGATTATTTCCCTGGTCCAGCACGTGTTGGCCGTGAACTCAAAGCTATGATGGAGGCGGTATAATGGGACTGCATAAAATCCAGATGCCAGATGTTGGTGAAGGTATTACCGAAGCTGAAATCGTAGAATGGAACGTAAGCGCTGGTGACGTTGTCAAAGAGGATGACGTTCTCGCTGCTGTAATGACAGACAAAGCAACGGTTGAAATCCCAAGCCCGGTTGATGGTGTGGTGAAAGAAATCTCTGGCACTATTGGTGATATGACACCGGTTGGCGCCGTGATCATCACACTTGAAGTTGAAGGTGAAGGCAACGAAGCGATGATTTCAGCTGAGGCTGACGCGCCAGCACCTGCCGCTGAAGAAGCGCCGAAAGAAGAAGCAAAACCGGAAGCGAAAGCTGAGCCGGCTCCAGCACCTGCGCCAAAGAAAACAGCTGTTGTGAAAAAGCCAGTTGCTTCTGCGAAGAAAGCAACATCTGGCGCACCGCGTAAAGAAGGTGAGAAGCCAATTGCTTCTCCTGCTGTGCGCAAACGTGCTGCAGATGCTGGTGTGAAACTACAGTATGTATTTGGTACTGGCCCTGCAGGCCGTATCACGCACGAAGATCTTGAAGATTATATCTCTGGCGCTTCTGCACCGGTTGGTGGTTCATCAAAGCGTGCTGATACATCTGTTGAAGAAACAAAAGTTATCGGCTTGCGCCGTAAAATTGCTGAGCGTATGCAGGATGCCAAGCAGCGTATCCCGCACATCACTTATGTTGATGAGATTGATGTAACGGCGCTTGAAGAACTACGTGAGCATATGAATGCGACACGCAAAGAAGATGATCCGAAGCTAACAATCCTGCCTTTCATTATGAAGGCGATGGTTATGGCGATTAAAGATTATCCAAAGCTGAACAGCCACTATGATGACGGCAATGACATGCTGTACACATATGGCGGCGTTCATATTGGTATGGCTGCGCAAACACCGGGTGGCCTTATGGTGCCAGTGTTGAACCACTGTGAAGCAATGGAAATCAATGATTTTGCGAACGAAGCAAAACGCCTTGCAAACGCTGCACGTGATGGTTCTATCTCTCGCGAGGAATTGACAGGTTCAACAATCACGCTTTCAAGCCTTGGTAAGATGGGCGGCATTGTTTCCACACCTGTGATGAACAGCCCGGAAGTTGCGATTGTTGGCGTGAACAAAGTAGCGATCCGCCCAGAATGGCGTGATGGTGGTTTTGTACCGCGTAAGATGATGAACCTTTCTTCATCGTTTGATCACCGCATTATCGATGGTTGGGATGCTGCTGAATTTATCCAGCGTATCAAACAGCTGCTTGAAAACCCAGCAACTCTCTTCATGGAGCGCTAATTATGAAAACGATTAACTGTAAAGTTCTCGTGCTTGGCGCGGGGCCGGGTGGCTATGTTGCTGCTATTCGTGCGGGACAGCTTGGTCTTGATACTGTGATTGTAGATGGGCAGGCACCGGGCGGCACATGCCTGAATGTTGGCTGTATTCCATCTAAAGCACTTATCCATGCTGCTGATGAATTTGAAAAATCCATGCATTTTACTGGCGAGAATGTTCTGGGCATCAGCGTTCAAACGCCGTCTATTGATCTGTCTAAAACCATTGAATGGAAAGACAGCATCGTAAAACGCCTGAACAGCGGTGTTACTGGCCTGCTCAAAAAGAATAAAGCACAGCTTGTTAAAGGCTGGGGCAAGATGGTTGACGGTAAAACTTGTTTGGTGGCAACCGATGAAGGCGACGTAACTATCAAGGCTGAGAATGTAATCTTGGCAACTGGTAGTGTGCCTGTTGAAATCCCGAGCCTACCATTTGGCGGTAATATTATTTCTTCTACAGAAGCACTGTCACTTGATGGTGTGCCTGAGAAGTTGGTTGTTATCGGCGGTGGTTATATCGGGCTTGAACTAGGTACAGCATACGCGAAAATGGGTGCGAAAGTTACAGTTGTTGAAGCTGCTGAGCGTATCTTGCCGCAGTATGATGCTGATCTATCCAAGCCGATTATGGCGAGCCTTAAGGATCTTGGTATCGAAGTGCTTCTGAATACAAAAGCTAAAGCAGCTAACGAAGACGGCACAGCGCTTACTGTTGAAACAGCTGATGGTGATAAAACACTGGAAGCGAGCAAAATCCTCGTAACCGTTGGTCGCCGTGCGAAAACAGAAGGCTTTGGTCTCGAAGAGCTTGATCTAACCATGAATGGCCGCGTTGTTGCGATTAACGACAAATGCGAAACATCCATGACAGGCGTTTATGCGATTGGTGACCTTACAGGCGAGCCAATGCTGGCCCACCGTGCGATGGCACAAGGTGAAATGGTTGCTGAGATTATCTCTGGCATGAACCGTACGTTCGATAAAGTTTCTATCCCAGCCGTTTGTTTCACTGACCCTGAAATCGTGACAGCTGGTCTGTCGCCTGAAGAAGCGGAAGCTGCGGGTTATGAAACCAAAATTGGTGTCTTCCCGTTCGCAGCCAATGGCCGCGCGATGACTATGGAAGCTGAAACTGGTTTTGTTCGCATTGTAGCGCGCAAAGATAACCATCTTGTGCTTGGTATTCAGGCTGTGGGTAAAGGCGTTGCTGAACTTTCAGCTGCCTTCTCACTTGCCCTTGAAATGGGAGCATGCCTAGAAGATGTTGCGGGCACAATTCACGCGCATCCGACACAAAGTGAAGGTTTCCAGGAAGCAGCGCTTAAAGCCCTTGGACACGCTCTGCATATCTAAGATTTGGCGCTCCTTAAATTCCAAAGCCGGGCACTTAGGTGCTCGGCTTTTTGTATTTCTAACCTAATAATTTTTGTTTGATAGAATGTAGTTAAAAATAATTTCTAAAATACAGTGTTGGTATTTCACAAAACTGTTGTTTTTTATGTTTTTTCTTGCGTTTAAGGCTGCTCTGTAAGAGCTTGCTACTAATTTACCGAGTTTTGGGAGGCAAACATGGCAGGTAAAAAAGCGGCGATGAATATTTCACGCAGAAAGCTGTTGTTGGGGGGCGTTGGTTCCGCTGCTTTTATGTTTGGTACGAATATTCCGTTCCTTAAAAACATGCCTAAAGGCCTATTGCCTGTCGCTTATGCGAATGACGATGTTCGGCTGGATGATGATGCGCTTATCGCTCGCAAAGATGGCCTCACGCTCCTCAATGCTCGCCCGATTAATATGGAAACACCAGCGCATTTATTGGATGATGCTATCACGCCTGCAAGCCGGTTGTTTGTGCGCAATAATGGTATTGTGCCGGATTATGAAGAGCACCCAGCTGATAGTTGGACAATCACTATTGATGGTGAAGTGGAAACGCCCCTCACGTTGTCGATTGCAGACCTAAAACGTGATTTTGAGGTGGTTACTAAACAGCTGTGGATAGAATGCGGCGGCAATGGCCGTAAGTTCTATGAGCCGGGCGCTTCTGGGAACCAGTGGTCGTTAGGAGCTATCGGTTGCCCTCAGTGGACAGGGGTTCGTCTTCGTGATGTGCTGAAGAAAGCTGGCGTTAAAGATACTGCCGTTTACACGGCCCATCACAGCGTGGATATGCACTTGTCTGGTGATCCCGAGAAAGCGCCAATTTCGCGAGGTGTTCCAATCTCGAAAGCCTTAGAAGAAGATAGCATCATTGCGTTCGAGATGAACGGCGAACCGCTCCCTGTGCTGAATGGTTTTCCGGTGCGTTTAGTGGTGCCGGGCTGGCCAGGATCATGCTCACAGAAATGGCTTAAGCGCATTGAAATCAGAGATCAAATCCATGATGGTCCGAAGATGACAGGTACTGCCTACCGTATGCCTGCATATCCTGTTAGTCCGGGTACGGAAGTGCCCAAAGAAGATATGGTTATCATCCACGAAATGCCTGTGAAATCACTGGTTACATACCCTGTAACGGGTAGCCGTGTGAAGCTGGGTGAAAAGGTGGAATTCAGGGGGCATGCATGGTCAGGGCAGGGTGATGTATCTGAGATGGAAGTCTCCATTGATTTCGGGGCTACATGGCAAAAAGCAAAGCTGGATAAACCAGTGAACAAATTCGCGTGGCAGCACTGGAAGGCGATGCTTACCTTCCCGAAAGCTGGATATTATGAAGTGTGGGCACGGGCCACAGATCATACCGGAACAAGCCAGCCTTCTGTGGTGCCTGGCTGGAACCCTAAAGGGTATCTGAATAACATGCAGCACCGCGTTGCTGTATTTGCGGTTTAGGTGCTTTGATGCGTGCTGTTATAATCAGTGTGTTGATGCTTGCTGCTTGTAGTGAAGCAGAAATGCCGGAAGTGGATCAAGAATTGCAAGAGCGCCGAAGTGCGCGCGTAGAAGCTATGGCCGCTGCCTATGATGGTTCTATCCGATACAAAGATACCTTTAACGCCCTTGATCCCTTGATTAAACGCTCTGCTATCGCGCGTGGTAGCAAGTTTGACCCCAATGATGATTATTGGGGCTTACCGCGTACAGAAGGGTATGAAGAGGTGGCTGCTTACTGTGCTTCTTGTCATAGTTTGGCGATCGTGATGCAGCAGCGAGTAACGCCAGAACGGTGGGATTATCTTCTCGATTGGATGGTTGAAAAGCAGAATATGCCTGAACTGGAAGCAGAAGAGCGTGCGCTTATCCATCGTTATCTCATAGAACATTTTTCTTCAAATAAGGAATAGTGTTCCAAATTTTGGAACACATTGTCGCAAAAATCGCGCTTTTGTGAGCAGAAAAATCTCCCTAAGTTTGTAATGTGAAAATTTGCAGGTTTGTCGGTGTTGAGTATTCGAGCCTGTCGTTTGTCAATAAAATCAGAATGTTGATACATTTTTTGTAGGTTCTCGTGATTGAATTCGCACTGTGAGAGTATGCAAAACACATTCAGACGAGGAGTTTTATAATGAAGTTACTAAAAACGGCTGTAATTGGTGCATCTCTCGCACTTGGTTCAATCGCAGCGCCTGTAATTGCAGCTGATGTAGCGGCGCCATCAGGTGTTTATAAAGTTGATCCAACACACGCGAGTGTAACATGGAAAATCAGCCACCTGGGCCTCTCAGTTTATAATGCACGTTTTACAAAGTTTGATATTGATCTTAACCTTGATGTGGATGATGTAAGCAAATCATCTGTGAAGGCAGTGATTGATGTGACATCTGTTGAAACAGATTATCCGGGCGAGACAGATTTCAACGGTGAAATCGCGAACGATCCTAAATTTTTGAACAGCAGCAAGTTCCCGAAGATTGAATTTGTTTCCAAGTCTGTTGAAAAAACAGGCGATAAAACAGCGAAAATCCACGGCACAGTAACAATGCTTGGTGTTTCTAAAGATATGACGCTTGATGCAACGCTTATTGGCGCAACAGATGCTCATCCATTTGCGAAAGTACCTGCGGTTGGTTTTAACGCAACAGGTACATTGAAGCGTTCTGAATTTGGTTTCACACACCTTGTGCCTTACATTGGTGATGAAGTTACCTTCAACATCGACGCTGAATTCCAGAAAGCTAAGTAATTATGAACGCGGCGAATAATACAGAGCGTTACACTAAAGTTGCCATCCTTCTGCACTGGTTGATTGCTTTTGCGATTATTGGTTTGATGGCGGCCGGTATCTGGATGACAGGCGCGATTAAGGAAAAGGAAACACAGGCAACTGCGTTTGAGGTTTACCAAATCCATAAATCAATCGGCCTTACAGTGTTGGTGCTCAGTGTTGTTCGCCTTATCTGGCGTTTTACCCATAAGGTGCCAGCGATGTCCTCAGGCATGGTTGCATGGGAACGTATGGCGGCACACACCACTCATTTTCTGTTTTATGCCTTGATGATTGGCCTTCCCATTACGGGTTGGTTGATGGTTTCTGCAAGCCCATGGGGGCTGCCGACCATGTATTTCAACCAGTTTGAAGTTCCGCATCTGCATGCGCTTTCAAGCCTTGATATGGCAGGTAAACAGGAATGGGAAGGTGTGTTTAAGGAAATGCATGAAGTGATTGCATATGGCGGTATCGCACTTATCGTTCTGCATATTGGTGCAGCACTGAAGCATCATGTAATTGCAAAAGATAATACGCTTGTTCGTATGTTGCCGTTCCTGAAAGCTCCAGTACAGCGAGAAGAAGAATAATGATGAAAAACCTTATAATTGGTGCCCTTGCATCTGTATTGATTGCTGGCGCTTCTTTTGCGGCGGATTGGAAAGTCGATCACAGCAAAAGCGAAGTACGTTTTGGTGGTACTCATGCAGGGAATGAATTTACCGGCGTATTTGAAAAATGGCAGGCAGATATCAATTTTGATGCGTCTAACCTTTCTGCTTCAAAGGTGAAAGTAACTTTTGATCCATCAACAGCGAAAACAGGCAACGGCCTTTATGATGGTACTTTGAAAGGTGAGGACTGGTTCAAGGTTGATACGTATAAAATAGCCGTCTTTGAAGCAGTAACTTTCACCCACACAGGCGGGAATGCTTATACGGCTGAAGGAACGCTTCAAATCCGCGATAAAACTTTGCCTCTTACCCTTGCCTTTACGCTTGATACAAACGGTAATATTGCTGAAATGAACGCAAGCCATTCGATTGATCGTATCGCTTACGATCTCGGTGTGCAGTCAGATGCTGATGCCGCGTGGGTTTCAAAGAATATTGAGCTGAAAATTAAAGTGGTGGCTTCCCACTAACTAGTGTTTTCGGTCTGTCAGCTTATTCAGTGTAAGTACTGGGATCAGGCCAATTAAAACAATAGCGATGGCGGCAGTGGAAGCTTCCGCCAAACGCTCATCTCCCGCCAAACGGTAAACCCGTGTTGCCAGCGTTTCAAAGTTAAATGGTCTTAGAAGCAGAGTTGCTGGTAGTTCTCGCATCGTATCCACGAAAATTAAAATACCCGCAGCTACCACTGAGCGTTGCATTAGGGGGAAATGGATTTCTTTCACTAGTCTGAACGGTTTTGCGCCAAGGCTGCGTGCCGCTTGATCATAAATCGGCGGTATCTGTTCAAGCCCGCTTGATGTGGTGTTGTAGGCTACTGTCAGGAAGCGTACTACATAGGCGTAAACCAGTGTTGTCACTGTGCCAGTAAGCAAAAGGCCAGAGCGCCAATCAAAGGTGGTTTCAAAGAATTCAGCCAACCAGCGATCAAGTTGGGAAAGTGGCGCAAGTAAGCCAATCGCGAGCATCGCGCCTGGAAGCGCATAACCAAGAGTGGAAATTTGAATGGCACCGGCTGTTGTTTTTGTCGGTGCAATACGCTGTGCATAGGTAAGCATAAGCGCCGCGATGAGCGCGACACCAACAGCCATTCCTGCAACTGACACGCTGTTAATGGTAAAATCACTGAAATCATAACCAAGCTTTGGGTCACCCACAGTGATGGCTAGATTGCCGAGAACTGCGAGCGGAATTACACATCCAAGAAGCACAGGAAGCGCGCAGATTAAAACAGCACCAAAGGCTTGCATGCCCTTAAGGGGGGCTCGGTTCATGGCAGCATCACGGGCATGGGCGCTTTGCGTGGTCCCCTTACGGCTCCATTTCTCCAGCACAACAAGGAAAGCCACGATAATGAACATCACAGCTGCCAGCTTCATGGCTGCCATTTTCTCCCCCATAGCGAACCATGTTCTGAAAATACCTGTGGAGAAGGTGGGTACGCCGAAGTATTCCACCACGCCAAAATCAGCGAGTGTTTCCATCAGTACAAGCGCAAGGCCTGCGGCGATTGCGGGGCGCGCAGCAGGCAGAGCGATTTTGAAAAATGCTTTTAGTGGCCGGGCACCAAGCGTGCGTGCGGCATCAAACAGTGTAGCTGAACGCTGAACAAAGGAAGCTCGCGCCAGCATATAAACATAAGGATAGAGCACCAGGCTCAACATCAGTGCGGCACCCGTTAATGACCGAATTTGCGGAAACATATAATCCCCCGCTTCATAGCCAGTGATCGCCCTGAAAGCAGTTTGCACGGGGCCACTGAAATCAAGCAGATCGGTATACACATAGGCCACGATATAAGCAGGCGCGGCGAGCGGCAACATAAGCGCCCAGGAAAAGAATTGACGCCCCGGGAACTGAGTTGCTGCAGTTAGCCATGCGGTGGAAACACCTATAATGGTGGAATAAAGGGCTACTTGCGCCATCAACAGAACTGTGTTGCCAATATAGCTTGGTAGGATTGTTTCCTTCAGGTGGGTCCACGCAGGGTCAGCGCCTGAAAACAGGCTTATGATAATAAACACCATTGGCACGGCGATAAGGGCGGAAATCAGCAAACTTGAAAGCTGCCATCCATAACTTGTGCCACTGAGTTTTTTCATAAAATAATCCCGAACTAAAAAGCGCCTATCTTCTTGGTGAAATGAATACCCTGTGATAATCCGTCTCACACTATGAAGCAGGCTTGGAATATCTTCTTCATTAGATTAGGGTTCAATTTCAAGTAAAAAGACAAAGCATTTCCTGTTTATGACCTTAACTTTCCAAAATATTTCTCATGCTTACGGTGATAACGCCGTTCTGAAGAATGTAAACCTTGAAGCAAAGGCCGGTGAAATCACCTGTCTTTTAGGCCCGTCAGGTGGCGGTAAAAGTACTATGTTGCGTTTGGCAGCTGGCCTAGAGCCACTTCAGGCTGGCGAGATTTTGGTGGACGGTGAAACACTGGCTACGCCGGGGGATGAACCCGCACCGGAAGATCGCCCTGTTGGTTTAATGTTTCAGGAAAATGCGCTGTTTCCGCATATGACCCTTGCGGAGAATATCGCTTTTGGTCTTGAGGGAAAGACCAGAGCGGAAAAAGAGGCAATTGCTTCAAGCCTCTTGAAGTCCATCGGGCTGCCGGATTTTGAAAGCAGGTATCCCCACACCCTTTCAGGTGGGCAGCAACAACGTGTAGCACTGGCTAGATCACTCGCACCAAAACCGCGCGTTCTGTTGATGGATGAACCATACGCAAGCATTGATAGTACACTCCGTCGTGCGCTCAGGGAATCTGCGCGCCGTACGCTTAAGGAAAGTGGGACAACCACAATCCTTGTAACGCATGATCCATCAGAAGCGATGGAAATGGCGGATGTGATCGCGGTGCTTGATGCCGGGAAAATTGTTCAGGCTGCTACGCCTAAGGAACTGTATGAAAACCCGGTTGATCCAACGGTGGCTGGACTGTTTGGGAATGCGCAAACCATTCCCGCACTTTGCACAGAAACTGGTTACCTCACGGATTACGGCAGCATTGGCTGCCCTAAGGCTGACACATCTGAACGTAAGAATTGTACGCTCGTTGTACGGCCAAGTGGCCTTAAGTTAGAAAAGGTGGAAGAAGCATCGCTTCGTATTGCGGATATTCGTTTTGTTGGAAGCAGTTGGTTGGTGTTCTTGTTGCCGGTTGAGGCGGCACCATCCCTTGCCCCACTTCGAGTGTCGGTTCCAAACGCAGATAACCTTTCAGTAGGGGATAATGTTCGTCTCTCTGCTGCTTCGAAGGAATTCTTCGTTTTCCATCACCAAAAATAACCCAGAGGCTGGACAATTAATTTTGTTATTGATAATTACTATCAATAAATATGAAAGAAAATAGGGGATACCATGATTCGCCAATTTACCAAGACAGCAATGGCCGCAGCGATGGCAGTAACAGGCTTGTTCGCAAGCTCAGCAAATGCGGATGGTGTTGTGAATGTATATAGTGCACGCCACTATGATACTGATCTCGCGCTTTACGCTGATTTTGAAAAACAGACAGGCGTTAAAGTTAACCTGATTGAAGCAGCGAGCGATACGCTCATTGAACGTATCCTGAATGAAGGTAAATACAGCCCAGCTGATATTCTCATCACTGTGGATGCAGGCCGCCTGTACCGTGCAGAGCAAAAAGGTATTTTTGCGCCGTTTACATCAGCTGTTTTGGAAGAGCGTGTGCCAGCACATCTTCGTCATCCAAATGGTCAGTGGTATGGCCTTTCCAAGCGTGCTCGTGTGATTATTTATAATGCCGCAAAAGGTAAGCCTGAAGGCCTGAACACTTATGAAGATCTGGCGAAGCCTGAGTTCAAAGGTCAGATTTGTGTTCGTTCTTCTTCCAATATTTATAATATCTCGCTTCTAGCTGCTATGGTTGGCCGTGTTGGTGAAGAAAAAGCGGAAGAATGGACCAAAGGCGTTGTGGCAAACTTCCGCCGCCGTCCACAAGGGAATGACACAGCAAACATCCGTGCGGTGGCTTCTGGTGAGTGTGAACTTTCAATTGTGAACACCTATTATCTGGCACGTTTGCTTGCAAGCGGTAATGAAGTGGGCAAACAGGTTGGTGTAATCTACCCGAACCAGGAAACTTCTGGTACGCACGTGAA
Source organism: Kordiimonas sp. SCSIO 12603 (assembly GCF_024398035.1). Lineage (NCBI taxonomy): Bacteria > Pseudomonadati > Pseudomonadota > Alphaproteobacteria > Kordiimonadales > Kordiimonadaceae > Kordiimonas > Kordiimonas sp. SCSIO 12603. The sequence goes on from NZ_CP073748.1 coordinate 1,793,075, forward strand.
CATCAGCGGTGCTGGTGTGCTTAAGTATGCGCCGAACCGTGAAAACGCCATTAAGTTCATTGAATATCTGACAGAAAACCGTGCTCAGTACCTGTTTGTTGAAGGTAATAATGAGTACCCGGTTGTTAAGGGCGCGAATGTTACTGATGTTGTGAAGCAGATGGGCGAGTTCAAGGAAGATACAATTAATGCAAGTGAACTGGGTATAAACCAGGCCGCTGCTGTGCGTATCTTTGACCGTGCCGGTTGGAACTAAGTTTTAAACGCCATAGAGTGATTTAAGGGAGCTATTTAGCTCCCTTTTTTATTTGCCTAATCTGCCCAGATGCGGGTGAGATTGCTTTTTGCTTTGAGAATTTGCATGCGAGCGTTGAGGTTTTCGTCTGTGTCTGGCAGCTGCGCGAGCGCTGTATGCAGGTCAAACAGAATTTCTCTGTGCTCAGCAAGGCGAACACGACTTTGAACCCAGCCGACAGCGGCTAATCGTGTCCCTTCTGTTACCTCAGCTACATGGTGAAGTGTGGTGGAAGGATAGAGGGTAAGCGCACCCTTAGGCAGTTTTACCTTTTCTTCCCCATCATGCTTGCAGAGCACCAGCTCACCACCTTCATATGTTTCCGGATCAGACAGGAACAAGGTGAAAGAAAGATCAGTGCGCGTACCAGCGATGATTGGGTCATCCACATGCGTCCCATACTGCATACCAGGGCCGTACCGGTTGATCATGAGTTTCGCGAATTTCTGAGGGAGTGCGGCTGCTTTGAATACAGGATGATTCATCAGCGCTTTCTCAATAAGTTTTAAGGCCCCTTTAACTTCAACAGCATCAGGGCGAGCCTGAAGGTTTGATTTCACCCGGCGCGCGGTGCGGCCTGCGGTTTTCTTTCCGTCTTCATAAAGCGCATCATTTGATAAAGAATCTGTAATGGCCTTGAGTGTGTGGGAATCTAAGATATTATCGAGAAAAATTTGCATGATCTTTTGTAATAATGAGAATTGTTTGCAAAATAGATTAATCATGATTAATCTGCCGATCAACTAAATTAAACCCGCATGTTTTTTTGTCAATTTTGAAGGGGTAGGATCAATGGAAAAGCGTACCAAGCTTTGGACGAATATGAGCGCTATTGCCTTTGCTAGTGTTACAGCGCTGAGCGGCTGTGCCACAGGCGGCGAAGGTGAAGGCGAGGGGGAAGGTGAAGGCGAAGGCCATCAGGTTGTTGTCGACGGTTCCCAAACATCACAAGTTGCTTCTTCTGGCGGTGAAGGCGAAGGAGAAGGTGAGGGCGAGGGAGAAGGCGAAGGTAACGCTGCCCCTGCTGGTGAAGGCGAGGGAGAAGGTGAAGGAGAGGGCGAAGGCGCTGCTTCTGATGCTGAACTCGCGAAAGATGATCTAGCATACCTAACACAACTTGGCCTTATGCGCGGCCACCTATTTGTGGGTAATGAGCTTTATAAAGCAGGCCATATTGATCACGCTAAAATGCATATGAAGCACCCAAAGAGTGAGCTTTATGCTGAAGTTGTACCTGCGTTTGAAGCGCGCGGCTCTAAAGGATTTGCTGAAGAGCTTGAAATGCTTGCAACAGCTGTAGAGGGCGAAAAAGGTGATGCTGCCGTGGCTGCTGGTTATGCGGCCGTAACTGCCGCCATTGCGAAGAATGAAGGCTTTGTATCTGCCGCAAGCGGCACTGCTGCTGAAAAGCTGAAACTTGCTGTTGCGCTTCTCCGCACAGCTGGTGAAGAGTATGCGATCGCTGTTGTAGACGGTAAAATGCAGAATGCACACGAATATCAAGATGCGTTCGGTTTCACAAACATCGCGAAGGCTATCCTTGAAACATCTTCTAAATCTACTGCTGCTGAAGCAGAGGTTGTTGGTAAAGCGGTAGCTATCATTGAAGGTTTGAAACCACTTTGGCCGGGCATTATGCCTCCAGAAACGCTGACAACAGAAGCTGGCCAGCTTTATGGCGCCGCTTCACAGATTGAGCTCTTGGCGCTTGGTCTAGAATAAATCTACAAAAGCATAGAAAAGACAAAGCCTCGGTTTTTCCGGGGCTTTTTTATGCCGAACAGTATAAATCTTGGTTTTGTTCACATATTCGCAATAAAATCTCTGCAACTACTTTCTAAATATGGTAGGCAAATATCCAATCGTATAAGTGAAGGTGTTAAACCTTTAGGGGTGTTGGCCTTGTATAAATTAAAGACTATGGATGTGTGATGAGTAAGCAGGACATATATCAAACCACAGAAAGCCAGATTTTGGCGGTTCTTGAAGGCGAAGAGAATGTAACAGCGCAAATGGCAACTGTTTCTTGTCTGTTATCGCTCGCATTCCCGGAAACTTATTTCTGGACTGGCTTTTATGTGGTTGATCCGGTGCAGGAACGCATGCTGGTGGTTGGACCTTATCAAGGTACACTTGGGTGTTTGCGCATTCCATTTGGTCGCGGTGTATGTGGTACAGCTGCTGAAACCGGCGAAACTCAGGTGGTTGAAGATGTGCATGCATTAGCAAACCATATTGCCTGTGATAGCCGCTCCAACAGTGAAATTGTTGTGCCAGTGACAAACACAGCTGGTGAGCTGATCGCTGTGTTTGATGTGGATTCAGAACAGCACGCAGCATTTGATGAAACAGATAAAGAATGGCTTGAGCGCATTCTTGGTAAAGTTTTCTCAGGAAAATAAGATGAAATATCTCCATACAATGGTTCGGGTAACGAACCTTGAAGAATCTATGGATTTCTACTGTAACAAGCTTGGGCTTAAGGAAGTAGGCCGGAAAGAAGTGGAAGCAGGGCGTTTCACGCTTGTTTTCCTCGCGGCTGAAGACAACGAGGATGCTCAGGTAGAGCTTACTTATAACTGGGACCCGGAAGAATATGATGAGGGCCGTAACTTTGGCCATCTAGCTTACGCGGTGGATGATATTTACGAAACCTGTCAGCGTTTGATGGATAAAGGCGTGGTTATTAATCGCCCTCCGCGCGATGGATATATGGCCTTTATCAGGAGTCCGGATAATATTTCTATCGAGCTATTACAAAAAGGTGGACGCCTAGAACCGCAGGAACCGTGGGCTTCGATGAAAAATATTGGCAAGTGGTAAAAAAAAATACCGTTTTTTTTGTCAATAGGCGAGATTATCGGTTTCTGTAAACCGAATATTTAGGGTTGTTCACCAAGGTATAATGTTAAGAGTGGAATCGCAGGGGATTTTTTCTTGAAACTGCATTGGTCAGACAGATTATCGTTTAAGCTAGCGCGTACAGCAGTAATTATTGCATTTGTTGTAGGTTTAATCTTATCCGCCGGTCAGGTGTATCTTGATTATCTTGAAGAAGGTGATCTTCTTGATCAGAAGGTGAACAAAAGTTTGGCGGTGGCGCAAAAAGCTGCGACACGGGCTGTACTTATTCTTGATTCTGATTTGGCGACAGAGGTTGTCTCTGGTCTGATGGAATATGATTATATCGCGGAAGCGGCTATCCTCGATGATCACGGAGCCGTACTTTCTGCAGACCAGCAGGATACCTCGGGTTTCGGCACAAATAGTGTACGGGTCGCCAGGCAGTTAATCACAGATATTTCCACCTACGAACGTGAACTTGAACTACCAGATACCATGGCGGATCAGCCAGGCAGCTTGCGCGTTGTAGTTGACCGAGCTGTGGGTTTGCAGCCTTTCTTCTCGCGTGCTGTAACAACCTTTATGTCAGGGCTAGTACGCAACCTTTTGCTCGTACTTCTCCTTTATTTTGCGTTCCACCAAGGGCTTACAAAATCCCTTGTTCAGATTGTGGAAAAGATTTCTGCGATTAATCCTGAACAGCCGAGAGAGCAAAGAATTGCGGTTCATAAAAAACATCGCAAAGATGAGCTTGGCCTTCTTGCGAGCCAGATTAACCTGTCTTTTGATGCGGTGCAGGTGCTTATTGATAACCTTAGATCAACAAACAAAGCGCTTTCATCTTCTGAGGAAACACTACGGAAGCGGTCCTGGGAACTTGAGCAGGAAGTTGAGCGTACCAAGAAAACCACCATGGAGCTTTTGGTTACTAAAGAGCAGGCCGAAGCTGCGAACCGTGCAAAAAGTGTGTTCCTTGCAAACGTGAGCCACGAACTCCGTACACCGCTTAATGCGATTATTGGTTTCTCAAGCATTATGGCTGATCAGATGTTCGGGCCAATTGGCCATGAAAAATACCGCGAGTATCTTCAGGACATTCGAAACTCCAGTGAACATCTCTCCGATATTCTGGGTGAGGTGCTTGATTTGGCTAAAATTGAAGCTGGTCAGTTCAACATGGAAGAAGAAACTGTTGATGTGGTGAAAATGTTCCATGAAAGCCTTGCGCTTATTGGTGGACAGGCGCTGCAAAAAGGTTTCCAGATCGACCTGAAGTTACCACCAAATGAAGACCTGCCTAAAGTTAACGGGGACCGTTTACGTCTTAAGCAGTCTGTTCTTAATCTTCTGTCTAATGCAGTGAAGTTTACTCCGGCAGGTGGTAATAATGTGCAAATCGCCTCTTGGGTTACAGATAGTGGTGAGTTAGCAATTAACGTTAAAGACAGCGGTATTGGTATTCCGAAAGAAGATCAGGAATTGGTTTTCTCACCATTTGTAAGAGCGGCATCAGCGCTTAGTAAAAACCATGAAGGCACAGGCCTTGGTCTTGCTTTGGTGAAGGTTTTTGTTGATATGCATGATGGCCGGGTTGAGCTTGAAAGCACCATGGATATCGGCTCTAGCTTTACCATTTATCTTCCAAATGAACGTATTATCGAAGAGGCTTAAGCCGTTTTAACCTTCGTTTAGCAAGGAATAATATCGCTTTTGTTTCGCTCGTTCTTTCTATATCGGTGAATGTGGAACTGAGGGGAAATACGGTGATTAAGAAACATGTAATGGTTGGGGCACTTATGGCTCTTTCATCAACTGCTACAGGGGCAAGTGACGTAAGCCCTGAAGATATGGTTATCAAACTTTTTGATGCGATGCGCGCCGGTAATGGCGGTGCTATCCGCGAAATGGTGGTGGCAGACGCACGGCTTGACCGTTTGAAGCCAGATGGCACGTTACAGCAAGGCACTTTTGAACGCTGGATCAGTTGGGTTGATGCGCAGGAAGATGGCGATGCTGATGAACAGGTGTTTGGTGTGAAAACACTTTCTGCATCACCAGAACTGGCGACTGTTTGGGCGCCGTTTGAGCTTACTTATAAAGGTAAGTTTGTTGGATGCGGTATTAACCAGTTCACACTGGCGAAATCGAAGGATGGTTGGAAATTCTTGTACGGCATCGATATGCACCATGATGGTGATTGCGCCGAGTTTAAGAAAGAAATTATGAAGTAGCCCGAGGAAAACGGGCGAGGGTAGAAAAGGGAAGCAAGCGGTGGGCTTGCTTCCCTTTTTTAATTACATTGCGTCTAGCGCTTGAGATAGATCTGCGATCAGATCATCAGCGTTTTCAACACCAACTGAAATGCGGAGCATGGACTCTGTGATGCCGAGGCGTTCTTTTACGTCATCAGGTACATCAGAGTGTGTCATGGCGAATGGGTGTTCCATAAGGCTTTCTGTACCGCCTAGACTTACCGCAAGTTTGATAACCTGGAGTGCATCAAGCACACGGAATGCTGCTGCTTCATCACCGTTTACATCAAAGGCAAATGTTGCACCTGCGTGGCCACCACATTGCTCTTTGAAAATACGGTAACATGGGTGGTTTTCTTCAAGGAAACCAAGGTAATGAACTTTACCTACCTTAGGATGATCTCGAAGGAATTCAGCAATCTTTTTCGCATTTTCAGAGGCAGCTGACATACGTAGTTTAAGCGTTTCAAGAGAGCGCATAATCAGCCAGCCAGTATGTGGATCACACATTGTGCCGAGGATTGTACGGAAGCCTGCGACAGGGCCCATACGTTCAGCGCTACCCACAGCCGCACCAGCTACAACATCAGAGTGGCCAGCCACATATTTTGTAAGTGAGTAGATAACAATATCCGCACCATGCTCAAGCGGGTGCTGCCATACTGGGCCAAGGAAGGTGTTATCTGTCATAATAACAGGGCGTGTGCCTGTTTCTTCACCAAGTTTATCGGCAGCGTCACGGCAGGCATTCAGATCAACAAGGCCATTCGTTGGGTTGGCTGGGGTTTCCGTATAAATTACTGCAACACGACCAAGCTTTTTCGCTTCTTCGATAGCTGGTTCAAGTGTTGGCTCTGTGCCGCCAGATTCAAATTCAACAGCTTTGATGCCGTATTCCGGTAGAATATTACGGATAAGATATTCTGTACCGCCATAGATTGGCGCAGAATATACGATCACATCACCAGGGCGAAGGTGCGCCCAAAGACAAGTAGAAATCGCCGCCATGCCGCTTGAGAAAGTAAGGCCTTTGTCAGCGTTTTCCCACAGTGCCAAACGGTCCTCGAGAACTTCCAGATTTGGGTTGTTGATACGGGAATAAATCAGGCCTGGCTCTTCACCTTGTTCTGCTTCACGTTTGCCGTATGCAAGTTCAAAGAACTCTTTACCATCTTGTGCTTTATCAAACACGAACGTGGATGTCATAAATACCGGTGGCTTAAGAGAGCCTTCCGAGAGTTTTGGGTCATAGCCATAACCCATCATTTGTGTTTCGGGGCTCAGGCGGTGGTTACCGATTGATTTTTTACGGTAATCTTTTGTCATTGGGATATCCCTCTGTTGGATTTTATTATTGTTCTTCGGTTGTTTCTTTAGGTGCAAACTTTGCTTTTAGAATATCAAGGTTTTGGCTGAATACGTAGGTGGAAAGTGCATATGTCGCGATCGCGGGAATTGCTTCTGCAACACTGTCGTATATCAAATGAAAACCAATGGCGCCGATAGATGTGATCATAATGCCCAAGGCACCATATGAAGCAATCCAGTGTCTGCGGTACAACACCAAGGTAACCGCACTGAAGGTTTCAATAGCGCCGACTATTGCCATAAGTTCACGGTTCAGGCCAAAACGCTCGAAATAGCCAAGGAAGTTCTGTGTCATTTCCACATGCCAGCCAACGAATTTGATACTACCAACAAATCCGAAAAAGATAATAAGAATGATGGCAGCAACCCAGCCTAATACTGAAAAGAAAGTGGACCTGTTCATAAGCGTTATTTCCCTGACGTTTAGAAATCTTTGTCGGTGAAAAAAGTTTCCTTTGCAACTGAAATCTGCACTTGTGGGCTAATTAATGGAATCCCTTAATTTGTGCGGGTTTTCAGCACTTAATGGAAAGTGTTATAGGGCTTTGGGCGAATTTGTTTGCGCAATCAGCCACTAATGTTTAGCCATTGAATATTCAATAATTCAGAGAGTTTTACGCGTGCTTCAGAATAGAAATGTTTTTTTACTTTTGTTTGCCCAAGCTTGTTTTCTAGCCGTGTCCATGACAGCGGTAACCTTCTCTGGTCTTGCCGGGAAATTATTGGCTGCTGACCCAAAGTTTGCCACGCTCCCAACATCGCTGGTAATTGCAGCTACAGCACTTTCAACCGGGCCTATGTCAATGCTCATGCAGCGGTATTCTAGGCGGTTTGGTTTTCGGCTTGGTGCTGGGTTTGGTTTACTCGCGGGCCTTGTTGCTTCAGCGTCTCTGTATTTTGGTGATTTTTATATGCTCTGTGCAGCGATGGCACTGTTGGGACCATTTCAGTCAAGTGCGCAGTATTACCGTTTTGCTGCTGCTGAGAGTGTTCCTGCGACCCATGCACCACGTGCGCTTTCTCTGGTGCTTGTTGGCGGACTTATTGCTGCGGTACTTGCTCCGTCAGCAACACTTTATCTAAATGATAGTTTTGCACCGTACAGTTTTATGGGCGCGTTTGTTTTTGTTGTGATGATGACAACACTGGTTTTTGTGCCTATTGCTTTTCTCAAGCCTCTGGATAAACCGTTAACTGTTCAGGACGCTGAAGATAAAGGGGAAGCTCGGCCGCTATCAAAAATTGTCAGAACACCCAAATTTATTGTGGCCGTTATAAACGGCGCACTAGGCTTCGCGATGATGAGTTTTGTGATGACAGCAACCCCACTTGCTATTGAGGCTTGTGGGTTTGGCACAAATGTGAGCGCCAGAGTTATTCAAGGGCATGTTATTGCCATGTTTCTGCCAAGTCTCTTTACGGGGCACTTAATCAGTCGCTTCGGACTGGTTCCAATTTTGTTATTGGGGCATGTGATGTTTGCGATCGCGTTTATAACGGCGCTTTCTGGTATTCAAATTTGGCAGTTCTCTGTTGCACTTATCGCACTTGGGCTTGGATGGAACTTCTGTTTTATCGGCGGTAGTAGTTTACTCACTCAAGTGCATTCAGATGCCGAGAAAGGAAGAGTGCAAGGGCTTAATGAATTTCTCGTGTTCGGCATGTCTGCGGTTGCATCCTTCGCTGCGGGCATTATCTTGGATACATATGATTGGAGCCTCGTTAATCAGGCCGCGTTTGTGATGCTGGTAATAGCCGCACTGGTAACGCTCTGGTGGGCTTTGTGGTCAGAGCCTCGTAAGGCAGCGTCATTAGTTAATTAAAGTGGAAATTCATCATGCTTATTGTTCTTTCACCTGCAAAGAAACTTGATTTTGAAAGCGAAAACCTCCGTACGGATGCAGATACACCTGCAATGCTTACGCAGGCCAAGAAGCTGGTGAAGGTAGCTAAAACGCTGAAGGCTGAAGACCTCAAGGCGATGATGGGAATTTCGGATAATCTCGCGGAGCTGAATGTGCAGCGGTTTAAGGCTTTTAAAACGCCCTTTACACCAACTAATGCTCGCCCAGCCATCGATGCATTTCAGGGTGATGTTTATGTTGGCCTTGATGCTGCAACATTGAACGACGAAGACCGTGAGTACGCAAATAGCCGTATTCGTATTCTGTCTGGCCTTTACGGGCTATTGAAGCCGCTTGATTTGATGCAGGCCTACAGGCTTGAGATGGGCACCAAGTTTGCCAGTGAGCGCGGCGCTAATCTATATGCTTTCTGGGGCGATTTGATTTCAAAGGCACTGAATAAGGATATGGCAGGCTTAGAGCACCAAGTGCTGATCAATCTGGCATCTAATGAATATTTTAAGGCTGTAGATCAAAAGGCTCTAAAGGCCGAGATCATTACGCCCGTGTTTCAGGATGTAAAAGATGGTAAAGCACGTGTGGTATCTTTCCTTGCCAAAAAGGCCCGGGGTATGATGGCTCGCTATGTAATTGATAACCGCATTGATAACCCTGAAGCACTAAAAGCTTTCAATGAAGGCGGGTATACATTCCAGCCTGATTTGTCTGACGGTAAAAAATGGGTATTCCAGCGCCTACAGCCATAGAGCTTTAAAAAAACACGAGCTCCTCGGTAACGAGGGGCGCGCATTGAAATCATATTGAATTATTTACTTCGTGTCAGTTCTAGATACTAAGAGATCCTGTGATCGCATGTACTTTATGTGTGATGCTGCTTTAACTATTTTTAATACAATTAAAGCGGGTTTAGTGCTGGTGTAAACCAAATTTATATAATAACATTACATTAGTCGTAAACTTTCACTTGATTGGCTGGGGAGGGTCGTGATGAAGCGTATCCTGATGATAACGGGAACAATTCTAGTTGTGTTAAGTGGTGTCGTATATGCAATGCAGCGAGATAATCCTGCACCGTACAGTGAAGAGGAATATATTCAGTTTCTCGCCATTGAAGAATTGTATGCTGGTAGAGGCAATGTGGGAGAGACCACAGGAATGCCGATTGTGTGGTTTAAGGTGCGCAATAATGGGGTATCTACCATTGAGCATATTCAGGTAACCGTTGAGTTTCTTGATAAAAATAACAATGTGGTGTTTGAAAAGAAGCTACATCCTGTACACCAGGGAAGGGAGTCTGGTGAACCTGTACAGCCTCTTGAGCCAAATGAAGTTTGGCAAATGTCTGCTATACGGTACTATATTGTTAGACAAGTGCCACATACATGGCAATTGGGCAATGTAAGAGCAAAGATTACCGAGATTGAATTCAAAACATAAAAAAAAGCCCGGTTCACGGGCTTTTTCATTCATTAACTCTAAGCGCTTTTGCGTCTACGGCGGGCTATAACCATTCCCATCACCGGTAGCAGTAATAGTGCTGCACTTGGCTCAGGAATTGTGGCCGGATTGATCGTTAGAAATGTAGAGGCAAAGCCCGTATTTCTGTGGCCGTTAATGTTCGGGGAGAAGCTAAGGCTACATGTGGGGTTTGTACCATATGTAATACCGTCAATCCGAATACCAGCATCACACTGTGAAAAACCGATGTTTGTATCTGGAAGAACAAAGCTTGCTGCTGTACTTGGAATATCAACAATCAAGCCTAGCTGATAAGTGCCAGGTGCTGTGAAAAGTGACCCAATACCCGTATTTACAGCCACATTCAGAACATTTGCTGCATTAGAACCAGATCCTGAAGCAATGATTTGCGTAACGTTATTGATGGTAAGATTCCACGTAATTGTAAAATCTGTCAGGTCGTCAAGTGTACAAAGACCATATATTCTATTAGAAGCAGGTGTTGAGCCGCCACGTACTGACTGCCGAACATCAGACCCACATGCGCTAAGATTAAATGTCTCGCCTAAAGCTACAGGACCGTATGTTCCTGGATCGGAAAATACGTCGATACCAATGTTGAAGGTAGCATTTGCACCATTCAAACCTAAAAGTGCAACTGATACTGCTGCCGCAAGTCGCTTAACAAACTTATACATACTATATTCCTAAAAAAGGAACGACCCCTACAACGCGCATAATTCAATACGATTCTGTTCATATGTAACTAAAAGTAGTGATTATAGCAATAATGACTTTATCAAAGCTTTGTGAGTTTTTGAGAGGTTGTTAGAAAGCGGCATGATATAATGCAAGCAAAAAGCCCCATAAACAGATGGGGCTTTGAAATATTTCTAAGGCTTGAAGGGGTTACTTGCTGCTCTTTCTTCTACGCCGCGCTGCAATGGCTGCGAAAGCTGGCAATAGGAGTAAGGCTGCGCTTGGTTCAGGAATTGTAGCTGGGTTTATCGTCAGCTCAGAAAAGGCAACACCAGTATTACGCAAGCCGTTGATATTTGGAGAGCCACTGGAATACCCACTGTAGTTTCCGTATGTAACGCCATTGATGATAATCCCAGAATCGCTACCTGCACGGTACCAATAGTTATTTGGCAGCAAAATCCAGTCATAACTATCGGGGATGTCAATAATCAGGCCTAAAGTATATGTGCCGGCAACCGTGATGGCTGTGCCTGCCCCTGTAGCAATAGTATGATTCAAACCATTAACAGCATTTGAACCAGAATAGGTGGTGGTCGAAACCACAGTATTATTCAATGACAACTGCCAGGTAAGTGAGAATTCACCAAGATAAGAAAGTGTACAAAGGCCGTAACTGCCGCCATAGGTCACATCATTTACTGATGAACCACATGCTGAAACATTAACATCATCACCTAATGTAACTGGGTTATATGTACCCGGGTCGGATTCAACATCAATATACCCATATGTTGCTTGAGCTGCTGTACTGCACATAGCAATGCCGCAGATAACCCCTATCTTCTTCAGCAAGTTATTCATGTTTAATGTGCCTTTTTATCACACAAATTTTACGTTCTTTGGATTACACCAAGAACAATGTACGCGTAGATTGTTAACAATAATGTAAATATACTAAATTTGCGAGAAAAAAGCGTTTTTAATGCTTCACTGTTCCTCCGTGATAAACATAAGTTGTTTAGACATACGGTGCTTTTGATATATAGTAACGGCTCTTAGGAAGACAATTCAGAGGGGAAATCTCCATGGACTTTAAAGTCAATGGTAAGACCGTGTCATATGATGGTGATGCGGAAATGCCGCTTCTTTGGTATTTACGAGACATTGCTGGCATGACTGGAACCAAGTTTGGGTGTGGTGAAGGGCTGTGTGGTGCTTGTACTGTGCATGTTGATGGAGCTGCTGTACGTTCCTGCCAAACGCTAATGGAAGATGTCGAAGGTTCAAACATTACGACGATTGAAGGGTTGGCTAACGGAGATAAGCTAACGGAACTTCAAAAAGCATGGGCGGAAAATGATGTGCCGCAATGTGGGTATTGTCAGGCTGGCCAGTTAATGCAGGCCGCGTCTCTTCTGAACGAAAACCCGAATCCAAGCGATGAAGAAATTGTTGATGCGATGGAAGGTAACATCTGTCGCTGTGGTACCTATGAGCGTATCAAAAAAGCAATTCGTCAAGTAGCGGAGGCATAAGCATGAGCAGGCATCTTGAAAATGTATCGCGCCGCGGCTTTTTGAAAACAGCTGGTGTTACTTCCGGTTTGATTCTCGCTGCACCGATGTTGTCTAACCATGTTATGGCAGCTGCCCGTAGTGAGGAAGAATTGGTTTCTTCCGGATATCTGGCAATCAAACCTGATGGTACGGCCCATGTTTTCGTACACCGCGTAGAAATGGGGCAAGGTAGCCGTACAGGTTTGCCACAAGTAGTAGCCGATGAGCTTGAGGCTGATTGGGGTCGTCTTCATATTGAAGCTGCTTTTGGTGATAAGGCTCGTTTTGGTGACCAGAACACTGATGGTTCTACATCAATCCGGAAGTTTTATGACGCCTTTCGTCAGGCAGGTGCCGCTGCACGAATGATGATTGAGCAGGCCGCCGCCAATGAATGGGGTGTTTCAGTTTCTGATGTGGAAGCTAAAAACCACAGAGTGATAAACAAGACCACAGGTAAATCTGAAGATTTTTCAAAGTTTGTTGTCGCTGCTTCAAAACTTGAAGTGCCAAAAGATGTAAAGCTAAAGAAAAAGGTAGATCGTACGTTCATTGGTAAACCTCAGCGTAACATTTACATGAAGCAGATTGTAACCGGGGATACCCAGTTCGGTCAGGATACCATTCGCCCAAATATGGTGTTTGCCGTTGCAGCGCGCCCGCCAGTTGTAGGGGGTAAGGTAACGTCATACGATAAAGCGGCGGCTATGGCTGTGGACGGTGTACTGGATGTGGTTGAGCTTCCGGCACTTGAAATGCCTGCACTCTTTAAACCGGTTGGCGGTGTTGCTGTTGTGGCTTCAAATACATGGGCTGCGATGAAGGGGCGCGAGGCACTGAATGCACAGTTTGAAGGCGGGGCAAACGCTTCTTATGATTCCGCTGAATATGAAAAACAACTTTGGAAATCCATTGATGGTGATAGCGTAACACATATGAAACGCGGTGATGTGGATGCAGCCCTTGAGGGAGCATCAAAAACATATAGCGCCGATTATTATGTACCGCACCAACACCATATCCCTATGGAGCCGCCAGCTGCGACTGCTGAATGGAATGGTGATGATCTGAAGATGTGGGTTTGCTGTCAGGATCCAACATCTGTACAGGAAACAGTTGCTGCATTCGTTGGCAAAAAACCTGAAGAAATTTATGTGGAAGCAACACTGCTTGGTGGTGCGTTTGGCCGTAAATCTAAGCCTGATTTCGCCGTTGAAGCAGCGCTTGTTGCTAAAGCTGTTGGACGCCCGGTTAAAATGGTGTGGAGCCGTGAAGATGATGTTCGCCACGGCTATTATCACACCGTTGCAGCACAGCGTGTGAATGTTGGTGTGAAAGACGGCAAGGTAACCGCTTGGAAGCATAAAGCCGCGTATCCATCTATTGGTGCCACCTTTAACCCTGCAGCTGACCAGCCAGGTGCTTTCGAACTTGGCCTTGGTCTTCTTGATATGCCATTTGATACAGCGAATATGCAGGTGGATACTGGTAAAGCACCAGCTCATGTGCGTATTGGCTGGATGCGATCAGTAGCTAATATTCAGCAGGCATTCGCCGTAGGTTCAATGGTAGATGAAATTGCACAAGGCGAAGGCAAAAACACTGCTGATATGTGGATGGAATTGATTGGTTCTGACCGCAAGATCAACCCAAGTGTTGATCTGGTGAAACAACCTGGCGCCCCACGTGATCCTCAATACAGCAACTATGGTGAAAGCCTGGAGCGCCATCCTGTTGATACAGCCCGCTTGAAAGCTGTGCTTGATAAAGTGGTGCAGATGTCTGGTTACGGCAAAGATATGCCAGAAGGTAAAGGTATTGGCATTAGTGTGCACCGTAGTTTCGTTTCTTATGTTGCTTGTGCTGCTGAAGTTGAGGTGACTGACGGTGAGCTAAAGGTAACAAATGCCTGGATGGCGGTTGATTGTGGTGTTGCAGTGAATCCGGACCGTGTGAAAGCGCAGATGGAAGGGGCTGTCCTCTTCGGTATGTCTATTGCGATGCACGGTGAGATTACAGCGAAAGATGGCGCTATCGTTGAAGGAAACTTTGATGGTTACCCTGTGTGCCGCATGAGTGAATGCCCGCCAGTAGAAACAGCGATTATCGAAAGCGATGCAGTTCCGGGTGGTGTAGGTGAGCCAGGGGTGCCGCCAGTGGCACCAGCCATTACTAATGCGATCTTTGCGGCCACTGGTAAGCGTATTCGCAGGCTGCCAATCAAGGATCAGTTAAGCGCTTAAGCTGGCTGGCTTCTGGAAATAGAAAAACGCCGCCTTGGAAAGGGCGGCGTTTTTGTTTGGAAAAAGATATGTAAATTAGCTTAGCTGGTGGCTGCTTTTCTTCTGCGAATATATGCCATTCCACCCAAACCACTTAGTAGTAAAAAAGCAGATGTAGGTTCTGGTACGGGGGCTGCTGCACGGAGTGCGCTAAAGTTGTTCACATTGCGGGTATTACCCTCAGCGATAGCAATTTACAGTAGTCCAGGACCGCCTTGATCGAAGTGCTCGAGTGTAAAATGATTAAGACCCGCAGAAAGTTCAACAGTATGGAACGTGATGCCAAAATTGGTTTGCGTTAGTGTGCGTTGCCCATTGTTAATGTTAAAGCGGGTGGAATCATCTGAACGGAAAAGCAAAGAATAGGTTCCTGCGTCCGCCACATTAAAATACCCACTGGTGCGTGAAACAAAAGCATTTGATGTATTGCTAGGCAAAACCACAGGTGGGCCCAAAAAAGGGGCATGATGCCCCTTGATGTATTCTTTATTTACCGTCTTCGTCGGATGTTTCATCATCATCAAGTTCATCAAATAGATCATCGTCCTCTGATGGAGGGTTGCCATCATGGATTTCAAACAGGCGATTCTGACGATATGCCGAACGCATTAGTTCATACCCATTTTCATCTTCATAAATGGAATTAATTACGTTATGAGCACGTGCGCGCTGATCAAGCGCATCTACGCCAGTACGTGTCAGGTTCAGGCCTTTCACATTAAGTTTTGCGATACCGATTGTAACGGGATCTGCAAAAACATAGGTGCCGAAACCGATTGCATCTCTACCATTTGATGGACCTACAAATGGGATGATGAAATATGGGCCATCACCAACACCCCAAGCTGCTAGCGTTTGGCCAAGGTCTTCTGAGTGGTATGGAATGCCCATACTTTCAGAAATTTTGAAAATACCGCCGAGACCAATTGTTGTGTTTACAACTAAACGGCTCAGTGTTGTGCCTGCACGCTTAAACTTAAACTGAAGAATGTCATTCACCAAAACCCAAGGTTCGCGAAGGTTGCGCATAATATTGCTTATACCTTGACGTGGTGGCTCTGGGATAACTGTCTGGTAAACGGAGGCAACAGGGCGATAGATGTTTTGATCAACAGCCTTATTGAAACCATAAGCCGCACGGTTATAGCCTTCCCATGGGTCATTCGGATCAGTCGTTCCTTGGGTGGAAGCACAAGCGCTGGTGAGAGCGATTAATGCAGCGGCAGCCAACTTTTTAGGGGAAAAAATAGTGGGCATAGTTTCCTCATACATTCTTCATATATTTATCGATACTTAAAACAGGTGCAGTAGCCGTACAATATGGCTAAGGTGTGACGCACTTTAAAGTCTCTTTATCATCCTTTGACGAAAAGCTTCATTCACAAAAAGATGAAGTGTGGTTAATGGATAGTTAATAAAATAAAGCTTTACTTATATAAAGAAACCTTTATATTGATTCTTGTTGGAAAATGAGGGTCATGTATGGAACTGCTTTTATCAGCTCTGCGAGCCGCGGCCGAGGCTACTCGCCTTAGGATATTGGCGTTGCTTGCTAAAGGTGAACTTACTGTTGGTGAGCTTGTTAATATTCTTGATCAAAGCCAGCCTCGAGTATCTCGTCATTTAAAGCTTATGTGTGAAGCAGGTGTGCTTGATCGTTTTCAGGAAGGCACCACAGTTTTTTACCGTTTGGCAGACCAGGGTAAAAATGGTGCTTTGAATAAGGCCATTATTGATTTGGTGCCTTCGGAAGATCCCGAGTTTTCAAAAGATTTACTGGCACTTGCTGATATCCGTGAAGAGCGTTTTGAAAAGGCACAGTCTTATTTCAGGGAAAATGCAGCAAGTTGGGGCGAAATTCGTTCTCTTCATGTTGCAGAGGGGCAGGTTGAAGAAGCGCTGATAGAACTTCAGGGGAAAAAACAGGTTTCCCGTCTGCTTGATGTTGGAACAGGTACAGGGCGGATGCTTGAATTATTCGCGCCTTACGCATCTCAAGGGCTAGGGCTGGATGTTTCCCGAGAAATGTTGGCGGTGGCACGTGGTAACCTTGCTAATAAAGGGCTTGAGAACAGCCAGGTTCGCCAAGGTGATATGTATGAACTGGGTGTTGGGGATGCTAGTCAGGATCTCGTGGTTTTTCATCAGGTGCTTCATTTCGCTGATGAGCCATCAAAAGCCATTAAGGAAGCTGCAAGAGCGTTGGCGCACAATGGTGAGCTGTTGATTGCAGATTTTGCACCACATCAGGAAGAATTTTTGCGTGAGGATCATGCGCACCGCAGGCTTGGTTTTGCGGAAGAGGAAATGATCCAAATGGGGGAACAGGCTGGGCTGGCCTGTAAAGCAGTGAAGCATCTGGATGGTGGTAAACTGCGCGTTACACTTTGGCAATTTGGGCAAGCATCATCAGGTGAGGAGTAGGCCAGTGGCCCCTATTAATGACCCATACGGACGTGCGAGTTCGCTTTTCGCTGAACCCGTGAAAGACGTGAATGTTTCTTTTGAATTTTTTCCACCTAAAACGGAGAAAATGGAAGAAACATTATGGGCTTCTGTGAAAAAACTTGAGGAACTTAACCCAAGCTTTGTTTCCGTTACATATGGTGCAGGCGGTTCTACTCGTGAGCGTACCCACAAAACAGTGAAACGTATTCTTGATGAAACATCTCTAAAGCCGGCAGCCCATCTCACTTGTGTTGGTGCGTCCAAAAGTGAAGTGGATGAAGTTATTCAGGACTATTGGGATGCTGGTGTTCGTCATATTGTGGCGCTGCGTGGTGACCCGGAAGAAGGTGCTGATAAATATGTGCCGCATCCAGATGGATACCAAAACGCAGCGGACCTTATTTCAGGCATCAAGAAAATTGGTGATTTTGATATCTCCGTTGGAGCTTACCCTGAAATCCACCCGGATAGTCCCAACTTGGCGGCTGATCTTGATAATTTGAAACGTAAAATTGATGCTGGTGCTACGCGTGCGATCACCCAGTTTTTCTTCGAAGCTGATAGCTATTTCCGTTTTGTGGATCACTGCCAATCTTTCGGGATAGATGTGCCGATCGTGCCTGGCATTCTACCAGTAACAAATTTCAAAACACTGAAGAACTTTGCTGGTGCATGCGGGGCAAACGTTCCAGCATGGCTTGGTGATATTTTTGAAGGGCTTGATGATCGCCCGCAAACCAGAAACCTAGTAGCTGCGAGTGTAGCCAGTGAGATGTGCCGCCGCCTATATGCTGGCGGTGTGAGAGATTTCCATTTCTACACACTTAATCGCGCAGAACTAACATACGCTATATGCCATATGCTGGGGCTTAGGCCTCCAGTTGGGTCAGGAACTGAATAATGAGTAAAGTAACAGAAACACTTACGAAGCTTGCTAAAGAACGTATTCTTATAATGGATGGTGCCATGGGCACAATGATCCAGAAGGAAGGGCTTGAGGAAGCAGATTATCGTGGTGAACGCTTTAAAGATTATCATCTTGATCTGAAAGGTAATAACGACCTGCTCGTTATCACAAAGCCTGATGTGATTGCGAAAATTCACGGTGAGTTCTTAGCTGCCGGCGCTGATATTATTGAAACCGATACCTTTAACGCCACAAGCGTTTCTATGGCAGACTATGATATGCAGTCGCTTGCCAAAGAAATTAACGTTGAGGGCGCGAAGCTTGCACGCCGTGTAGCGGATGAGTGGACTGCTAAAACCCCAGAAAAACCTCGTTTTGTAGCAGGCTCTATCGGGCCAATGAATCAGTCGCTTTCCGTATCACCAGATGTGAATAACCCAGGGTACCGTTCTGTTACCTTTGATGAGGTGGCTGCTGCTTATAAAGAGCAGATTGAAGGTTTGATTGAAGGCGGTGTGGATATCATTCTTATTGAAACAGTGTTTGATACCTTGAATTCAAAAGCTGCTATTTTCGCGACAGAAGAAGTGTTCGAAGAACAAGGCGTTCGCCTGCCGATGATGCTTTCCTGCACAATCACGGACATGTCTGGCAGGAACCTTTCAGGGCAGACTATAGAAGCTTACTGGAACAGTGTTCGTCATGCAAAACCGTGGTCTATTGGCCTTAACTGTGCCTTTGGCGCAGAGCAACTAAGGCCACATGCGGTAACTATTTCAGATATCGCCGATACACTAGTGTGCGTGTATCCGAATGCAGGTCTGCCAAACGAGATGGGTGAGTATGATGAAACGCCTGAGATTACGGGCGGTTTGCTTGGTGGATGGGCTGAAGAAGGTTTGTTGAACATCACTGGCGGGTGTTGCGGCACTACACCGGATCATATTGCAGCTATCGCGAAGGCGGTGGAAGGTAAAGCCCCGCGCAAGGTACCGGTATTTGAACCTGTTATGAAACTTTCAGGTATTGATCCTGTTAAAATTAACTGCATGGAACCAGCTGAGTAACCGTTATGACCAAGCCAATTGCACAGTTTATCAATGTTGGTGAACGCACAAACGTTGCGGGTTCCGCCAAGTTCAAAAAACTGATTTTTGAAGAGAATTACGAAGAAGCAGTAACGGTTGCCCGCCATCAGGTAGAAGGTGGTGCGCAGATTATCGATATCAACATGGATGATGCCATGCTTGATGCCGAGGATGCGATAGAAAAATTCTTAAAATTGATCGCTGCGGAACCGGATATTTCCAGAGTTCCGGTTATGATTGATAGCTCCAAATGGTCTGTGATCGAAGCAGGCCTAAAGTGTGTTCAGGGTAAAGCGGTAGTGAATTCTATCAGCTTGAAGGAGGGCAGGGAGCCTTTCGTTGAACAGGCGAAACGAATTATGCGCTATGGTGCCGCTGTTGTTGTGATGGCGTTTGATGAGCAGGGGCAGGCCGATACCATTGAGCGCAAATTTGAGATTTGTAAGCGCTCTTATGAAGTGTTGGTGAATGAAGTTGGTTTCCCGCCCGAGGATATCATCTTCGATCCTAATATCTTCGCGGTGGCGACGGGTATTGAAGAGCACAATAATTATGGTGTGGATTTCATTGAAGCGACACGCCTGATTAAAACCCATCTGCCATACGCCAAAGTTTCCGGCGGTGTATCTAATATCTCTTTCTCTTTCCGTGGTAATAACCCGGTGCGTGAGGCAATGCACAGTGTGTTCCTGTATCACGCCATTAAGGCTGGTATGGATATGGGGATTGTGAATGCGGGCCAGCTTACGGTCTATTCAGATATCCCCGATGAGCTTCGTGAACGGGTGGAAGATGTAATCCTGAACCGCCGTGATGATGCGACTGAGCGTCTTCTTGATGTGGCAGATGAATACCGTGGTCTTATCAAAGAACGTAAGGAAGATCTTTCCTGGCGGGAAGAGCCTGTTGCCAAGCGGATAGAACATGCGCTCGTTAAAGGTATCAATGATTTTATTGAAGAAGATGCCGAGGAAGCACGTCAGCAGTTTGCGCGCCCTATTCAGGTAATTGAAGGTCCACTGATGGACGGCATGAACGTGGTGGGTGACCTGTTTGGCTCTGGTGAGATGTTCCTGCCGCAGGTGGTGAAGTCCGCACGCGTTATGAAACAGGCGGTGAATTATCTTCAGCCTTTCATTGAAGATGAAAAAGAAGAAGGTTTTAAGGCTAAAGGCAAGGTCATCATGGCAACCGTAAAGGGTGATGTTCATGATATCGGTAAAAACATCGTTGGTGTTGTGCTGCAGTGTAACAACTTCGAAGTGATTGATATGGGTGTGATGGTGCCGTGGGCTGATATCCTCAAGGCTGCGAATGATCATGATGCTGATATGATTGGTCTTTCTGGCCTTATTACGCCATCTCTTGACGAAATGGTAACTGTCGCGACCGAGATGGAGCGTAAAGGCATGGATATGCCGCTTCTTATTGGTGGAGCCACTACAAGTAAGGTGCATACGGCGGTTAAGATTGCCCCGACTTACACAGGGCCAATTACCCACGTACTTGATGCATCTCGCGCGGTAGGCGTTGCCAGTACGCTGGTATCTGAAGACCTGAAGGCTGGTTTTGTAACCAATACCAAAGCTGAATATGCTGATATCCTTGAAAAACGCCTTGCGAAACCAAAGGCAGACAGGCTTGTCAGCATTGAAGCTGCTCGCGAGAATAAAGCGACACCGGATTTTGACGCTTTCACACCAGTGAAACCAAGTTTCCTTGGTACAAAAGTGTTTGAAGATTATCCACTTGAAGATCTAGTTGAGCGTATTGACTGGACACCTTTCTTCCGCACATGGGAGCTTGCGGGTTCATTCCCGGCAATCCTCGAAGATGAAGTGGTAGGTGAAAGCGCCAAAAGCCTTTATGCAGACGCACAAGCGATGCTGAAGCAGATTGTGGATGAAAAATGGCTTACGGCAAAAGGTGTGATTGGTTTCTGGCCCGCGAACAGTGAAGGCGATGATATTAAGCTCTACACGGGTGATAACCGAGGTGAGGAACTATCAACTATCCACTGCCTAAGGCAGCAGGTATCAAAACGGGCTGGGCGCACAAATGATTGCCTAGCTGATTTTATTGCGCCAGCTGGATCAAAGCCTGATTATATGGGCGGTTTTGCGGTGACTACTGGTCACGGTATTGATGAGCATGTAGAGCGGTATAAAGCTGCGCATGATGATTATAATGAAATCATGCTCAAGGCACTTGCTGATCGCCTTGCAGAAGCGTTTGCTGAACGTATGCACGAGCGCGTTCGGAAAGAGTTCTGGGCGTATGCACCAGATGAAAATCTGACAAACAAAGAGCTTATTCAGGAACGATATCAAGGCATACGTCCAGCACCCGGTTATCCCGCATGCCCTGATCATTCGGAAAAACCTGAGCTTTTCCGTCTGTTAAACGCACAGGAGGAAACAGGTATTGAGCTTACTGATAGCTTTGCCATGATGCCAACAGCTTCAGTGTCTGGTTATTATTTCGCCCACCCTGAAGTACATTATTTTGGCGTTGGCAAAATTGGCAAGGATCAGGTTGAAGATTATGTGGGGCGTCGTGACAGTGATATTGAAACGATCGAACGTTGGATTAGGCCTAATCTTGGTTACTAAATTCAAAAAAGCCGCTTCATATTGGAGCGGCTTTTTGTTTAAGGCTTTAACTCTGGAAAATCTTTGAACAGGCGTTCATTAATCATGTGCCGGTTTTTCCATAGGTGCTGGTACCACTCTACGCGTTTATGAGCGTGCTGCATAAGCATGCGACTGCTGGTCACATAGTGTTTCGCGTTGCGGCCTAGCATTTCGCGGAAATTTTTGTCCTTTACCAAGCGGCGAAAGCCGTTTTCCCACTCTTTTGGCGTTCTGGCTATAAGGCCGGTTTGCTCATGGCGAATGGTATCTGCGTAAACGGTTGGGCTTGCAATCATAGCTGCCCCTCCTGACGAAGCTTCAAGGAATTTTATGTCGCTTTTGTACTGATTGAACACAGTATCATCGAGTGGAGTTAATACGATGTCGCAGCTGTTGATAATGCGGAGATATTCATCATATTGGACAAGTGGACTGAATTTCTTCTTTGGGCTTTCGATAGCATCGAAAAACTCTTTATCAAACAGAATAATCGGTTCAATTTCAGGATGTTCAGCTATAATCTTATTATATACTTTGATAAGAGGTTTCCATGCGTTCTTCCGGTTTAGAGCGCCAAAGAAAACCCGGATACTATCCTGCGATTTAGGTACAGGAGCAGGCATACGCATTAGCTGGTTTTCAAAAAGTGCTACCTCGCTATTGTGGGCGAGAAATGCGTCAGCCAGTGGTTTTGTGCTGCACTGAACACCATGACACATCTGGAAACGTACCCAATCAAGCGATGCAGCACGCTTTGCTGCGTTAAAAGGGTTTTCGGGATAGTCATCATATTCTACCACAAATAACCAATCTTTCTCTATGCAGCTTTTTACAGCCTTAGGCCAATCGGTTTTGCTAAGGAACGAGCGCTGCAGTACTAGTACCTTTGGTTCTTCGCGGGGAACATTGCTGATGAATTTCAGAGCGTTTTCATTCAACTGTACATTTGCGCCTAATTGCCTAAGTGCCTCAACTGGCTGACCAACACGAACATCCATCGCCGTTACCGCATATGCACAGAAGGAGATATGGATGTTGTTATTATAATCGCTTGAGTACATGTATAAAATTCCCCCGGAAAACCAGCGGCACCTTACACGGAGAAAAACTAGCCGCCAAGGTACAATTCACAGCCTGGGAAACCTCTTCTATTTTTTACTGTGTCTTTCTGATTATCCAGTCGGTCACGGTATTAAATGTTTCGGTCATGTTATTGTGCCCTAGGTTTGAGAATAGAGCATATTCATAAGGCTTGCCTGTGTGGATCAATTTTTTCAGACGTGATACTGAGAGATCAATTGGGACGCTGCCGTCTTGTTCACCGAATACCCAAAGTCCAGGAATGTTAAGGTGTGCTAAATTGTCAGAGGGATTGCTATCTGTACCAAGGAAATCAGGCCAGATGTATTCGCTGGTTCTGGCATTTAATGCCTCTGCGTAACTAGGTACACGCTTACTATCTAAATCGCGTGTGTACTTGCTGTAGATATCTTCTTCGCTGACTTTGCAAACTGGCCCGCTCCACAGCACCATAAAATCCACATCGCCGGCTTTTTCAGCGGCAATAGGCACAATCCAGCCTGCTTGGCTTATCCCGGTTAGGCCCGTGGGGGCAGTGTTGGTTTTTGGGTGTGCTTGAACTGCCTTTAGTGCGGCGGCAGCATCATCTGCAAGCAAGGCAATGTTTGGCCCGCTTACGCTTTGGTTACTTTCATAGAAGCCGCCAGATTTACCTGCTCCGCGTTTATCATAAACGAGTGCGGCAATGCCGGTATCAGCAAAACGTTTGGCCCAGTGCAGGCTCCGAGTTTGTTTACCTGAGCCATGAACAAATACAACAGCAGCTTTTATGGGTTTATCGGTGGGCAACACCAGCGAACCAGAAAGCTGTATGTCATGGCTGGGGAATGTGATTTCTTCAATGAGATAATCATCAGCATAGATTGGCGCGCTAAAGAACAGCATTACAGCTGCAAGCAGAAGCTTTTTCATCATTATATCCTCGCTATATTTTATATTTTTATAAAACCAGCTTAAAGACTGAGTTGAAAAGCTCAACTATGAATTTGAATAGATGTCTAAGCACACTACAGCTAAGTGCAAATTATCGAGGATAGTTTCTTAGGAAAGTGGTGCCCGCACACGGACTTGAACCGCGGACCTGATGATTACAAATCAACTGCTCTACCAACTGAGCTATACGGGCATGCTTGAATAAGCATCTCTGTTTCAGGATGGTGCCCGCACACGGACTCGAACCGCGGGCCTGATGATTACAAATCAACTGCTCTACCAACTGAGCTATACGGGCATGTAACCATCCCAAACAGGGTGCTTCCTGCGGAAGCGAGCTAGGGTATAATCCGAACATTTCCTATGCGCAAGAGAAAACGTCAAAAAAATTACACTAATATTGTCTCATCAAACAAGGCGGGCGGATTTCCTTAAGTTTTGTGAGGTTTAGAGGCAAAAAATCTGTCTGAATGAAAGCATGAATAGCCAGAACACAAAGGTGAAAAATACCTTGTGTGGGTTTAAGGATTGAATCAACCGTCTCAGCTGTTGGATTTTAGGTATTTTATAGCACCGTGGGCTGCTTGCCTGCCTTGTGCCATGCAGGCCGTTAGAAGGTAACCACCAGTAGGCGCATCCCAATCCAGCATTTCTCCAGCACAGAAAGTGCCAGGTATAGCTTTCAACATTAGATCTTTATCCACACTGTTCCACATCACACCGCCAGCTGTACTGATAGCCTCTTCGATAGGTCGGGGGGCCTCAAGTTGAATGGGGAGGGCTTTAATAGCGGCAGCTAATAATGCTGGATCGTTTCGGGTGGTTTCATCCAGACATTCACGTATCAATGCAGCTTTAACACCGCTGAGGCCGGTTGTGCGTTTGAGGTGTGTGGAAAAGCTTTTTTTTCCCTTAGGCTTGCTGAGTGAAGCTCTTAAGCGTTCGAGACTGCGGTCTGGTGTTAGGTCTAATGTTAAAACCGCTGGCTGTGCACTAGAGGTAATAGCTCTGCGGATATGGGAAGAAAGAGCATAGATTGCGCTGCCTTCCAAACCGTATCCACTTATCACAAAATCGCCCTGAACCTGGTCGGGGCCAAAGCTTAAAATAGTATTCTTAATTGGTTCACCTGCATTACGTTCCTTGAAGTGATCAGACCAGTTCACCTCGAAGCCACAGTTAGATGGCTGAAATTCAGTGGTATTTGCGCCATGTTGTTGGAGTTGCGGAAACCAACTGCCATCAGCACCAAGTTTAGGCCAACTGCTACCGCCAAGCGCGAGAATAGTAGCTTTTGCCTTTACATATTGGGGGGCTTCACTGGTGTTAAAATGGAGTGCTCCGTCGTTCCAGCCCTGCCAATGACAGCGTGTGTGAAGTGTCGTACCAAGGTTTTCCAGTTTTTTTAGCCACGCGCGTAGAAGTGGGGAGGCCTTCATAACCTTTGGGAACACTCTACCAGAGGAGCCAACGAAGGTTTCTGTACCCAGTTCGTCAGCCCAAACTCTCATATCACTGGGGGTAAAAGCTTTAATTGCAAGTTTAATTTCTTCTGAGCCTTCTGAATAGCGTGTTAGAAATTTTTCTAGTGGCTCGCCGTGAGTGATATTAAGGCCAGACTTCCCAGCCATAAGGAATTTGCGGGCTGGCGTAGGCATGCGTTCAAAAATATGCGGTTTAAAGCCAACTTCAGCACAAACTTCTGCCGCCATAAGGCCTGCTGGGCCGCCGCCAATAATAGCAATTTCGACTTCACTTGGCAGCGACGGCATTTCTGTTTCCTGTCATTAGGGTGCGTTCAGGCGCACCCTAATGTTTTTGCTTTCAGGCAGCAAGTGTTTGCTTATTCGGTCCTGAGTGCATCAATCGGATCAAGTTGGGATGCTCGACGGGCAGGGTAGAAACCAAAAAAAACGCCCACAAAGGCGGCTGCCCCAACAGCTATCAAAATTGTGGTACTTTTGATGAGTACAGGCCATTCGCCAAGTGAACCAATAAGCTCTGTTAGACCAAAGCCAATGCCAATACCAATCACACTGCCTACAAGGCAGAGTACAACAGATTCCACTAGGAACTGATTTAGAATATCAATGCCCCTCGCACCTACAGCCATCCTGAGGCCAATTTCTTTGGTACGTTCCGTTACCGATACCAGCATGATGTTCATGATGCCGATGCCGCCAACTACGAGAGAAATCGCAGCGGTCGCAGCAAGTAAAACGCCCAGTGTTCGTTGGGTAGCTGAACGAGCTTCAATAAACTCAGATAGATTTCTTACCGAAAAATTATCTTCTGAACCCGGTGAGATTTTGCGTTTGTCTCGCATCACATATTTAATTTCTTCTTCAGCTTCAGAGATATCAAACCCCGGATCGACCGTAAGAGATATTGAGCCAACAGAATTAACGGAAGCGCTAGATCTACGACCGCTTACCCGCATTCGGTGAGTTGAAATAGGCACCATGACAATATCATCCTGGTCTTGACCCCAAGAAGATTGCCCTTTGCCTTTCAGGGTGCCAACCACAGTAAAAGGGATGTTTTTGATGCGGAAACGTTGGCCGATGGGATCATTACCACTGAAAAGTTCGTTAATGATGGTTTGGCCCACTAGAGCAACCTTGCCGCCCGTTTTTACCTCTCGTTCAGTAAAGTTTCGGCCTTCTTCGATTTCCCACTGGCGAACATCAATATAATCTGGGTGAATACCCGCAACTTCTGCCTGCCAGTTGGTGCCGGAAAATACCATAGCGCCACTTGAACGTAGATAGCCTGATACACCTTCAACAAAGTTTAGTTCCTTTAGTACTGAAACATCGGTTTCCGTCATCGGAGGGGCAGAACCGGCGCCGCCTCTTCGCCCACCAAAGAAACTGGAGCCCGGGCGTACCATCAGCATGTTAGTGCCAAGGCTGTTGATGCGTTCGTCAATTTGCTGTTGGGCACCATCTGAAATTGATACCATTACAATAACAGACGCGATGCCGATGATAATGCCGAGCATGGTTAATAAGCTGCGGAGTGCGTTCAGGCGCAGTGCAATAAACGCGATCTGGAAGCATTTGATAATACTCATTCTGCGGCTCCCATGCTCTGTAGGTTATTACTGTCCGATAGGAGTTTCCCATCACGAAAAACAAGCTGACGATCGCAGAATTCGCCTACTTCCTGATCGTGGGTAACAATAATCATGGTGATCCCGCTCTCATTCAGCTTCCTGAACAGTTGAAGAATTTCCTTGCCGGTTTTGTAATCAAGTGCACCAGTTGGTTCATCGGCAAGAATAATGCGTGGGCCATTCACGAGTGCGCGTGCAATGGCAACCCGTTGTTGTTGACCGCCCGAAAGCTGGTTTGGATGGTGGTCCATTCTGTCACCAAGGCCGACTAACTCTAGGCATTCTTTTGCTCGTTCATCGGCGTTAAAACCATGAAGGTTGCCGTACATAAGTGGCAGTTTCACATTTTCAACTGCTGATGTGCGAGGTAACAGATTGAAGTTTTGAAATACAAAACCGAGTGTGTGATTTCTGAGGCGGGCGAGATCATCACGATTCATTTTTGCAATATCATTCCCTTCAATATGAAGACCACCGGATGTTGGTGTATCAAGTACGCCAAGCATGTTCATAAGGGTTGATTTCCCGGAACCGGATGCTCCCATAATGGAAATAAGTTCACCTTCGCCAATGTCGAAGCTTACGCCGTCCAGCGCATGAACAACCTCTGATCCCATCCGGTATTCTTTTCTAAGATCATTGCAGGCAATGAGCGGTGCGCCAGTGCTTACCTGTATTGCTGAGGGACTCATTATTGGGTTGCCTTACGAACGCGGGTGATTACCTCGGCACCTTCTGGCAGATTATCACCGATCACTTCCGTATGGCTGCTATCAGCAATGCCAATACGAACAGGAACAGCTTTGATTGCACCGTTTTCTTCCTTTACCCAAACAGTAGCACGGCGAATTTCAGCTCTTTGGCGCTGAAGTTCTTCATATTTCTTATATTGTTCATCGGTAAGGTGGCGCTTAAGAACTGCTGAAGAACGTGCACGGAACAAATCACGCATTGCGCTTCTATCACCACCATTTTGCATTTGAGCTCTCAGGCTTTGCATTGCCTGTTGCATATCAGCCTGTATGGCAGACCGCTGTTCATCACTAGCTCCAATCGCTTCAAACATTTGTGCAAAACGTGCGCCGCCACGACCGCCGCGTTGTCCTTGTGGTCTTGCTGCTTCTTGCGCTGCTTGTTGGGCAGCCTTCATTTCATCAGAAGCACGTACCCGGAGCGCTGTATTTGGAATTCTGAGTACATCAGAACGCTGTCCGGTTTTAATTTCCATATTCGCTGTCATGCCCGGGAGCAGAAGTTGACGGTCATTCCGGGCATTGATGATAACAGTGTAGGTTACTACGTTATTTAGCTCCAGTGGTGATAGGCGAACCTGAGCCACGGTACCGGTGAATTCTGTACCTTCATGTGCATCTACTTGGAATGTAACCTCGTTGCCTTCGCGCACGCGGCCGATATCAGATTCGTCAACGCTGGCTTCAATCTGTATTTGTTTCAGGTCTTGCGCGATTTTGAATAGTACTGGGGCTGAAAAGCTTGCGGCAACAGTTTGTCCCTGATCCACATTTCGTTCAATGATAACCCCATCTATCGGAGAACGAATGTCAGTACGCTCAAGGTCAATTTGGGCATTTGCTAGAGATGCCTCACGCTGTTTAATGGATGCTTTGGCGCTGATCACCTGAGCTTCTGCAATCTGAACGCCTGCCTTAGCACTTTCCAGAGCTGCTCGGGTAGCATCAAGGGCGGCTTCCGATATGGCTCCATCTTTCTGAAGAGGAAGCTGTCGATCATAATCACGTTGTGCTTGCACAAGAGTGGCATTTGCGCGGAGAACAGTTGCTTCCTGAACAGCTAAATTCGCTCTTGCTGCTTCAAGGTCTGCTTGGGATTGGTGTACCCTCTGCTGAAAGGTTTGCGGATCAATTTTGGCGACTAGCTGGCCTTTTTTTACTTCATCGTTAAAGTCAGCATGGAGTTCTTCAATATTACCTGAAAGCTGAGAGCCAACTTCAACAGTGACCAGCGCTTCTACTCGACCTGTAGAAGCAATTGAACGAGTGATGTCACCTCTGTTGGTTGGCGATGTTTCGTAAGTGGTACCAGTTGCGACTGCTTCTGTGGATGATGATTGAAAGGCATATGCGCTGCCTGCAACAATACATACGCCTATCCATAAATATTTGTTTTTTATTAGTTTTTTCATTGGCCCCATTTCCTCAAAGCAAGTTTAGAAGCGCGCTTTTAGAAGCGCTGCCGTTATTCTCTATTAGTTTGTACGTAAGAGAAGGCTAAACCATTCACTAAAATATGCTTTTTAAAAATTATGTGATTGAGGAAGCCATAAGTTTCAGGCCGATAACGAAGGCAGCGGCATAGATAATTCTGTAAAATATTGCCTCTGGAACACGTTTGTTCATCCACACTCCAAGGAAAAAACCTATTGGTACTAACGGTATAAGTGATGCTGATATAGCCAGAGTTTCGATATTTATTTGCGATGCTAGAAAATATGCGGGCAGTTTTACCAAGTTTACAATTGCGAAAAACCAAACTGCTGTGGCTGTGAGCATGCGGGGCGATAGCCGTTTCGGGAGGATATATACGTGAAAGGGCGGAGAACCAGCATGAGCAATAAAACTGGTATAACCAGCGATGCCACCCCAAAAAATTCCTAAAGGTGTTGGAGCATCGGAACCATCAGTATTCTTTTGTTTGGGCCACCAGCGGTAGAGTACGAACACAACTGCTATGACGCCAACAATAAACTGGATGATCTGATCATTTACAAAAGAAGCAGTGAGGGTACCAACTATGATGCCAATGATGGCGCCGGGCAAAAGTAGTTTTAGGTGGCCCCAGTCAGCCTCGCGTCGATATTCCCAGATACCTAAGGCATCCATAGCGAGAAGAAGAGGGAGCATAACAGCGGCAGCGGTAGTTGCAGGCATTACAAGCGCTAATAGGGGCACTGCCAACAGAGCAACACCACCAAACCCACCTTTTGATATACCGGTAAAAATAACTGCAATAGCAGCTACCAGATAGAATGTAGTATCAGTTTCCACGCAACATGCTCCAAAATTTAGGAAGCCACCATACACGCTATTTAGTGTGGACGTGTTGCAAATTATGAAACGTAATGTGTGGTAAAAGCGTGATTGGTAGCGCGACAAATAATACAGGCCTCCGAGGAGCTAGCGGAGGCCTGATAGTGCTTACAGGCTTGTGCCTAAGCAAGCGAGTAAGCAGTTTTTACAGTTGTGTAAAACTCTGCGGCATAGCGGCCTTGTTCTCTGGAACCGTAGCTTGAGCCTTTAGTGCCGCCAAATGGAACATGGTAATCAACACCAGCTGTTGGCAGGTTCACCATCACCATGCCGGCGCGGCTCATTTGCTTGAAATGGTTCGACGATTTTAAGGATGTGGTGCAAATACCTGCAGATAGACCGAAGTCGGTATCGTTTGCGAGGGATATTGCTTCATCTAGATTGTTTGCTTTTAGTACTGTCGCGACTGGGCCGAAGATTTCTTCGCGGTTAATCCGCATATCATTGTTTGTATCTGCAAAGAGAGCTGGCGCCATATAGAAGCCTGGTGTTTCTTTTTCAAGCAGCTCACCACCACAAAGAAGGTTTGCGCCTTCCTGTTTTCCGATATCGACATATTTCTGGTTCTGATCAAGTTGACGTTGGTCAACAACTGGGCCAATCTGTGTGCTTTCTGCCAGTGCATCACCTACTTTAAGGCCTGCTACCTGAGCGTGGAGTTTTTCTGTGAATTCATCATAAACGGATGCTTCAACGATCAGTCGTGAAGAGGCGGTACAGCGCTGACCTGTGGAGAAGAAGGCACCGTTGAGTGCACATCCAAGTGCGTTATCAATATCAGCGTCATTCAGCACAATAAGTGGGTTTTTACCTCCCATTTCAAGCTGATACTTTGCGTTTCGTGCGCTACATGCAGCTGCAACGCGAGAGCCTGTACCAACTGAACCAGTGAAAGAAACCGCATTCACACGCGGGTCATCAAGTAGTGTTTGGCCCACTTCGCGGCCTGCGCCCATTACCATGTTGAAAACACCGTTAGGTAGGCCTGCGCGAGAAATAATTTCTGTAAGTGCCCATGTGCTGCCAGGTACGAGCTCAGCAGGCTTGATAACCACTGTGTTGCCGTATGCGAGAGCTGGCGCGATTTTCCATGCAGGGATGGCGATAGGGAAGTTCCACGGTGTGATAATACCCACAACACCAACAGCCTCGCGGGTTACATCAACAGTAACACCCGGACGGACGGAAGCCAGCATATCACCTTGGATACGAAGTGTTTCACCCGCGAAAAATTTGAATATCTGGCCAGCACGAGCTACTTCGCCAATCGCCTCTGGAAGAGTTTTACCTTCTTCACGAGCAAGAAGTTCACCTAGTTCAGCCTTGCGGGCAAGGATTTCAGAACCAATGAAATCTAGTGCATCGAAACGTGCCTGAATATTGCTGTAACGCCATGTCTTGCTGGCTTCTTCTGCTGCAGCAATTGCATCAAGTGTCTGCGATTGGCCAGCACGCGCATATTCACCAACAATGTCATTTGTATTTGATGGGTTGATGTTTGAGATAGCATTATCAGCGGCTACCCATTCACCGTTGATATAGTTTTTAAAAATCGACATGGTTTTATCTCCGTTCAAATATCTTTATCTGCGCCAGAAGCTGTTTACCCAAAGCGAGCAGGGCAATAGGGGGCTTCTGGGATGTGGCGTTCTTTCTCGGTCATAATTTCAGCAATTAATCGGCCTGTTGCAGGAGCAAGCATTACCCCCATCATACCGTGACCCGTTGCGATGCATGTGTTTTCTAAACCCGGTAATCGTCCAATCATCGGTAAGCTATCCCATGTCATGGGACGCCATCCGTACCATTGTTTTTCTTCAAGGCTAGAAATGTCTGACAGCAGGTAATCATCAACACTTGTGCGTAGTTGTTCTATCCGGTGAGCAGGCACTGTGCGGTCAAAGCCTACAAATTCCATCATGGAACCTATCCGTAATTCATTCTTAAAAGGCGTTATAGCCACATTCTTTTCTGGTATGATCAATGATGTTCTTGGGGATACTTCAGGTTTTGGTAAGGTTATGGAATACCCTTTGCCCGGTAGAACTGGGATCGAGCATTTGAGATCACGCGCGAAACTATTTGATAACGCTCCTGATGCGATAACAAGTTGCCCGACATCAAGAACGCCTGAGGAAGTTTTTAGTCTGCTTGCAACCCTGCCATTGAGTTCAATCCCTAAAACCTCGCAATTCTCAATAAAGGAAACACCACGCTTTTTGAGGTGTTGTGCCCATGATAATGTTAGGTTTTCTGGCTCCAGCAAGGCATCGTCTTTATAGAAAAAGCCTCCTGCGAGGTCTTCTTTTAAAGCAGGGTCATATTGCTTTAAATTATTTCCATCGTACCTTTCGGCTTTAAGCCCAAAAATCTTATTGAGAAGGTCATCTGTTTTAGCAAAACCATCCAGAGCTTTTTGATTTTTAAAAGCATACATTAAGCCGGATTTATGCCAGTTGCAGTCAAAAACTTTAGCTGCGATTAATTGTTCATATTCAGCAAAAGCGGTGTCTAAAATAGTCTTCAAATGGCTTGCTGTATCCAGCATTTTATCAGTTTTGCAGTTTATGGCGAACTGAAACATCCAGTTTAAGAAAGATGGTTTTAGCTGTGGTTTTATCCTGAATGGAGATTTGCTGTTAAAAAGTGATAGCAGGCCAGTTTTTAAGGCTTCCGGTGAGTTAAGTGGCAGGATGTGGCTGGGGATAATATGGCCACAGTTGCCAGCTGAACAACCAGAAGCAATAGTGCCGCTATCAAGCACAAGAACTTTATGGCCTTCGGCAGATAGATAATGTGCACAAGCGAGGCCAATGATACCAGCCCCGATTATGATGGTAGGTCTATCTGATAGCTCTTGTGTCATGGCATTCCCAAGTGGAATGGATCGTTCTCATCAAAAATTAATCTTGTTTCGCCGCAGATATAGGCACTGCCAGTGATGGAAGGGATGATCTCGCCAGCACTGTTTTTTCTATATGAGGCCTCAAATACACTGCCTACAATACTTTCCTGTAGCCAGCTTTCGCCTTCATTTAATTTACCATCATCAGCAAGGCAGGCCACCTTGGCGCTGGTGCCTGTGCCGCATGGAGATCTGTCATAAGCGCCGCCGGGGCACATAACAAAGTTCTTGCTGTTAACACCGTCAAGTTTTGAGGGGGCAAAAAATTCAATATGATCAATTTCCGCACCGTTTTTGCCGGTAATGTTATTGGCTGCTAAAGCACGTCGGACACAGAGCGATTTGTACGTAAGATCAATGATGTTATCGGTGATCAGCTCTACAGGGCTATCCTGTACCAGGAAAAACCAGTTGCCTCCCCAGGCAATATCTCCCGTTACGTCACCTATTTCAGGTACACGGACAGTTACATTTTTCCTGAACCGGTAGCTGGCAATATTTTCGAGGCGCACTTTGTTATCAGAGAGAAGCTCAGCTTGCACGACGCCAACTGGCGTCTCTATATCGTGAATGCCCTCACTAATTTTCCCTAGATATGCCAGTGTGTTGATAAGGCCAATAGTGCCATGACCACACATCCCAAGAAACCCTGCGGTATTGAAGAAAATCACACCAGCCGTATTCTTTGGATCGACCGGTTCGCACAAAAGGGCACCAACCGCCGCGTCAGAGCTTCGCGGTTCACGGATGGATTTCGTGCGGAAATCATCAAATTCGCGTGCGAATAATTTGCGGCGTTCTGCCATAGAGTTGTGGCCCAAATCTGGGCCACCTTCAATAATAACGCGGGTGGGCTCACCCCCGGTATGTGAATCTATAACTCGCATTTAAGGTATTATCCTACCTTACCTGGCCAGCTATCCCACCAGTTTCTGAACTGTTGCCATGCTTGCTCAATAAAAGCTTTTTGAGAACTGGAAAGCTGGTCAAAATCATTTAATTGGTGCGTATATTCAGGGTTGCCTTCCAGCACCATCAAATGTTTGTAGTAGAGAACCAGATCAGGGCCTTCATCGAAGGTAGCTAATACCTGCAAAGCGGAATCAAGTTCATAGGCAAGTCGGCGCGCTTCTGCATCGCCCTTCGCTGCCCTCTGACAAAGCTCAACAAGACGTAAGACTTCAGTCGGTAGAGCGTTACCAACACCGGTAATCGCGCCACCTGCTCCACAGTTTACAAACCCGTGGAATGCCTGAGTATCTACACCTACCATGAGAATGAGATTGTTATCACCTGAAGTGATATTCTCTGCTGCATAAGTAAGGGATTGAGCACCACCAAATTCCTTGAAGCCAACAAGATTTGAGTTTTCTTCTCTTAGTTTAAAGAAGAGGTCAGCTTTGGTTTCATAGCCATAATAAGGGCTATTATAAATAACAGCAGGAAGTTCAGGCGCTGCCTTTAGTACAGCCGAGAAATGATGATACTGTGCGGTGGGAGAAATCCCTCGGGATAGAACCCGAGGGATAACCATTAGGCCCGCGGCGCCAACGTCAGCCCCGTGTGCGGCTAGGGCTGCCGCACGTTTAGTGTTTTGGGCGCCAGTGCCTACAATAACCGGTACACCTGCGTCACAAAGGGCTTCCACCCCTTGCATTCGCTCTTCATCAGTGAGAAGCGGCCAATCCCCCATCGATCCGCAGTAAACAACAGCACTCATGCCAGCGTCGATCTGCTCACGACCCTTCTGCGCCAAAGCAGCGAAATCGGGCGTTCCGCTATTGTCGCAGGGTGTCATCAACGCCGGCATACAGCCAGAAAAAATACTGTTGTTTGTCATAGTAAACGTCCTCTTGACTACCGTGTTATTGCAGGATTGATAATATCACCGGGGTTCTTTTACGTCTTGGCAATTATCTTGATATAAACTTGATTTTTTGCATAAAATGAATTTCTTAAACTGCCAAAAAACAGGTTTTATGTATGGTTGATAAGCGTTATTGCCCGACAGAGGAATTATTTGATTGTTTGCCAGATACTGTGTTTTTCATCAAAAACACAGCTGGACAATATGCTGTGGTGAATGAAACGCTTGTTAAAAGATGTGGCCTCCGCAGAAAGAGCGAACTTATAGGAAAAAAGCCGTCAGAGGTGCAGGGACGTTCGCTTGGGGCTGATTATGAAAAGCAAGACCTGAAGGTTTTATCTAGCGGTCAACCCATCGTAAACCAGCTGGAACTTCATACTTATCCGGATCGTTCTCTTGGATGGTGTATGACCAACAAGTATGCAGTTTATGATGATGAGGGTATCCTGTTGGGGCTCGCTGGAGTTTCACAGGATTTGCGTGCTCCTGATGAAAATCATGCAGATTATGCTCAATTGCAATCAGTTATTGAGTATACGG
Source organism: Kordiimonas sp. SCSIO 12603 (assembly GCF_024398035.1). NCBI lineage: Bacteria > Pseudomonadati > Pseudomonadota > Alphaproteobacteria > Kordiimonadales > Kordiimonadaceae > Kordiimonas > Kordiimonas sp. SCSIO 12603. The sequence goes on from NZ_CP073748.1 coordinate 1,828,284, forward strand.
AAAATCATCTATACTTGCCACCGGACGTGAAAAGTTTGTCGGAAAGAGCCGGGTTTTCTCCTTATCAACTGGATCGCCGTATCCGTGATATCTTTGGTCTTTCCACGGGGCAATGGATACTTAAATTGAGATTGGACCTCGCTCGAAAACAGTTGCTTACAACAAAACTTCCCATTGCGGAAATCGCGAATAATGTTGGCTATGCAGACCAGAGCGCATTTAGCCGGCAGTTTTATCGAGCAACCGGTTTCTCTCCGCTTGCTTTCAGGAAAACTGGGAAATACTAAGCACGTTTAAAGTATCTAATGTTGCATTTTTTGGAACGCTAAGTGTCAGTTATCGCTGCTTGTGCCTAGTCCTCTAACGCCTATTTCTTCAACATGTTTAAGAATAAGGAGATGCGAAATGCTGACAGTGAGAAGAAGCGAGGATCGTGGTTATTTTGATCATGGCTGGCTTAAGAGCCATCACAGTTTTTCCTTTGGTGATTATTATGACCCACAGTTTATGGGGTTTGGTTCCCTACGTGTGATTAATGATGATATTATTGCCCCGAATATGGGGTTTCCAACCCATCCCCATCAGGAGATGGAGATTGTTTCCTATGTGGTGCGTGGTGGTTTGAAGCACAAAGACACGCTGGGGAATGGTTCAATTATCAAGGCGGGTGATGTACAGCGCATGACAGCAGGTACGGGTATTCGCCATAGCGAGTTTGCTGGTGATGAAGAAGTTCATCTCTATCAAATATGGATATTGCCGGGCACAAAGGGCCTTGAACCATCCTATGAGCAAAAACAGTTTTCAGCGTTGGAAAAGCAAGGCGCTTGGAAACTTGTTGGTAGTGAGGATGGGCGGCATGGTTCTGTGACTATTCACCAAGATATAGCAATGTACTCAACGTTGGTGGATGCCGGGGATACGGTTTCCTATGCTCCCGAAGATAATAGAAAGCTCTGGCTACAAATGGTTTCGGGTGAAGCGGAGGTAAATGGCGAAGTTCTCTTCGCGGGCGATGCAGTAGCGATTGCTTTCGAAGATGAGATCAGTTTTAAAGCGCTACAAGACAGTGAAGCTTTGTTGTTTGATATGGCGATGTAAATGAAAAAGCCCCGTATTGTACGGGGCTTTTATTATTTTGTTTTAAGGTAAGTATAACCCTTAAGGCAATTCTCATAAAAGTCAGTAAGCTTCACGCCTTGCCTTGATTTAATAGTGCCTGCTGCAATTTCCTGATCAATGGCATCTTTCACACGGTCAGCCATAGCGCCCGGGTTATACTGCATGATCTTCAGGACCTGTGCGGCGGAGGAACCCTCTACTACTTCTTCGATATAAAAATCGTTAGGATCATCATCATCGCAGGAAACATGTACCTCATTCAGGCGACCAAAGAGATTATGCATATCGCCCATCACGTCTTGGTAGGCACCAGTTAGGAATAAGCCGATATAATATGGTTCTTCCTCGTTAAGCGCGTGAAGAGGCAGGGTGCTATTGGTAACAGTATCACCTATGAACTGTGCAATTTTACCGTCGCTGTCACAGGTGATATCCACGAGCGAGCAGTTTTTTGTCGGTTCTTCATTCAAGCGGCTGATGGGCACAACAGGGAGTACCTGATCAATCGCCCAGCTATCAGCTGCAGATTGGAAAACAGAGAAATTACAGAGATATTGGCTTGATAAGCGCTCAGTAAGGCTGGTGCTTTCTTCCGCCATACTGTCGTGGGTATCCAGATTACCTTCCACCCGGCGCATTACAGTCCAATACATGGTTTCAATGCGGCCAAGTTCCTTAAGGCCGATCACGCCCAGTTTGAAACCAGCTTCCGCATCTTCCTTGATTTTCTGAGCTTCGTTATGAGCAGCCTGATAGTTTTGAAGGTCATGCAGATTTTCAACCAAATCACGCATGTTGGTTACAAGAATATGTTCATCTTCAACAGCTGCAGTTGGCACAAGGCCGGTATCGTTTTTAATCTCACCGATCACTTTGGTTACAACGCAGCTATGATGTGCGGTGATAGCGCGGCCGCTTTCGCTAACGAGTGTCGGGTGCGGTGCGCCTTCAAGGTCACATACCTGTTTGGTACCGTAAACCACAGATTCTACATATTCCTGCAGGGAATAGTTGCGAGAGCTTTCGCTGGTAGAACGGGTGCCGTCATAATCAATGCCGAGGCCGCCACCTACATCAAGATATTTGAGCGGTACACCAAGTTTATAGAGCTTGGCATAAATGCGTGCAGCTTCGTCTATAGCATCCTGTACGGAACGAATATCAGTGAGCTGGCTACCGATATGGAAATGAAGCAGGGAGATACAATCCAGATATCCCTCAGCTTCGATCAGCTCAACGGCATTCAGGATTTCAGAAATACTGAGGCCGAATTTAGCGCGTTCTCCGCTGGAGCTTTCCCATTTACCGCGGCCTGTAACGCGCATTTTCGTGCGAAGGCCGATAATTGGCTTCACTTTCATCTCATTTGCGAGATCCAAAAGCGGCTTGATTTCAGAAAACTTCTCGATCACTACCACTGTATTACGGCGAAGTTTATTACCAAGCAGGGCAAGGCGCAGGAACTCTTCATCTTTATAACCGTTGCAGATGGTAAGTGCTTCAGAACTGGTTTTGTAGGCAAGAACAGAAAGGAGTTCGGCTTTTGAACCAGCTTCCAAGCCAAAATGGAAGGATGCGCCAGCGCGGGTGATTTCATCCACCACTTCGCGCATTTGGTTCACTTTGATCGGGTAAACACCGCGGTAGGGTGCGTCGTATTTTGCTTCTTCGATTACTTCACCAAAGGTGCGGTTCAAACGTTCTACCTGACTGCGGAGAATGTCATGGAATCTGAGTACTACGGGAAATTGGATACCTTCCTGAACAATCTCATCGAGCACAGCACGCATATCAATACGAACGCTGTGATCTGTTTCAACGGGCAAAACATGCATATTGCCGTTTTCGCCAATATCAAAGAATGTGCCACCCCACCGACTTACACGGTAGATGTCTTCAGATTGTTCAATAGTCCAGTTTTCCAATTCAGATAATCCTTACTTATCAAGAACAAGAATAAGTTCACGTACCACTTTTGCAGCAAATACTTCGCTGTTGCCAGTGCTGTCGATGGGCGGTGATAATTCAACTACATCCGCACCTACAAGGTTTTTCTCGCGGAGAATTTTTACAAGACTGATAAATGAGTGGAAATCCTCACCGCCCGGTTCTGGCGTACCTGTGCCCGGGAAAATGCCCGGGTCAAAATAATCCAGATCAAGGGTCAGGTAAATTGGGCGTTCAGCAGGAATAGCTTTCACTCGTTCTAAAAACTCGTCACGGCTGGTGGCGATAGTTTTGTGCTCACGCATATATTCATATTCTTCACGGGTGCCTGAACGGATACCGTACTGAATAAGTTCGTTCTGATCTGTGAAATGATCAAGCGAGCGGCGGATGATGGATGCGTGGCTATAGTGATAGCCTTCATAACCATCCCGCAGGTCAGCATGAGCATCAAGGTGTAGTAACACCATATCAGGGTATGCTTCTAAATGCCGTTTGATAGGCGCATAGGAAATGCTGTGTTCACCACCAATGGTGAGGATTCGCACTTTGTCACCAGCCAGATCAATATCCTTGAAGATAGTTTCGAAATCATTGGATGCTGATTTCCACTGTTCTTCAATCCCTGTTGAGGCATCAAGCTTCAGATTGCCAAGGTCATAAAACTTGTGATCTTCCGTACAGCCGTTCTGGTAGGGTGAAAAGCTTTCAATACCATCTGATACATACCTGAGAGCATCAGGACCAAAGCGGGTTCCCTTGCGAAAACAAGCAGTTCCATCAAATCCGAAGCCGATCAAGTGCGTGCTGTTTCGGTATAGGGCACCACCTTCTACGGCGCAGTAATAAAGATCATCCGGTGTGTTCAGAGCGACAGTGATGTCGCAAATCTTTTCGCTCATTTTTACTTTCCTAAGCAGAAGAATACTGACAGTATCATTTTCTTGCTCGCATACCTTAAAAAGTTAGGGTATGTCATCCCCCCAATTTTACCGAGGACTATTTCTTTGTGGAGCTAGGCATTGTTCTTTGAAGGATCAGAAAAAAAAGCTGAAATCATCTTAAGCAGTAACAAGATTAATCTGCTTGATGATACGTATAACGATTTCTGGGCAGAAATGGTGGAAAAATGCCATGCACAGATACTTTCCAGCACAACAAATGATCGCTGTAAGGCATTTCTACTGTCGGAATCCAGTTTGTTTGTCTGGTCAGACAGGCTGCTTATTCTTACGTGCGGCACAACACGCCTTGTGAAGGCTGTGGAATATTTCCTGCAAAAGTTTGGGACAGATGCGGTAGAGCAGGTGATCTACCAGCGCAAGAATGAGTATTTCAGCCACAAACAACATAGTAATATCCTAGATGATGTAGCGCTGCTTAATGAATATGTGCCGGGATCAACCTTCCGTTTCGGAGAGCTTGATAGCCATCATGGGTATCTTTTCAGTGTGGATAATGATTTCCGTTCGCAGGATAGCGACCGCACGTATGAATTGCTGGCGTATCAGATTGGCCGTGAAGCTTCCACGAAGTTGACAGACCCGTCACTTTCTTGCGCAGATGTATTTGAATTCCTTGAGCTCGACGAGATTATCCCAGGTTTTCAGGTAGATGATTTCCTCTTTGAGCCATTCGGTTATTCACTGAATGCTATCAAAGGGGATGATTACCTGACCATTCACATTACGCCGCAGGCGAACAGCAGTTATGTGAGCTTTGAAAGTAGTGTGGACCTTATCGAACATGCGCCGCGTATCCTAAGGGTTCTGCGTCCAGCATCGTTTGATTTGATGACTTATAATGATTTTGATTTTGCTGACCGCATCAGCGAAATGATCCCTGCAGAATATGTAAGCAAGGAGCTGGTGAGCTATAAAATGCCGTCCGGTTATGATGTGAAATTCGCAAGCTTCCTGCGCCCCCAAACGAAATTTACTGAACCAACCAAGGTTTTTGCCCAAGGAGAAGATTATGTACTCTGATCTATGGATTGAAGAAAAATTTGAAGACTTTCTGGGCCTGCGCCTGAAGGTGGAAAAAGTGCTGTTCTCAGGCAAAAGTGAGTTCCAGAGCGTGGATGTGGTGGAAACCAAGGGCCACGGTAAAATGCTCTTGAACGACGGCCTGATTATGGTGACGGAAAAAGATGAAATCGCCTACCATGATATGATCGCCCACGTGCCGCTTTTCACACACCCAAATCCGAAGAAGGTTTTGGTAATCGGCGGTGGTGATGGTGGTACTGCCCGAGAGGTGATCCGCCATAAAGGCGTTGAAAAATGCGTGATGGTGGAAATTGATGCGATGGTGGTTGATGCCTGCAAAGAGCATATCCCGCAAACATCTTCTGCGCTTGATGATCCGCGTATAGAACTTATCATCGGAGACGGTGTGAAATATGTGAAGGAAACATCAGAGAAGTTTGATGTGATCCTTGTCGATTCAACAGATCCGATTGGCCCAGCTGCCCCGCTTTTTGGTGCTGAGTTTTATACAGATGTTATGAACTGTCTGTCTGATGATGGTATCGTTGTTTCACAAGGTGAAAACAGTTGGTATGCCCTTGATGTGCAGCAGTCACTCCTCAAAGTGCTGAACGACGTTTTTGAAAATGTATGGCTTTATAATTTCTCAAACCTTACCTATCCGGGCGGGATGTGGAGCTTTACGTTCGCTTCAAAGAAATATGACCCTATCAAGGATTTTGATGCGAGCCGTGTGGCGGCTTCTGGCCTTGAGTTTGATTATTATAATGCCCCGCTGCATACAGGTGCATTTGCTATCCCAAGCTTTGCCTTGAAAGGCCTTGATGGGCTTATCAAAAACGGTAAGTAGATTTTAGCGCCATATAAAGTAAAGCAGGGCTACAGACGAATCTGTAGCCCTTTTTTTAGCTTCTGTAGAACAAGGAGCGCTGCGTTTTAGAAACGGAAGCGTGCCCGGATTGTGGCTGCGTGACTATCAAAGCCAGACCGGAACTCCCCATCGTAGCCGAGGGAAATTGTAGTGCCGCGCTCGGCGAGCAGCGCAACAGAAGCATCCACTTCAAAACTTGATTGGCTAGGGTCAGCACCAATCAGGTTGAAGTTGTTGGAGCCGGCGAAAGAAGCACCCAATGTGCGCTCATCACCAGCAAAGTCGTAGTAATATCCAACAGAAAGTTGAGGCAGGAGCTTGTAGCTGCCGAAGTCAGTCGGAGCAGCGAATTTCACGCCCACACCACCTTCGAAGTAGCTTACGCTATCTGCTTCAATATTAAGGCCAAGGCCGCCTGCTTCCTGATAATCATCCTGATCAACAGACGCATACTGAAGGCTTGCAAATGGTGTTACCTCAATGCCTGAGAAATCAGTTTTGATACCACCAACAACCTTTGCGGAGAATTCGTTCACATCAAACTCACCACGGATAGTTTCATCAAATGTGCTAAGGCGTGCGCTGTCTGCATTACCAAACACATAAGAAAGTGAGCTGTTCAGGAAGGATGTGCCGTCATCATAGCCTGCGTAAGCGTTGATGCTGTAGCTGTCGATGCCAGTTACTTCACCAGCACCGCCTACCTCATCGATATCAATATCTGAGTATGAGAAAGCTACACCAGCGCGAACATCATCACTAACTGCGGTATCAAGACCAATCACAAAACCATATGCATCAGCATCATAACCAGTTTGGGAAAGGTTGTTTTCACCATCTTGGTCCGCTGTACGGCCAAATGCCTGACCCCAAAGACCAAAGCCTGCGTTTTCACCGAAACCAGAGAAACGATCTTCGATTAGAGATAGAACCTGGTTTTGTGTTTCATACACTTCACGTACGATACCAGCATTCAATGTTGGTAGAAGGCTTTCAGTTGCACCAGTGAACTGATCGTTGCTTGTGAAGCCGTTTACAGCGTTTGCGATTGTGCCAAAAGCGGTATTCCCTGAGCCTGATGTAAGCGCGCCAGTGAAAGCAGAAGCGAAGCCGTTGATGTTTGCATCTGAAGATACGTTGCTTAGGTTAGCAACTGTTGGTGTAAGCGTGATGCTGTTCCCTGTCGTTGCCAAGGCAAAATCAACAAGGAAGCTGTTATCCCCGGTGAAGTTTGCTGAACCTGTTAGGTCACCAGTTGCTGTAAGCAGTGTTTGTGTTGTACCGAAGTTCACTTGCGTTACATCAGCAATATCTTGCGCAATTGTGCTGTTAGCACCAAGAGCCACATCACCAGTTACTGCTAGCGTACCGTCCTGTGTGAAATTCAGGCCACCGTTTACTGCAACATCACTGTTGATAGTGCGTGCCGCATCAACAACAAGGTTTGCTGCATTGATGTTTACCTGATTATCACCAGTGCCTAGATCAATGTTACCGTTGATCGCGCCACCCGTGATGTTTAGAACATCATTACCGCTACCTGTTAGAACGTCACCGTTCAGTGCACCACCAGTTTGGTTGATGATTACATTACCTAGAGATGTACGTGTATCAATCGCTGCTGTTGCACCGCTGATGGTACCAGAGTTTGTGATGGAACCCGTGAACGTGATGTTTTCAAGCAAGATACCTGCTGAAGTTTCAGAAGCAACTGCGCCTGAGTTATCAATTGTTAGGTCCACTTCAGGGCGCATCATGTTCGGCGGGTAGAAAGCACGGATACCAGCAGAAGCACCAGACGCCAGAGCATCACCACGGCCCTGAATTGTGCCTGAGTTAGTGATTGTGTGCGTGCGAGTACCAGCTAGTGCCTGAATGGATACACCAGAACCGTTATTGCCAGCGCCTGCATCAATAGTACCAGTGTTATTCAGTGTGATGTTGTTTGCTGTACCGTCAAAGTAAACAGTACCATTACGCTGGTCACCAGTACCGAGAATGGAGCCTGAGTTATTAACAACAAGGCCTGTACCGTCGATGTTCAGTGCGCGGCTATCTGATGAAATCGTACCAGCGTTGTTTACAACACCGCCTGTGTGATCAGCACCGCCAGCAGGAACTGGGTTGCCAAAGTATAGGCCATTGTTCACGCCAGAGATAACACCACCAGCTTCGTTGGTAAGTGTACCTTGGAAGCTAACGCCGTTCACGAAGCGGATACCAGCTGTTGTGCCAGCCGTTGCCTCGCTGTTGATCAGGCCGGAGTTAGTAATTGTACCAGTGAACAGGCCAGTTGTTGAACCGTCCAGCGCGCCATCAACACGTGTACGTTCAAAACGGATACCGTCACCCGCAGTTGCAGCACCCGCGCTTGCCTGACCGCGGCCCTGGATTGTGCCTGAGTTTGTAATGGTGAAATCGTTACCATCTGCAGAAAGCTGGGCAGAGAAACCTGCACCTTCGTTGCCTGCGCCGGCATCGATTGTGCCGCTGTTGTTCAGGTTGAAATCCTGAGCAGTGATGTCAGCATACACAGTACCGTTACGCTGGTTGCCTGTACCAAGGATGTTGCCTGAGTTAACGACTGAAAGATTTGTACCGTCAATGTTCAGTGCGCGGCTGTCAGATGAGATCGTGCCACGGTTGGTGAGACCACCACCAAAATCTACACCATCAACCAAACCACCATCGTGGTTACCTGTACCGAAATACACACCGTTATTAACGCCAGAGATCGTGCCGCCCTCTTCGTTTACAAGTGCGCCTTGGAAGTTAACACCATTCACCGCTCTGAAGCCGCCAGTTGTGCCAGCTGTTGCTTCACTGTTGATTGTGCCAGAGTTCGTGATAACACCAGTGAATGTACCTGTTGAGGAGCCGTCGAATGCACCATCAACACGGGTGCGCTCTAGCCTGATACCATCACCAGCCGTTGCTGTGCCTGCGCTGGCTTGGCCGCGGCCTTGGATTGTACCTGAATTATCGATCACAAAGTTGCTGCCATCAGCAGATAACTGTGCAGAGAACCCAGCACCTTCGTTGCCCTCACCAGCATCAATTGTACCGCTGTTGTTCAGCGTGAAGCTTTGTGCAGTAATATCGCTATATACAGTACCATTACGTTGGTTGCCTGTACCAACGATGTTGCCTGAGTTGTTTACAACAAGACCTGTACCGTCGATGTTCAGCGCGCGGCTATCAGAAGAGATAGTACCAGCGTTGTTTACAACACCACCTGTGTGGTCTGCACCGCCAGTTGGAACCGCGTTACCGAAGTATAGGCCGTTGTTCACACCAGAGATTGTGCCGCCTTCTTCGTTTGTAAGTGTGCCTTGGAAGCTCACACCATTCACAAAGCGGATACCAGCTGTGGTGCCGGCAGTTGCTTCACTATCGATTGTACCTGAGTTTGTGATTGTTCCAGTAAACAAGCCTGTTGTTGAACCGTCTAGAGCGCCGTCAACCCGTGTGCGTTCAAAACGGATACCGTCACCAGCAGTTGCAGCGCCTGCGCTTGCCTGACCGCGGCCCTGAATTGTGCCTGAGTTTGTGATGGTGAAATCATTACCATCTGCAGAAAGCTGGGCAGAGAAACCAGCACCTTCATTACCTGCGCCGGCATCGATTGTGCCAGTGTTGTTCAGTGTGAAATCTTGCGCGGTAATATCGCTGTACACAGTACCATTACGCTGGTTGCCTGTACCTACGATATCGCCAGAGTTATTAACTGCGAGGCCAGAACCATCGATGTTCAGAGCACGGCTGTCAGATGAGATTGTACCAGCGTTATTTACAACGCCGCCAGTGTGATCAGCGCCGCCAGTTGGAACTGGGTTACCGAAGTATAGACCGTTGTTCACACCAGAGATTGTACCGCCTTCTTCATTGGTAAGTGTGCCTTGGAAGCTCACACCGTTCACGAAGCGAATACCAGCTGTTGTGCCTGCAGTTGCTTCACTATCAATTGTACCTGAGTTTGTAATCGTACCAGTGAACAGACCTGTTGTTGAACCATCTAGTGCACCGTCAACACGTGTGCGTTCAAAACGGAGGCCATCACCAGCTGTTGCAGCACCTGCGCTTGCCTGACCGCGGCCTTGAATTGTACCTGCGTTTGTAATAGTGAAGTCATTACCTTCAGCGGATAGTTCAACTGAGAAGCCTGCACCCTCGTTGCCTTCGCCTGCATCAATCACGCCACCGGTTTGGTTATTCAGTGTGAAGTTTTGTGCTGTGCTATCAGCATATACAGTACCGTTGCGCTGGTTACCTGTGCCGATGATATTGCCTGAGTTGTTGATCGTTAGATCAGAACCATCAATGTTTAGCGCACGGCTACCAGACGAAATTGTACCTGTGTTTGTTAGTGTTCCACCTGTGTGTTCGCTATCACCAAAATAAACACCGTTGTTCACACCGGAAATAGTACCGCTGTTCTCGAAAGTGCCTTGGAAAGCAATAGCGTTATTGAAGCGTACGCCAGCAACTGGGCCTGAAGCTCCTTCAGAGGCGATTGTACCTGAGTTGTTGATTGTACCTGTGAACAGGTAAATTGGAGCAAGGCCGGGACCTTGGAAACGAAGACCATCACCAGCTGTGTTGGCTGGGGCTGCATCTTGCCCACGACCTTGAATGGTGCCAGCATTATTGATTGTTGCGTTAACGGAACCATCTAGTTCCAGAGCAACACCCGCGCCATTATTACCAGCGCCGGCATCAATCACGCCACCAGCATTGTTGTTGATAGTGTAGTTGTCAGCTGTGCGGTTGGCATAAATTGTACCGTTACGCTGATCACCTGTACCCAGAATACTACCTGAATTGTTTAGCGTGGTGCCATCAACTGTTAGGTTAACCGCGCGGGATTCGCCTTGAATAATGGCGCCAGCCGCGTTGTTAATAGTAGCATTCAGGCCACCGGTACCAACATTTACAGTCTGTGTTACACCAGTTGTAGAGATTGTTCCGCCGTTATTAAAAATTACACCGCTGTTGATAATGTTGATCACAGGGTTGGCAGCGACCGTACTGCTGCTGCCTGATGTTACAACGATAGTTTCATTGTCTGCTGTGCTGTTAACAGTGGCGGTGTTGCCGTTTGGCACTTCTGTTTGCGCAACTGCAGCTGTGGAAAGAAAAGCGATAGTGGAGACAGAGGCCGCCAGCATCAGCTTTCTACTTTTATTATGACTTAATGAATAACTCATTTTTCTTCCTTCCGAGGAACCTATACCTTCGTAAGAAAATGCATTGGGGGCATTTCCTGAACGAGGCAAAGGTCATGGTGGGAGGAAAAAATATCTAATTCTATTTAGTTATAGAAAATATTACTTTGTAAAATAGTTGTTTAATTTCAGTGCTTTAGATTGATGTGTATCACATCCATGTGTATGCTCTAGTATAGTTTCGTGATTGGCTGTGAACTGAGTTGTTTAAAATTTTACGTAATTTAGAAAATTTCTTACCTATTCATAACTGTATTGTTAATCTGGCGTTCATATTACTTAACAGTTTTTACCTATATTAGAGAAATAACCTGTGGAGGCATGTATTTGCCCAGCGCTTCAACAATGCCGGGAACTAGGTTCAGGCGCGGGCAGCTGCTGCGGTATGCAAAACCAATAGTTCGGATAAATCTTTCCGAATTTACGCGGATATAAGCGCAGTTCAGATCCCGTTTTTTACACTCTTCAACACCCATCGCAGGAAGAAGTGTGCAGCCCATACCTTTTGATACATACTGAACCAATGTTTCAAGGCTGGTGGCGGAAAGGTCAGACGGAAGGTTAGAGCCTACTGATTTGTCCTTGCAAAGTGCCAGTGCACTATCTTTTAGGCAGTGCCCACCCGCGAGCAGGATAATATCTCTGTATGGTAATTCGCTTTCTTCAACACTTTCTTGCCCTGCAAGAGGGTGGTCTTTGTGAACCGTGAGGTAAAGTTCTTCATCATACAAATCCACGGTCTCAACACCATCACGCCGTTGTGGCATGGCCATCATCGCGATGTCTACTTTACGGTCTATCAGGTTATCCAGAAGAACTGTGGGCCCTTGTTCACTGAAAACCAGTTGAACGCCTTCAAATTCCCTGCGAAGGGCATCGCAAATGGTTGGCAGCATATAAGGGGCCACTGTCGGGAAGATGCCTATCCTGATCGGAACGGCAAGAGGATCGCTGTATAGCTTCACCAGATCAGACATTTCCTGCATGCCAACAAGCACAGAAGCTGCGGCATCCATAAATTTTCCGCCTGCATCGGTTAAGCTAATACCAGTTTTCTTGCGATCGAACAGAGTGAGGCCGATGCGGGTTTCTATCCGCTTTATCTGATTTGAAAGCGCGGGCTGTGTAACATTACAGGCTTGTGCAGCTCGGCTGAAACTTTGGTGTTGTACAACAGCGGAAATATATTCAAGATCGCGCTGGTTTACCTGCATCGTATAATCCTTCAATTTAAAAAATTAATAGAATATTAACTATGCTGGAGCCGAAACAAAAATAACAATACTGTAATATGTGTTTAGTTTAGGCTCGGGGAAGCAGGATTTTATGAACGGATCGTCGGGAAAAATTACCAGATGGCTTGAAAAAGCCCCTGCGCCTTTATTTGTCCTATATGCTACCAGCGCGGCATTCATTACTTATTTTTGTATGTATGCTTTCAGGAAACCTCTTACCGTCGGCACCTTTGAAAATGTTGTTGGTTGGGAAGGGGCTATTGATTTTAAAACCGCTTTAGTGATCTCTCAGCTTGTTGGATATGCCGCTTCCAAGTGGATTGGCATTAAGGTTGTCTCTGAGATGACTGCTGCAAGGCGCGCACTTGCAATTTTGTTATTGATTGGAATAGCGGAAATTGCGCTTGTCCTTTTCGCATTATTGCCAGCACCACTGAACCTTATTCCTTTGTTTTTCAATGGTTTGATGCTTGGTATGATATGGGGGCTCGTATTTTCCTACCTTGAAGGACGACGCACCAGTGAAATTTTGGGAGCAGGGCTGGCGACCAGTTTTATCGTGTCGTCTGGCGTAGTGAAATCAGTTGGGAAATACCTGATCCTTGATTGGAATGTATCTGAATACTGGATGCCAGCCTTAACGGGAGCTTTGTTCTTTGTGCCATTATTCATTGCTGTTTTCTTTCTTTCCAAACTGCCGCAGCCAACTGAAGAAGATGAGATGGAGCGATCAGCGCGAACCCCAATGCATAAGGCAGAGCGATTATCATTTTTGAAAGATTATATGGTAGGACTGTTAGCTCTTGTGCTTGCCTATGTGGTTTTCACAGCTTTCCGAGATTTCCGGGATAATTTTGCAGCAGAGATATGGATCGCGCTTGGTTTTGGTGATGCGCCGAGCATGTTTACCTTTTCTGAAGCGCCGGCCACACTTATAGTTCTTGTGGTGCTTGGTGCGACTATGTGGATTAAAAGCAGCAAGTTTGCATTAAAGCTCTATCATATGATTATTGCCGTAGGCGCTGGTATTCTGGCTTTTGCGACATATGCTTTTCAGGCAGGCATAATTGGGGGCGCGCTATGGATGGTGCTTTTGAGCTTGGGGTTATACCTCGCCTACGTACCATTCAACTGTATCCTTTTTGACCGTATGATGGCAGCAGTGAAAAAGCCAGGGAATGCGGGTTTTCTTATCTATCTGGCTGATGCTTCGGGCTATGTGGGAAGTGTTGGCTTAATGCTCTATAAAAGCCTTGTGGCGCCTGATCTGAATTGGATCGAATTCCTAGAAGGATTTGCCTATATAACCGCAGTTGTTGGCCTAATTTTGGTGGTTTTATCAAATTTATATTTCAGTAAGCGCATTCATACATAGAAACGTCATATTAAGTTTGTTATGTAGTAACGAAATTACCTGAGAGGCCATAATGAAGCTGGATAGAAGACAATTTAATAAAGCTATTGGATCAATTGCATTTGCTGGGCTTGCGGCAAGCATGGCGGGCTGTAGCCCGTCTGTTGCAAGAGAAAAGCTGCAAGCTTATGGCCCGCTTATTAAAGATCCTGATGGCCTTTTCGATTTGCCAAAAGGCTTTAGCTACAAGGTTATCTCCAAACTTGGCGATAAGATGAGCGATGGCTGGACGGTACCTGACCGTGCTGACGGTATGGGCTGTTTTGCTCTGAATGGCTCAGAAGTAGCGCTTGTGCGAAACCATGAATTAAAGATCGGTCACACGGGTGAGGGGGCTTTCGGTGAAACCATACCGGAAGGTGTTGAAGTTTATGACACCAACGATGATGGTGAGATCATGGCAGGCGGCACTACCACTATTGTGTATGATGTGGTGAGCGGTGAACGTGTAAGAGAATATGTAAGCCTTGCAGGCACGATCCGGAACTGTTCTGGTGGCGTTACCCCTTGGGGGAGTTGGCTTACGTGTGAAGAAGATGTCACAAACGCTGGTAATGGGGCTCATAAAGATCATGGCTATGTTTTTGAAGTGCCGGCAGATGCAGAAGGCGTAGTTAGCCCTGTACCGCTCAAGGAAATGGGGCGTTTTAACCATGAAGCTGCGGCGGTTGACCCTCGCACCGGCATTGTTTACCTGACTGAAGATCGTGATAACAGCCTTTTTTACCGTTTCATTCCAAAGGTAAAAGGCAAGCTATCGGAAGGCGGAAAACTGCAAGCTTTGGCTCTGAAAAAGGCCAAGGGTATGGAAACCCATAATTGGAATGATAAAAACCTGACAGTAGGTGTTTGGGAAGCTTCAGAGTGGGTTGATCTGGATAACCCTGAAAGCCCCGAGGATGATCTTCGTTATCGCGGGCAGGAAAAAGGCGCGGCAACCTTCGCACGTGGTGAAGGTATTCACTGGGGTGATGGTGAGCTTTACTTCTGCTGCACCTCCGGCGGTGCCGAAGGTTACGGACAAATTATGCGCTATAAACCTTCTGAACATGAAGGCGAGAGCGGTGAGGCTGATAAGCCGGGGCAACTGCAGTTATTCCTTGAATCCAGAACATCTGAAGAATTTAACTTTGGCGATAACCTTACCGTCGCACCAAACGGACACCTGATTGTGTGCGAAGATCAGTATAGCCTTGTAGTGGATAACCATCTGCGAGGTGTTACTCCTGAAGGTAAGCTATATGATTTCGCGAAACTGCAGTCTCAGACAGAGCTTGCGGGTGCTTGTTTCTCACCTGATGGCTCTACGCTATTCGTGAATGTTTATAGCCCTGCAAAAACACTGGCAATTACAGGGCCGTGGGCAGATTTTAAAAACGCTTAATGGAGAAGGAGCATAAGCCCCTTTTTTTATGCTGACACGACGGCTTTAATCAGCGCCAGTGTTTCTTCGTTCCATTCAATATCTGATGTCTCTAAACGGTTAAGGCGGTGGTATTCCGCAGCAGCGAATTTGCTTTCACCTAAACCACTTTCCTTCTGGTCAGCGGCTTCCAGCAGTGTAATGACATAATAAAAGATATCTGCCATCCGCTCGATCAGCTTCTTTAACTTCATGGACTGCAATGCCGTGCTGGATGATTTGCATGCTTCCATATCTTTCTTGAGAACGGTGAGATAGCTTTCTGCTTTTGCTTTTTCAGATGCGACAGAAGTGGGAAGCATAGCCAGATAATCTTCCATTGCTTTGAAGTAAGCTTCATCATGGGCATAGCGTGCGATATCCCGCTGCACCTGCACGATAAGCGTATTATGGGTGCCTTCCCAGTTCTCGTAAATTACACTGTCTCTGAGCAGACGCGGCAGGCTTGATTGCGTTTCAATAGCGCCGTTACCGCCCAAAGTGTCGATTGAATGGTGGACATTATCAACCACGCGCTTTGAGATAATGCTTTTGCTGATGTTGGTCATCAGGCGGAGGAAGGCATGCATATAGTCTGGCATCTCTTTGCCTGTGTCCGCATCGTCCTGTCCGGCAAGTAGTGCATACATGCCAGCAAGACCAACGGTTACATCGGTTTTGATGCCCGCGAGATTTTCCTGCACCAGCGGATAATCAATGATGGTATTTCCAAAAGCCTCTCGGGTATCTGCATAGTTTCTAGCGGTTTGATACGCACGCTCGTTCATGCCGAGAACGGAGATTGCCAGAGAAATGCGGGAGAAATGAACCACCTGTTCCATCATACGGTTAAAGCCGCGCTCTACGCTGCCTGCAGGCACTGCATATGCATCGTGAAAATCAATCTCGGAAGATGCGAGAGCTTTTGTACCCATTTTTTCCTTGAGACGGCGGAAAGTGAAATCATTCTTACTGCCATCAGGTTTACGTGCTGGTACGATGAAGACTGACAGTCCTTTAGTGCCTTTAAGTTCTTCGCTGTGGCGGGCAGTGATAACCATTAATTCAGCATTAGCGTTAGAGCAGAACCATTTTTCACCGCGAATGCGCCAGTTACCGTCGCTATCTTTCCAGGCTTTGGTCGCGTTTTTACCAACGTCTGATCCGCCTTGAACTTCTGTAAGGAATTGGGATGACGTGAAGTTATCGTCATAACTTGGCACTTCAAGCATATCAATCCAGTGCTGACGTTCAGGAAAATCATCTACGTAACGGAGCAGGCGAACAGTCTCAAACGTGCAGGCAATTGGGCAGTTATGCCCAGCCTCACCAGCGTAAGACGACAGGAGGAAAAAAGCCATGCCCTCTTTCAGACCACCGAGCGTGCCGAGCCGCTTGATCATGCCAGAGCCATAGATGATATTCCCGGCTTCGTTATATTTGGGGTGGTGGATGATGCGGTCATCCCGGTCACCAATACCGTTAAAATGCTCAACACGTGGGTTGTTGAAGCGGAGGTCATTTTCCATCACTGCTGGTTCGAGTTCAGCTGGAACTTGTGCGCCGAAAGAAACTAATTCTGGGTGCAGTTCCTCATATGCAGCGCCAAGCCAATACCGGAATGTGTGAACAATATCGGGGTCAGTCAGGTAAGAATTTTCCTGCATTTTCGCCATCCACTGGCGCATGCCTTCTCGGCCTTTGTTCTGTTCAGGACGCGTTTCTGCGGCCCCCATACGTTTTTCATCCAGTGCGGCTGCCGCATCTTTGGCTAAATTCTGGTTCATGTTCATCTTTGTCCTCCAACCCGCAGAAATGAGCGATTTTCATCATTATATTCTTGAATTTGGCTGAAATACTATGGTATTTAGGACAAAATGTTTGGTGTACAGGTCAAAGGAATATGATCATATGAGCGGTAAGAAGATTCTGGTGTATTGCCCGAAAGAAAGCCTTGGGTTTAGCGCTTATATGATTCAGGAGCTTTGCTGGGCTGCTATTCAGATCGCGGGGAAAATGAGCGCAGGCCTCGCCATGCACATTAATAAGCCGCGGCATAGCGTTCAGCTTGTAAGTGCGACGGGGCAGGCATCTGCCTCCTCTTCTGGCGTTACAATTGTTCCAGATGCTTCTATTGCGGATGTGGAGGAAGCTGATGTGGTATTTCTCTCCGCATTTTGGGGAAGTGCGGATAAGGCGCTTGAAGCTGAACGTGATTTGATGCCGTGGCTACAGAAACTTGCGAAGCATAAATGTATAATCGCTGCTATTAGTAACAGTCCGCTGTTTCTTGCAGAAGCTGGCTTGCTGAACGGTGAAACCGCAACCATTTATGCGCCTTATGCAGATGAATTTAAGGCCAAATACCCGGTAGTAGACCTAAAGCTTGAGCGAGCGATCACGAGCGCGGGGAATATTTACTGCGCTGACGGTATTGCATCCAGCTGTGATATGATTGTTCTTATTCTCGAAACTTTATTTGGCCCCAGTGTTGCGCGTGAAGTAGAGCGCAGGTTCCTTATCGGTTTTAACCGTAGTTACATGGTGAATACTATTGATTTTGATGGGCAAAAGTTCCATCAGGATACAAAAATTCTAGCAGCGCAAAAATGGATTGAGCGCCATTATGCACAGGATATCTCTATTGCAGGTGCTGCGGACATGGCGGGAATGAGTACGCGTAATTTCAGTAGACGCTTTAAAGCCGCTACGGGAGATACACCAAATGAGTATCTCCAGCGTGTACGAGTTGGGGCGGCAAAGCTCCTGTTAAAGAATGGGCGTGATCGAATTATCGATGTTTCCCACAAAGTGGGTTACACGGACCTCGGTTCCTTTAACCGTATATTCCTGCGTATTGTTGGAGAAACCCCTAGTGAGTACCGGAAAAGCCAGTTGCAGTAAGTTGCTGTTTTTCAGCCATCTTGTACATAAGCGGCAGGATATTCTTCTGGTCCATAATAGAGGGATCAAATTTATCCTGACTACTGTACTTCAGGATTAACTGTTGGTTGCTCATGCTATCCCCAAGGAAAGCCATGGACCAATCATGGAACGTACGCGTGTCAATACGGTTGACACTGATTAGATCAATGGCGCCATGTCGGTGGTCGGCGCAGATATGATTGCAGAAGATGTTACTTACTTTCCTGCGTTGGCCTTCAAGAATTTGTACGAAATATTTACCGTGGAGCCATAGGGCGCCAGTAACATTTTCGGCTTTGTTACGTTTTCTGGCAGACTGGAGCAATTGCTCCATATCCAGCTCTGTTGAGCGGTTCACTTTGCTTGCGTAAGTAAGCTGTATCAAGGAATTTGGCATAACTCTCTCCCGCGGCTCCCCAACGCCTTTTACGTATTTGTACAGTAGTGGATCACTAATTATGACAAATTTTGTAAGATTTAAGTGTTAACAAAAAATTACCAACTCAAAAACTGGCTAATAAAGTTAGAGAAGTTAGTCTGAGTCGTCATTTTTCGAAACAATTAGATTGTACAGAGCTGTCTTATGTTAAGAATGGTTCTTAAATTCTGCACAGTGTGATGTGATTTTTCCTATTAATTATATATCTTTACCTAGTGCTAGCCGCTTATTTACAAAATTGTCAATGTTTACGTAGTTGACAAACTTACGAGTTTTTGTCAACTACGTCTCATGGAACAAGATCTTTTACTTATAAATGCGATGGATGTGTTCATCCGTTACGGTTTTAAAAAAGCCTCAATGGATGATGTAGCAGCGGCTGTTGGTATGTCCCGGCAGGCGATTTACAAACGCTACCGTAATAAGAAAGACCTGTTCCGGTCTGTCATTGAGTTTGGCATGAGAAGCTCGAAAGAGGCTGCGATAGCATCTCTTAGTATTAAAGGGCTTTCACCAAAAGAAAGACTGCTTCAAAGCTGTTTTTGCTGGGGCGGGCAACATATCGAACGTATGCGGTCTTCACCACATAGTTTCGAGGTGATTGCTTTCGCCAATGCTGAAATGAAAGACCATGCCAGGGCAATGGAAGAAGAATATACGGAAGCAGGCATTGAAATGCTGCTGAGAGAAGGGCTTTGCTCAAGTAAAGATGAAGCCTTCAATATTCTCTTCACCATTGAGATGGCATCTAAAGGGTTATTCCATTGGGGTGAAGATTTGCGCTCCTATATGGAAGGTGTTGCACAGGTAATAAACACGCTTTTGCCACGGGGGGAGCCGTGTGAGGTTAACGAAAGCCTTGATGTTTATACCCAGGTAATGAACCCGAGTTGCGACGAAGCGAGTGAGATATAGCCCCGATAAAGAGGGTAGCAAGCTCACCGTACAATTAGGCGAAAGCCAACGGAATGTTGTTTAGAGTGCTCATTATGAGTGCTCTTGAACAGGTTATGAATGTTTGAATATTGAGTAGAGAGGGCGCTATGCCACAAGTGGAAAAGAAATCTATCTCCTCCCGTTTTTCTTTTGTTTACGGTCTCGTTGCACTGGCGGGCGGTGTTTTTGTTATGATGGCGGCAGGCGCCAGCAATAATGTTGCAGATGCCGCGGCTCAAAACCGCCCCGTTGATAAAGGGCAGCTTGTTGAAACCATGACGGCAAGTGTGGTAGATGGAAAATATGTGGTGGAAGCACCAGGTCGGCTTCAGTCGCGCCAAAACCTTCTTATTGTTGGTGAGGTTGCTGGTAAGATTACTTATGTGAACCCTAAGTTTGTTCTTGGAGGCCGTTTTGCTGAAGGCGAAACATTCTTCCAGATCAACAAAGCAGATTATGAAGCTGAGGTGGCCCGTTCTAAAGCAGGCGTTGCAAGTGCTGAAGCTTCTCTGGTTCAGGCTCGCCTTGATAATGAACGCCGTCTTGATCTTGTTAAAACGGGTGCTGTTTCAGAAGCGTCACGCGATCAGGCTGTTGCTAATCTCGCTGCGGCAGAAGCTGGTGTAGCGCAGGCGAAAGCAAGTCTTATTCGTGCTCAGGAAAATCTGGAGCGGACTACCGTTAAAGCGCCATTTCCTGCGCTTGTAACATCAGAAAATATTTCACTGGATTCCTATGTTTCACCAGGGCAGGAGCTAGCTCGTATTCTTGATACACGCGCCGGCGAACTGGTAGCAGGGCTTTCCCCCCGAAAGGCCGCAGCGGTAACGAGAGCGCTTTCAATCCTCGCTGAAAGTAAACTCGTTGCCGTTGCCAAGCCTAATGAAGGCTCGGTAGGTTCCGGTACATTAACTGGTTATGTGGATCAGTTTTCACCATCAATTGATGCAGCGTCACGTACAGCTCTTGTGGTTGCTGTATTCCCGGAGGCCTTTAGCGCTGAAAACGCAGGACGTGTGTTTGCGAACGATTTCATGACCCTTGAGATTGCTGTTGAGGCTGACCAGCAGGTATGGCGTGTGCCAGTTGGTGCTGTACGGAAAGACAGCTATGTATGGGTGGTGAAGGATAGCAAGCTTTCAAAACGTTTGATTACCGTGATTGACCATGAAGGCGAAAATGCGCTTGTAGCCTCTAAGGATGGCCTTGAAGGCGAACAACTAGTACTTTCTATCCTTTCGGAAGAGCATGAAGGCCTGAAGGTGCGTGCTGCTTCAACTGCTGTTGCGCAGCTGCAGTAGGGAGCAGGTATCATGAAAGGTTTAATCAAAGGCGCTCTCGAAAACCGGGTGGCTGCCACTCTTTTTGCTTTTGTATTGATTATGGCGGGTTTGCTTTCATTGCAGACGCTGAATGCTCGCTTATTCCCTGAAATTATCATTCAGGGTGTAACAATCACTGTTCCTTATCCAGGCGCAACTCCTACTGAGGTGGAAACTTCAATTGTTAAGCCAATTGAAGAACGGCTTGAGGGTATGGAAGGTGTTCGTAAAATTACGGCCCTCGCAGCAACAGGTGTTGCCAGTGTGCTTGTAGATATTGAAGACGGTGAAAGCATTCCGGATATGCTGGATGATATCCAGACAGAGATTAACCGGATTACCGTATTCCCGCAACGTTCTGAACGCCCGCAAGTGGTTCATACAGAGCAAGACGAGCTTATTGCACTATTGATTATCTACGGTGATAAAAGTGTCGAGGAATTGAAGCGTGTTGCGGAACGAGTGCGCTCTGATCTTACTGATCTAGACGAAATCTCCCGTGCAGCTGTAAATGGCGCTCCTCCTTATTTGATCGATATCTCAATCAGTGAAAACACACTGCAATCTCTTGGTTTATCCCTTGGTAATATCTCTGATCGTATTGGCGAGCAAAGCCTTGATCTATCGGGTGGTGAAATTGAAAACAACAGGCAGAAACTTCTGGTTCGTTCAACAGGTGAACGCCGTACAGGTGACCAGTTTAGGAATGTTGTGTTGGGTTCTGGTGAAACAGGTACACCGATCCTTCTTGAAGATGTGGCTGATATTAACGACGGTATCTCCGAAGCACCTATTCAGGCAATTTATAAAGGGAAGCCTGCCACGTTTGTAACGGTATTCCGTACGGGTGATGAACAGATTCTTGATCTGGCAAATGCTGTGCGTGGGTATTTCGCTGAAGATATACAAGGCGTTCTTCCAGAAGGTGTAGAAGCAGCCTTCTGGCGCGATGAAGCGTCTATCCTTGAACAGCGTATGAGCCTGCTTTCTGAGAATGCGATCCTTGGTTTGATCCTTGTGTTCCTTCTTCTTATGGCATTCCTTGATATCCGTATCGCGGGATGGGTGGCTTTCGGTGTAACAGTGGCCTTCGTTGGTTCGTTTACGCTGATGAGTATCTTTGGTGTAACCATTAACATGCTTACGCTTTTTGGCTTTATTCTCGCGATTGGTATCGTGGTGGATGATGCGATTGTGGTGGGTGAAAATATTCACGGTACTTGGCGCAACCAAGGTGTAACGCCCAAGGAAGCCGCAAAAATTGGTGTGCTCCGTGTATCGACGCCTGTTCTGTTCTCTGTGACCACGACGATTGTAGCGTTTGTGCCGCTCCTGTTCCTGCCGGGTACGTTTGGGCAGTTCCTTGGCCCAATTGCCGCCGTTGTGATTTGTGTGTTGGTGCTTTCGCTGTTTGATAGTTTCTTTATCCTACCCAAGCACTTGTCGCATTTGCGTGTTGAAGGCCCGCGTCGTTTCTCACCGCGCAAGATTGCTGACCCGTTCCGCAATTGGTTCGCGTCTCGTCTCCGTAGGTTTACAGAAGGCCCAATTCGCCGCGCGGTAACAACCACTGCTGCCCACCCGCTTACAACAGTACTTGTGGCATTTGGTATCTTTATGGGGTCTATGTCGCTTTTGACAGGTGGTGTTGTGAAGGTGGTTTTCTTCCCTGCGGTGGAAGGCGATTATATCACTGCAGAACTTGAACTATCTGAAGCAACGTCCAAAGAACAAACTCTTCGCTATGCGGATTACATTGCGAAAGCTGCTGAAGAGGCGGCGAAGGATTTTGAGCTGGATGATGATCCGCTTCGCGGTGTGTTCACCTCGCTTGGCCGTACAGTAGCACCAGCTACAGCCGCACCTTCGACAGATGGTGGTGCTGCATCGAATAAAGCTTATATCGAACTACTATTGAAAGATGCATCTTCTCGTAATTTCTCAACAAGCGATTTTGAGAAGCTATGGCGAGAAAAAGTGGGTGAAATCCCAGGGGCGCAGAAACTTACTTTCACGGCTGACCTGGTTTCACCTGGTGCGCCAATTCAGCTTGAAGTTAGCACACGCCTTGATAGTGATACCAGATCAGCGGTAGCTGAAATCGTACGTGAGCTAAAATCGTTGCCGGGTGTGTATGATGTGCGGGATGATCGTTTCCGTACAACTGATGAAGTGCAGATTTCATTAAAGCCTCTCGCGCGTTCGTATGGCATTTCACAGGAAGATCTGGCTCGTGAAATCCGCGCAACCTTCTTTGGTGCTGAAGTAACTCGCGTTCAGCGTGATCGTGAAGAAATTCAGGTGCGTGTGCGCTTGCCAAAGCAGGAACGCCTTTCTGTTGAAGCAATGAAAAACTTGCGTATCCGTGTGGGTGATGGTTTCATTCCAGTAACAAGCCTTGCTGATATCAACATTGAACCTGCACCAGCGGCTATCAACCGCATTAATTCGCGCCGTGTTTATACGGTTTCGGGATATGTGGATACATCACTGATCACTGCGGGTGAAGCGACAAACTATATCCTCAATGAGGTGCTGCCGCGTGAAGCTGAGAATTTCGACGGCCTTCATATTACGCTTTCTGGTAATCAGGAAGAGCAGGCGAAAACGGTTCCAGCTATTGCCCGTAACTTTATGATGGCGATGATGGTGATCTATACGCTGTTGGCGCTGAGTTTTAAGTCATACTCTCAGCCGGTTATTGTGATGATGGCTATTCCATTTGGCTTTATGGGCGCGCTTATTGGCCACGGCTTGCTTGGTATGGATATGACACTTCTTAGCATGTTTGGTGTGATTGGCCTTAGTGGTGTGATCATTAACAACTCTTTGATGGTAGTTAGCTTCATCAATGACCGTATTGCCGAAGGTGAAGAATATCACACAGCGGTAGTTGAAAGTGTGCTGGAACGTTTCCGTGCGATCCTTCTTACGACACTAACAACTTTCCTTGGTGTGACACCAATTATCCTTGAGACAAGCGTACAGGCGCAGTTCCTTGTGCCAACGGCGGTATCTCTTGGTTTTGGCATTATCATTGGTACATCAGTGCTGATCTTCACAATTCCCGCGCTTTCCATGATGCATCTGAAGGTGTTTGGCCACCATAGCCGGAGAGGCAAGCAAAAAGCAGTTGCTGCGGCAGCTGCTGAATAAACCTCAACCAATAACTTTTAAGGCGCGGGCGGCTTCGGCTTCCTGCGCCTAATTATAATAACCAGATTGGGGGATGGAGAAGGCAGTGTTGAAAGTGTTAAAGGGTATTTTGATTGTTCTGGTGTTGTTGATCGTTATCGCAGCCGCTGTGATTTATTCTATAAATGCTAAAAATATCGGTGAAGATAAACTTGCCCGATCTACAGCATTCAATGGTGAGAAGTTCGTCAATATTGACGAAAATAAAAAAGCCGCTGGCGATATTTGGAAGATTATCTCAGCCTACCGTGGACTTGATACAACAGACCACGAGCCTACTGTTACAATCCCAGTTCAGAAAGTAACTCGAGCGCAGTTGGATGCGCTGCCGGATAATAAAACCCATATTATCAAGCTTGGTCATTCAAGCCTGCTGATAAAAGGCGCAGGTAAATACTGGCTTGTTGACCCGGTGTTTTCAGAACGTGCATCGCCCTTCAGTTTTCTTGGTCCCAAGCGCTTTCATGAAGCGCCGATCAGTATGGATGAATTGCCTGAAATCGAAGGTATTATCATCAGCCATAACCACTATGATCACTTAGATAAAGGGGCCATCCAAACTTTGAAGGCGAAAACAAACCGCTATTTCGTACCGCTTGGTATTAGTGGTGATCTCGTTTCCTGGGGTGTTGATGAAAACCGTATCGAAGAGTTGGTGTGGTGGGAGAGTATAGAGCATGCAGGCCTCAAGCTTACATCTGTACCAGCTCAGCATTTCTCAGGCCGAGGGGTAGGGGATAGTAATATCACGCTCTGGACTGCTTGGGTACTTGATTTTGGTGGTGATAAAATTTTCTATAGCGGTGATGGCGGTTATGCGAAGGAATTTGCAAGAATTGGTGAAAAGCTTGGCCCGTTTGATATCACGTTTATGGAGGTTGGTGCCTATAATGAATTATGGCCGGATATCCACATGACACCAGAGCAAGCTGTGCAGGCACATGTTGATTTAAACGGGCGTTTTATGGTGCCAGTTCATAACGGAACTTTCAATCTGGCAATGCATACATGGTATGAACCGTTTGACCGTGTACTTGTGGAGGCAGATCAGAAAGATATAGAATTGATAACACCAAGGTTTGGTCATGTTATTACTTTAGATTATCTGGGTAGCTATAGTCAGGATCGTTGGTGGCAAAAGCTTAAATAACTTAGAAAAATTGCTACGCCGTATCTTGAAAGTTCGGAAAAAGCTTGTAGTTTCCTCACAACAATAATGCTCGGGTGGTATGCCGCTCGGGCAATTCAGTGGGGGTAGTATGTTTGAGTTTTTAGTTGCGCCGTCGTTTATGATGGCGACAGTTTCCGTGGCCGAAGTTAATTTCAGTACCGTTGATGATGATATCGAAGTGATCGAGATTAAAGGGCGTAATGTTGAAAATATTGGCAAGGTAACGGCTGGTTCAAGCGGGCTTGTTGGTTACGATGATTTGAAAAATCGCCCAATTTCCCGTGTTGGGGAAATTCTTGAAGTTATCCCTGGGCTTGTGGCTACCCAACACTCTGGCACTGGAAAAGCAAACCAGTTTTTCCTCCGTGGGTTCAACCTTGATCACGGTACCGATTTTGCGACATTCGTTGACGGGGCACCAATCAATATGCGTACGCACGGTCACGGCCAAGGGTACACAGACATGAATTTCATTATTCCTGAACTTGTTGAACGCGTGGAGTTTAAAAAAGGGCCATACCACACTGAAGTTGGTGATTTTGGTTCTGCGGGTAGCTCTTCCATTTCCACCTACAATAGACTTGATAAAAATATCGCAAGCGTAACGTTTGGTGAAAATGGTTTTGCGCGCGGCCTGGTTGCGGCAAGTTTTGATATTGCCGAAGATGTTCACTTGCTTACAGCAATTGAAGGTAACCTGTATGATAGCCCGTTCGAGCGTGAAGAAGATCTTGAAAAGTTGAATGCATTTGCAAAACTTTCCGGCGCGTCTGAGGATCTTCGCTGGAATGTTGGTTTCAACTATTATGACGCTGGCTGGAACGCGACAGATCAGGTCGCTAACCGCGCGGTAGAAAGTGGTTTAATTGGCCGCTTGGGTACGCTTGATGAAGACTTGGGCGGTAATACCGAACGTTTTGCCATTACAGCGAATGTTGCAACAGAAGATACAAGCTTTTCTGCCTATTATATTAACTATAGCTTCAACCTGTTTTCTAACTTCACATATTTTCTGAATGATCCAGTGCGTGGTGATGAATTTGAGCAGTTTGATGACCGCTCTATCTTTGGCGGTAATATTCAGCGCCACTGGCATCTGGATGCGCCTGTACCAGTTAAATTTACGGTAGGTGCAGATATCAGGCATGATGATATTGGTGCTGTTGGGCTTTACGGTACTGAAGGCAGGGTTCGCCACACGCTTATTCGTGATGATGACGTTTCATCAACCAGTTATGCAGGCTTTGCTAAGGCTCAGTTCGAGCTTGCAGAGAATGTAAGGTTTGAAACAGGCGCAAGGCTGGATCATATCGCTGTAGATGTAAATGCAACGATTAACGAAAACAGTGGCAAGGAAACTGATACAATCGTATCGCCTTCAGCTTCTCTGGCGTGGCGTGTTGCTCCAGAGATTGAGCTTTATGCTAACTACGGCGAAGGCTTCCATTCTAATGACGCCAGGGGCGGTACGATTAGTGTGGACCCTGTTACTGGCGACGCGGTCGATGCTGTACCGCTTTATGTGAAATCACGTGGTGCAGAAATTGGCGCACGCTATGAAACAGAAAGATTTAAAGCAGCCTTAGTTGGGTTTTGGCTAAACCTTGATTCTGAACTTGTGTTTGTGGGCGACGCTGGCACAACAGAAGTGAATGATGGCACACGCCGGTTTGGGGTGGAAGCCAGCATGTTCTGGCAGGCGGCAGACTGGCTGAATATGCATGCATCCTATGCCTACACTCGTGCTCGCTTCCGTGGCGGTGTGGCTGAGGACCGCATTCCGAATGCCGTACCAAGTGTGTTTAGCGCAGGTGTGGATATCGACCCCGCAGAAAACATCTCCACCAGCTTCATTCTTCGCCATTTTGGTGGTGCGCCACTTATTGAAGATAGTTCCGTTAAATCAGAGAGCACAACAACAGTAAACTGGGGTGGTTATTATAGCTTCAGCAATTTCAAGTTGGGTGTTGAGGTTCTGAACCTGTTTGATAGCAAAGACCCTGATATCAGCTATTTCTTTGAAAGTCGCCTCCCGGGTGAAGCAGCTGGTGTTGAAGGCCTTCATACACATCCGCTTGAACCAAGGCAGCTTCGTGTGACCTTGCAGGCGACATTTTAAATAACTGATCTTGAGCAATTATATATAAAGCTACTCATCTTTTGAAGATGAGCAGCTTTTGGCGGGTTATTGTTTTTGTAGTGCAGCAATTTGTGCTTTTGCATTGGCGCACCAGGTACAGCCTTTGTTTGGTGCAATATCTAGCGACCGCTGATAGCTGGCGATAGCTTGAGCTTTATCGCCTTTAGTCCGATATCCTTCGCCCAAACTTTCCCACAGATTGCCTTTTCCCGGGAATAATTCGATATTAAGTTTGAATAAGGCGATCGAAGTTTCGTACTGACCTTGTTCTTCAAACGCGATGCCCACTCGGTTTAATAAAGATGGCTGCATTATCGGCTTGCCAGTTTGCTTCTCAAAATATTCTGGCAATTTCGCTGCATCAGCCGCTGGTTTGGATTGCATGAATTCATACACCACCCTGTGTGGAGAAACGGTGAAGGCTTTTGGCACATAATCTGGTTCAAAAACCATCCTGTGTACCTGATAGGTGGGCCATTCTGCTGTGGAGGTGTTGCTCGCATATATAATGGTTACGTCATCTTCTGGATACCAAGCAAGTCCAGAGAAAAATATGCCGTTTCCCCCGTTGTGAGTGACTAAATCTTTTCCGTCGTAACCAGACCGAACGCCCCAGCCATACCCGTTGTAGACGTTAGGTCGATTAGGAATTGGAACGTGTTTGGCAAAGAGTTGATTGCGAACAGGTGCCGACAGTATCTTATCTGTCTTCAGGGCCTCCAACCACATGTAGAGCTCGTTTGACGTGGTTGCCAGACCACCATTACCTACCAGGTTCCATGATACGCTATCATCTTTCAGATACCGCTCTAATGTTGTTCCTCTAGGGATGATACCGTGCCAGTATTGTTGCGCTAAAGATTGCCCTTTCCGTTCTGGCAAGAGATAGCCTGTTTGCTTTAGTCCCACAGGCTTGAAAATGTTTTCGTTTAGGTAAGTTTCATAGGAAGTACCGGAAACCTCCTCAATGATGGCAGCTAGTAAGCTATAGCCCGCGTTGGAATATTTATAATCTCCAAGTTCTAATATTAATTTGCTGGTTAATGCTTTGTTTAAGAGCTCGTTTTTAGTAGTGCCGTCGAAATCACCACCAAAACCAAAATCAAGGCCGGAGGTGTGGGTTAATAGATGATGGACAGTTATGTCTTTTTTATCATCAGGGATATCAGGAAAAAACTTATCTAAGCGATCGGTTGTGGATAATTTCTTTTGGTCTACCAGTTTCATAATAGCTGCAGCAGTAAACTGCTTGGTATTGGAGCCAATATCAAAGACTGTGTCGGGAGTGTTATCTACACCATTTTCTTTATCGGCAAAGCCGTATCCTTTGTTCAGGATAATCTTACCATCTTTTGCGACCAAAAGAGTTCCCGCATACCCTTTCTCTACCCCTGATATCATATAGTCATCTATTCGCGCGGCGAGCGCCTTATCAGAAGGGTTATATTCTGGATCGGAGGCTTGTGAATGTGAGGTGGCAAAAATGCAGGTAATTAACGCAAATATATGTTTCATTTCCTTTGAATCCCCGTGAAGTGCTGTCGTTATATTTATTTGTTTTATTGATGTGTTAGTACGTCTCATAATTTACTAATCACAATTAATTGTTGTGATGATATATACCGTTATTTATTTTTGTTTACAGGTGTAAACAAAAAGGCTTTACATTATCGATTACATGTGTAATCAATAAGCCCATGACAGATTCAAACACACATATCAGTGAAGCTGAAAGCAAGGTTATGGAAGCGCTGTGGCGCACCTATCCTTTGAGCGCAGAAGATATTACCGGCAGTGTTGGTGAAGAGCAGAACTGGCGCACGGGCACGGTGAAGACCCTTCTTAATCGCCTGCTTTCCAAAGGGGCTATCTCAGCGGAGAAGCAAGGTAAGAAATATCTCTACAGCCCAGTGCTTGCGCGTGATGAGTATCTCAGTACCGAAGGTGAAAGTGTGCTGAACCGCTTGTTCGGCGGTAGTGTGTCTTCACTGGTGTCTCATTTTTCCAAGCATGAAAAGCTGGACCAGAAGGATATTGCTGAACTTAAGAAGCTGATTGGGGAATTAGACGATGATTGATTTTCTGATGTCTGTAGCTTCCATGGCTGTGGCTGCCACGTTTGCAATTATTGTGGTGCTTTTATGCAGAAAACATCTTCAGGAGTTTTTTGGGGCACGTATTGCGTATGCGTTTTGGGCGATTGTTCCGATTGCCATGATTGCCAGTATGTTGCCTGCTGATGTTGTTTATAAAGTAAATGTTCTGCCAGAGATTGAGGTAGCGAACATAAAAAATAGCGCGGTAGCTGTTCTGCCTCGTGAAGGGACAGAAAGCGCATTTATACCGGAAGATAATAAGCCCTTCTTCTATTCTCTTAGTATACTTGGTGGGATGGCTGTTTTCTGGATTGTTGGTGTTGGACTGAAGATAATCCGTATGGCAGTTCAGCAGCGACAGATTATGAAGCAGACCGGGCTTAAGAAAATACATGGCAATGTGTTCAAGGCATCCCGAAATGATGTTGGGCCTGCGGTGGTTGGTGTTTTAAGGCCTCGCATCATCGTGCCTGAGAACTTTCATTCTGTTTTCTCAGAAGAAGAACAGAAGCTTATTTTGGCGCATGAGCAATCTCATATTCAGGCGGGTGATCTGCGGGCTAATTTGGTGGCCGCTGCTATCAAGGCCGTGAACTGGTTCAATCCACTTGTTTATGTGGCCTTTAATTATTTCAGAATGGATCAAGAATTTGCGTGCGACGAACGGGTGATGCGCACGCACCATGCTCAGCGAAAGCTATATGCAGAAACGCTGTTGAAATCTCAACTGATGTTCCAGCATACAGCGCCTTTTAGCTGTGCATGGAAACCATCTGGTATGCACCCACTTACACAACGAGTTGGCAAATTAAAAAACGGAGAACCAACCATGACACGACGCACACTTGGATTAACTGCTCTAGCTGTATCTGCTCTCACGATTGGTAGCAGCGCATGGGCAACACTGGCCTCCAATACGGTTTACATCGAAAGCCCTTCAACAAGAGTTGTTGAAGTTACGGATAGCGAAGAGGCTGAGCTGGGTTCGGCATTGGTGACTACTCTTCTTGAAGGGCAGCGACAGGCCGCACGCGTGCTTGTGAAATCAGGCGCTAACGTAAATTATTTCATGCCGGGTGATGGGACACCGCTTTTAATCGCCGCTGATAATGGTGATTTAGGCATGGTTAATATGTTGATTGAAGCTGGCGCTGATGTAAACAAACCTGCACCGGGTGACGGAAATCCGCTGATTGCCGCAGCTGGCTCCCGGAATCTAGATATAGCTGGCCTGTTGGTTACGCACGGTGCTGATGTGAATGGTTTTGTTCTTGGTGATGAAACGCCACTTATTCAAGCTGTTCAAAACAATGATTATGCGATGACAAAGTTCCTTGTTGAGAACGGTGCAGATGTAAACCTTCGTGTGAAAACCGGCAACGAGATATATGGCCGGGCAGAGTACCGTTCACCTCTTGGGCAGGCTGAGCTGAAAGCATCCAGCAAAATTGTTAATTATCTGAAACGGCAAGGTGCAACGCCTGTTGTTGGTAAAGAAGACTAATCCAAACACTTCCAAACATCTGGCTGCTTTAATTCTAAACTAAGGTGGCCCTCAATAAAGCCCGAACTCTGCTGTAGACTATGCGGCAGAGAACGGAAAACCTATATCACGACAGTGAGGAATTCTTATGTCTATGTTTTCAAAACGGTTTAAAAAAGCCGGGAAAACCGTAGTTGGTGCTGTGCTCGCAGCCAGCATGCTTTCATCAGGCCAGGTACTAGCCGTTTCAAACCTTGATAAACTGGAGCAAAACCTGCGGCCTCGTTATACGGTTGGCTCAGAAATGCCTCGCTTTAATCTGGCTGAACGTATGAAGCATTACGGTGTGCCAGGTGTTGCGATTGCTATCATTAAAGATGGCAAACTTCATGAGGCAAAAGGTTTTGGCGTGCTGCAAGCCGGAAATGATACGCCAGTGGATGGCGATACACTTTTCTCTGTCGGTTCTGTTAGTAAGGTGGTGACAGCAGCGCTTATTCACCGGATGCAGGATGAAGGAAAATTAAATGTTGATAGAGACGTCAATGATTTCCTGAAAACATGGAAGCTACCTGATGATCGGAAGTGGGATGATGGTAAAATTAACCTGCGTATGATCCTTTCTCACACGGCTGGCTTTAACGTTCACGGCTTTCCAGATTTCCTGCCGGGAGAAGAATTACCAACGGTTTATGATACACTGAACGGCACTGCGCCTGCACGCACAGATGCGTTGAGGCAGGTCTATCAGCCGGGTAGCCGTTACCGTTATTCTGGCGGTGGTTATACGCTGGCTCAGCTTCTCGTATCAGATGTTTCCGATAAATCTTTTGAAGATACTGCAAAGGGCACACTTTTGGCCCCACTAGGTATGAATAGAAGTAGTTTTGAAAACCCTCTGCCCGAAACTGTGCCCAATGTTGCGAAAGCGCATAACCGGAACGGCGAAGCGGTAGCGCTGCCAAGAGGATATGAAGCTATGCCGGAGATGGCAGCATCAGGTTTCTGGACAAGCGCGAATGAACTTGGAACCTTAGTTGCTGCACTCATAGAGAGTTACCGAACCAATGAAGGTTTCCTTAAACAAGCAACAGCAGTGGACATGATGACAAAGGTTGCGACTTCTGTGCACGGAATGGGCCCGCGGCTGCAAGGTTCTGGTTTGAAACGGGTTTTCCATCATGGCGGCGCGAACGATAGTTATCGGGCCTGGATTGAAGGTAATCTGGCAACTGGTGATGGTCTTGTTGTGCTCACCAACGGTTCCGGCGGCAACAATCTTTATGTAGAGATTAGAAATGCGGCTGCAGATACTTATGATTGGGTGATTAACGAACCTGTATTGATCCCAGAGATCAAACTACCAGAGGCCATGATGGCGAGCTATACAGGAAAGTTCAAACCATCTGAAGAATTCACCAAGTTACACCGTGAAAACCTGATTGATTATTTTTATGATATGCCGCTCATTATCTCGGCAGAAAACGGGAAGTTAATGGTGGGGAGAGAAGGCTCAGACAGGAAAAGTGAACTTGTTCCAACCGCAGGTAACCGGTTTATGGTACCAGCTCTCAATGGCCGGATGGGGACTGCAGAGCTTATTTTCCATAGAGATGGCCATAAGAATATAGTGGGGATGACACTTAGTAATGATGGGAAACGTTCTTACTACGATTATGTAAGCGAATAAATATTGGCTCCCCTACATCGTGTGGGGGAGCATTTCTTCTACGAGAATTTTCATAAGTTTAGCTGCAGGCATAGACCGAATACGTGCGACCTCTGATCCAGCCCACTGAGCCCCAAAACCATTTTCACCCAAGGCTTTCGCAGCTGTATTTACAGCTTTCCCCGCATCATAGGCGATGGGGTAGTCAGGAATAGCACGTGTCGAAACTGTTTCCCCAAATTCTGTGAAACGATTTCGTATAGATCTGGCTGGTCGACCAGATACAACACGTGTCATTATCGTTTCCTGTGCGCTTTCGACTGCAATGCGGTGGTCTGCATCAATACAGGTTTCAGGGCAAGTTACAAAGGCTGTGCCCAGCTGTGCAGCTGCAGCTCCGTTCTTCAGTGCTGTGGATATATCTTTCCCATCCATCAAACCACCTGCGGCTATGACGGGAATAGAGATATGTTTGGTTAGAAGCCTTAGCAATTCAACAAGGAGTAGCTTTTCATCTGCCGCATCCGGGTTAAAGCAACCACGATGGCCACCAGCTTCCCAGCCTTGTGCAACAACCGCATCTATTCCTTTTTCTTCAGCAAGCTTCGCTTCTGAAAGGTTTGTCGCCGATGCCAGCAAATAAATGCCAGCATTCTTAAGTGCATCTATTGTGGTTTGGGAAGGAAGACTAAAATGAAAGCTAACAACAGCAGGCTTTTCTTCCAGAACCATGTGAAGCATGTCTGGGTTTTCATCGAAGGTTAAATATATTTCCTTCAATTCCTTTGGTGCGTCTGCGTC
The DNA here is from genome assembly GCF_024398035.1 of Kordiimonas sp. SCSIO 12603. Classification (NCBI taxonomy): domain Bacteria; kingdom Pseudomonadati; phylum Pseudomonadota; class Alphaproteobacteria; order Kordiimonadales; family Kordiimonadaceae; genus Kordiimonas; species Kordiimonas sp. SCSIO 12603. Next base: position 1,861,665 of record NZ_CP073748.1, read on the forward strand.
AAATTCGTCAAAGAGCGGCTTGAGTGTTTCCAGCCAAACCTGTTCTTTCTCTCTGTCTTGCTGTGCGGGTGCATGGCAAAAGAGGTTAACGTTAAAAGACTGATCTGTAAGAGCTTTAAGCTGCTGGATATCACTTCGAGCTTTTTCAACATCGGAAGCCCCCAGTGCAATAGAACCTAACCCACCTGCATTTGAAACAGCCGCAGCTAGTTCTGGCGTGGAAACACCAGCCATTGGCGCCTGAATAATGGGAAGTTTCAGGGAAAGCTTCGCCATAAGAGAATTTGAGTATGCTAGTGTCATTACTATCTATTTAGGTTTTGAGATGATTTTACAAGGAGTGCCTTGAGGAATTCCCTATCGGCAAGATCATTTATCCTATGATCTTGCCAAAGATATAATAATGACAGGCCTGTGGTATTAAGGTTGGTAAGGAAGTGAAGAATGGTGGTGTACGATACGGAGTGTACCTTCTTCATCCTTCTTGTAACCCCAGCTTTTATCCACTTTCGTAACGTTGCCGTCTTTGTCTGTGAAGGTTACCCAACCCATCCACATGCCAACATCACCTTCAATGAAGCTCGCTGATGTTTCTGATACTACTTCGCGCCAGCCTTTGATGCCGAAACCACCATCAAGTGGGAAGTTTTCATCATGGCCAACGAAGTAGGCTAGGGCGCCTTCTTTTGTTGGACGGAATGTTTTCTCACCGCTTGCAAGCGTTGGTTTGAATAGAACCGGGCCAAGATTATAGCCGTATGCCGCGTCAAGTACGTCATTCGCTAGTGCTCTGGCTGCATCGATGCCGCCTTCTTCATATGCTTTTGAAATAGCAATAAGCGCATTTCCCCATGCTTCGCGGGCTTGTGTTAGTTCTGTTTCTGTAATTGGCATCATGTTCTCCATTGATTAGATTTAGATATATAAAAAAATCCCGATACTACAATACGGCTACATAATTTGTTTGGATTGTAACTTATTGGTTATTCACAGCAGATGCAGCGGTAATTCGGTAAAACATCCCCATTGAAAAATCTTGCAGCAGCTCGAAGTGCCCTTCAATCAATATTGGATCATAGGTGAATTTTACGGGTATATCCGTGATTACCTCTACGAAACCTCCAGGGCCGCCGGGCATATGGAAAGGGCAGGCGTGTGGATATGCCATCAGGATAAAGTGGCTTTGAAATTCTCCTGCATCAAGAGGTAATAAATAGCCATTGAGTTTTACGGATGAGTTATCAAGAGATTTGAGTGCTGGTGTAAACGTAGGCACATATTGAACGAAGTTATTAATCTCTTCCTGTCTAACCTCAATGCCTGTCAAAATGCTCCAATCAATTGAGCCCTGAGTACTTGGTGCAGGTTTCCATATTTCCGGAATATTTTGTTCAGCGAAGGGACGGAGAAGATCATCCTGAGCGGTTACATTTATGCTTATAAAAAGGCTGAGAAAAATCAGGATGCGGTATGTGAACTTATTTTCCATTCTAGCGTCCTCTTTTTAACAATATAGATGGATCAACGCGGTATGCATTAAGGGCAGGCCACAGTGATGCAGCAGCCCCAATCAGAACCACCCCTATTATCAGGCCAAGTTCGGTTGAATATAATCGCATGCCTGTAAGCCCAAATACCGCAACAGGGGCGTAAGTTTCATGAAGAACCAGTAGTAAAAGATGGGCTAAGGAAACACCAATAACAGCACTGGTTATTGCGATTAACAACCCTTCCAGAAGACGTTGGCTGATAGTAAATGTTGTGCTGGCTCCAACTGCTCGCATAAGCGCCATATCGTATAATCCCGCAGCTGAAGAATGACTGACTGTTACAAATATACTCATGCCGCCAATCACCGCGAGTATTATAGCAACAGCCTGAATGGTTTCTGAGATGCCAGCGGTGAGGTCAAAAAGCCTAGTGATTTCAATAGCGGGTGCCGCTGCTTGCAAACCGGGTGTTGAATTGACCATGCGGGGCATATGAACGGCTGCGATTGGCGATTTGTACCGAACAAGAAGGGCCGTGATTTCACGCTCTTCTGTGTCTATCGATTGTAGATCTGTGACGGGCCGAGACCGTATATCCTTTTCATGATGATGAGCCTCATCCTCATGTTCTTCATGTTCTTCATGTTCTTCATGTTCGCTGTGTTCTTCTAGAGTGTCATGTGCTTCTTCACCGTGGGCAAGCCATATGCTGTCCACGGACGTTAAAATCAGGCGATCTAAAATACTGTCAGTTGGCTCCAGAATACCGGTTACTTCATAGGGGGCGTGTTGGTGTTGAGCTTCATTGGTTCCGGAAGAAGACAGGCCGTGGGAACTGTAAAACTTTTGGCCCAGGTTCATTTTAAGCGCCTTATGTACTGATGAACCAATGACAACCTGCTGAGCTTCATGCCATATTTCGCCAGAAGCTAAACGGGCATTATAGAATTTCATAATATTAGGCGTTGTCCCTACAACCCTGAATCTTCTGAAACTATCCCCGAGTGCGAGCGGTAATGTTTCAGAGACATGGGGGTGTTTCATTATGGTTTGGGCATCCGTAAGAGGGATATTGCCTGTTGGGATATCTATGTGAAGTAAACTTGAAAGAACAAGCTGAAGAGGGCTGCCTTTAGCTCCAACAACCAAATCAACATCAGCAATATCCTGTTTAAGCCGGTATGTTGAATGTGCTTTTATTTGAATAAGTAATGACATCAGGGCGACGGCGGCTGCAAGCGTAGCTATGGTAAGAAATGTGCTTAGTGGACGGTGCAGCATGTTTGCCAATGTTAATTTGAAAATGAGCTTCTTCATGCTGGGCTCGTTTCTTGGCTTTTCAAAATGAGGCGCTTTTCAAAGAAAGGTTTAATACGCTTATCATGGCTTGCCACCAGCAGTGTTGCACCCCATTCGGTACACAAGTTATTTAGCAATTCCATAACGTGTGCGGTATTCTCATCATCAAGAGCTGACGTTGGTTCATCCGCAATAAGGACTGGTGGTTGGCACATCGCGGCTCGAGCAATTGCCACACGCTGTGCTTCACCATGGCTTAAAGCTGAAGGCTTGGTGTGTTTCTTATCAGTTAAACCTAAGCGCTTTAGAAGATGTTCAGCCCAGTCTTTATCAATAGGCTGGTTGGTGAATTGTTGGGGCAGGGTTATGTTTTCGTAAACGTTTAGGCTGGAAACTAAATGATAGTCCTGAAAAATTAAACCGAACATTGATGCTCTCAGTTGGTCTATTTCTCCGGATTGTAAACCAGATAGTAGTATACCGTTTACCCAAATATCACCGGAAGAAGGGTTAGATAGGCCAGATAGTAGAGAGATTAATGTAGTTTTTCCGCATCCTGAGGCGCCTAGCAGAAGTTGGTTTTCGCCTTCATTCAAGCACCAACTTTTAATGTATAGTACCTCTTGGTCGCTATAGCGGTGACGTAGTTCTTTAGCTTCGATTAGCGGCGTTTCACTATCTGTAGGCATGAGCGATATACTGGCATTAGGTATATTAGTTTTTTTGATTTAGTAATGTTATATAATCACTTTATAAAATGAGCAAGCTTCAAGAATATGACTATAACTATAGTAAGAAGTGGGGAGTGTACGGTAAATGGGGTACCCTAGATAAACAACAGGCAGCGCCATAGCACTGCCTGTTTCTTGGAAGATTAATCGATGTCAATAGCCGATGGCCTGGCCATCTTTGCGCATCTCTGTTGCACCTATGTAAACCCCGGTTTTAGGGTCACGCATAATGGCTTGATATCCACCAAACATAATGCCGTTATCAATAACTTGAACCCGGTGGCCCATTGCTTTCAGTTTTGCCACCGTTTTAGCGTTGATGCCTGGTTCAAGGTTTAGGGTTCCGATTAAATCCACACTGTTATCACCGATGCGACCAGTTGGCTCGCGACCACCGATATGGTTAAGCCTTGCTGCATCACCAGCTTCTTGCAGGTTCATGCCGTAATCAACAATATTGATCAGCACCTGAACGTGGCCTTGTGGCTGCATCCCACCACCCATCAAGCCGAAGCTGATATATGGCTGACCGTCTTTCATCACAAAAGCAGGAATAATAGTATTAAAGGGCCTTTTCCCCGGTGCGTAAACATTCGGGTGATTAGGGTCCATAGAGAATAATTGACCCCGGTCCTGAAGCATAAAGCCGAGACCATCAGGCACGAGCCCAGAGCCCATACCACGATAGTTAGATTGAATGAGGGAAACCATCATGCCGTCTTTATCAGCCACCGTAAGGTATGTGGTATCCCCTTCACCTTCAATTCTTGGGTCGCCCGGCTCAGGATTAGGGTTAACCTTGGCTGGGTCAATAAGAGCAAAACGCTTTTGGCCATATTCGTCAGTGAGCAGGCTTTTGATATCAAAATCGCTGAAGGCAGGGTCTGCATAGAAGCGGCCTAAGTCTTCAAAGGCTAGTCGTTTCGCTTCTGTAATGTAATGAAGTACCTCTGCGCTGCCGCGTGACCATTGGGTTAGGTCTACATTTTTTAAAATATTAGCCATTTGAAGGGCTGCAAAGCCTTGGCTGTTTGGCGGCAGTTCACAAAGTTCATGGCCTCGATAGTCAACACAAGCGGGGTCTACCCATTCGCTCTTATGGTTTGCAAAATCTTCATAGCGCAGGTCTCCCCCAATGCGTTTCATATAGGCATCAATAGTTTTCGCTATTTCACCTTTGTAGTAAGCGTCTCTGCCTTCGCTGGCTAACATTTTAAAGGTACGTGCCAGGTCAGGGTTTTTGAAAAGTGATCCTGCTTTCGGTGCACCATTTTTGAAATAAGTAGCGCGGGCATTATCAAATTCATTGATTGTCGCAATGCGTTCTTCAAAGCGTGCCAGGTTCATCTGGAAATAACGTGCGATTACTGGCGACACTGGAAAACCGTTTTCCGCATAGTCAATTGCAGGCTTTAAAACGTCTGACATGGGTTTGTTGCCAAAGCGTTTGTGAAGCTCGAACCAACCATCTACAGCACCGGGTACACTAACAGGTAAATCCCCAAATGGTGGTAGTGTGTCCTTGCCCTTCAGTCTCGCCGCTAACTCATCATAAGAGCGGCCCTTAGGGCTCCTGCCTGATGCATTAAGGCCATAAAGTTTCTTGGTTTTCGGATCCCATACAATAGCGAACAAATCGCCGCCCATTCCGTTGCCCGTGGGTTCCATAAGTCCGATAGCGACGTTTGCTGCAATGGCTGCATCTACTGCATTCCCACCTGCTTTGAGGATATCTATTGCTACTTGGCTTGCAAGTGGGTGCGCGGTGGCTGCCATGCCGTGTTCTGCATAAACTGGGCTTCTGGACCAAAGCGCACCAACAGGTCTGCCGCCAGCGCCAATATCATCGATAACTGGTTTATCGTCAGCTGCGGTTGCGGCTAATGAAGCTGCCAGCATTATCGTGGCAGCGCCTTTTTTTAGAAACTTCATGTTTTATTCCCCTCATAAGCAGCGTGGTGTGGCTGCGTAACTTGCCCCTGAGTTTTCAAACGGAAGGTTACCGCAAACCAGACGATTGCCAATACAAACACGAAAAGGTGATTGCCTCTAACTGAAGTTATAGAGATATGGGTATTGCTTGACATAAGGGCCAAAGGCTTGTGTGTTACCGTGCAATGTAAGCGAAAGTACGGTTTGGGACGTGCTTTGGAGCTTACAAAGGGAATGTTCATCCCATGGGGGCGGGGGATATACATGAAGAGATAATTTTGTGTGTTTATTAGTGATCGCGTGTGTTTCGCGATTAAACCCTGAACTATTGCCTAAATTGCCCCGATATGCCGTTTCCTCAGACTATAAAATTTAATCAAAACACCAAACTTGCCAGGCCTTACCGCTTAGCTGTTCTGTCAGTATTTTTGCCTGCTTTTATTACTCTTGATGCGCAAGCCGATGCTACAGAGTTTTATGATTTGAAGGAAATCAGCGTAACAGCTGTTAGAAGCAAAGATAGAGTTCTTCAGCCTGCGCTTGAGCTTGATCAGGCATATTTTGAACAGACTGTCCCAACAGATTTTACCGATGTTTTCCGGGGTGTACTTGGGGTTGGTATTCGGACTAACTCAAGGGGTGAAGCAGTACTGAGGTTACGCGGTTCGGAAGAGCGTCAGTCGCAGGTGTTTATTGATGGCGCGCCAATAAGTGTTCCTTGGGATGGTCGCGCTGACCTTTCTCTGTTTCCTGCTAGTTTGATTAGAAGCGCGCGGGTTATCAAGAGCGCAGCACCTATTGAATATGGTGCAAACGCGGTTTTGGGTGTTGTCGATATATCTACTCTTGATGATAGTGATGAGTTCCGTTTGAACGCACGCACGGAATACGGCACCCATGATACCTTCACGTTGGAGGGTGATGTCTATATTCCAATTGGCAATTGGGCGCTTCAGTTTGGTGCAAACCATTTCGAGCGTGATGCCATCAGTGTTGCTGATGAAGATGTTATTCCGTTTGATCCGCTGGAAGGCGAAGGCAGAACCAACACTGACTTGGAAAGTACAAGCCTTTTTGCAGCCGTATCACTGGATGAAGAATGGGGAACAGTGCGTGCGTCCATTTTTGATATCAATTCAGAAAAGGGTATAGCCGCTGCGGCACATATTGATCCTGCTGTTGGAAGCCCGCGTTTTTGGCGATATCCCAACTGGCATATGACACAAATAAACTTGGCTGCAGATATTAATTTGAATGATACTACCAATCTAAGGGTGAATACTTGGCGGCAGGACTTCGAACAAACCATACTGTCTTTCACCGATGTGAATTATAACGAGCTTGAAGACAGACAGGATGATGAAGATAACACATGGGGCGGGCGCGTTGTGCTTTCTCATGAGCAGCCGCTCATTACTACACGACTGGTAGCGTCCTTACAGCAAAGCACCCATGAGCAAACCGAGGATGACATACTCGGCGGTGTGAACGGGGAACTGGAAAGGTTTCGCCAGCGTTTGTTCAGTGTTGGTGGCGAAGTTGATGTGCCTTTAAGCGAAAATGTGAAAACATCTTTTGCACTTGCTTATGACAGAGCAGCAACACCGCTAACGGGTGGCCGACCAGAACAGCCAGCCATTGGAAAATGGGCGGCAAGCGGAGCATTGGAATGGCAGGCATCACCTGATGTAACTGTCACTGCAACGGTAGGACAGCGCCTTAGATTTCCAACCATGCGGGAGTTATATGGCACGGCGCTTGGGCGTTTTCTTTTAAACCCTGACCTAAGGCCAGAAACAGCTTTGTTGGCTGATGTAACCATTGATTGGGCTCCAGCTGATTTACCAATTACACTAACGGTTACACCGTGGATTTCACGTATAGATGATACGCTTTCACGCCGGAACGTGACGGTAGATGGCTCTGTTCTTCGTCAGCGGTTTAATCTGGAAGGCTCACGCGGTATTGGCCTTGAGGCGGCATTCACTTGGGCGGTGAGTGACGGACTAAGCTTTGAAGCAAATATGCTTCTGCAGGACTTGAAGGCAGATCAGAATGAAGAAGGTAATCGTCCAGTATTGTTTCAGCGACCTAATAGCCAGATATTGCTGGCCGCGAACTATAGGTTTGAAGGCGGAGCTAATATACGCGCTGAAATGAACCACACTGGTCGCGCTTTTGATGAAGATGAAGACGGTAGTGTTGTGGCACTTAACAGATCAAATGAATTTAATGTGCAGTTTTATGTGCCTCTCAAGGAAACCAGCTTTGGCTCTTTGCAGTTTTATGGTGCCTTGAACAATATTACAGATACGGTTGTCTTGCCGCAGTTAGGCTTACCTGCGCCAGGACGGACTATAAAATTTGGTATTAGGCTTAATGGAGGATAATGCCATCAAAGATCACAAGCATGTGACGTGCAGGAGCTGTGAAAAGAGGCCATCTTCTTTCACGCATGCTTGAGTATATAAAACGTTATTTTATAACGTTCCTGTATTCGGGAATAGAAGTTCGCTATGAAATGGGTAAAGCGTTCTCGCTGTTTCAATCGAGTAGACCAACAAAGCATAAGGGGGAGACCTATGAAGCTTGGGATTAACTTAGGACTGGCACTGATGATGGCTACATCACCACTGCTGGCTGCAGACGATGATTTGATGTCTGCAAAAACTTTTGCTGGTATGAAAGTTCGGAATATTGGTCCGGCTTACATGTCTGGACGTGTATCTGATATTGCAGTTGATCAGACCGATCCATCCACATGGTATGTTGCTATGGGATCTGGTGGTGTTTGGAAAACAGTGAATGCAGGTACAACATGGAAGCCGATCTTTGACGATCAGGATGTTTATTCCATTGGTGATGTTACTATTGATCCTAGCAACCCAAACATTATCTGGGTTGGTACAGGTGAGAATAACGGTGGTCGCCATATCTCATTCGGCGATGGTGTTTATAAATCGCTTGATGGCGGTAAAACATGGAAGAACATGGGGCTGAAAGCTTCCGAGCATATCGGCGATATTGTTATCCACCCGACAGATTCAAATACAGTTTGGGTTTCTGCTCAGGGGCCGCTTTGGTCAAAAGGCGGTGAGCGCGGTGTTTATAAAACTACGGACGGTGGTAAAACATGGCGCAATGTTCTTGAAGGTGACGAATGGACTGGTGTAGGCACACTGGCAATTGATCCGAGCAACCCAGATAAACTTTATGCCGCTAAATGGCAACGTCAGCGTACTGTAGCAGCGTTAATTGATACAGGTCCAGGATCCGGCCTGTTCACATCTGATGATGGTGGTGAAACTTGGGTGAAGATGAAAACAGGTCTGCCGGGTGGTGACCTTGGTAAATCAAGCATCGCAGTATCACCAATTGATCCAAACGTTGTGTATGCAGCAATTGAAACAAATGGCCGTAAAGGTGGTTTCTGGCGTTCTTCAGACAAGGGTGCAAGCTGGAAGAAAATGTCTGATATCGTTGGTGGCGGTACAGGACCTCACTATTATCAGGAAATCTTCGTAGATCCTGACACGTTTGACATGGTTTATATGTCTAGCAACGTAAGCTCGTTTTCAATGGATGGCGGTAAAACATGGAAGAACGTCAACCTAAAGAACCGTCACGTTGATGATCATGCTTTTGCATTCCACCCAACTGATCCTGATTTCATTCTTGTGGGTTCAGATGGCGGCCTTTATGAAAGCCGCGATAACATGGCGACATGGCGCTTTATGGAAGGTATTCCGGTAACGCAGTTCTACAAGATTGCGGCTGATGATGATTACCCATTCTATAATGTTTATGGCGGTACACAGGATAACTCCACTCAAGGTGGGCCAAGCCGTACACGCCGTGAAGATGGTATCAAAAATTCAGATTGGTATCTGATTATGGGTGGTGATGGTCACCAGCCTGCAACAGAACCTGGCAATCCAGATATTGTTTATGCGCAGTGGCAGCAGGGTAACCTGAACCGTTATGACCGCAAAACACGGGAAACAATCTACATTCAGCCGCAAGGCAAACCGGGTGACCCGGCAGAGCGCTTCAACTGGGATGCGCCGATCAATGTTTCTCATCATGACCCGAAGCGCCTGTATCACGCATCACAGCGCCTGTGGCGTTCTGATGATCGCGGTGATAGCTGGACAGCGATTTCACCTGATTTGACCCGCAATGAGAACCGCCTGCACCTTCCAATGATGGACCGCAAGTGGGGTGCTGAAGCTGGTTGGGATCTTTATGCGATGTCCAACTACAACACGATTGCGAACGTGGCTGAAAGCCCAGTGGATGAAAACATCCTTTATGTGGGTACAGATGATGGCCTTATTCAGGTTACGTCTGATGGCGGTGAGAACTGGACACGCTACGAGATTGGTAAAATCAAAGGCGTTCCTGCGCGTGCATACGTGAATGATATTCGTGCTGACCGTTTCGATGCCGATACAGTTTACGCGGCACTCGATAACCATAAGGAAGGTGATTATAAGCCTTACCTTATCAAGAGTACAAACCGTGGTAAAAGCTGGAAAATGATCACTGGTGGTCTGCCAGAGAAGAACCTTGTGTGGCGTATTACACAGGACCATGTGAACAAAGACCTTATGTTCATTGGTACTGAGTTTGGCCTTTATTTCACAGTTGATGGTGGTTCAAACTGGGTAGAGCTAACAGGCGGCGTTCCAACAATTTCTTTCCGTGATGTTCGCATTCAGCGTAGAGAAAATGATTTGGTAGCAGGTAGCTTTGGCCGTGGTATCTTCATTCTTGATGATTATTCAGCTCTTCGTGGTTTGAATAAAGATACACTTGATCAGGAAGCGCTCCTATTTGCTAAAGATAAAACGCTTCTTTTCAATGAAGATGGCCTTCATAGTGATAATCAGGGTGCTAACCAGTGGGTTGCTGATAACCCGCCATACGGTGCAACCTTCACATATTATCTGAAAGACACGTTTAAAACATCTAAGCAAAAGCGTGTTGCTGCGGATAAGAAACTCGCAAAAGATGGCAAAGATGTATTGTTCCCGGCGTGGGATGTGCTTGAAGCCGAGCTTCGTGAAGCAAAACCAAAGGTATTTGTAACCATTAAGGATGCTTCTGGAAAAGTGATCCGTCATGTAGCAGCTGCAAACAAAAAAGGTGTGCAGCGGGTAACATGGGACCTTCACCATGCGGCACAGGAAGCGATTACCTATGCGGCGAGTTCTTCACGTGCGAAGAATGCGAACGGTGTAAAAGCTATTCCTGGTACATATACAGCAACACTGAATGTGCGCGAGAACGGCAATATTCGCCAGCTGGCACAGCCGGTTTCTTTCGAAGTGGTAGCCGATGTTGCACCAACGCTTCAGAAAGCATCAGCTGCTGAAGTGCAGGCCTTCCAGCAGAAGGTTAGCAAAGCTGGCGCCGCTGTTCGGGCGGCAAGTGCTGTGATCAGTGACCTGCAGAAGCAGCTTAAAGTCTACCGCGTGGCGATGGACCGTACAGCTGATCAGGCAGCTCTTGAAACACAGTATGAAGCTATTCGTGCAGAGCTGTTCAGCTTAGCCGAACTGTTGAATGGTAAGAAGGCGGATGACCGTAAAGGTGCTGAGCCGGAAACTATTTCAAGCCGTATTGGTTTTGCACAGTTTAACAGTGGTAGTTCTTATGGACCAACACCACAGAGCCATGAGCAAATGGGCTATGCGCTTGAAGCCTTCAAGGATGTGCGCCGTCGTCTTGGTATCATGACTGAGCAGACAATCCCTGCGTTTGAGAAAGCTCTGGAAGATGCTGGTGCCCCGTGGGTACGAGGCTCAATGAAGCTGCCAAGCGCTGAGTAATTCCTGCGCTTGAATATCACTTAAGTGATTAAATGAAGGAGCCACCGGTAATTATCGCCGGTGGCTCTTTTTCTTGAAAGTGCGGTTATTGGCTAGCAGTTTGCTGGTTTTTAGTTTGCTGTGCGTCCTGCAATAATTTTTTCTGCTAGATCAGCTATCTCAGCTTCTGGATTTATAGGATTACTAGAAATAATGAGGTCTGGTGTCATGGGCTGTTGGCATAAAGCATCCCCTGATGACCGGGTAAAGATAGCTGTTGGTAAGGTCACTTCGAGTTTGGACCCGGATAAAATAAGTGGTTGAATACGGCCAGTTGTGCATGATCGAACGCCACTTGATGGGCCAGCTATCACTGCTTGTTTTGAATCCTGAAACGCCGTTAAAAACAAAATGGATGATGAATAACTGAGTGGCCCCATTAGCAAGTATGCTTGGCCAGGTATTTTTAGCTCTTCTTGTCCATCAACAGGGATCATATAGTCAAAGGGTGCTTCAACAATGGAACCAAGTTCCCCCTTCACCGGGCCGAGACGAAGGTTTCTTTCCGTCAGCCGTACTTTGAATTTCGAAACAAAAGAAAATGGTTCGGAAGCGACATAAGGCGCAATGCCCAGATGCCAATAGTGATCAGTGCCGCCAGGGTTCTTGCGTACATCAATAATTACATCTTTTACGCCCTTGTCGTGAAATTCCTGCCATGTCGCTTTCATGAAATTGAAAAAGGCTTCTTCGTGGGCTGGCTTATAATAAAACCGGTCAATCCGTAGATACCCAATATCGTTATCAAGTCTCTCGCGTTGAACCAGTTCCTCAAGCTCGGGATCTACTGCTCTTGGGTTTTTATCACTACCAATGACCGTGTGGGTGTGGGGCTGTCCATTTTTTTTGGTTTCAATCTTGTAATAACCGCTGTCCCCATAAAGCATCCAGTACATCTGGGAAAACCTGTCAGAAGCTAAGGCAAGGCGGTGGCTTGGAGAATCGCCGTGCATTCTACTTGAAATGGCTTTTATAATCTCTGCTGATTTGAGGCCGTTAATTCGTGTTATTTCATCACCTGCTTTGAAGCCTTCAATTGTCCCTTGGGTATCAGCAATATAAATACGGTTTGCTGTATCTATTTGTACTTTAAAGGGGAATAGGCGGCCGCCGCTTTCTATATGGTTTTGAAGATATTTGCCTGCTTCGGGAAAGAATACAGCCATGTGACCGTCTTGAAAATATGGGTTTAACTGCGCTAAATATTGCCAAGCTTCATAGTGGCTCAGTGGTTTCTTTAATCCTTCTGAAAGTCTATCTATTTGAAACTTCACCTGTTCTACATCCATGGTGAAACTTGGATCGGGATGGGTAGTCTCCAGCAGGTCTTTTAGCTTTGCTAAGTCCTCTCTAAGCGCCTCAACTGAAACTAATTCGCCTTCCGGCAATCGTTTCGTTTGTACTTCGGTTTGTTGAGAAGATGTATGAGCAGTACTGCTTACAGGAGCCGCTGTTGCACAAATGCTAAAGAGCATAGCGCTTGAAGCGATTAGGGTCGTTTTCATTTTCTGAGCCTCGCATGAAGGTATAGTTTATTATAATTTATAAGGTCTGTCTTATGTTTAGCTGATGGTGACCGTTTTCAAGCCATTTTTAAAAAATGTTGAACCGAAGAGTTAAAAGCGGGGAAAACTTGATGATTTTGCATGACATGCGTACAATTTATTTTCCCCAATATAGTTTTTAAATTTGATCATTGGAGATATAGCTGAGATCACCTGTCGCCTTAGCTATTTTCGGGTGTTCGCTATTTAGGCTTCGGTCATTCTGTTTTTGATAAAACAGGAGGTCCGTTATGATTAAGAACAAGATAGCTTGGCCAAAAGGTGCTAAATGCGCTGCTGCCATTACGTTTGATATTGATGCGGACAGTTTGATCCATATTTCTAAACCTAATGACGGCCATGATCGATTGTGCCCGCTTTCTATGGGGCTTTACGGTCCAACTGCTGCAATGCACCGCATATTGGATACCTATAAAAAGTTTGGCATTAGGCAGACATTTTTTATTCCTGCTTGGTGTATGGAACAATATCCAGAGATGGTGGAAAATATTCTGGAAGGTGGGCATGAAATAGCGCACCACGGCTATATTCATGAAGATCCTACTACGCATTCAACAGAAGAGCAGCGGTACTGGTTTGAAAAAGCTTTGGACGTGCATGTGCGCATGACCGGCAGCAAACCGAAAGGTTACCGGGCACCTGTTTACAATGTGAATATGGCTGTGGTTGATCTGCTGATTGAACACGGCTTTCTCTATGAAAGCTCCATGATGGCAGATGATACACCATACATTCTGCAAACAGATAAAGGTCGCTTGGTGGAAGCACCTGTTCATTGGGCTGTAGATGATTGGCCACCTTTCGCACATTACCCTGAAATTGATTATATGATGCATGTTCAGCCCGCGTCACATGGTCTTCAGGGCTTCTGGGAAGAGTTTGAAGCACAGCACAAACATGGTGGTTTTTGGATGTCTATCTGGCACCCATTCCTGACTGGACGGCTATCCCGCTGGTCGATGGTGGAGGAATGGCTTGAACGAGTGCTTGAACGCGGTGATGTATGGTTTGCTCCGGTTCATGAAATCGCTTCATATGTTCAAAGCCAGCATGAAACAGGTGCACAGGATATAAGGGTGGACAGGTTGCCTTATTATCCACAGGCACAGTTTCCAGCGGCGCGCGAACATAAAAAGTAGCACTGATTTTCAAGTATTCAGAGAGATATCACACCCCGAAGCCTTTGTTGGTTTCGGGGTTTTTCTTTAGATGTGAATTCCTTTGCTGAGAGCAACCTTAGGCTGCTTATAAAACATTTATAATCAATGCTTTAGTTTGTGTTCTGAGTGCATTCATCTATAGGCTGAATTTATCTCACATGATGTCAGGAGAGTCTTCTTTCATACTCAGTGTCGGGGAAAAGGGTGCCCGATGATGGGCTGCGGCAGCTGCTCCCGGAGTGCCTGCTGATTAATTTCTGATGTATGGGAGGATGATAATGCGCAAGCATTTCGTACCGAGCACGTTGCACCGGCAGCTGATGAGTGCTGTTGCTGTTACTACCGTTCTGGCAACACAAGCGTGGGGACAGGATGATGGAAAAGAACGTGAGCAAAAATATGCTCTTGAAGAGGTTGTTGTAACCGCACAAAAACGCTCTGAATCTCAGCAGAGTGTTGGTGTTACACTTTCTGCTTTTTCTGGCGATGTAATGAAAGAACTGAATGTTGATGATATCGCTGATGTAGCGGCAAATATCCCCAACGTTCAGGTGAACTATGGTTTTGGCCCTACAAATTTTAATGTACGTGGCCTTGGTGTGAATGAATTCTCCAGTAATCTGGATTCACCAATCGCCGTACATGTTGATGAAAGCTATATTTCGAAGAGCTTCACCACGAGCTTGCTTTTGTTTGATATTGGACGAGTTGAAGCGCTTAAAGGTCCGCAAGGTACACTCTTTGGTCGGAATGCCACAGGTGGCGCGGTAAACTTTTTCACCAATAAGCCGCATAATGAGTTTGAAGCTAGCATTAATGCTGGGTTTGATACTTATGAAACGCTCCGTGTTGAAGGTGTATACAATACACCACTTACTGATAGCCTAAGCCTCCGCCTGTCTGGTTTTGTTATTAATCAGGGGCAGGGCTTTTATGAAAATACCACACGAAATGAGGATGAAGGCAAAACTGATAAGTGGGCAGTACGTGGCCAGCTTAATTGGGCTGGTGAAAACACTGAGGTGAACTTGTCACTTTCTTACGGTCAGGATCGTTCCGACTTTATTCCGTATGAGGGTGTAGGTGTTGCAACTCCTGAATCGGTAGCTGCTGGTGCCCCTGAGTTTTGTCCTGAGTATCTGAATGGTACTGTGCGTGGTAATACAGCTAATTGTGTACGTACAATTGATGGCTTGAACCCGGGTGACGATGATCCATTCACATCAGAAGGTGATGTTGAACACCAAGTGAATAACGAATCTTTCATTGGTCAACTTCGCATTGATCATGATTTCTCAATTGGTACATTCTCTTCCATATCAACTTACCAAACATTTGAACGCGATCAGCGTGAAGATGCTGATGGTACGCCTGGTCCGGGTATTGAGAACTTCTACTATGATAAAGTAGAGGTGTTTGGTCAGGAACTGCGCCTTGCGTCAGATAACGCCGGTGTTTGGAACTATGTTGCAGGCCTTTACTATCTGAAAGATGATTTCCGTCAGTCAGAATATTTGCGTGTTGCAGGCGGTGCTGTGCCAGGCTTGTTCTCTAGCTTTACGCAGAGCAATGAAGCCGTTGCAGCTTTCTTGCACAATAACTTCCAACTTACTGATTCCTTCAGCCTTACAGGCGGTATCCGCTGGAGTAGAGAAGAAGTAACCATCGTTGGAGGTACCGATGCTGGCTTAGGCTCTATTGATTTTGGTGATGGTGAAGATGGCCCGGAAACAATCGTCGCTACGCTTGCGACACATACACTGTTGCCAGATGGTGGTGAACGTACAGATGAAAACGTAAACTTCAAAGTAGGTTTTGAGTGGGAACCAGAGCTGGAAGCTTTTGATCAGTTCTTGTTCTTTGGTAATGTTTCTACAGGTTTCCGTTCAGGCGGTTATAACGCGACCTTTGTTTCTGCGCAGGAAGGTTTCACGTCTCTTGAGCCTGAAACAATCACTGCTTATGAAGCTGGTTTCAAAACTACATTTCTAGATAACCGCGCGCGCGTAAATGTATCTGGTTTCATTTATGATTTCTCCAACGGCATCGTAAATGTGGATACGCCTTTCGCGGTTCTGCCAGTTGCTGTGAACGCTGCCTCTATTGATACTAAAGGTATTGAGATTGATGGTCAGTTCCTTCTTGCACCTGGCCTTGAACTGAACGTTGCAGGTGGTTGGCTTGATTCTGAAATCGTAAGCGATATTACGGCAGCTGGTGTAAGCCTTAATGGCTTTACGCCGGTAAATGCGCCTGAGTGGACCTTCAATGGTCAGCTTCGCTATGAATTTGAAGTAAGTGATGACTGGAACATGATTGTTTCAACAGATTGGAGCTGGCGCGATGACCAGTTCCTGGAAACAGTGAATGCACCGTCTAACCTTGAAGATGCTTACTGGATTGGTAATGCCCGCATCACGCTTACTGATGTTACCGAGAAATACAGCGTTTCCATTTATGGCAGTAACATCACCAATACCACATACCGGACCTACGCGAATGATCTGCCGAGCTTTGGCTGGCTCTTGAATATCTATGGCCCACCAAGAGTGTTTGGTGTTTCCGCAGGCATACGTTTCTAAACATTGAGAGAGAAATCATCAGGGGCCTTCGAGCCTCTGAAAACCGTTTAGTTTGAGGGTTGGAGACCGATCAATGACCAATGATTTTGCATATATGGCGGCTTATGAAATCGCTGATTTAATCCGAGCGCGGGAAGTGTCTCCGGTGGAAGTAATGTTAAGTACTATCAACCGCATTGAAGCGCGAAATGCATCTATGAATGCTTTTGTGTTTACGGCTTTTGAAGAAGCCCTTGAAAATGCAAAGGCGGCTGAAGATGAGATAATGCGCGGTGATTACAAAGGCCCGCTTCACGGTATTCCAACCGCCATGAAAGACCTGTTTGATTTTAAAGAAGGGTGGCCGTCCACACTTGGTGGTGTTCCAGCGATGAAGGATAATATTGCAGAAAACAACTGCGCTTATACAGAACGCATGGAAGCGGCTGGTGCGATTATTGTTGGTAAAACAAATAGCCCTACGTTTGGTTATAGAGGAACTTGTGACAATTTCCTTTTTGGCCCTACGGGAAATCCATTTAACACCAACTACAACAGTGGCGGTTCGTCAGGTGGTAGTGCGGCAGCGGTAGCTGATGGTTTAGTGCCAATCGCGGAAGGAACTGATGGGGGTGGTTCTATTCGTATTCCAGCTGCCTGGTGTAACAATTATGGTTTCAAGCCTTCCTTTGGTCGCTCACCTATTCTTATAAGGCCAAACGCTTTTGGTGCTTCCACACCGTTCATTCATATGGGGCCAATCACGCGTAATGTTAAAGATGCTGTAAATACACTTAATGCCCTATGTGGGCCGCATCCGGGTGATCCTTTAGCTGTTATGCCAAAGGAAGATCTAAGTGGATATGTTGGCCGCCCTGTTGGTGGCATGAAGGTAGCGTTTACTGAAGATTTTGGAATTTTCCCGGTTGTTCCAGAAGTAAGAGCTGCAGTGCGCCGCACAGCTGAAAAACTACGGGAAGCGGGAGTTGTCGTTGAGGATGTGAAGTTTGATATTAAGCACTCTGCTTATGAACTAGGTGAACTTTGGTGCAAACTATTTGCTCCGCTTAACAATCATGTGCTCGATAGTTTGAAGCAAAATGGTGTCGATCTTCTGAACGGTGATATGCAACAGGTGCCTGATGAATTCATCAAATGGTCAAAATATGCTTCGGAAGAGCTCACATTTGTAGAGCATCATCGCCAGCAAAGTATTCGCGGTGAAATCTTTGATGAACTCCAGCGCGTACTAGAGGGTTATGACGCTATTATCTCTCCCACTCTTGCTTGTTTACCCGTTTTGAATGAGCAAAATGGCGATACTATGGGGCCGACAGAACTTGAGGGTGAACAGGTTGAGCCGCTTATTGGTTGGTGCATGACATACTTCAATAATTTCACAGGGCATCCTGCTGCAAATGTGCCAGCGGGACTTAGTAAAGATGGTTTGCCAATTGGGCTTCATATCACAGGCCGGATGGGTGCAGATGGTGATGTTATCGCGCTCAGTAGTGCCTTTGAGCAAGTTGCCCCGTGGCAGCAACACTATGATGTGTGTAAAGCACGTGCGTTGTAAAAACGGCTGAATGGAGTGGGGCATAAGTGCCCCATCATACTTCACCGATGGCATATAGACTTTATTATTAAATTCTGGCTAACATGCTTTAATCAGATGGGAAATTTGAGGCTTTAACATATGGCAAGACTTCCGCAGCTTAGAGGACTTCAGGCATTTGATGCCGCAGCAAGGCACTTGAGCTTCAAAAAGGCGGCTGAAGAATTAAACGTTACGCCTACCGCGATTAGCCATTTGATCAAAGCCCTTGAAGATGATCTTGGTCTAAAGCTGTTTAACCGGTTGACCCGGTCTTTATCTCTCACTCAGGCTGGTGAAGTATACGCACCGCATGTGCATGAAGCCTTTCGTAAGCTTGAAGAAGCTTCACTCGCCATTACGGATAGTGACGCCAGTGGTCCTATCCATATCACCACGACAAAGACATTTGCCAGTAAATGGCTATCGCCTCGTTTGCATACCTTTAGCGCTGAAAATCAGGAGTTCCGAGTGAAACTTGATGCCAGTGATATGGTACGCGATTTTGCTGTGAATAATATTGATATTGCAATCAGGCACGGTACTGGCGATTACGGAGGCCAGTATTATTCCTGGATACTCGATAACTATGTAGCGCCAGTTTGTTCACCTGATTTATTTGAAAGTGGCGATATCACGCCGGAAGACCTGCTCAAACATCCACTGATTGTTTATGAATGGAGTGGGTTTTGTGAAGAAGATCCTGACTGGGAAAAATGGTTCGCTGAATGTGGCATTGAAAAACCTAATCTGGATTTAGCAGAAACCTATAGTGACGAGCATATTTGTGTTCAGGCAGCTTTGGATGGCCGCGGTATAGCGCTCACAAGCCTGTTGGCTAGCGCTTCTCATATTGAAGCAGGGCGATTAATCGTGCCTGTTCCTGTGTTGGTGAAAGATAAAAGTTATTATCTCGTTTGCAATCAGCTTCATTCCGAGAGCAAGAAAGTGAAAGCTTTTGAAAACTGGCTGTTGGAAGAGGCTGATACTTTCAGGGATACAGCCGTTGGCGCTCTTATGGAAAAAGAGTGGCTAAAGGATAACGAACCTTCTGAATAGCCCTCAAATAACATTTATTCATCTAAAGATCTAAATTCCTCAGCTATCAGATTAGCTCTTATCGCTCGTAGATTAAGCCAATTAATCGTTACTCTTAAAATAGAGAAAATCCGAGCTGGGAAGCGGCTTTATCATCTGTATATCTATAATAAAGCCGGGCTTTTCGCTATCAGAGAAATGAGGCTTTATCCGGATGACACAAGAGTTGAACGGGAAGATCGCGCTAGTTACAGGTTCTTGCAGAGGTATTGGCCGGGCATGCGGCAAAGCACTGGCAATAGCAGGTGCTCAAGTGGTCTTGAACTGGAATGAATCTGAAGACGACATCAATAATGTTGTAACCGAGATACGGTCTTTAGGGGGGAAGTGCATGCCTGTGCGTGCTGATGTCTCCAATGAGATCGATGTTCGGCAGATGTTCAACTATATTGATGAAGTCTGGGGCGCGATTGATATTGTGGTGAATAATGCCGGCGTTGCGCTTAGCAAGCCGTTCCTTGATAGTACGGAAGAAGATTTTCAATATATTTTTGATACCAATGTAAGGGGTGCTTTCTTTGTCGGGAAAGAAGCGCTGAGGCGTATGCAAGGCCGCAGCGATCTACCGCGGCTGATCAATATTGGATCAGAACTGGGGTATCTTGGACGCCCGAACAACGCTCTTTATGCAGCATCAAAAGCAGCCATGATGAACCTTACCAAATCCTGGGCCACAGAATTTGCGCCGTATGTGTTGGTTAATACGATCGCACCAGGGCCTATTTCCACACGCATGTTAGACCCTAAACGTATGTCCGAGGAAAGTTTGGAACTTGAACTGAATAACCCGATGGGACGTTTGGGAACGGTTGATGAAGTGGCTGGCTGTGTCAGATTTTTAAGTGGCCCGGAGGCCACTTTCATAACCGGTCAAACTCTTGGACCTAATGGCGGGGCCGTTATGCCGTAAGGGAGCTTGCGGGCTTTACAAGGAAATCTAGTGGGTGAGTGGTTTTACTGTCACCATTCACCACCGTGATGTCCTGTGGGCATGCTGACATTGCAATGATAGTTGGCATACAGGCCTTAAGGACTATTTCATCCCGTTCTTTTGAAACCGGTGGTAACCAGCGAAAATCACCATTTTCCTCAACTGGAACATTCATCCACACATTGAAAGGGCTTGGCACATAGGCCTGTGTTCTGCCGATAGCATACATCGCCATTCGCATGTTATCTGAACAGTTATCATGATAGCCTTCAACGCCCAATTCTTCGTACCGGTACACATCACAGGCCGCGATTACTGTATCGTGAATGCCAGCTGATGAATCTGCGACAACTTCAAGAATAGGCCGACGGCGGTTGGTAACAAGCTTATCTCCTTCTCTGGGAATAGTCCGGTTTAACGCAGTTCGGCTATGTTCCATGGACATATATTCAGCCTGATTTTCGGCATTAAAGGCCCATAGATCACATACTTGACGCCCCGTTGGGTTTGCTAGAACCAGATACTCGTTTTTCTTGAGAATAACCGCACGGCCTTGTCTGGCAGGTATTCGGTAAGTTTTGTTAAACTCGACACGGCCGCTCGGTGATGCAGGGGTAACCAGGGTATCATTAAAGCCTTTCAATTCCGCAGCAGACCCTAACGCGCTGCGAAGCTTTTCTTCTTCAGTGATGTAACACATTCTGGAGCCTTTCTTACTCGGGCTGCGCGCTTTGCCCAGCCAAAACCACAGTTCCAGTTTGCTCATACTTTTTAATGGTCCCGCTAATGATCATTTTTCATGTAACGCTGTATTTTTGATCAGTTTATCCGTGACGTCCCTGAAGCTATATTTTCTGTGTCGGTACGGCGTGAGGTATCGACAGCATTTCCCAGCGTATCGGGGATTGCAGTTCCATGTTTCATGGAATGAGTTTTAGTCTCCCGAGGATGTGGTAGGCGCGGAAAATTGGAGCTCTCCCTCCCCCTGAGCGTTTCCTATCAGTTGGCAGTAGCCTACGCATCCCAACTTAACCTTTCGAAGGTTAGCTACCTTTAGCCCCGGGTTGGCTTCAGGTAGACGCCCACCATCCTTGAGTCTTGGATGGTGGGCTTTTTTATTAAATCATGAATAATCAAGGATGATCGGATGACGGATGAAGAACAGATAAAAGGCATTATTCGGGCTCAGTTTACAGCTCTGAAATGGGGAGCAGATATCAAACCAAATTGGCCAAGTTTTGAGGCGGGGTTTACGGAAGGAGCCTACCTTATTCCTGCAAAGCGCCCAGCGAAGCCGATTAGTGTTTTTGATTTTATCCAACGAATGGAGGGGTTACGAAAAGACGGTAGTCTTGAAAGCTTTTCTGAACAAGAAAAGGGTACGTTTATTAAAGTGGTAGGTAATATAGCAATTGCACTTGCCGGTTGTGAGATGACAGAAAATAAAGCAGAGGTGACCAAAGATATAAGCGCGTTTTTGCTTGTTAAAACAAATGGTGAATGGTCAATCGCGGCACAAGCTTGGGATGTTGTTGAAGATTTTAATGCGCTTGCCTAATTAAAGAGCCCACAGATATCACCTGAGTGGATTCTGGTTTTATCTGTGGGAAGTGTTGGGAACTTAAAGGGGCTCCCAAGGACAATGCTTGAATATTAATCGGCGGAAACATCAACGCCGGCGATTTCGTCCTGATTAAGCGGCATTACACCAATCTGGAAGAAAAGCCCGAGCGCATCTTCGTGGTAAAGATAATCAACCACTTTACCATCGTTAAAAGTGAACATTTCACCGCCATAGATATCGATTTTTTTGCCTGTACCTGGGATGCCGTAGAAATCACCTTTGTGGGTGCCGCGAAGACGGAAGCGGCTTGCAACTTTATTACCTTCGGCGATAAGCTCAATTGCATCTTCGTGAATGTCAGGGAAGGCTTCGCGCCAGAATCTCACAAGAGTTTTGAACCCTTCGCGCCCTGTTGGCCAGCCTTCAAGGAATTGTTCGTGGTTTACGTTTTCATCAAAAATCTCATCAATCATATCCATGTCACCATGGTTCCAGCAGATTGAGTAAATTTTCTCGACGATTTCTTTATTTCTTTCCTGTTCGGACATGGATGATCTCCTGTTCAGATAACCGTTAAATGCTTACTTTTCTCCGCGCTAAAAGCGCTTCAGGAGAAAGCTCTGCCTGCAATCATTGGTCTGATGCTCTTCCGTGTCACCTTACTATTCATCAAGGATTGGGTGAGGCTGATTCACCTCAGCTGTTATTGGAAACTCATCATCTGTTGGATGAATTTTGCGGTGTTGTAGCTTTGACCTGCTGTTCATAGCCTAATCACAAAATAACTGAATTTTATCGCTGTGTTGAACAGGTGAAAAGGAACGGGATGTGAGCTTCTTGAGTTTTAAAGATCAAACCGTATTGGTAACTGGTGGAAGTAGCGGTATTGGTTTTGGCGTGGCCCAAGCTTTTGCTGAAGCTGGTGCAACACTGCATATTATGTCGCAAAGCTCAGACATTGTTGCAGCCGCCGAAAAGCTCTCAGAAAACTCTTCTGTACTTGTTACCGCACATCAATGCGATATTCAAAATTCGGAAGCAGTGAAAGAGGCGCTTGCATCAATAGGACAACTGGATGTGCTCGTAGCCAATGCTGGCGTAGAACGTGTTACCCCGATTACGGACTTATCTTCACAAACCGAGGAAGATTTCAGAACCATTATAAATACCAATATTCTGGGTACATATTATGTAACTCGGGAAGCCGTACGATATATGGAGCAGGGTAGTAATATCATTATTACCGCATCTATCTGGGGCCGTACCGGTGTTGCTGAATTCAGTGGTTATGTAGCCTCCAAGCACGCTAACATTGGGTTTATGCGCAGTCTTGCCCGCGAACTAGGGCCTGAGGGTATCAGGGTAAACTGCGTATGCCCTGGCTGGGTGAAAACGGGGCCGGCTATGCAATCTCTAAAAGAAATCGCTGAAGATAAGCAAGTAAGCGAAGAAGAAGCTCTCTCTGAAATTACCGCAAACCAGTGTTTGCCGGGGATTCAGGAGCCCTCTGATATTGCAGGATTATATCTCTATTTAGCGTCGCCATTTGCCAGCAATATTACTGGTCAATCTATCAACGCGGATAGAGGTGAGCGACTTTCATGAATGGGAAGTTGGATAAGATGGATCTCTTAACACCGAATTATGCCCTACGGTTTCTGGATGCTGTTGAAATAGTGGGTCTAGTGAAAGAGGGCCATTTGTCCACACAAGAGTTGATAGAGTGTTCTAGCCGGTCGGCGGCAGAAGAGCAGAAGAATATTTTTATTCGTACATCAAAGCCCGAGAAAATCGGGCTACACACAGATATCTCAACCCTAAATCAAAAACTTGGTGCTGTACGCAGTATGCTGGATGGTATTCCTGTTGCTTGGAAAGATAATTTTAAACATAAGAATGAGCCATTAACTGCGGGCCAAAAGTCCCCGAGAATGCACCCGAAGGATAATGTTGCCGCAGTATCAGTTGAGTTTGCAGAAGCTGCTGGCCTTATTCCTGTTGGCGCAACCAACATGAGTGAACTGGCTTTTTCGGGACTTGGGCTTAATGCCCATCATGGCACACCATATAACCCGTATTCAGCTGCACGGCGGCTTATTCCTGGGGGATCATCAAGCGGATCTGCTTCCGCTGTTTCGATGGGCTTAGTGCCCATAGGAATTGGGACAGATACATCCGGATCAGTTCGTATCCCCGCTTCTATGCAAAATCTGGTGGGTTTTAAGCCGTCTTTCGGAAGGTACCCGATTGAAGGTGTAATACCACTGGCACCCAGCTTAGATACCATTGGTTTCCTCACTCGCAGTGTAAGGGACTGTATTCTCTTAGATGATATATTCAGGGGGCACAGTTCGTTGTTTGCGGGACTGACTTGGTCACAATACGAAGCAAAAAAAAGAACAACCCATGCGCTGAAGAAGACAATTTTTGTTCCCGAAAATTATATCTGGGATCAGGCCTCGGAGATTGTTGTCGAACGGTTTGAAGCCGCTCTCACAACCCTTGATGAAGCTGGATATTCTATTGTTCGAAAAGAATTTAATGTCTTTGACCGTGTGGCTAGCCTGTTTCGTGATAACGGTACCTTGGTGGCTTTTGAAGCAGGTAGATTATACAGAGATTACGCATATAGTTCGAAGTCAAAGTCCATGGACCCATTTGTAGTATCTAGACTTAGGGATGCTATAGAATTGAAAGATCGTCACGGGGCAATGATCCTTTCATACCGGAATGAGCTGATCAAGGATATGAACCGTGAACTAGCGGGCGGAATGCTGGCAATGCCTACAGTAGCTGTTGATATACCAACGATGGTTGATGTGCAGAAATCAGCTAAAGCGTTTCACCGTTATAACCAGTTATGCCTCAGAAACACGATGCTGGGGAGTTTTCTGAATTTACCGGGTGTATCGCTTCCCATGGAAATGGGCAGAAAAGAACTGCCTGCTGGATTACTTCTCTCTGCAAACAGCGAAAATGATCGCGCCCTGTTGTGGGAGGCGCATAGCATGCTTCCCATCATCAACCCCCAGTATGTTGCCGATACCAGATACTCATAAGAAGCTGATTTCAAAATAAAATATTGGCACCTCAATAGTGCTCAGCCATCGAATTAGGACATGTCGTTCGCGGATTTGAAGGCAGACCCCATATTTTTTGGGTGATCAAGTGGCGGGCTTTTCTCCCGAAAAACTGATCACCGAATGAGTATGTAAGGAGGAGAATAATCCTGATGTCTGTAATCAACAAAGATGACCGGCAAGTAGCTCCCACGGCAACTTCTGAGACAGAGTTATCCAATACCTTTCTTGGTGACGCCATTGAAATAGCGATTGTAACGCCTGACCATAAGAAAACGATGGAAGGCCTGGTAAAAATGGGTATTGGGCCATGGCGGGTTTATACCTTTTCACCAGAAAACACTACAGAACAAACCTACCGAGGTGAACCAGCTGAGTTCGAAATCAAGGTTTGTTTTGCCAGAAGCGGCAACATCATCTGGGAACTGATGCAGCCTCTCTCAGGGCCAACAATTTTTGAGGAATACCTGAAGAGAAACCCAGAAGGGGGCATTCAACATATCGCTTATGATTGTGGTGATATTCCGCTTGAAGAACGCTTTGCTGAATTCGAACGCAGAGGCTTTAAGTGCATCCAATCAGGCAAGTGGATGGATAAGAATCACTTTGCTTTCTTCGATACAGAAGAAGAAACGTCAACCGTATTTGAAACCTATTATTTCCCTGCAGACTTTGAATATCCGGAACCGGAGGAATGGTACCCGTCGGCCCCACCTGAAGTGGATAACAAAGTTTATAGCAGCGGCGGCGCGCCAAAAAATCGCGACTAATCAAAGATAAGGAATAGAAATCATGAAAAAACCAATGAACCCCGAAGACGTAGATTTTGCACTGGTTGAAGCGTTCCATGCAGGCGATCTGGATGCAGCAATCGAGCTTCACGAGCCAGACTGTGTAACATGGGCATTGCCTCATGAAGGTGCTCGTTTACTTGAAGGCCGCGATGCCATTCGTGCAGGCTTTGAAAATGGCTTGTTTGGTATCACGGGTAAAATGTCCCTTATTGTAAGGCACATCACCCGTGCCGGTGATTTGGCACTCATGCGTTCAAGCTGGAAAGTGGTAGGCAAGCTTAAAGACGGAACGCCTGTAGAACTTGGTCATTCTGGTATTGAAGTTGTACGCCAGCAGGCTGATGGATCATGGAAGTTCGCGATTGATCACCCATGGGGCTGTAACCCGAATGTAAACGATCATTTCGCATCTCCGCCGGTTCCTGGCGAAATCGTAAAATAATTCTCTAGCTGTTCCTCCTCCAGATAACTGAGAGGTGGGGAACCAAGCCTTTGTTAGCGGCGCCCATATGTTCTGGGTGCCGCGCATTTTTTAGGCTCAGACATAGAAAGAAACCCTATGGCCAATATTCTTGTTATTGACTCGTCAGCGCGTTTTGAACGCTCGCTCAGTCGCCAATTATCAGATGCTTTTGTAAAATCATGGAAGGATCAATATCCTGATGACGTTTTTACCTTCAGAGATGTTGCGAAAAATCCTCCACCCCATGTAACGGAAGATTGGATTGCAGCAGCATTCACTGATGAAGCAGAACGCACTGATGCCCAGCGGGAAGCTCTGTCAGCTTCTGATGAAATTACGCAGGAAGTGCTTGATGCAGATGTGATTGTTGTAAGTGCCCCCATGTACAACTACGGCATGCCTTCCACCCTTAAAGCCTGGGTTGATCAGGTGGTGCGAATTGGTAAGACCTTTAGTTTTGATCTGGCTCGCGGAGCTAAGCCTATCGAGCCAATTCAAACAGGTAAATCAATGGTTATTCTTACCTCATCCGGTGAAGGAAACTTCGCAGCAATTGGTTTGCAGGATCATTTGGATGTTCACATGAAATCAGCTTCTCAATTAATGGGCGTTAGTCACCATCATTCGATCCGCATTGAATTTCAGGAATATGGTGAAGAAGACAAGCGCTTCCAAAATTCCTATAAAAACGCAATTGCAAACATTCCAAGTGTTATTGAGGCCGTTATAGGCGAGCAATTGATTTAGGCTTCTAAGATATAGGTTATCTTCTTCGTTTGTTATGGAGGTAACCTAAATCAAACATTCCTCATTGAACGGGTGAATACACATCACCTGACCTGCACAGCCATCTCCTGCAGTATTTGAGTGATACGCTCGCCTGATTTTTGCCTAGCTAAAATAGGCGAGCCAGTTCTGCAATATAAAGGAGAATGTGGTGATGATTGCAAAAGGGATGAACTATGTTTTCGGGCTAGCGCTGCTCGCAATTTCAACAACTGCAACGGTGCAGGCCGAAGAAAACAAGGCGCTTTATAATTTTGTGCACGATAATAATCAGGCAATTGCCAAGGCTATTCTTGAAGGCGACGCAGATTTTCTATCATCTGGGTATACTGATGATAGCTATCTTATGGCGCCTGATACACCTCTGTTACGTGGTCCGGCTGGAGCACATGGTTATTGGCAGGCAGTGATTGATTCAAAGCCAGCCGAAGTAAAACTCGTTACAACAGAAGTGCATGAATCTGGCGATCTGGCATACGGCACAGGCACCCTCGCGGTAACAGCGCAAGACGGTAAAGTTTATAATAGCAATTATGTTTTGGTGTTTAAGAAGATCGGCAGTGAATGGCGCTTGCATCTGGATATTTGGACACCAACACCTGCCTCAGGTAAGTAATAAGCTATCAAGCATAGCGAAATGAAAGGCAGCTACCTATTCGGGTAGCTGTTTTTTTATGGATAGAGTTCATAAAGAAAAACACCTGGTGAAATGATCCAACAGGTGTTTTTTTAATGTGTTTTCTAGAGTTAGGCTTCTGGATATGCGCGTGAGATAGAGGGAGAAGCTTGCCTAAGCCTCCATTTTACGATTGTGACATAAACGGCCGCTGAGACAATCATGGACGGTACAGTGGCCGTTAGGTATTGGAAGCTTATCTGGCCAGAGGAGAAGCTGAAGGCGGATAGGCCAGATAACCAACCGCCAAGCCACATCCACAGAACCATACCAACCAACTGTGCGGCTACAGCCACATAGTTCACCCCGTGGGTATATGAATAAATACCAGTGGGTTCATAGCAGGCTTCCACCGAGATCTTCTCTTTTCTGAGAAAGAAATAATCTGCCATCACTACGGCCCAATAAGGTCCGGCGAGTAATCCAACGAATAATAGGATAATACCGAACAGGCTTTGAAGCTGTGCGTCATAGACGAATACCAAAGACGGTAGTGCAACCAGCATTGTTGCAAGTTTGTATGGTAGTTTCGGAATAAGTGAAAGCAGAGCCATTACGCCTGCATAGAGCAAGAGTGAGCATGTGGTGATGGTGCCTAAAATGATGATGATAGTTGCTAAAAAACCAAGCTCTAGTTTCACGGTCCAGATGGCTGGATCAATTTCACCCGTTGCCAGAGTTGCAACGCCGCCTGTTATTGAGAATAAGATAGCGATAAGGCCAAGACCCCAGAAGCTACCCCAATAAGCTGCTTTTTCCGTTTTTGCGAACTTATTCCACGCACCCAAATATGGCTGCCAGGCAACAGCCCACACCACGCATGTTTCAATTGCGAATGCCCAGCCAAATTCACCAGTTGGTTTGTGAGAGAGCACTTTCTCCATATGACCGCTGCTCAGGAGCTCATAAAGGATATAAAGCGAGAAGCCTCCAAGAATTGGGACTGTGATGGAAGAAAGATAAAAGCCTGTCTTAGGTGAACTCATAACTAGAAGCATAGGGATGAGAATGCCTCCGCCAACGGCATAGAGTGTGAAATCCCCTGTAAAACTAGCAGAGGGGCCTATGAGCTCTGTCACGGCATTTAATGAGGCCGTACCTGTCATTGAAGATAGAAGGCCAATCCAGCCGAAATTAATGAAGATAAGAACAAAGGCGCCATAGTATGCGCCTCTGAACCCAAAAGTAGGGCGGAGCACGAGTATTTCATCCATACCATATTTAGCACCGCGCTGCGAGGAAACGGCGCACAGAGCGCAAGCGGCCAGATTGGCGGTTACGCAAACCACAATAGTGGGCCAGAACCCCAAACTTTCAGAGAAGTAGCTGCCGACCATGAAAGTGGCCAGAAGGATATTGCCGCCCGCCCATAACCAGAACATGGACCAAAAATTTGCGTGCCGATCTGATTGAGGAATAGGCTTTAAACTAATGCCCGATGACTGTTCCATAGAATTACCTTTCCGCAACAAGGTTATAAAATACTGAACCAAATGGTTGCGATAAGAAGGGGGATAACACCTACCACTAACAGTAATAGGTGGTCTCGGAGCTTCACGGATCTGGTTGTTTTCTCTGGATTAGAACTGTTCATCAAATGATCCTCCGAAACTGTTCAAAATATTTCGAAACACGTGATTTGAGGCATGTTTCGTCATTAAACAGCTTATTCAGAGGAGGGCGTTTGTCAGGTGATGTGTCTTCAGCTTACCGATGATGGTGAGTAATCTGTCGGACAGTGTTTATAGCGGCGCCTAATTTCGCAGGTGTTTTATGTAGTGTATTACAGGTGTATGGAATCAGTCCAAATATTGGGTGTTTTAGGGGGTGTATAACACCTAGTAACACACCTATTACACCTGCGTCTAAAAATACTTGAAAAATAAAATCTTTAAAAATCAATGCCTTAATTGTTTTTGGTGAAGTTTTTTGATATTGCCTCTTGTCAAATGTGAGGTGGTGTTGTACATAACTAATACACCGGCACGATAAAACGCCCAAACAGAGACATAAGTCCACGGGAGTTAGCCAAGAGAAGCCCAAAGGCTCAGATGGTATGCGAGGAAAAAGTGCTGGTAACGGGAACAGATAAAATATCGGCCCGGGAACGACAGCACTAATAACAAGAAAGACCACAAGGTCTCATACAGCGAGGAAAAAATTGGGGGAGCCAGAGATAAAAATAAAATCTGGCCCCCTGATCTTAAAAGTAAAAAAAAAGAGACACGACAGTTTAACAATAAGCCTGAAAACAGGCGCCGCCCAATGAGGCAAACAGCGAGGAGAATAAAAATGACAACCCGCACTTATACATCAACAAAACGTATGGTTCGTCGTAGCCGCCGTGTTGCGCGTGCAACTGCAAAGCTTGTGGCCCAGCCGCTCTTTGCCGGCAACGTTAATCTTCTTGCAACTTCTGCGTAAGAAAGGGAGTTTTTATGACGCCGGATTGGAGCGATGATCAGCCAATTTACCGGCAACTGAAGGACAAAGTGGTGACAGCCATTATGGAAGGTAATCTCCCTGAAGGAGAGGCACTTCCATCAGTAAGAAATGTCGCTGTGGATTTACAGATTAATCCTATCACTGCATCAAAAGCCTATCAGGAGCTAGTAATGGACGGACTTGTTGAAAAACGACGCGGACTGGGCATGTTCGTGATCGAAGGAGCTCGGGAAAAGCTGCTTGAAGCAGAACGAGCTAAGTTTATTGAAGAAGAGTGGCCACGGGTTCTAGAAACAATTCGTCGGCTTGGTTTTGAACCGGAAGACCTGCTTAAAAGCGGGCTTGCCAACTAGGAGGGGGCCAATATGACAGAATATGTTGTTGAAGCACGAGGGCTTTCAAA
Source organism: Kordiimonas sp. SCSIO 12603 (assembly GCF_024398035.1). NCBI lineage: Bacteria > Pseudomonadati > Pseudomonadota > Alphaproteobacteria > Kordiimonadales > Kordiimonadaceae > Kordiimonas > Kordiimonas sp. SCSIO 12603. The sequence goes on from NZ_CP073748.1 coordinate 1,892,110, forward strand.
GTCATTCGGCAAATTCCAGGCCCTTAAACCAGTTGATTTCAATATCCCACTTGGCAGAATTGTTGGTGTGATTGGCGCAAATGGCGCTGGGAAAACCACAATGCTGAACGCGGTTCTCGGTCTTACCACATATGATGGTAGCCTGAGTGTGATGGGCCATGACCCAGCGAAAGAACGCGACGCATTGATGCAGGATGTTTGCTTCATCGCAGACGTTGCAACACTGCCGAAATGGATGAAGGTTTCAGACGTTCTTGATTATGTTGAACGTGTTCACCCGAAATTTGATCGCTCAAAAGCGCTTGATTTCCTAAGCCGCACGAAAGTACCGATGGACCGTAAGGTGCGTGCTCTTTCAAAAGGTATGACGGTACAGGTGCATCTAGCGGTGGTGATGGCGATTGATGCCAAGCTGCTTGTACTGGATGAGCCAACACTCGGCCTGGATATTATTTTCCGGAAGCAATTCTACCAAAGCCTTCTTGAAGAATATTTTGATGAAGACCGCACAGTGGTTATTACAACGCACCAAGTGGAAGAAATCGAACATATCCTCACAGATGTGATTTTCATCAAGGATGGCGGTATCGTTCTACAGAGCGATATGGAAGAGCTTTCTGAGCAGTTTGTTGAAGTGATGGTGGAGCCGGGTAAAGAAGAAGAAGCGACAGCTCTTGGCCCAATCCGCGAAAGTTCAACGTTCGGTAAGAAAACTTGCGTGTATAAAAATGCTGATCACGATGCGCTGGCTAAATTGGGTGAAACGCGCCGCCTAGGCCTGGCTGACATTTTCGTGGCGACCATGACAGGAGGTGGGCAATGAAAACCTTTCAGGCCCTGATTAAAAGGGAAATCTTAGACGGCAAAAATGGATACATATGGGCGCCAGTGGTGCTTGCAGGTATCACTGTGCTGCTCTTGTTCCTTTCCGTTCTTGGTTTTGGCAACATGATCGAAATTCATGGTATGGAAAGACACGATATCCAGAATTTTGGTGATGCGCTTACACGTTTGGCAGAAAAAGAGCCTGCAGAGATTAGTGCCGCAATGACCTTTGGATACTGGAGCATGGGTTCCCTTCCATGGATCGCATTCCCGTTCGTTGTGTTCTTCTCTTTGTTGAGTAGCCTATATGAAGAACGCCGTGACCGTTCGATCTTGTTCTGGAAGTCTATGCCAGTTGCGGATTGGCAAGAAGTTCTGGCGAAGCTTTTTGTGCCGGTTGTGATTGTTCCAATCATCTTTATGGCTGTTGTTATTGTTTCCCAGCTTGCAATTGCCTTTTTCTTAACCTTCGTGGTTCTGTTTCAAGGTGGTCCTATCCTTGAATTATGGCCGCTAGGTTCGATGATCGGCACATGGTTCTCTGGCCTTGGTATGTACTATGTATATGCGCTATGGGCACTGCCGATGCTGGCTTGGGTATTGTTGGTATCATCATTCGCGAACCGTTTGCCTTTCCTTTGGGCGGCACTTGTACCAGCGGTGATGGCGGCAGTAGAGGGTATCTTCTTCGAAACAACAGGCGTGTTGCGCTGGATCGCTATCCATGTTGGTGGTTGGACAGAGTTTGCATATCGTGATTATGCAAATACGATTAGCATCGACGGCCCAAGAGAGTTGCTTGATTTTGTAGTTGGTGGTCCTCAATTCGATGCTCTTTCATATAGCTTGGGCAGTGGCGAATTTTGGGCGGGGATTGTAGTTGCGGCAGCTTTTGTTTTCGCTGCAATCGAAATCCGGAAGAAAGCAGTTTGATAATCCAGTTCAATCTATAAAGAATGGAGAGCCATCTTTTGATGGCTCTTTTTTTGTGTGATGAAGATGTGGGCTTATTTATTAAGATCAGGGTGCCAGTTTTCGTCTTCGATCAGTTCATAGCTGTCAAACAGGAAACCCGGGCTGACCATACAGCTTACTAAGGTCCAGTCACCGTTGGAGCGTGCGCGCTGCCAGTTATCAGCGGGTACGAGAATTTGAGGTGCCTGTCCGTGGAAGATGTCAGGGCCAAGTTCATATGATTGAACCCCCTTATGGTGGAGGTCGATTTCAAGTGTTAAAGCCGCACCTGCGTGCCAATACCAGATTTCATCACCGTCAGTACTATGCCATTTGGCAAAATCCGTACCCTCCAGAAAATAGTAGATAGATGTTGCCCGACCTCTTGCTTCAGCACCGCCTTCGTTTTGATAAGTACGGCGGTAGTAGCCGCCTTCTGGATGAGGGGAGAGGTCAAGTTTCTTAATAACGTCTTTAGCGGTTACCATAATCTACTTCTTATTTAGTTCTGGTCTGCAATTTCATATAGAGCGATTGCCGCGGCATTCGAAACATTCAGGCTTTCAATCTGGCCTGACATAGGAATCTTTGCAATCATATCACATGATTTACGTGTGAGGGGGCGCATACCCTTTCCTTCGGAACCCATCACAATAACTATATTGTCGCCTAGTTTTACATCGCGGATTTTGGTTTCAGTATTACCGTCGAGGCCCACGTGCCAGTACCCCATTTCCTTAAGGGTGTCTAAGGTCTGTGAAAGGTTGGCCACACGAAGCCAATCCAGAGTCTCTAAGCCGCCAGCAGCAGAGCGTGCAAGTGTACCGCTTTCTGATGGACTGTTACGGTCCTGTGTAATTAGTGCACGTGCGCCAAAAGCAGCCGCGGAGCGCATACAGGCGCCAACATTATGAGGGTCGGTTACTTGATCCAGCATAAGGATGATGTTTTTTTTGCCATCAATTGGGGTGAGGCTTTCGATATCAGTGCCGGGCAGGGGGCGTACCTCAAGTAGAATACCTTGATGTGGAGAGTCTGTGCCGACAGTTGCATCTAAAATGCTTGTGTCATTGATCACGACCGTTTCAATATTTGGCCTAATAGAGGTAATACGCTCATTTGATAGCGCTTTTTCTGTGCCAACAAGCCTCACACACTCACGGTTTTTATTCTGTAGAGCAGTTTCCACGGAATTGCGACCAAACAGAAAATAACCGTTTGAAGCTTTTGGTTTCAGATTGCTATCTGCGTGAGATCTAAAGCTTTTATCTCGGTGTGGGCCTTGATTCCGATTTCGCGCGCCTTGATTATTTTTTTTGCGCGGCATTTGATTTGTCTTTTGTCCAGAGTGTCGTTTTTTATTCATCATATTCACTTGTTATCTGGGTGTCTTTTTTTGGCTCAACACCTAAGGTTCAGAGGGGCTATAAATCACTCTGCAACAAAGCTCATCAAAAAAAATACATTTTTTTAATTCGTTTGTGTTGACACCGAGTAAGATATGGGCATATTGCGCCTCACCGCGACGCTGATCAAGGTCAGCGTGACGAACTCGATTTTGGAGAGATGGCCGAGCGGTTAAAGGCGACGGATTGTAAATCCGTTCTCGTATGAGTACGCAGGTTCGAATCCTGCTCTCTCCACCATCACCTTCCCTAGATGCATTTCTTCGGAGGGTTTTGTTATGTTCGGGGGATAGCGATGATTGTGCGGGTGTAGCTCAATGGTAGAGCAGAAGATTTCCAATCTTACGACGAGGGTTCGATTCCCTTCACCCGCTCCAAATATTTTAAATGCCTCTTCTGGGGCGGCTTATTGAATGTGATTACTCCTAGGGTGGGGTGTCACGGGGTATGAAAGTTCGTCTGAATATATTTTACGCGCACGCGCGCGTGTTCAGGCGTAAATGCTTGCAAGGATTACGGGCATGGCTAAAGAAAAGTTTGAGCGTAATAAGCCGCACTGTAACGTTGGTACTATTGGTCACGTTGACCACGGTAAGACAACACTTACAGCTGCGATTACAAAAGTTCTAGCTGAAGCAACAGGCGGTGAAGCTGTTGATTTCGCGAACATCGATAAGGCTCCTGAAGAGCGTGAGCGTGGTATCACAATCTCAACAGCACACGTTGAGTATGAGACAGAGACACGCCACTATGCACACGTTGACTGCCCAGGTCACGCTGACTATGTGAAGAACATGATCACTGGTGCTGCTCAGATGGACGGTGGTATTCTTGTTGTGAACGCAGCTGATGGCCCAATGCCACAGACACGTGAGCACATCCTACTTGCACGTCAGGTTGGTGTACCAGCGCTTGTAGTATTCATGAACAAAGTTGACCAGGTTGACGACGAAGAGCTTCTAGAGCTTGTTGAGATGGAAATCCGTGAGCTTCTATCTGAGTACGACTTCCCTGGTGATGATATTCCAATCGTAGCTGGTTCTGCTCTTGCAGCACTTGAAGGTCGCGACGCAAACATCGGTGCAGAGAAGATTCTTGAGCTGATGGCTGCAGTTGACGATTACATCCCACTTCCAGAGCGTGCGGTTGACGGTGCATTCCTAATGCCTGTTGAGGACGTATTCTCTATCTCAGGCCGTGGTACAGTAGCAACTGGCCGTGTTGAGCGTGGTATCGTTAAGGTTGGTGAAGAAATCGAGATCGTTGGTATCAAAGATACAGCGAAAACTACGGTTACTGGTGTTGAAATGTTCCGCAAGCTTCTAGACGAAGGTCAAGCTGGTGATAACATTGGTGCACTTCTACGTGGTGTTGCACGTGATGATATCGAACGTGGTCAGGTTCTGTCACACGTTGGTACAATCAAGCCACACACAAAGTTCACAGCTGAGACATACATCCTCACTAAAGAGGAAGGTGGTCGTCACACACCATTCTTCGCTAACTACCGTCCACAGTTCTACTTCCGTACAACTGACGTAACAGGTAACATTGAGCTACCTGAAGGTTCAGAGATGGTAATGCCTGGTGATAACGTGAACCTGAAGGTTGAGCTTATCGCACCAATCGCGATGGACGAAGGTCTTCGTTTTGCTATCCGCGAAGGTGGCCGCACTGTAGGCGCCGGCGTTGTAGCTGAAATCATCGAATAATTTCGGTAATAAACGAAAAGTGGGTCGGTCTTGCCGGCCCATTTTCTTGCGCAGTGATCGATTGAAAATTGAAGCGCAGTAAGTCATTTAAAAAAAATGACAAAAAACACTTGCAAGGGACGCGATAGAGCGGTAAACCGCAGCCCTCGCTAGTGACGAACTAACGGTCTAGGGGCGTAGCTCAGTTGGTAGAGCACCGGTCTCCAAAACCGGGTGTCGGGGGTTCGAGTCCCTCCGCCCCTGCCATTAGATCGAATAGAAAAATAGGCTGCGTGAAAGCTTTTTAGTTTTAAGCGCCTTATAGATAATGGATTGATTAGCCTGCGGTTTTTGGTAAGAGAAGCGCGGGCTTGTTGGGTAATTATAAAGGATCGAACATGGCAAAAACATCGCCAGGTGAATTTTTCCGTCAGGTAAAGCGTGAAGGCGCTAAAGTTACTTGGCCTACGCCGAAAGAGGCGGGAATCACGTCTGTGATGGTTTTTGTGATGGTTGTGATTATGGCTGTGTTCTTCCTTGGTGTTGATTATCTGCTTAATGCTGGCGTGCAAGCGCTGCTTGGCCTTTAGGAGTTAATAATATGAGCAAATCTCGCTGGTATATTATTCATGCTTATTCTGGCTTTGAAGCTAAGGTTGCGGCAGCTGTTAAGGAACAGGCGCGGATTCAGGGGCTTGAGGCTCTGGTTGATGATGTGATTGTTCCAACTGAAGAAGTGATTGAGGTTCGTAAAGGTAAGAAGGTTTCATCTGAGAAGAAATTCTTCCCTGGTTATGTTCTTGTGAAGATGGTTCTTACAGATGATACATACCACCTTGTGAATGCTCACGCTAAAGTAACTGGTTTCCTTGGTGCGAATGGTCGCCCAAGTCCGATTTCAGAAGCTGAGGCTGCTCGCATCCTTAACCAGGTTGAGGAAGGTGTTGAGCGCCCACGTCCGAATATCGTTTATGAAGTTGGTGAAGAAGTTAAGGTTACAGATGGCCCATTCGCGAGCTTTAACGGTATCGTTGAAGAAGTGGATGAGGATAAAGCACGCTTGAAAGTGTCTGTGTCTATCTTTGGTCGTGCAACGCCTGTTGAGCTGGAATACGCCCAGGTTGAAAAAGTTTAATAAGAATTCGGGGTAATCCCGAGTGAAGTGCGGTAGGCCGCGCCATTGGCCGCACCGCGCACCCTAATTGAAGTGGTTGATCACTTCTGATGTTTTTCGAAAGGGAAATACAATGGCAAAGAAGATTGATGGTTACCTGAAGCTTCAGGTACCTGCTGGTAAAGCGAACCCGTCACCTCCAATTGGTCCAGCTCTTGGTCAGCGCGGTGTGAACATTATGGAATTCTGTAAGGCGTTTAACGCTAAAACACAGAAGATGGAAGCTGGGATGCCAATCCCAACAATCATCACTGTGTATGCAGACCGTTCATTCACATTCGAAATCAAGACACCACCTGCATCTTTCCTTCTAAAGAAAGCTGCTGGTCTTAAGTCTGGTGGTTCAACTCCTGGCCGTGCGGTTGCTGGTAAAGTAACACGTGCACAGGTTAAAGAAATCGCTGAAGCTAAGATGGTTGATCTGAGCGCGAACGATATCGAAGCAGCTATGCTGATCATCGAAGGTTCTGCTCGTTCCATGGGCTTCGAGGTAGAGGGTTAATAAGATGGCAAAAGTTGCAAAACGTATGGCTAAAGCTTGGGACGGTCTAGACCGTGAAAAGCTTTACACTGTTTCAGAAGCTGTTGCTGAACTTAAAGCTCGCTCTGCAGTGAAATTCGATGAGACTATTGAAGTTTCTATGAACCTTGGTGTTGACCCACGTCACGCTGACCAGATGGTTCGCGGCGTTGTGTCTCTTCCACACGGTACTGGTAAAACTATGCGCGTAGCTGTGTTTGCTCGTGGCCCTAAGGCTGAAGAAGCAACAGCAGCTGGTGCTGACGTAGTTGGCGCAGAAGACCTGATGGAAGATATCCAAAAAGGTAACATGGACTTTGACCGTGTGATCGCTACTCCTGACATGATGGCTGTTGTTGGTCGCCTTGGTAAGGTTCTTGGTCCTAAAGGTCTTATGCCTAACCCTAAGCTTGGTACTGTAACTATGGACGTGAAAGCGGCTGTAGAAGCAGCGAAAGCTGGCCAGGTTGAATACCGTGTTGAAAAAGCAGGTATCATCCACGGTGGTGTTGGTAAAGCTAGCTTCGGTGAAGAGCAGATCGTTGAAAACGCTGTGTCTTTCATCAATGCTGTAATTAAAGCTAAGCCATCAGGCGCCAAAGGTACATATGTTAAGCGCGTTGCGATGTCATCTTCTATGGGCCCAGGCCTTAAGATCGACGTAGCGACACTAGAAGCTTAACTGTAAAAGATTTGTGTCGCGCTTTGGTGCGGCACACACATTTGGGCGGATGTTTTGCCTGAATGAGAGTAACTGTCCGAGATTACAGGTGAACTGAAGTGTGTTTCTAGTGAGCGACCTTCAGGTTTTAAAAGAAGCAGTATTCGCAACACTGTGGCCTGTATGAGATGGGTAAGGGAATTTTGCCGAAAGGCGATGTGCGGTTCCTACAGGATCGGATGTAATCCATCCTGCGCCCTGGACAGGGTAGCGTATTACTTCGATGTATAGAGTTTATGAGGTAATACAGGGCTCAAATTGACGAGACCATTTATATGGTTCTCATAGTCGGAGACGAGAAAAGTGGAAAGAGCCGAAAAGCAGGATCTGGTTGCATCCATGCACGAAGTATTCTCGGACGCTGCGTCTGTTGTAGTTGTACACTACGATGGTCTGACAGTTGCTGAGATTACTGCACTGCGTGCGCAAATGCGTGAAGTGGGTGCTACACTTAAAGTAACCAAGAACCGTCTAACTCGTCTTGCGCTTAAAGGTACTGAATACGAAGGTATTGCTGACCTGTTTACAGGTCCAACAGCAATCGGTTTTGCTGCTGACCCAGTATCCGCACCTAAAGCTCTTGCTAAATTCGCTAAGGACAACGAAAAGCTTCGTATCCTTGGTGGTGGCATGGGCGCTAACGTGCTGGATCAAGCTGGTGTTAAAGCACTTGCCGAGCTTCCATCCCTCGACGAACTTCGTGGCAAACTTGTGGGTCTACTACAAGCTCCTGCTCAGAAGATCGCAGCGGTTACGGCAGCTCCAGCGGGCCAATTGGCTCGTGTATTTGGCGCTTACGGCGACAAAGACGCAGCTTAGACTTTAAAAAAGTATCCCGGGTGGCCCTGGCCGCCTAAATTATTATGCATTATGACACGCGGATCCTTGAATGGACCGCAAATTTGGAGTGAGTTAAAATGGCTGATCTCGCAAAAATCGTAGAAGAACTATCTGCTCTTACAGTTATGGAAGCTGCTGAGCTTTCTAAGATGCTTGAAGAAACTTGGGGCGTATCTGCTGCTGCACCTGTTGCTGTAGCTGCTGCTGGCGCTGCTGGTGGTGAAGCTGCTGCTGAAGAGAAAGACGAGTTCGACGTAGTTCTTGCAGACGCTGGTGCGAAGAAAATCAACGTGATTAAAGAAGTTCGCGCTATTACTGGTCTAGGTCTTAAAGAAGCTAAAGAGCTTGTTGAAGGTGCACCTAAGACAGTTAAAGAAGCTGTATCTAAAGACGAAGCAGAAGAGCTTAAAGGTAAGCTTGAAGCTGCTGGCGCTAAAGTTGAACTTAAGTAATTTCTTAAGTAAAACAAACCAGAGGTCGGAAGCGATTTTCGCTCCCGGCCTTTCGGCGTCCTGAGAGCTTGGGACTTAAATATAAGCTCCATATTTGAGGTGGCGAGGTGGGCTGCGCTCAAAATACTTGGATTTTCAGGAGTTTAGGGTAGATTATTCCCCTAGGCTCTATTTTGACAGCCGAACTGGGCAGTGTATTTAGCTCAGGGTAGGCACAGCTAAAGGAACGAGGGCGAAGCATGGCGACTTCATTTACTGGTCGTAAGCGCGTGCGTAAAGATTTCGGTTCTATCTCCGAAGTGACGCAAATGCCGAATCTCATTGAGGTTCAACGACGGTCCTATGACCATTTCTTCCGCGCAGGTGCAGATGAAGAGGAGCGTTTAAGCTCTGGACTTGAAAGAGTTCTTAAATCTGTATTCCCAATACAGGATTTTGCGAACACAGCATCTCTTGAATATGTTCGGTATGAGCTGGAAGCGCCCAAGTTCGACGTAGAAGAATGCCAGCAGCGCGATATCACTTACGCTGCACCGCTGCGCGTAACTCTCCGTCTTATCGTGTTTGAGGTTGATCCTGAGACCGAAGCGAAATCTGTTCTCGATATTAAAGAACAAGATGTTTACATGGGCGATCTGCCGCTGATGACCGACAACGGTACTTTCGTTGTGAACGGTACAGAGCGTGTAATCGTTTCTCAGATGCACCGTTCCCCAGGTGTGTTCTTCGATCATGACCGTGGTAAAACACACAGCTCAGGTAAATTCCTGTTTGCTGCACGTGTAATCCCTTACCGTGGTTCATGGCTCGATTTTGAGTTTGATCCAAAAGACATCGTAAACGTTCGTATCGACCGCCGTCGTAAGCTGCCTGCTACAACTATGATGTACGCGCTAGGCATGACAGCGGAAGATATTCTTGAATACTTCTATAAAACAGTAACCTACCGCCGTGCGGAAGGTGGCTGGCGTATGCCGTTTAAGGGTGAAGCATGGCGTGGTCAAAAGCCAAGCTTTGACCTGATCAACGCTGACTCTGGTGAAGTTGTTGTTGAAGAAGGCAAGAAAGTAACTCCACGTCTGGCTAAGAAGCTTGAAAAAGATGGTGTTGAGGCAATTCTTGTTCCTGATGATGTGATCTTCGGCAAGTTCGTTGCGAAAGATATGATCAACGAGCAAACCGGTGCGATCTATGTTGAAGCAGGCGATGAGCTTGGTGAAGACGATATCGATGCACTAGCAGCGGCAGGTTTCGACGAAATTGAAGTACTGGATATCGACGAAGCTTCTGTTGGCCCATACATTCGCAATACACTGAAAGTAGACAAAGTTGAGTGTCATGATGGCGCTCTAGCAGAAATCTACAAAGTTATGCGCCCAGGTGAGCCGCCAACCAAAGAAACAGCTGAAGCTCTGTTCTATGGTTTGTTCTTTGATAGCGAGCGTTACGATCTTTCCGACGTTGGTCGTGTGAAGATGAACATGCGCCTTGACCTAGACTGTGACGATAGCGTTGGCACTCTTCGCAAAGAAGATATCCTTTCTACGCTTAAAACACTTGTTGAGCTTAAAGATGGCCGCGGCGAAATCGACGATATTGACCACCTTGGTAACCGTCGTGTTCGTTCTGTTGGTGAGCTTATGGAGAACCAGTACCGTATTGGTCTTCTTCGTATGGAGCGAGCAATCCGCGAGCGTATGTCTTCTGTAGATATCGACACTGTTATGCCGCACGATCTTATCAATGCGAAGCCGGTTGTTGCATCTGTTCGTGAATTCTTTGGTTCCTCACAGCTTTCACAGTTTATGGACCAAACAAACCCACTTTCAGAAATTACACACAAACGCCGTATGTCTGCGCTTGGCCCTGGTGGTCTTACACGTGAGCGTGCTGGCTTTGAGGTACGTGACGTACACGCAACGCACTATGGTCGTATCTGTCCAATTGAGACTCCTGAGGGTCCAAACATTGGTCTGATCAACTCGCTTGCGACATACGCACAAGTAAACAAGTACGGCTTTATTGAAAGCCCATACCGTAAAGTTATCGACGGTAAAGTAACTGATGAAGTTGTATATCTTTCAGCGATGGAAGAGGGTCGCTTCAAAGTTGCGCAAGCAACAGCAGAACTTACCGAAGATATGACTTTCGCGAACGATCTTGTTTCCTGTCGCCAAAGCGGTGAATACCTGATGTCTGATAGCTCTACTATCGACTTGATGGACGTTTCACCAAAGCAGCTTGTATCCGTTGCGGCATCGCTTATTCCGTTCCTAGAGAACGATGATGCGAACCGCGCGCTTATGGGGTCAAACATGCAGCGTCAGGCTGTGCCGCTCGTGCGTGCTGAAGCACCGTTCGTTGGTACAGGTATGGAGAAAACAGTTGCTGCCGATAGTGGTGCTGCAATCGCTGCCCGCCGTACTGGTGTGGTTGAGCAGGTTGATGCAACACGTATTGTTATCCGCGCAACAGAAGAACTGGACCCTGGTAAGTCTGGTGTAGATATCTATACACTTCACAAGTTCCAGCGTTCGAACCAGAACACATGTATTAACCAGCGCCCGCTTGTAAAAGTGGGTGACCGTATCAAGAAGGGCGATATCGTTTGTGATGGCCCATCTACAGATATGGGTGAACTGGCTCTTGGCCGTAACGCACTTGTAGCGTTCATGCCGTGGAATGGTTACAACTTCGAGGATTCCATCCTTATTTCCGAGCGTATCGTGAAAGAGGACGTATTCACATCTATCCACATCGACGAGTTCGAAGTGATGGCACGTGATACGAAACTTGGCCCAGAGGAAATCACACGTGATATTCCAAACGTGGGTGAAGAAGGCCTTAAGAATCTTGACGAAGCTGGTATTGTTTACGTTGGTGCGCAGGTTCACCCTGGTGATATCCTTGTAGGTAAGATCACACCAAAAGGCGAAAGCCCGATGACACCGGAAGAAAAACTTCTGCGTGCTATCTTTGGTGAGAAAGCTTCTGATGTTCGTGATACATCCATGCGCTTGCCGCCTGGTGTTGCTGGTACAGTTGTGGAAGTACGCGTATTTAACCGCCACGGTGTGGATAAAGACGAACGTGCTCTTACAATCGAACGTGAAGAGATTGAGCGCCTTACAAAAGACCGCGAAGATGAGCGTGCAATTCTTGAGCGCAACATCTATGGCCGTTTGAGTGGTTTCCTAGTTGGCAAGACTGTAACGTCTGGCACAAAGGAAATGAAGAAGGGCACAGCGATCACTGAAGAAGGTCTTGAAGAACTTCGTCGTATTCAGTGGTGGGATCTTGCTGTTGATGATGACCAGGCAATGGCTGACATCGAAGCACTTCGCAAACAGTTCGACGATAGCCGTGCTCAGCTTAAGAGCCGCTTCGACGAGAAAATTGAAAAACTTCAGCGCGGTGATGAGCTTGCTCCTGGCGTTCTGAAGATGGTTAAGGTTTTCGTTGCTGTTAAGCGTAAGCTACAGCCTGGTGATAAGATGGCGGGTCGTCACGGTAACAAGGGTGTTATCTCTCGTATTCTGCCACAAGAAGATATGCCTCACCTTGATGACGGTACGCCGGTTGATGTTGTACTCAACCCGCTTGGTGTACCATCACGTATGAACGTGGGTCAGATTCTTGAAACACACCTTGGCTGGGCGTCTCGTGGTCTTGGTCGCCAGATCGATGGCATGCTTGAAGCATACCGACATGGTCAGACACAGATCGATGAGTTCCGCACGAAGTTCAAAGATGTATACGGTGACGAGCAGTTTGAAAGCGATGTAGCTGATCTTGATGATGATCAGATTCTGGAGCTTGCTGGCAACCTCACTAACGGTGTTCCAATGGGTACACCTGTATTTAACGGTGCGGTAGAAGCAGATATTGTGACAATGCTTGAGAAAGCAGGTCTTGATAGCTCTGGTCAGGTTGACCTCTACGATGGCCGTACTGGTGAGAAGTTCGACCGTAAGGTAACAGTTGGTTACATTTACATGCTGAAGCTTCACCACCTTGTGGATGATAAAATCCACGCGCGTTCTATTGGCCCATACAGCCTCGTTACCCAGCAGCCGCTTGGTGGTAAGGCTCAGTTTGGTGGTCAGCGCTTTGGTGAGATGGAGGTGTGGGCACTGCAAGCTTATGGTGCTGCATACACGCTTCAGGAAATGCTTACTGTTAAGTCTGATGATGTACAGGGTCGTACGAAGGTTTATGAAGCTATCGTACGCGGCGATGATACATTTGAAGCAGGCATCCCAGAATCCTTCAACGTACTTGTGAAGGAAATGAGATCGCTCTGTCTGAATGTTGAGCTGATCACTGGCACAGACGAGTAACCAGTATCCTTGAGTTTGGCCGGGGCTTGCTCCGGCCTGCTTACCAAGTTTGATGGTAGGCATTTGTTTTGGAAGGCGATTGGAACCCCTTGATAAAAAGGTTCCACAGAAATTAAGAGAAGCCGGACATGAACCAAGAAGTGATGAAATACTTCAATCCGAACCAGAAACCTGAGACGTTTGATCAGATTCAAATCTCGATTGCGTCTCCAGAGCGTATCCGCTCCTGGTCTTTCGGTGAGATTAAAAAACCTGAGACAATCAACTACCGTACTTTCAAGCCTGAGAAAGACGGTCTTTTCTGTGCACGTATTTTTGGGCCGGTAAAAGATTACGAATGTCTTTGTGGCAAATACAAGCGTATGAAGTACCGCGGCATTATCTGTGAGAAATGTGGTGTGGAAGTTACGCTTTCCAAAGTTCGCCGTGAGCGCATGGGGCATATCGACCTTGCTGCTCCTGTAGCGCACATTTGGTTCCTTAAGTCACTACCAAGCCGTATTGGCCTACTGCTTGACATGATGCTCAAAGACCTAGAGCGTGTTCTCTACTTTGAATATTATGTTGTTATTGAGCCCGGCCTAACGCCGCTTAAGCAATTCCAACTTCTTTCCGAAGATGATTATTACCGCGCGCAAGATGAATATGGTGAAGATAGCTTCACTGCAGGCATTGGTGCGGAAGCTATCCGCAAGCTTCTTCAGTCTATGGATCTTGAAGATGAGCGTGAAAAGCTTCTTAAAGAGCTTGCTGAGACTAAGTCTGAGCTTAAGCCTAAGAAGATCATCAAGCGTTTGAAAGTTGTTGAAAGCTTTATCGAATCTGGCAACCGCCCAGAGTGGATGATCCTTGAGGTTGTTCCGGTAATTCCACCAGAGCTACGTCCTCTTGTTCCACTGGATGGTGGTCGTTTCGCGACATCTGATCTGAACGATCTATATCGCCGCGTAATCAACCGTAACAACCGTCTGAAGCGCCTGATTGAGCTTCGTGCGCCTGATATTATCATCCGTAACGAAAAACGGATGCTTCAGGAATCTGTTGATGCGCTGTTTGATAACGGTCGTCGTGGTCGTACAATTACTGGTGCGAACAAACGTCCACTGAAATCTCTTTCAGATATGCTGAAAGGTAAGCAGGGTCGTTTCCGTCAGAACCTTCTTGGTAAGCGTGTTGACTATTCTGGTCGTTCCGTGATCGTGGTTGGTCCTGAACTTAAGCTGCACCAGTGTGGTCTTCCGAAGAAAATGGCGCTTGAGCTGTTCAAGCCGTTCATTTACTCACGCCTAGACCGCAAAGGTATCGCAACTACAATTAAAGCTGCGAAGAAACTGGTTGAAAAAGAGCGCCGCGAAGTTTGGGATATTCTTGACGAAGTAATTCGCGAGCACCCAGTAATGCTTAACCGTGCGCCTACGCTTCACCGTCTTGGTATTCAGGCATTCGAGCCGGTACTGATTGAAGGTAAAGCTATTCAGCTTCACCCACTCGTATGTGCGGCCTTTAACGCCGACTTCGATGGTGACCAGATGGCGGTACACGTACCACTTTCTATCGAAGCGCAGCTTGAAGCACGTGTACTGATGATGTCTACAAACAACATCCTGTCACCTGCGAATGGTAAGCCGATTATCGTTCCGTCTCAGGATATTGTACTAGGTATCTACTACATGACATCCATGCGTGAAGGTGATGTAGGTGAGGGTAAAGTCTTCTTCGATATGGACGAAGTTGAGTTTGCGCTTGATAACAAGGTTATCACGCTGCAATCCAAAATTAACGCACGTATCGAAACCGTAGACAAAAATGGTGAGAAAACATACATCCGCGCTGAAACAACACCGGGCCGTATGCTTCTTGCTCGTCACCTTCCAAAGCATCCGAACGTTCCGTTCAGCTTGATCAACCGTCGTTTGACGAAGAAAGAAGTCACAGAAGTTATTGATGTGGTTTACCGTCACTGCGGTCAGAAAGAAACTGTACTGTTCGCTGATGGTATCATGGGTGAAGGTTTCAAACGTGCTTGTGCTGCTGGTATTTCCTTCGGTAAAGACGACATGATTATCCCGCCAGCTAAAGAGAAACTGGTTGATGATACGAAGGCTGTTGTTCGTGAATTCGAAGACCAGTATCAGGATGGCTTGATCACCCAAGGTGAGAAATACAACAAAGTTGTAGACGCTTGGGCGCAGTGTGGTGACAAAGTTGCTGAAGCCATGATGGCTGAGATGGAACGCACAACGGTTGACGATAACGGCCGTGAAAGCGACGTAAACTCAGTATTCATGATGGCGCACTCTGGTGCTCGTGGTTCCGCGGCTCAGATGAAACAGCTTGCTGGTATGCGTGGTCTGATGGCTAAACCTTCTGGCGAGATTATTGAAACACCAATTATCTCGAACTTTAAAGAAGGTCTGTCAGTACTCGAATACTTCAACTCTTCTCACGGTGCTCGTAAAGGTCTTGCAGATACGGCGCTTAAAACAGCGAACTCCGGTTACCTGACACGTCGTCTTGTTGATGTATCTCAGGACTGTGTGATCGTTGAGCGTGATTGTGGTACGGAAGCAGGTATTACAGTTGAGGAAGTATCTGAGGGTGGTGACGTTCTTGTTCCACTATCAGAGCGTATCCTTGGCCGCTGTCTGTCTGTAGATGTGAATCACCCTGTGACAGGTGAGCTTCTCTTCGAAGCAGGTACACTGCTTGACGAAGAAAAAGCAGACGCTGTTGAAACAGCTGGTATTGCTGAAGTGAAGATCCGTTCAGTTCTGACATGTGAAACCCGCAACGGTGCTTGTGCCAAGTGTTATGGTCGTGACCTAGCGCGTGGTACTGAAGTGAACATGGGTGAAGCTGTTGGTGTAATTGCCGCTCAGTCGATTGGTGAGCCAGGTACACAGCTTACAATGCGGACGTTCCACATTGGTGGTGCTGCGACTGTAAACGCTGAATCTGCGATTGAATCTTCTGCTGATGGTAAAGTACGCATCGATAACCGCAATGTTATTGAAGACAGTAAAGGCCGTAAGATCGTAATGAGCCGCAACATGGAAGTTGTGGTAATGGACGATGAAGGTCGTGATCGCTCTAAGCACCGCCTTGCATTCGGTTCGCACCTGTTCAAAGACGAAGGTGATATGGTTGTTAAAGGCGAGAAACTCGCTGAATGGGATCCATACACTATTCCGATTATCACAGAACAAACTGGTACTGTTCGCCTTGTTGACCTTGTTGACGGTGTATCCGTTAAAGAGGTAGTTGACGAAGGTACAGGTATCGCATCGAAAGTGGTAACAGACTGGCGTTCAGCTCCTAAAGGCGCAGACCTACGCCCACGTATTACACTGCGTGACGACAACGATAACGTTGTTGAATTGGCAAACGGTACGGAAGCTCGTTACTTCCTGTCTGTAGACGCAATTCTTTCTGTGGAAGATGGTCGTCACGTGCAGGCTGGTGATGTGATTGCACGTATTCCTCGTGAAGCTGCGAAAACAAAAGATATTACTGGTGGTCTACCTCGTGTGGCTGAGCTCTTCGAGGCTCGTCGTCCGAAGGATCATGCGATTATCGCTGATATCGATGGTATTGTTGAGTTTGGCCGTGATTATAAAAACAAGCGCCGCATCAGCATTCGTCCTCGTACAGAGGAAGAAGGTGTGGAGCCAGTTGAATATCTGGTACCAAAAGGCAAGCACATCACGATTCAGGAAGGTGACTTCATTCAGAAGGGTGAATATCTGGTAGACGGTAACCCGGCTCCACACGATATCCTTCAGGTAATGGGTGTTGAAGCTCTCGCGAACTATCTCGTGAAAGAGGTTCAGGATGTATACCGTCTTCAGGGTGTGAAGATTAACGATAAGCACATTGAGGTTATCGTTCGTCAAATGCTTCAGAAGATCGAGATCACTGCATCTGGTGACACTACATTCCTACCGGGTGAGCAAGTTGACCGCGAAGAGTTTGAAGCAGTTAACCAGAAGATGGAAGAAGAAAGCCGTCTGCCAGCTAAAGGTAACCCAATCCTACTTGGTATTACCAAAGCTAGCCTGCAGACACGCAGCTTCATCTCTGCTGCGTCGTTCCAGGAAACAACACGCGTTCTTACAGAAGCATCTGTAGCTGGTAAGAAAGATAAGCTTATCGGTCTGAAAGAGAACGTAATTGTTGGTCGTCTGATCCCTGCGGGTACTGGTTCTGTTGTGAACCGCCTGCGCCATGAAGCGCAAAAGCGTGATGCTATTGCAATGGCTGAGCAGGAAGAAGCAAACGATCCAATGGCGACAGCTGAAGCTGAATTTGCTGCTGCAACATCAGGTGGTGAAGAAGCTGAAGCGTAATAGCTTTCCTTTTAGATGAAATTAAGAAAAGGGCTGGCAGAGATGCTGGCCCTTTTTGTGTTTACATTCTGGCTAAACATTCAATAATGCAGAGTAATTTTGAATGGAATAAAAGCCAACACAATGAAATCACTTCAAGAAAAGTTATCCAATATAACTGCCTCAAGTATTTTTGTTTATGTCGGTCTCTGGCTTGTATTTGCGACGACCAGATTTCTATTGAATGGCGTTTTTAAGGGCTGGAATCCTGGCTTATATCACGATGCAGGTCTGCATTATATGTCAGGAGTGATGGTCGAAACCTATTTTGCGGAGAATTGGGGAACGAACCCAATTGTTTATTTGGCTAATTTTTTTGAACAATATGCTTTTACAGGAGTGGGGCTATGGCCTCCGGTATTCCATTTCTTTGAAGGTATATGGATCATTCTGTTTTCTGGAAGTCGTTTGTCTATTCTAGCGTTGGATGCGGCTATTGTGGGTTCAACGGCGTTATCTGTATTTCATGTTGGCAAGCCTTATCTCAGGTTTGGAGAAGCTTTTTTCGGGGCGCTAGCGATATGTGTAATGTATCAGTTTCTACTGGCATTAGAGATATTGATGATTGATGCTTTTACCGCCTTCTGGATGTTCTGGTCAGTTATTCATTTCATCAAATTTCTGAATATACCAAGCCTTCGCAATGCTATCGTCGCTTCATTTATGGCCAGTATAGCTATCTTATCAAAAGGTACAGCTATTGCCTTGGTCCTGGTGTTGCCGCTCGCCACATTATTGGCAGATAAGTCACATCTTCTTAAAAACTACCGATATTGGATTATTCCGATAATTATCGGTGTTCTCACTGCGCCTTGGTATTTGCTTACATCGCAATATTCCAGTCAGGGATTCCGATTTGAGTTTGGCTGGGATTATACCTCTCTCGCCTTTGTTGAATATAGTGCTTATGTTTTTCAGAACATGGGCATCATTGGTATGGCATTGCTGTTTTTTGCCGTGATCATAATGTTCAAGGAAAAAATCTGGACAAAAGATAATAACCTGTTTGCAGGCTTGGCTGCATTGTGCATTGGGGCGTTCCTGTACCAAATTCTCATGCCCGTTGCTTTGCAAGACCGTTATATCATTGTGCTTTATCCTGCTATGTTGTTGATCGCGTTTAAAGGTCTTTCCTGTTTGCATGATTTGCGCCTTAGAAAGGTACTCATATTTGCTGGTCTGATTAATATTTTTGCTTTCGCCTTTCTAACATATGAAAAACATGAAGAGAGCGGAGAGGAAGCTGCACAGACAATTATTGAAGCGATGAAAGGCAAAGGTGAACCAATCTTGCTTATTGCATCACCGGAGATTGAAGGCGTGCTGGCTACAGATATCTGGATGAATGCACCAAAAGCTTTGTTGAGCGATATCTATTTTCTCAGAGGTGTTAAACTGCTTGGTGGAGGAGGATACAATAATCTGGACTATGAGGTACGCTATCCTGATCTTGATGATGTTAAGCAAGCTATCAAGCAAACTGGGATTAGCTTCCTAGTTATTGAACAGTCAGAACGTACAGGGATATGGGAGCATAATGCGCAGGTTGCAGAAATCATTGCAGCAGATAAAGCAATGTTTGTTGAACTGGCGACTATCGAGATCAGTGAAAACAGGTCTGTCAGGGTGATCCGTGTTGAAACACGAACAGAACAAGTTCCTGATTTGGAATTGATCAAAAGTATCAATCAAAATAGAGTGCTAACAAAGTTTAAAGGCATGTTTCATCAATGATTCATTGTTTTGCCTGATGCAGTATTTGTACTGGGCATAATATTTTAATATCGGAAGTGGGAGAAACTACGTGGCTAAAGCCATCACAATTGCCGCAGTTATACCAGCTTACAAGGTTACGAAACATGTTTTGGGTGTTATTGAGCGCATTGATGCAAAGTTCACTCATATTATTGTTGTAGATGATAAATGCCCTGATGGGTCTGGTGCCTTGGTTGAACAGCAGTGTGCTGACCCACGAGTGAAGGTGTTATATAACGAGCACAATAAAGGTGTTGGTGGCGCTGTTATGGCTGGCTACCAATATGTGCTTGATCAAGATATAGATATCGCTGTGAAAATTGACGGTGATGGCCAAATGGCACCAGAACTTGCTGGTCGCTTTATCTCTCCGTTGATGTCTGGACAGGCGGACTATGCCAAAGGTAATCGTTTCCAGTCACTCTATTCTGTTCGTCAGATGCCATTCGTTCGGTTGTTTGGCAATGCTGTCCTCAGTTTTATGACGAAGCTTTCTAGTGGTTATTGGCGACTGTTTGATCCTACAAACGGATATACAGCTATTCATCGATCAGCTTTAAGTAAGTTGGATTTATCCAAGCTTGACGAAAGATATTTCTTTGAAACTGACATGCTTGTTGCACTGGGAGATGTTGGTGCGGTTGTTAGAGATGTTGGTATGGAAGCGGTTTATGCTGATGAGGTAAGTAACTTACAAATTCGTAAAGTTTCGATCCCGTTCTTTTTCAAACATATGAAAGCTACCGTTCGCCGAATTTTCTATAACTACTATATGCGTGATTTTAATTTGGGTTCCGTAAATTTGCTTTTTGGCTTGTTGTTATTTGTATTTGGCATCGTTTTTGGAGCAGTGAAATGGCGTGAATCTATCGTAACAGATTCAGTGGCTACCGTTGGTACGGTAATGATTGCTGTCTTACCAATTATATTGGGGTTTCAGTTGTTAATGTTTTTCCTGAGCTACGATATTGCCAGTGAACCAAAAGATCCTATTCAAGATCTGGACAATGACCTCTAGTTAGGGGCTTCCTGAGATATGGCTGTATGATCTTTAGTTTCGGCTGTTGAAGGTGTTGCTTTGGTAAACAGGATAAGTAATCCAACTAAAATAAACATTAATCCGACGACGTACCAAATATCCATTTTGTCGCCAAAAATATAATAGGCTAAAATTGGGGTGAATACGAAGCTAAGCGCTACAAAAGGGTAGGCTAGACCAAGAGAAACTTTCGTCAGTATCCATATCCAGAAAATAGTGATAGAGCCATATAGAGTTATGGCGCTTATGAAATAGGGGTCCGATATCAAACTTGGGATCGAAAAGGCATTCTCTGAAGCGCTCTGCCTGATAGCTGACAGCTTAAAAAGGATTTGCCCACACGCCAAACCAAGTGTGTAGATGATCAAAAGTGCAAGTGTTTTAATATCCATGAATGGTCTCTTACCCTGATAATTGTCTGTCGGCTATAATATATAAAACCATTGCTGCAGCTTCTGGGTGATGCTAGTCAATATGGCTTAGGACACGCAAGTGGCTTTTATTATTTTGTATGAATCAGGCCTTGTTCTGCGAAGTGAAATTTTACGAAAGTTTTAAGTGGGATTTCGCCATTTATCGTGCAGCAGGTTACTGTAGGTGCCTGAAGATGCTTTTATCCTTGACGTTCCGCCATTTTCCGTATATGTAGCCCACCTCGCCAGAGCTCAGGTGGTGGCTTAAATCAAGCCAAACGCTGGGGTTTGCTGGCTTTAGAGAATTGAAAATTTGATTCCCAAATGGCCTCGTTGGATATGAAATATTATCTGATGCAGGTTGTTTTGCTGCATAAAAACAAGGCGTTTGGGGTGATGGTGACAGAGAAAAACGGCAAGGAATAAAAATGCCTACCATTAACCAGCTAGTGCGCAAGCCGCGCAAAGCAAAGCCAGCGCACAATAAAGTGCCAGCGCTTGAAGCATGTCCACAAAAACGTGGCGTGTGTACACGTGTTTATACAACAACACCTAAGAAACCTAACTCAGCGCTTCGTAAAGTTGCGCGTGTGCGTCTTTCAAACGGTCACGAAGTGACATCATACATCCCGGGTGAAGGTCACAACCTTCAGGAACACTCTGTTGTTCTTATCCGTGGTGGTCGTGTGAAAGATTTGCCTGGTGTTCGCTACCACACTCTTCGTGGTGTGCTTGATACACAGGGTGTTGCTGATCGTCGTCGTAGCCGTTCGAAATACGGCACGAAGCGTCCGAAGTAAGATTAGAGAAGGAATTAACGCATGTCTCGTCGTCATAGCGCAGAAAAACGCGAAGTTCTACCTGATCCAAAGTTCGGTGACGTAGTTCTAACAAAATTCATGAACAGCCTGATGTATGATGGTAAGAAATCTACAGCAGAGCGTATTGTTTACGGTGCATTCGATAAAATCGAAGAGCGCGCGAAAACTGAAGCTCTTGGCCTGTTCCATGAAGCTCTAGATAATGTAAAGCCTGCTATTGAGGTTCGTTCTCGCCGTGTTGGTGGTGCGACGTATCAGGTTCCTGTAGAAGTTCGTTCTGACCGTGCTCAGGCTCTTGCGATCCGTTGGATCATCGATGCTGCACGTAAGCGTAACGAAACTACTATGGTAGATCGTCTTTCAGGTGAGTTGCAAGACGCGGCGAATAGCCGTGGTGCTGCTGTCAAGAAGCGTGAAGATACGCACAAAATGGCAGAAGCTAACAAAGCATTCTCACACTATCGTTGGTAATAAGAAGTTATTCTTAGATAAGGAACTTGATCCATGGCACGCAGAACGCCACTCGATCGTTATCGTAATATCGGCATCATGGCACACATTGATGCTGGTAAAACAACGACTACTGAACGTATCCTTTATTATACAGGCCGTAGCCACAAAATCGGTGAAGTACACGATGGCGGCGCTACAATGGACTGGATGGAGCAAGAGCAGGAGCGCGGTATTACAATTACTTCCGCTGCGACTACTTGTTTCTGGAATGATCACCGCATCAACATCATTGATACACCGGGTCACGTAGACTTCACAATTGAAGTAGAACGTTCCCTTCGTGTGCTTGATGGTGCTGTAGCTGTATTTGACTCTGTAGCTGGTGTTGAGCCTCAGTCTGAGACTGTTTGGCGTCAGGCTGATAAGTACAACGTTCCGCGTATGTGCTTTGTAAACAAGATGGACCGTATGGGTGCTAACTTTGATCGTTGTGTAGACATGATCAGAGAGCGTCTGGGTTCAACAGCTCTTGTTCTACAGCTTCCAATCGGTGCTGAGGCTGAGTACGAAGGTCTTATCGATCTTATCAAATTCAAAGAAGTTCTTTGGGTTGGTGAAGATCTTGGTGCTTCTTACGAATACCACGATATCCGTGCTGATCTTGTTGATGCAGCTGAAGCAGCCCGCATGGAAATGATCGAAACAGCTGTTGAAGCTGACGAAGAGTTGCTTGAAAAGTACCTTGAAGGTGAAGAGATCAGCGAAGAAGAGCTGAAGACTGCTATCCGTAAGGGTACAATCGACGGTCTATTCGTTCCGGTTCTTAACGGTACTGCATTCAAGAATAAAGGCGTTCAGCCACTTCTTGATGCTGTAATCGATTTCATGCCTGCTCCAACAGACGTTGAAGCGATTAAAGGTGTGGATGCTGATGATCACGAAAAAGAAATCGTTCGCGAATCTTCTGACGACGAGCCGTTCTCTGCTCTAGCGTTTAAGATCATGAACGACCCATTCGTGGGCTCGCTAACATTCGCTCGTATCTACTCTGGTGTTCTTGAGGCTGGTACACAGGTAACTAACTCTGTGAAGCAGCGTAAAGAAAAAGTTGGTCGTATGCTTGAAATGCACTCGAACAGCCGTGAAGACATCAAAGAAGCGCGCGCGGGTGATATTATCGCTCTAGCTGGTCTTAAGCAGACAACAACTGGCGACACTCTATGTGCGAATAACAAACAGGTTATTCTGGAGCGCATGGAATTCCCTGATCCTGTGATCGAAGTTGCTGTTGAGCCTAAGTCTAAAGCTGACCAGGAAAAAATGGGTATTGCTCTAAGTCGTCTGGCTGCTGAGGATCCATCTTTCCGCGTTACATCTGACGAAGAATCTGGTCAGACAGTAATCGCTGGTATGGGCGAGCTTCACCTCGATATTATTGTTGATCGTATGAAGCGTGAGTTCAAGGTTGAGTGTACAGTGGGTGCACCTCAGGTGGCATACCGTGAGAGCTTCGCTCGTGAAGTTGAAGTTGATTACACTCACAAGAAACAGTCCGGTGGTTCTGGTCAGTTTGGTCGCGTGAAAATGGTGGTAACACCAGGTGAACGTGGTACTGGCATTGAATTCACAGACGAAATTAAAGGCGGTAACATTCCTCGTGAATACATCCCTGGTGTAGAAAAGGGTGTTAATGATATCGCTGAGGCTGGTGCTCTTATTGGCTTCCCAATCATCGACTTTGGCGTGCGCCTGATCGATGGTGCGTACCACGATGTTGACTCCAGCGTACTTGCGTTTGAAATCGCAGGTCGCGGTGCGATGCGTCAGGCTGCGGAAGATGCCGGTATTAAGCTCCTCGAGCCAATGATGAAGGTTGAAGTTGTTACTCCAGACGAGTATATGGGTGACGTAATCGGCGACCTTAACAAACGCCGCGGTCAGATTCAGGGCTCTGAAGCTCGTGGTCCGGCAACGGTTGTTAACGCGATGGTTCCTCTTGCGAACATGTTTGGTTATGTGAACGAGCTTCGTTCATTCACACAAGGCCGTGCACAGTTCACTATGCAATTCGACCATTACGATGAAGTGCCTGCAAACGTAGCTGACGAAATTAAAGCTAAGCTCGCAGGTTAAATAAAAAAGAAAAACAAATGCTATGGATCCCCTGGTAAACAGGGGCCGATATAAAAGGTATTTAAAATGGCTAAAGAAAAGTTTGAGCGTAATAAGCCGCACTGTAACGTTGGTACTATTGGTCACGTTGACCATGGTAAGACAACACTTACAGCTGCGATTACAAAAGTTCTAGCTGAAGCAACAGGCGGTGAAGCTGTTGATTTCGCGAACATCGATAAGGCTCCTGAAGAGCGTGAGCGTGGTATCACGATCTCAACAGCACACGTTGAGTATGAGACAGAGACACGCCACTATGCACACGTTGACTGCCCAGGTCACGCTGACTATGTGAAGAACATGATCACTGGTGCTGCTCAGATGGACGGTGGTATTCTTGTTGTGAACGCAGCTGATGGCCCAATGCCACAGACACGTGAGCACATCCTACTTGCTCGTCAGGTTGGTGTACCAGCGCTTGTAGTATTCATGAACAAAGTTGACCAGGTTGACGACGAAGAGCTTCTAGAGCTTGTTGAGATGGAAATCCGTGAGCTTCTATCTGAGTACGACTTCCCTGGTGATGATATTCCAATCGTAGCTGGTTCTGCTCTTGCAGCACTTGAAGGCCGCGACGCAAACATCGGTGCAGAGAAGATTCTTGAGCTGATGGCTGCAGTTGACGATTACATCCCACTTCCAGAGCGTGCGGTTGACGGTGCATTCCTAATGCCTGTTGAGGACGTATTCTCTATCTCAGGCCGTGGTACAGTAGCAACTGGCCGTGTTGAGCGTGGTATCGTTAAGGTTGGTGAAGAAATCGAGATCGTTGGTATCAAAGATACAGCGAAAACTACGGTTACTGGTGTTGAAATGTTCCGCAAGCTTCTAGACGAAGGTCAAGCTGGTGATAACATTGGTGCACTTCTACGTGGTGTTGCACGTGATGATATCGAGCGTGGTCAGGTTCTGTCACACGTTGGTACAATCAAGCCACACACAAAGTTCACAGCTGAGACATACATCCTCACTAAAGAGGAAGGTGGTCGTCACACACCATTCTTCGCTAACTACCGTCCACAGTTCTACTTCCGTACAACTGACGTAACAGGTAACATTGAGCTACCTGAAGGTTCAGAGATGGTAATGCCTGGTGATAACGTGAACCTGAAGGTTGAGCTTATCGCACCAATCGCGATGGACGAAGGTCTTCGTTTTGCTATCCGCGAAGGTGGCCGCACTGTAGGCGCCGGCGTTGTAGCTGAAATCATCGAATAATTGAATTACGGCCCCGCTCACTGAGTTGGGTTGGGGCCCTCTTTTTTAAGGTAAAGATCAATGGAAGCGCAAAATATTCGCATCCGCCTGAAGGCATTTGACCACCGTGTGCTTGACCAAGCCACTGGTGAAATTGCTAATACGGCAAAGCGTACTGGCGCATTGGTTCGCGGTCCTATCCCGATGCCAACAAAGATCGAAAAGTTCACAGTTCTTCGTGGTCCACACGTGAACAAGAAGTCTCGTGAGCAATTCGAAATGCGTACACACAAACGCTTGCTCGACATCATTGACCCAACTCCGCAGACAGTTGATGCTCTTATGAAGCTAGACCTAGCTGCTGGTGTTGATGTTGAAATCAAACTGCAAGGATAATCACCATGCGTACAGGTTTGATTGCAAAGAAACTAGGTATGACACGCATCTTCAATGATGCCGGTCATCACGTGCCAGTAACAGTTCTACAGCTTGAAGGCTGTCAGGTTGTTGCTCAGCGCACAAACGAAAAAGACGGTTACACAGCTCTTCAACTAGGTGCTGGTACTCGTAAAGTTAAAAACGTGACCAAAGCTCAGCGCGGCCACTTTGCTAAAGCACAAGTAGAACCTAAAGCGAAAATCGCTGAGTTCCGTGTAAGCGAAGATGCTCTTGTTGAGGTTGGTGCTGAAATCACTGCAGACCACTTTGTTACTGGCCAGCGCGTTGACGTTGTTGGTACATCAAAGGGTAAAGGTTTTGCTGGTGCGATGAAGCGTCACAACTTTGGTGGTCTACGTGCTTCGCACGGTGTATCCATCTCTCACCGTTCACACGGTTCTACAGGTCAGTGTCAAGACCCTGGTCGTGTATTTAAAGGTAAGAAGATGGCTGGTCACATGGGTGATCACCGTACGACTGTACAAAGCCTTGAAATCGTTGAAACACGCGTTGAAGAAGGCCTAATCCTCGTTAAAGGCGGTCTACCAGGCTCTAAAGAGAGCTGGGTACTCGTTTCTGACGCTGTGAAAAAGGCTGCACCGGAAGGCCTGCCGATGCCGGCTGCATTCCGTATGCCTGCTAAAGCTGAAGAAGCTGCACCTGCTGCAGAAGCTCCAGTTGAAGCTGACGCTGCAGAAGCTACTGAGGAATAAGCGACATGAAAACGAATGTCCTTACTCTTGATGCCAAAAAAGCTGGCGACATCACTCTAGATGACGCTATCTTTGGCCTAGAAGCACGTGCAGACATCCTGCACCGTGTTGTAAACTGGCAGCTTGCTAAGCGCCGTGCTGGTACTCACGCTGTACAATTCCGCAGCGACGTATCTCGCACAGGTACTCGTCTTGGTCGCCAAAAAGGTGGCGGTACAGCCCGTCACGGTTCTCGTCGTTCTAACATCTTCGTTGGTGGTGGTCGTGCATTCGGTCCTATCCCACGTGATCACGGCTTCGACCTGCCTAAAAAAGTACGTAAGCTTGGTCTTAAGACTGCGCTTTCTGCAAAGCAGGCTGAAGGTAAGCTGATCGTTGTTGATGCTGCTGAACTGAAAGAAGGCAAAACTAAAGAGCTAAAAGCTAAGCTTGAGAAGCTTGGTCTTGCTAACGCTCTGTTTGTCGACGGTGCTGAAGTGAATGAAAACTTCAAGCGCGCAGTAAGCAACATCCCGAACGTTGATGTTCTACCAACTCAAGGTGCGAACGTGTACGACATCATTCGTCGTGACACACTTGTTCTCACTAAAGAGGCGGTTGCTAAGCTCGAGGAGAGGCTCAAATGACCAGTGCGAAGCATTATGATGTCATCAAAAGCCCAGTGATCACTGAGAAAGCAACACTAGGTGCTGAATTCAACCAAGTAACTTTCAAAGTTGCGATCGATGCTACTAAGCCAGCTATTAAAGCTGCTGTTGAAGCACTGTTCGACGTGAAAGTGAAAAAAGTCAACACGCTACGCCAAGAAGGCAAAGTAAAACGTTTCCGTGGTGTACAAGGCAAGCGCGCCGAGTACAAAAAGGCAATGGTTACTTTGGCTGAAGGTCACAGCATTGACGTGACGACGGGAGTGTAATCCAATGGCACTCAAGCAGTATAAACCAAATACTCCAGGTCAGCGTGGCCTCGTTCTTGTAGACCGCGAAGGTCTTCACAAGGGCAAGCCTGTTAAAGCGCTTACTGAAGGTTTGACAAAATCTGGTGGTCGTAACAACAAAGGTCGCATCACAGCTCGTCGCCGTGGTGGTGGTCACAAGCGTACATACCGTATGATTGATTTCAAGCGTACGAAATGGGATGTACCAGCGACTGTGGAACGCCTTGAATACGATCCAAACCGTACAGCGTTCATCGCTCTCATCAAGTATGAAGATGGTGAACTAGCGTACATCCTTGCTCCACAGCGTCTTGCTCCAGGCGATACTGTTATCGCTGGTGAGAAGGTTGACGTGAAGCCTGGTAACGTAATGCCTCTTGCTAACATGCCTGTTGGTACAATCATCCACAATGTTGAGATGAAAAAAGGCAAGGGTGGTCAAATCGCTCGTTCAGCTGGTGCATATGCTCAGCTTATCGGTCGTGACCGTGGTTACGCTCAGCTTCGTCTATCTTCCGGTGAAGTTCGTGTGGTTCGTTCTGAGTGTGTAGCTACAGTTGGTGCTGTATCTAACCCAGACAACCAGAACATTAAGCTCGCTAAAGCGGGTCGGAATCGTTGGCTTGGTCGCCGTCCATCTGTTCGTGGTGTTGCCATGAACCCGGTGGATCACCCACATGGTGGTGGTGAAGGCCGTACTTCAGGTGGTCGTCACCCAGTGACACCTTGGGGTAAACCAACAAAAGGTAAGCGTACACGCTCTAATAAAGCGACTGACAAGCTTATCATCCGCACGCGCCACGAGCGCAAGAAACGCTAAGGAGTCCTGTAATATGGCACGCTCTGTATGGAAAGGCCCTTTCGTTGACATGCACCTTCTCAAGAAGGTGGAAGCGGCTCATGAAAGTGGCAAAGCAAACCTAACAATCCAGACTTGGTCACGCCGGTCTACGATTCTACCAAACTTTGTAGGTATTACTTTCAATACTTACAATGGTCAGAAGTTCATCCCTGTTTATGTATCAGAAGATATGGTTGGTCATAAGCTTGGTGAATTCGCGCCGACTCGTACTTACTACGGTCACGCGGCTGACAAAAAAGCGAAGAGGAAGTAACAGTGGGTAAGCAATCTGCACCACGCCGTGTGGCGGATAACGAAGCAGTCGCTACAGCTACTATGCTTCGTGGCTCGCCGCAGAAACTAAACCTAGTTGCGGCGACTATTCGTGGTATGAAAGTGGAAAAAGCTCTTACTTCACTGAGCTTTAACCGTCGTCGTTCTGCGATTGATGTTAAAAAAGTTCTGCAGTCTGCAATTGCAAACGCAGAAAACAACCACAACCTGGATGTTGATAACCTGATTGTTGCTGAAGCAACTGTGGGTAAAGCACTGACGATGAAACGTTTCCGTGCTCGTGCTCGTGGCCGCGCTGCAAAAATCGTTAAGCCATTCAGCCGTCTGCGCATCGTTGTGCGCGAAGTTGAGGAGACAGTATAATGGGTCAGAAAGTAAGTCCCGTTGGTCTGCGCCTGGGTGTTAACCGCACCTGGGACTCACGCTGGTATGCTGAGGGTGAAGAGTACGGCTCAATGCTGCACGAAGACCTCAAAATCCGCGAGTTCGTGTTTAAAGAACTATCGCAGGCTGGTATTTCAAAGGTCGTTATCGAACGTCCAGCGAAAAAATGTCGCGTAACTATCTACTCGGCTCGTCCGGGTGTGATCATCGGTAAAAAAGGCGCTGATATTGAGAAGCTTCGCAAACGTGTTGCAAACTTCACAACTTCAGAAGTTAGCCTGAATATCGTTGAAGTTCGCAAGCCAGAGATCGATGCTCAGCTTATCGCTGACAATATTGCACAACAGCTAGAGCGCCGTGTTGCGTTCCGCCGTGCAATGAAACGCTCTGTTCAAAGTGCAATGCGTCTTGGCGCTGGTGGTATTCGTATCAACTGTGCTGGTCGTCTTGGTGGTGCGGAAATCGCGCGTACTGAATGGTACCGTGAAGGCCGCGTGCCACTACACACACTTCGTGCAGACATCGATTATGGTACGTCTGAAGCTCTTACTGCATACGGTATTCTCGGTATGAAAGTATGGGTGTTCAAAGGCGAAATCATGGAACACGACCCGATGGCTCACGAGCGCCGTGCAAACGAAGCTCAAAGTCAAGGAGGCCCGTCCCGCCGTTAGGCTGGGACGGCTAGAGTAGGAGCGACACACTATGTTGCAACCGAAGCGTACTAAGTTCCGCAAGGCCCACAAAGGCCGCATCCACGGCAATGCCAAGGGTGGAACAACACTTAACTTTGGTCAGTTTGGTCTGAAAGCTACAGACCCTGGCCGTGTATCTGCTCGTCAAATCGAGGCAGCTCGTCGTGCCATGAACCGTCACATGAAGCGTTCTGGTAAGGTATGGATCCGCATTTTCCCGGATACACCTGTAACTGCGAAACCTGCTGAAGTTCGTATGGGTAAAGGTAAAGGTTCCGTTGATCGTTGGGTATGTAAAGTCAAGCCTGGCCGTATCATGTTTGAGATCGACGGTGTATCAGAAGAACTGGCCCGTGGTGCGTTCGAACGTGCAGCTGCAAAGCTGTCCGTTGGTACACGTATCGTGGAACGGATGAACTAGAGTTTTACGGAGAAAAGTGATGAAAGCGTCAGAGCTTCGTTCAAAGTCGAAAGACGAGCTCCGTGAAGAGCTTGTAAGCCTAAAGAAAGAGCAGTTTAACCTGCGCTTTCAGGCTGCTTCCGGCCAATTAGAAAATACTGCTCGTGTTCGTCAGATCCGCCGCGATGTTGCGCGGATCCAGACGATCCTCGGTGAGCAGGCAGAGGCGTAAGGAGTTAATCAATGCCAAAGCGTATTCTGCAAGGTGTAGTGGTAAGCAACAAAGGTGATAAAACTGTTGTTGTGAATGTTGAGCGTCGTGTGAAGCATCCTTTGCTTGACAAAATTATTAAACGTTCTAAGAAGTACCACGCTCATGATGAGAGCAACCAAATTCAGGTTGGGGATGTAGTCCGTATTCAGGAATGTCGTCCTCTTTCTAAACTGAAGACTTGGCAAGTAGTTGGCGGTGAGGCGTAAGCCTCACCGTTCTACTGTTTGTCGTTGAATTAATATAAGGGGTAACCCATGATTCAGATGCAAACTAACCTCGATGTGGCCGACAACTCCGGGGCCAAGAGGGTACAGTGCATTAAGGTCCTTGGCGGATCTAAACGTAAGACTGCTGGAGTAGGCGACATTATTGTTGTCTCAGTCAAAGAGGCGATCCCTCGGGGTCGTGTTAAGAAGGGTGACGTGCACCGTGCCGTTATCGTTCGCACTGCAAAAGAAGTTCGTCGTAACGATGGTACTACTATTCGTTTCGACAACAATGCCGCTGTTCTAGTGAACAAAAACCATGAGCCAATTGGTACACGTATCTTTGGCCCTGTTGTTCGTGAGCTGCGCGCTAAGAAACATATGAAGATCATCTCGCTTGCACCGGAGGTGTTATAATGGCCGCTAAGCTTAGAAAAGGTGATAAGGTCGTTGTGATTGCTGGTAAAGACAAAGGCAAGCGCGGCGAAATCACATCTGTAATGCCTGCTGAAGGTCGCGCGACTGTACAGGGTGTAAACCTTGTAAAGCGTCACAAGCGTCCAACTCAGGTGAGTGCTGGTGGAATCGAGACTAAAGAAGCTCCGATTCAGCTGTCTAACCTCATGATTGAGGATCCAAAAGACGGTGCACCAACACGCGTTGGTTTCAAAGTATCCGAAGACGGTAGCAAGGTTCGCGTTGCTAAGAAGTCTGGGGAGGTGATCGATGGCTAATACTGTTCAGCCACGTCTACGCACTCGCTATGACGAGACAATCCGTGCATCTCTAGTTGAGAAGTTCGGTTATAAAAACCCTATGCAAGTACCTAAGCTTGAGAAAATCGTTCTCAACATGGGTGTTGGCGAAGCTGTTAATGACAAGAAGAAAGTCGCAAAAGCTGCTGAAGAGCTTGAAGCTATTGCTGGCCAGAAGCCTGTTATTACGAAGGCTCGTAAATCTATCGCTGGCTTCAAGCTACGCGAAGGTATGCCAATCGGTACTAAAGTAACTCTACGCGGTGAGCGTATGTACGAGTTTCTTGACCGTCTGGTAACTATTGCTATGCCACGTATTCGTGACTTCCAGGGCGTTAACCCTAAGTCATTCGATGGTCGCGGTAACTACGCAATGGGCCTAAAAGAACAGCTCGTGTTCCCTGAAATTGACTACGACAAAGTAGATCAAGTTCGCGGAATGGACATTATCATTTGTACGACGGCTACGACAGACGCGGAAGCACTTGAGCTTCTAAGCGGCTTCGATATGCCGTTTAAGAAATAACGGTCGCCAAGGAGGGTTTTGATATGGCTAAGAAAAGTGCCATTAACAAGAACGCACGGCGTGAGAAGACTGTAGCAAAGTTTGCTGACAAGCGCGCTGCTCTGAAAGCACAGGTTTATGATAAGAGCCTGTCTGATGACGAACGCTGGTTAGCTGCTCTACAGCTCGCTGCACTGCCACGTAACGGCGCCAAGACACGCCTTCGCAATCGTTGTGAAGTGACTGGTCGTCCGCGCGGTTATTATCGTAAATTTAAGATGTCTCGTATCGCGCTTCGTGAGCTCGGCTCCGCAGCGAAGATTCCTGGCATCGTTAAGTCAAGCTGGTAAGGGGATAAGCTCATGTCGATGACAGATCCGATCGGCGATATGCTGACCCGTATCCGCAACGGTTTACAAGCTCGTAAAACTGTTGTTGCTACACCTGCTTCAAAAACACGTCAGCGTATTCTAGATGTGTTGGAGCGCGAAGGTTACATTCGTGGTTACTCTCGTACAGAACTCGAGAATAACAAAGCTGAGTTAGCTATTGAGCTGAAATACAATGAAGGCGAGCCTGTGATTCGCACACTTAACCGTGTGTCTAAGCCTGGTCGTCGTGTGTATAGCTCTGTAAATGACTTGCCACGTGTTCATAACGGTCTTGGTATTTCTATCGTTTCCACACCGAAAGGTGTTCTCTCTGACGCTGAAGCGCGCGAGAACAATGTGGGCGGTGAAATTCTCTGCACCATTTTCTAAGGAAGGGAAGATTTAATGTCCCGTATCGGTAAAAAGCCCGTAGCTATTCCAGCTGGCGTAACCGTTTCCTTGAACGGTGCTGAGCTAACAGCTAAAGGCCCTAAGGGTGAACTAGCAATGACATTCGTTCCTGAAGTTACTGTAGCTCAGGAAGAAAATACGATTGCTATCACTCCGGCTAACGACACAAAGCGTGCCCGCTCTATGTGGGGTATGCAGCGCACATTGGTTTCCAACATCTTTGAAGGTGTTACTACTGGTTTCAGCAAGAAGCTTGAAATCAACGGTGTAGGTTACCGTGCTCAAATGAAAGGCAGCTCACTGAATTTGCAGTTGGGTTTCAGCCACGATATCGACTTCCCAGTACCTGCAGGCATCAAAATTGAGACGCCTGACCAGACTACAGTCGTTATCTCCGGCATCGACAAACAACAAGTCGGTGAAACAGCAGCCAAAATTCGCGAGTACCGCAAGCCAGAGCCATACAAAGGCAAGGGTGTTAAGTACGCAGGCGAATATATCTTCCGCAAGGAAGGTAAGAAGAAGTAATGGGTGGCTTGAATGTCTAACATTAGTCTTTTTGAAAAGCGCCGTCAGCGTAACCGCACACAACTTCGTAAGAAGAGTGCGGGCAGACCACGCCTTTCAGTCCACCGGACAAACCAACATATCTATGCTCAGATTATTGATGACGTGAAGGGCGCTACTGTAGCTGCTGCTTCTACTCTTGAAAAAGATCTGAAGGGTGCAGGTTCTAACAAAGAAGCTGCTACTAAAGTTGGTAAACTGATTGCCGAGCGAGCCAAAGCTGCGGGTGTAGAAACAGTAGTGTTTGATCGTGGTGGTTTCTTGTACCACGGTCGTGTAAAAGCACTTGCTGAAGCTGCGCGCGACAATGGCTTGGCATTCTAGGCTTAGATAATAGGAAAAGGATGTCCAATGGCACGCCCAGAACGCAATCGTGAAGAGAGCGAACTAGTTGAAAAGCTTGTCCACATTAACCGTGTGGCTAAAGTTGTAAAAGGTGGTCGTCGTTTTGGTTTCGCAGCACTTGTTGTTGTTGGTGACCAACGTGGCCGCGTAGGTTTCGGTAAAGGTAAAGCGAAGGAAGTTCCTGAAGCTATCCGTAAAGCTACCGAAGCTGCTAAGAAAACAATGATCCGTGTACCACTTCGTGAAGGCCGTACACTGCACCACGACATTAAGGGCCGTCACGGCGCTGGTCGCGTGTTGCTACGTACTGCGGTTCAAGGTACTGGTATCATCGCAGGTGGTCCAATGCGTGCAGTGTTTGAAGCACTTGGCGTACAAGACGTTGTTACGAAATCACAGGGTTCTTCAAACCCGTACAACATGATCCGTGCTACGTTTAACGCTCTGTCTCTTCAGAACTCTCCACGTCAGATCGCTGCTAAACGCGGTAAGAAAGTAGCTGACATCGTTGCACGTCGCGGTGATGTTAAAGTTGCTGCTGCTAACGAAGCTTCTGAAGAAGCTGCTACAGCGGAGTAATGACCAATGGCTGCTAAGAAGAAACAAACTGTAACGGTAACGCAGATCGCTAGCCCGATCCGCCGCCATAAAGATCAGCGTGAAACGCTGATCGGCTTGGGCCTTAACAAATTGAACAGAACGCGTGAGCTGGAAGATACACCAGCAGTTCGCGGCATGATCCACAAAGTGCGCCACATGGTGCGCGTTGAAGATCAATAAGCGAGCGTTTTGGAGATAATATCATGAAACTCAACGAAATTCGTGACAACGACGGTGCTCGCAAACTGCGCACGCGTGTAGGTCGCGGTATCGGTTCCGGTAAAGGTAAAACTGCCGGTTCTGGTCACAAAGGTCAGAAAGCACGCTCAGGCGTAGCTATCAATGGCTTTGAAGGTGGTCAAATGCCGATTTACCGTCGTCTTCCAAAGCGCGGTTTCACAAGCATGAACAAGAAAGACTTCCAGGTTCTTAACCTTGGTCGCCTACAGAAGGCAATCGATGCTAAGAAAGTGGACGCTGGTAAAGCAATCACTATCGAAACTCTAGTTGAAGCTGGTGTTGTTGGTAAGGTTGTAGACGGCGTACGTCTTCTTGCTAAAGGTGAACTTACTGCAAAAGTTGACATCACAGTAACAGGTGCTTCTAAAGGCGCTGTTGAAGCTGTGGAAAAAGCTGGCGGTAAAGTTACTGTTGCTTAAGGCACGATAAAAGAACGATAAGCCGAGATAGAGATTAAGGGGCTGGAGTAAGCGTATATGGCATCCGCTGCAGAACAATTGGCGTCCAATTTGAGTTTGTCTTCGTTCGGTAAAGCCGAAGAATTGAAGAAGCGTATTTGGTTCGCCCTAGGTGCACTTATTGTGTACCGCTTGTGTACTTATATTCCATTACCAGGCATTGACCCGGTAGCATTGAGAAACATGTTTGCAGATCTAGGAGGTAACTTCCTTGATGTAGTGAACACATTCTCTGGTGGTGCACTTCAGCGGATGTCTATCGTGACACTCGGGATTATTCCTTATATCTCGGCTTCCATCATCATGCAGCTGCTCACAACTATGAATTCCACGCTTGCGCAGTGGAAGAAGGAAGGTGAGCAAGGCCGCAAGAAAATTAACCAGATGACACGCTACGGTACTGTAGCTCTGACAATTGTGCAGGGCTGGGGTGTAGCAACTGGTTTGCAAGGACAGGCTGGTGTTGTAATCGACCCAGGTTTGTTCTTCGTGTTAACAACAGTTATCACGCTTGTGGGCGGTACTATGTTCCTGATGTGGCTTGGTGAGCAAATCACTCAGCGCGGTATTGGTAACGGTATTTCCCTTATTATTTTCGCAGGTATTGTTGCAGAGCTTCCGGGTACGCTTGCTCAGGCGTTCACTCTAAGCCGCAACGGTCAACTGGATGTTGCTGTTCTGCTTGCCATGCTTATTGGTGCAGCGGCCCTTATCTGGTTTATCGTATTCTTCGAACGCGCTCAGCGCCGTGTGGTAATTCAATACCCGAAAAGGCAGCAGGGTAACCGCGTTCACCAAGGTGACAAGAGCCACCTACCGCTTAAACTTAATGTTGCGGGTGTGATTCCTCCGATCTTTGCTAGCTCACTTCTGTTGATGCCGCTTACAGTTGCCGGTATGTACCAAACAGGTGGCCCAGAGTGGATTACAACAGTAACAGCGCTGCTTGGCCCAGGTAAGCCAGTATATATCGCGCTATACATCGCTCTTATTGTATTCTTCTGCTTCTTCTACACAGCTATTCAGTTTAACCCTGAAGAAACTGCAGATAACTTGAAGAAGCATGGTGGTTTTGTGCCAGGTATTCGCCCTGGTAAGAGAACTGCTGAGTATCTGGATTATGTGCTTACTCGTCTGACTGTGATTGGCTCTGCTTATATTGCAACAGTATGTGCTATTCCTGAGTTTCTTATTGGACAGGCTAACGTTCCATTCTACTTAGGTGGTACAAGCTTGCTCATCGTTGTGAATGTGACTATGGATACTGTATCTCAGATTCAGTCACACCTGATGGCACAGCAATATGAGAGTCTCTTGAAAAAATCGCGTCTTAAGGGAGGTCGCCGGTGATAATTATTCTGTTTGGTCCTCCGGGCGCAGGTAAAGGTACACAGGCACAACGTATCGAGAAGGCACAAGGCCTAGTTCAACTATCTACCGGTGATATGCTGCGCGCAGCAGTAGCAGCTGGTACTGAGATGGGCAAAGCCGCAAAAGCTAAAATGGACGCAGGTCAATTGGTTTCAGACGAAATCGTAATCGGTATTATCCGTGACCGTATCCAAGAAGCAGATTGTAAAAATGGTTTCATCCTTGATGGTTTCCCACGCACAGTAGCGCAAGCAGAAGCTTTGGATGAAATGCTTACAGCACAGAGCTTGCAGCTGGATGCTGTTGTTGAAATGAAAGTAGACGACGAAGCACTGGTTGACAGAATCGCAGGCCGCTATACATGCGCCGGCTGTAACGAAGGATATCACGATACAAACCTGAAGCCGAAGGTTGAGGGTGTGTGTGATCAGTGTGGATCTACAGAGTTTAAGCGTCGTCCAGATGATAACGCAGAGACAGTAGGGAAGCGTCTGAAAGAATATTACGCACAGACGGCGCCAGTATTGCCGTACTATGCGGAAAAAGGAATTTTGCAGC
The DNA here is from genome assembly GCF_024398035.1 of Kordiimonas sp. SCSIO 12603. Lineage (NCBI taxonomy): Bacteria > Pseudomonadati > Pseudomonadota > Alphaproteobacteria > Kordiimonadales > Kordiimonadaceae > Kordiimonas > Kordiimonas sp. SCSIO 12603. The sequence continues at coordinate 1,928,631 of NZ_CP073748.1, forward strand.
AAGTTAATGGCATGGCTGCCATTGATGAGGTAACTGCAGAAATTGCTGCGGTTTTGGCCGCATAAAAAAACTGTCATAAGGCGGTTGACGAATTGGGGTTTATTCATATAATCCCCGGCTTCAACGCGTCTTGTGGCGAATTGTCGTATGACGTGAATAATTTGATTAGGAGATATGGTCGTGGCGCGTATTGCTGGCGTTAACATTCCGACCAATAAGCGTGTAGAAATCGCTTTGACATACATTCACGGTATTGGCTCTACAACAGCCAAGGGAATCTGCGAAACGCTGAATTTCCCACGTGAACGTCGGGTAAACGAACTAACAGATGCTGAAGTAATTCAGATCCGTGAAATGATTGACCGTGAACACACAGTTGAGGGTGACCTTCGCCGTGAAGTAGCGATGAACATTAAGCGTTTGATGGACCTCAAAACATACCGTGGTCTTCGTCACCGTAATAAACTGCCTGTACGTGGTCAGCGTACATCGACAAATGCTCGTACTCGTAAGGGTAAAGCAGTTGCGATTGCAGGTAAGAAGAAATAATTAGGAACAAGCTGTTTAGGGCTTCCGTAAATAAAGGTCTGATGAGATGGCAAAAGATGCTGGACGTGTTAAGCGTCGTGAGAAGAAAAACATCGCGAATGGTGTTGCTCACGTAAACGCTTCATTCAACAACACAATGATTACTATCACAGATGTACAGGGCAATGGTATTTCCTGGTCATCTGCTGGTATGATGGGTTTCCGTGGCTCCCGTAAGTCTACTCCATATGCTGCACAGGTTGCTGCTGAGGACGCAGGTAAAAAAGCACTAGAGCACGGTATGAAAAACCTCGAAGTGGAAGTAAAAGGCCCAGGCGCTGGTCGCGAGTCCGCTCTGCGCGCGCTTCAAGCTATTGGATTTACAATTACATCAATTCGTGATGTAACTCCAATTCCACACAATGGTTGTCGTCCACCAAAACGTCGTCGCGTATAACGCGGCGACCGTACTGGTTGTTACTTGTAGAGTATTGGCGCGATCCTTTGGCGCTAAATTATTGTTTAAAGCGTCATTAAGAATGAGGGTTACAACGTGATCCAGAAAAACTGGCAAGAGCTAATTAAACCAAATGGCCTGACTATTACTCCAGGTGCTGATCCACTTCGTAAAGCTAAGCTCGTAGTTGAGCCGCTTGAGCGTGGTTACGGCATGACACTGGGTAACGGTCTACGTCGTGTTCTGCTTTCTTCCCTACAAGGTGGTGCTGTAACAAGCATTCACATTGAGGGCGTTCTGCACGAGTTCTCTTCTGTACCTGGTGTACGTGAAGACGTGACAGACATGGTTCTAAACATCAAACAGCTTCCTGTTCGTGTAACAAGCGACGGCACCAAGCGTCTGAGCCTTACAGCTTCAGGCCCAGGTGAAGTGAAAGCTTCTGCTATCCAAGAAGTTGCTGATGTTGAAATTCTTGATAAGGACCTTGTTCTTTGTCACCTTGATGAAGGTGCTACACTGAACATGGAACTGACTGTAGCTTCAGGTAAAGGCTATGTAGCAGCTGAGCGTAACCGCCCAGAAGATGCTCCAATCGGTCTTATCCCTGTAGATGCACTCTACAGCCCTGTTAAGAAAGTAAGCTACAAAGTTGAAGCTACTCGTGAAGGTCAGGTTCTTGACTATGACAAGCTTACAATGGAAATCGAAACTGACGGTACAGTAACTCCTGAAGATGCAGTAGCTTTCGCTGCCCGCATTCTTCAAGATCAGCTTTCTGTATTCGTGAACTTCGATGAGCCAGAAGAAGCTGCTAAGCCTGAAGAAGATGAAGAGCCAGCGTTCAACCGCCAGCTTCTTCGTAAGGTTGACGAGCTTGAGCTTTCTGTACGTTCTGCAAACTGCCTGAAAAACGATAACATCGTTTACATTGGTGACCTTGTGCAGAAAACAGAAGCTGAAATGCTTCGTACGCCGAACTTCGGTCGTAAGTCACTTAACGAGATTAAAGAAGTTCTTTCTTCCATGGGCCTACGCCTTGGTATGGAACTTCCAGCTTGGCCACCAGAGAATATCGAAGAGTTGGCTAAGAAACTCGAACAAGATTACTAAGGTTACCATGAGCGGTTCCACGGAACCGCTTTTGTACCTTACTAAGCCGGATGAAAGCGTGGTGAATTCACCTCGCTTTTGTTCAATTTAAAACCTCCCCGATTTGTTAGGGGACACCTACCGGTACTACACGGAAATTCGTGCAAGGCCGGATAGGCAAACGGAGTAAGAAATATGCGCCACAATAAATCAGGCCGTAAGCTGAATAGAACTGCTAGCCACCGTAAGGCTATGTTCCAAAACCTTGCACAGGCTCTTCTTAAGCACGAGCAGATTGTAACAACTCTGCCAAAAGCTAAAGACCTAGCACCAATCGTTGAGAAGTACATCACTCTTGGTAAAAAAGGTGGCCTTGCTAACCGTCGTCTTGCGATTGCACGTCTGCAAAACGAAGAGCTAGTTGGCAAAGTATTCGCTGAGCTTGCTGAGCGCTACAAAGATCGCACAGGTGGTTACACTCGCGTTCTTAAAGCTGGTTACCGTCACGGTGATAACGCGCCAATGGCTGTTATCGAGCTAGTTGATCGTAACGAAGATGCTAAAGGCCAAGACAGCCACAAATTTGGTAGCATTGAAGCAGATCTTTCTGCGAAAGCTAACAAAGGCGTGCCAGTTGAAGCTGACGCTGAATAATTTTTCTACGTTTGTAGAAGCGAGAAGGGCGATCATTTGATCGCCCTTTTTTTGTTACTGTTCTATTGGTAAGCCCAAGCGCACTTTATACCGTCGGATTTTCCCGAAAGTTTCTTCCATTTTAAGTGTCTGTCTGGTTTCTTTATCAATCCAGAATTTTGCTGCGCCTCTACCGCCATAATCAATTTCCAGAATCCAAGCCGGAAGTGGATTACCGTTCATACCCTTTAAGGTTTCCTCACCTGTTACAGAATAAATATATTCCTGTGGCGGGGTCTTGGATCCTGGGTGATAGAAATTCATGTGGAAGCTCTTTCCAGTTTCAAGCGGTAAGAGACCAAACGTTTCCATATCCAGTTCCCAGTTCAGGGTTTCTGGCTTGCTCTCTATGCTAAAAGAAGCCTGGGTATTGCCTGTTATATTGGTGTCACCTTTCGTGAGATTAGGCTCAAACGTGAAGGCTGATACTGCTTGGTCTGCACCGTGAATTGTTTTGTGAAAAACTGGACTGAAATCCTTCACGCGGTTCAGTGAATATATCAAACGGTTGGACCGATCTTGTGCGGAATGCCAGTCCTGCTTTATTTCAACAAGTGTTTCCCCGTCTTTTTCAATAATATTTGTTGTGCGGTTCCAAAGCTCCATCCCCAGTATTTTGCCAGTGGATGTATCTCGCATATAAACCAGGTATTGATTAGTTCCGGTGCGATAGTTTTCAGCTTTTAAGTTTTGGAATTGAAAGGTTTCTTTCATTGTTGCGGATGCAGCAGAAAAAGAAAGTGAACTTGCTAGCATTATAGATAGCATTGCTGTCGTAATCGTTTGTTTTAAAGACATTAATTCCCCCTTGGTTTGTAGTAATGGACTTTACGTGGTGCAATAAAGTGCATATTCGAAGCTTTTGCGTCAGCGTGTTCAGTTCGTGCGATTAATTGAGGTCACAGTGGCACCACAATTGATGCATAATGATGTTTGAAATAGCTAATTGGGCCTTTGCAAAGGAAAGCCATTGTCATTGCAAGCCTATCTGGCTTAGAAAATAGGTTCGGTCTTTTAGAAGGCTTATGACTAGTTTGGAGAGTGAGAATTTCATGAGACGTTTAAGCAGGAAAATCTTCTTGTGTGGTGCCTTGGTTGCTTCTGCATTTGCTGGTGCTTCAGCACAATATGAAAATGCGGACAGGCAGGTGCCGTCTTCAAACGCACAGGTGCAGCTTTCTTATGCACCTATCGTGAAGGATACAGCCCCAGCTGTAGTGAATATCTATACAACGAAAGTGGTGCGGGCCAGACGATCAGCAATGTTTGATGATCCGCTTTTTAAGCGCTTTTTCGGTGATCAATTCAGTTTTGGCGGCAGTCCTAAAGACAGAATTCAAGGGTCACTTGGTTCTGGTGTAATTGTACGCCCCAACGGTGTGATTGTTACGAACCACCATGTGATCGAAGGTGCAGATGAAATTCGCGTAGTACTTTCTGATAGGCGAGAGTTTGCAGCTGATGTTGTTTTAGCTGATCCGAAAACAGATTTGGCGATCCTGCAAATTAATGCTCGCGAAGAACGTTTGCCGACACTAACGCTAGCAGATTCTGATAATGTACTGGTTGGTGATCTTGTACTTGCCATTGGTAACCCGTTTGGTGTTGGGCAAACAGTAACAAGCGGTATTGTTTCTGCAACAGCACGTACTCAGCAAGGTATCTCTGATTTTGGTTTCTTTATTCAAACAGATGCCGCGGTAAACCCCGGTAACTCGGGCGGCGCACTCGTGGGCATGCAAGGTCAATTGCTTGGCATCAATACAGCGATTTATAGCCGTACAGGTGCGTCAAACGGCATTGGCTTTGCCGTTCCAGCTAATATGGTGAACTCAGTGCTTCGCGCGGCTTTAAACGAAGGGCAGCTTGCTCGTCCTTGGCTCGGTATTCGCGGGCAGAGTGTAACTAATGAGTTAGCGTCAGGCCTTGGCCTTGATCGTGCAGGTGGTATTTTAGTTGATGAAGTATACCCGGGTAGTCCCGCAGCACTCGCTGATGTTCAGATTGGTGATGTGATCATGGCTGTTGATGGTAAAGAGGTTATTGATGAGCCAGGGCTTAACTTCCGTGTTGCAACAATGGAAAATGGTGCTGATGTGCCTCTAGCCGTACTCTCCGAAGGTTTTATTCAGGAAAAAACGCTTACACTTTCACTTCCGCCTGAGCCAGTAGAGCGCAATCTTACTAAACTAGATGGGCGTCATCCATTCCAAGGGGTGACAGTAGCTAACCTTTCTCCGCGCTTTAATGAGGAAATTCAGGTTGATCCATTCCTTGAAGGTGTGGTGGTGCTTAGGGTTGAGCGCAGAACAGCAGCGGGCCGTTACCAGTTTGTAGCACCCGGGGATATTATTCTCGGTGTAAACGGCAATACGGTTGAACGTGTTGAAGACCTTGCATCACTGGATGAAAATGCGGAGCGTTTTGTCTATCAAGTTCAGCGCCGCGGCCGCGTACGTGAATGTGTGATCGTACCAAACCGCTCCTACCGCTGTCGTGATATTCGGTAAAGTTAGTGAGTGATCTTTTTGAACAGCCAAATGTGATGGACGCTGCCTCCGGGCCGCGTCCTCTTGCTGATAGGCTCAGGCCAAAAGATATCTCTGAAGTTGTCGGCCAGGAACATTTGCTGGGCGAGGGAGGTTCTCTTGCACGGATGGTGGCAAGCGGACGTATCAGCTCGCTCATTTTGTGGGGACCGCCAGGAACCGGGAAAACAACGATTGCTCGATTACTGGCTAATCATGCTGATCTGGCGTTTGAGCAGATATCAGCCATTTTTTCTGGGGTTGCTGATCTCAAGAAAGTTTTTGAAGCAGCAAAAATGCGCCGCATGTCAGGGCGTGGAACGCTTCTGTTTGTGGATGAAATCCACCGATTTAATCGGTCGCAGCAAGACGGTTTCCTCCCATATGTGGAAGACGGCACCATTACATTGATTGGCGCTACCACTGAAAATCCGTCCTTTGAGATAAACAGTGCGCTTCTTTCCCGAATGCAGGTGTTGGTGCTTAACAGGCATGATGACAGCATGCTGGAAGAGTTGATCTCACGTGCGGAAGATGAAGTGGGTAAGCCTCTTCCCGTTGATGAACAAGCCCGAGAAAGCCTTAAGGTGATGGCTGATGGGGATGGTCGTTTCCTGCTGAACTGTGTTGAAACTGTTTTTGATTTGGCCGGGGAGGATGTTCTGTCAACAAAGGATATTGGAAAGCTTCTTCAGAAACGTGCACCATCTTATGATAAAGACCGTGACGGCCACTATAACCTTATATCAGCATTCCATAAATCCATGCGTGGCTCTGATGTAGATGGCGCGCTTTACTGGATGGCTCGTATGCTGACAGCGGGAGAAGACCCGCTTTATATCATTCGCCGTCTGGTACGTATCGCCAGCGAAGATATTGGTATGGCAGACCCTGAAGCTATCCATCAAGCATTGGCCGCCAAAGATGCTTATGAATTTCTAGGTAGCCCGGAAGGAGAGGGGCAAATTGCTCAGGCTGTGATCTATCTAGCGTCTGCTCCTAAATCTAATGCAGCATATCTGGCTGAGAAAGCTTCAAAGGCTGTGGCTAAACAAACGGGTAGTCTTATGCCGCCAGCTCATATTCTCAACGCGCCAACTAAAATGATGGCTGAGATGGGATACGGTGCTGGCTATATCTATGATCATGATGTGGAGGGTGGTATCTCGGGGCAGAATTTCTTCCCAGAAGATATGGAACGACAGACTTTCTATAACCCAGTAGAGCGGGGATTTGAACGCGATATCCAAAAACGTATGGCGTATTTCGCCAAGGTTCGTGAAGAACATGCCGCAAAGCTTAAGAAAAATAAATAGTTTTACACATTTCATTGGCATTGATTGGTCTGGCGCAAAAGGGAAGCGCCATAAAGGAATAGCTATTGCTATCTGCGAAACCGGAGATAGTGCTCCTGCCATTGTTGAACCATCATTTGGTGAAAGATACTGGAGCCGTAAAGAGATCACAGACTGGATCAAGGCAGGATGTGGTTTACCTACTGAGGCGAAGATACTTATTGGCATTGATGCTGCTTTTGGCATGCCGTTTGATGATGAAAATGCGTATTTCCCTGGTAGGAAATTCCCTGAAACAGTTCCAGAACTTTGGCAAGAAATAGCGAGTTGCTGTGTAGAGGAAGTTGACTTGTTTTCAGGTGCATTCGTAGAGGAATACAGCGAATATTTTCAGCAGCATGGTGGGCGAAAAGGTAAATGTTATAGCCGTAGGATGCGCAGAACGGAAAGTATCTGTATCGAAACTGGCGCGGGGCCATGTGAAAGCGTTTTTAATCTTATAGGAGCCAGCCAAGTTGGGAAATCTGCACTTTCCACGATGCATATGCTTCACTTGCTACAAGAATGCTCTGACACTGCAGTATGGCCTTTTGATGAACCAAACACAGCGCGAATATGTCTTGTGGAAATCTATGCCGCTCTTTTTGCAAAACTAGGTGGCCACAAAGGGAAAATGCGATCATCGAGGGAACTTAATATAGCGCTGCAGGGTTTGAATTCGAAAGCATATCAAGGTGAACTGCCCAAGAAGATAGATGATGTCACTGATGCACTAGTAACATCTGCGGGGTTAAGAGATATCGCGAATTCAAAGCAGTATTGGCAGCCGGCTTATCTTGTTCCAAAGATAAGAAAAACCGAAGGTTGGATTTTTGGTATCAAGTAGAAGTTTGACAACCAATATTTGTATATAACAATTGGTTTATTTGTAGATAATCGTTTTACCATTTGTTCAGTTGTTGGTTATATATTTTAAAGCGCGTACTGCCTTGGGGAAGGTAGGTAAGGGGGAATAGAGCACAACAACCTTCGCGTGGGTTGGCATGATGCTCTAGGTGAGGAAACCGTATGACCGAAGACTTTCGTTGGGGCGAACATTGTGACTCTTTGTGTAATGCTCCTCTAAAGCTGTTGAAGCGTGAGGATCTTGATCCAAGGCACCCTGCTATCGAGTTTGACAATTACTGGAGCAGTTTAAATGGTGGTGAGATACCTGCCAAAGAAGATTTTTCTCCCGTGGATGTTAAGCCTGTTCTCAAATGGATGATGTTGTTCGAACGCCAGATGAAAGATTCGGACGACCAATATAAATTATATCTTCAAGGCACCTCTGCCGCAGAATTAACGAACGGCTCGCTTCAGGGGCAGTATCTCCATGAATTCACTAATGCTGATTGTTATAATTCTCGTCGAGACCTGATGAGATACGTACTCAAAGAAGGGAAACCCGGGTTTGCAACAGCGCATACAGCGCCTTTGAAAACTGATAGTGAATATTCAACTGATGTAACTGTTGGTATGTTCCCTTTTAGGAATATTGAAGGGGAGTGCCAGGTTTTTGTCGTACCCGCACCAGTATCAGAAAAGATTCGTGGCTGGTTGAACGCTTCTTGGTAACTAAAATGCTGAAATATCCAGTTTTTATTCAATAAAACGCAAGCCTTCCAAATTCTCATTGTTTCCTCTATGGTGCGCGGCAAAGATGAATAGTTTGGGAACGAAGAAGCACTCATATGAATATGCTGATTGCGATAGCCCTTGGGGGCGCAACTGGGGCGTTGTTACGTCATTTTGTTGCTGTCAGCATTATGCGGGTGCTCGGCTCAGGTTTTCCGTACGGCACCTTCTCCGTGAATATGATTGGCAGCCTTATTATGGGTGTTCTAATAACAGGATTTGCCATGAAGTTTGAAGCCTCACAGGAACTGCGTGGTTTTCTTACTGTCGGGCTTTTAGGCAGCTTTACAACATTCTCCACATTTTCGCTTGAAGCAGCTCTAATGATTGAGCGCGGAGATTGGCAAGGCGCTGGGCTGTATACCTTTGGCTCCCTTATTATTGGTGTATTAAGTTTATTTGCAGGCATGTGGCTTGGTAAGGTTTTATTATGAGTGGCGTTCAGAACATTAAAGTTGAAAAAGATGATGAAGGCGTTCGCATAGATCGCTGGTTTAAACGTCACTATCCTCATGTTGGATTTGGTCAGCTCCAGAAGATTATGCGCAAAGGCGAAGTTCGTCTTGATGGTAAGCGTGTGAAAGGCAGCGAACGGGTTGAAGAAGGGCAGACGATCCGCGTTCCACCGCTTGGGGATGCGCCAAAACAGGAACCCAGAGCACCGAAGTTACGTATGAGCGAGGCTGATATTGAAGAGCTTCAAAGCCTGGTTATTTACCAAGATGATGATGTTCTCGCGATTAATAAGCCTGCTGGCCTGCCAACGCAGGGCGGTACAGGGCAAGTGAAACATCTTGATGCTATGCTGGATTTCCTGAAATTCGGCTCGAAACACAGACCACGCCTTGTTCACAGGCTAGATAAAGATACTTCTGGTGTGCTTCTTCTAGGCCGTTCAGCTAATGCGGCTGGCGCACTTGCTGCGGCATTTCAGACAAAAGAAACAGATAAACGCTATTTTGCCCTTGTGCGGGGCGTTCCTAAAGTGCCCGATGGACGGATTATCCTCAAAATGGATAAAGCGCCGATTAAAGGTAATGAACGTATGGTGGTAACGCCAGATGGTAAGAAATCTATTTCAGATTATGCGGTAGTTGATCGGGCCGCACAGGAAGCTGCATGGCTTGCCCTTAAACCGCATACAGGGCGTACGCATCAGCTTCGCTTGCACTGCGCGGAATTAGGGCATCCTATCATTGGTGATGGCAAGTATGGTGGTCCGGAAGCCTTCCTTTCAGGAAGCATTTCCAGGAAGATGCACCTGCATAGTCGATTCATTACTTTCCCACATCCAGATGGCAGCAATGTAACAATTACCGCCCCATTGCCAGAGCATATGCAAGCCAGTTTTGATATGCTTGGTTTTGATATTGAGGACTATGACGACAGCATTCTTGATGAGTAGAATGTGATATGGAAAAGTCTGTAAAGTTCGGATTGCCGAATGACGTAATACTCACACCTCTCAAGCCTATTACCGATAGCCGAGGAACTCTTTGCGAAGCTTTCCGTTTAGACCGTGTTCCTGAAAAGGAATTCGTGCAATGGAATTTAGTTAGATCCAATGTTGGTACCTTGCGCGGAGTGCATGTACATAAAAATCGAGCGGATTATCTAGTTGTTATCGAAGGTGAAATGCTGTTGGGGCTCTATGATATGCGCCGTAATTCGCCAACTTTTCAGCAGAGCACAATTGTCAGTATTACACCAGAAACTCATAAAGCAGCTTATATTCCAACGGGTGTAGCACACGGTTTCTATTTCACTCAGCCAAGTCTCACGATGTATGGCCTAACGGAATACTGGAGTATGGCGGATGAAATGGGATGCCATCCTTTCGATGCTGATTTGAAGTTAAACTGGCCGGAAACTGAAAATGCAAAACTGTCTGATAGAGATCAGGCTGCGGGCACGCTTGCGGTAATGCAAGCGGAATATGATGAATGGGTAAATAAAAATGGCTGATGCTGTAAGAATTGGACTTATTGGCTGTGGTCGTTGGGGGAAAAATATCCTTCGAGATCTTTTGCTGCTTGGTTGTGATGTGCATGTTGCAGAACATAGAGAAAAAAATAGGGCATTAGCGCTTGATGCAGGCGCCTCTTCTGTTTGTTACGATCAATCAGAGCTACCAAATGAAATGGATGGTTATGTCATTGCTGTCCCCACGGCTAGGCACTACGAGACCTTGTTGACTCTAGAAAATAGTGTTGCTCCAATATTTATTGAAAAACCAATGGTGCCAAGTTTAGAGCAGGCTGAAGATATTGCTCAGAGAATGGGGGATCGTGTTTTTGTAATGCACAAATGGCGGTATCACCCTGGTATTGAAAAAATTGCAGAACTGAGAGCTTCAAATAAATACGGAAAATTGGAACATTTAAGAACCAGAAGACTGCAATGGATGCAACCGCATAAAGATGTAGATGCTTTCTGGATTTTGGCCCCTCATGATGTTTCTATAATCATGCATATACTTGGTGATTTGCCGAAGATCAAAGCTGTGCAGGCTATGGTAACGGACAATGATATTCATGCCCTCACAGCTTTTTTGGGTAATTACCCAAGTGTAGAAATGAGTGTTTCGGATATTCATCCGAAGACAGAGCGTCTTGTTTCAGCAAAATTTGAGCGTGCGGTAGTTTCGATGACTGATCCATGTGACGATTTTCTTCACATAAGGTATCTGGATGCTGATGGTACGCCCGGTGAAGAAGTATCTAAGATTCAAATATCAAAAGAGTTTCCTCTGATCCGGGAAATTCGGTCATTTGTTGATTATATTTCGGGTGGCCCAAAACCCTTCAGTTGTGTAGCTGATGAAATTAAAATGATGCAGGTGTTACATTCGTTACGCACAGAAGCATTAGCTTCCGCTGGATAATAAACTGAGTTTTATAGATAGATGTTTGATGTTTTTAGTTTGCCGGAAGGCGTTATAGTATCGACACAGCAGAAGTTTTCGGATGATAGAGGATGGTTATATGAGGGCTATAACATTTCTAGATGCCCTACAGAACTTCGGCAGTTAACTATATCGGAAAGTGATGCAAATACACTTCGGGGTATGCATGTACATTATAAGCGACATGATTATGTGATGGTGGTTAGTGGTGCACTGATCTTGGGGCTTGTTGATATGCGACCCAATTCAGATAGTTTTCGTAAAAGCAGTTGTCTTATATTGAAGCCTGAAGAAGCTTGCACTGTCTATATCCCACTAGGAATAGGACACGGATTTGCATTTCAAGAGAAGACGCGATATCTCACAGGATTAAGTGTAGCTTGGAGCCCTGAAGATGAATTTCTTTTCAGGTACGATGATCCTGTACTTCAGTTTGACTGGGGCGTTAACGAACCGATTTTGTCTGAAAAAGATAGAAATGCAGGTTCATTTGAAAGTGCTGTAAGGCAGTATCTTGAGGCCGCCAGTGGTTCGCAAGGAGGGTAATTTGCCTCTATTTTCTGTTGTAATACCTACATATACCAACTGTGAAACAATTGTCTGGGCGATCAGGAGTGTGCAGGAGCAAACGTTACAGGATTTTGAAATCCTTGTAGTTGGTGACGGAGCGCCTAAAAAGACTTCTGAAATAATGGCACAGGAATGTGCGAACGATAAGCGTATCACTTTCTTTGAAAACTCAAAAGGTGAAGGAAACGGTGAGCTGCATAGGCATCATGCTCTTCTTAAAGCTAAAGGTAAGTATGTTGCCTATTTAGGGGATGATGATCTTTGGCATAAAAGCCATTTAGAAACAGTGAAGTTGCATCTGCACGAGGTGGATTTTCTGAATACGGTGCATCTATGCCTATATCCGAATGACAAACTCATTGCGTTTCAAGGTAATTTGAATGACGCTGCTTTACGTAGTGCAATGATGAAGAATAAGTACAACTTCTTCGGGCCGACGACCGCTGCCCATACCATGGAAGCATATAGTAAATTGCCTTCTGGCTGGTCCCCAAAACCGCAGGGTATGTGGTCTGATTTACATATGTGGCGGCAGTGGTTTGGCCAAAGCGATGTGCGCTTTAAAACCGTCCCAGAAATTACCACGATGCATCTGGATTCTAGCGTGAGGGGTACACCCACTATAGAAAGAGCACTTGAATCTCAAAAATGGCTTGAAAAATTGCGGAATGATGATGAATTTAAAGCCATTAAGGCAAAAGCGCTAGAGAACTTGCTTTTAGACACAGATAAAAAGCGTTATGCGGCTTTTCAATTCCGCGATCAACTCTCGAAAATGGGACTTATGGCCTTACAAGGGAAGCAAATCTCGATACAGACCTTGGATCGAGTAGTAAGGTTGAGGCCGGTGGATGACTGAGTTCAATAAACTTGTTATTTTTGATTGTGACGGCACACTTGTTGACAGTCAGCATATGATTATTGGTTCAATGCATGACACCTTTGATAAGGCGGGTTTCGAGAGAAAAACGGACCAAGAAGTTCGCGCCATCGTAGGCCTAAGTCTTCATGAAGCGATAGCCAGCTTGTTACCACATGAAGGTACTGAGGTTCATGCGGCGATGACGAATGATTACAAACAAATATTTTATGAACGCCGAACACAGCAAGGAGCAGGGCCTGACCCCCTCTATGATGGAACACGTGAGGCACTTGTAGCCCTTAACGAAGCAGGGTATCTGCTTGGTGTTGCTACGGGGAGCAGCCGAAGAGGATTAGATAGAGTTCTTGCAGAGCATGATCTGGCAAGTTTTTTCGTAACACTACAAACTGCAGATGGGCATCCTTCTAAGCCTCATCCTTCGATGATTTTTACCGCTATCGCTGAGGCAGGGTCAAGTCCTGAAAGTGCAGTTATGGTTGGTGATACCAGTTATGATATCATGATGTCCGTGAAAGCTGGTACAACGCCTATTGGCGTAAATTGGGGATATCACAGTGAAGATCTATTGGCGGACGTAGGTGCGAAGCATATTGCCTCTCATTACAATCAGATACCCGCTTTGGTGAAAGCAGCGATAGGTGATTAATATGAGTGAAATTAAAGATGAAGTGAATGCTGAAGCATCAAAACCTAAAGTTATTTTTCTAGTAGCCGCAGCGGTGTTTGCGCTAGTGGCCGCATTTGCCTATTTGAATGAAGAAGAGATTATCGAAGCCAGTGGAGCTACTGGTTTCGCGCTTTTGTTGATGTTGTCTGTTCTTGTTTCCCTGTGCCTTGTTTTATGTTACCGCATGCCGCGTCTTGGAAATCGGTTGCTTGGGTACGATGTTGTCATCACCAAGCCTGATGAAAAAGGCAAGGCGGATATGCAGTACTCTGGCGGATTTAAGATGGATGGTGGTGCAGACCTGAAACGCCAGAATAGCCGTAGGAAAGAAGCTCGTTATTCCAGAAAAAAATATGCTGAAGTAACTCGGCAAATGCAGGAAGAAAAAGCGCAGCTGTCTGAAGACCAAGGTAAAGAGTAAATGAAAGTTTTCTACAAGGAAGTAACTGTTGAAGCCGTGGATGGCGGCTTTGGTGTCGCCCTTGATGGCAGAATTATTAAAACACCAGGCAAAGATACGCTTGTTATGCTGACATCGGTCCTTGCCGAAGCGGTGGCTGAAGAATGGCGCGCGCAAAGTGATGAGGTTGATGCTTCAACAATGCCTATCACCAAGCTTGCAAACACGGCGCTGGACCGGGTAGCAAAACGAATGGATGATGTGGCGGCTGAAATTGCGAATTTCGGAGGCACAGACCTACTCTGTTACAGGGCAGATGAACCGGAAGAACTTATTAAACGTCAGAATGAGATCTGGAACCCTTATCTTGAATGGGCCAAAGATGTACTACACGCAGATTTGAAGACAACAGATGGCATCATGCCTGTGGCGCAGGATGAAGCTGCACTTAATCAACTTACGGTGCAGGTAATTGCTTGCGATCCCTTTGAGTTGACGGCGTTACATGAATTTACCAATGGCTTTGGCTCTCTAGTGCTCGCGCTTGCCTATATGCAGGGGCATAAGCCCTTTGATGAACTATGGGCCGCTAGCCTTCTTGATCTTACCTATCAGGAAGAACAGTGGGGGCTTGATTATGAAGTTGAAGACAAACGTAAAGAAAAACTCGCTGATTTAGAAGCAACATGCAGGTTTTTGAAACTAGTTCGGGATAACTAGGCTGGCAAAAGCAGGCTAATCCATATACATATGATTTGATTTTCAGGGGCTACGGCCCCGTGCGCCGCCCCAAATCTGGCGCAAAGGGAGAAGGGACCAAATATAAAATGAAAGAAATCCTGGAAAGGCTCGAAGAAAAACGTAATCAGGCTCGCCTTGGCGGCGGTCAGAAACGTATCGATGCCCAGCACGGTCGCGGCAAACTTACTGCACGTGAACGTATTGATCTTTTGCTCGATGAAGATAGTTTCGAAGAATATGATATGTTTGTAGAGCACCGCTGTGCGGATTTTGGTATGGAAGATACCAAATTTGCAGGTGACGGTGTTGTAACAGGCTCAGGCACAATCAATGGTCGCTTGGTTTATGTATATAGCCAGGACTTTACCGTGTTCGGTGGTTCACTTTCTGAAACACATGCACAGAAAATCATTAAAGTTATGGACATGGCCATGAAGGTGGGGGCACCGGTTATTGGTCTTAATGATAGTGGTGGCGCTCGTATTCAGGAAGGTGTGGCAGCCCTTGGTGGTTATGCGGATGTATTCCAGAAAAATATTCTGGCTTCTGGCGTTGTGCCGCAGATTTCCATGATTATGGGCCCTTGTGCTGGTGGTGCAGTTTACAGCCCGGCGATGACAGATTTCATTTTTATGGTGGAAGATACTTCTTATATGTTTGTAACAGGCCCTGATGTGGTGAAAACTGTAACAAACGAAGTGGTGACACAGGAAGAACTTGGTGGCGCTTCTACGCACACAACCAAGTCTGGTGTCGCGGATAAAGCCTTCTCAAATGATGTGGAAGCCCTTGCGCAACTTCGCCGTTTTATGGATTTCCTACCACTCAATAACCGTGAGCCAGCGCCTGTTCGTCCAACATTTGATAAGCCGGACCGTATCGAGGATTCCCTTGATAGCGTGATCCCATCAAACCCAAACAAGCCATATGACATGCATGAAGTGATCACTAAAATGGTGGACGAGGGTGATTTCTTTGAAATTCAGCCTAGTCATGCAGGCAATATCATTGTTGGCATGGCACGTATGGATGGTCAGACAGTAGGTATTGTTGCTAACCAACCAATGGTTCTTGCGGGCTGTCTGGATATTGATAGTTCGAAGAAAGCTGCACGTTTTGTTCGCTTCTGCGATTGTTTCAATATTCCAATCGTTACTCTTGTAGATGTTCCAGGCTTTTTGCCGGGCACTGCACAGGAATATGGTGGAATCATCAAGCACGGTGCGAAGCTTCTGTTTGCATACGGTGAAGCAACTGTTCCGAAAATTACGATCATTACCCGCAAAGCATATGGCGGAGCATATGACGTGATGGCATCCAAGCATTTGCGTGGTGATTTGAACTATGCATGGCCAAAAGCAGAAATTGCTGTAATGGGTGCGAAAGGCGCGGTGGAAATTCTTTACCGTAAGGAAAAGGATGATCCTGAGAAAATTGCTGAACGCACTAAAGAATATGAAGACCTGTTTGCTAACCCGTTTGTAGCGGCGCAGCGCGGTTTCATTGATGAAGTAATTATGCCGCACAGCACGCGTAAACGTGTGATCACAGGTCTCCGTAAGCTTGCTAATAAGCACTTGGAGAACCCGTGGAAGAAGCACGATAATATTCCGCTTTAGGGTGTTGTGAAGGTCTCAAAATGAAAATTACCAAACGGGCGATATATGGGTTGATGGGTGCTGGTCTAGTGATCGGTGCCACCTTTGTATTGTTCCGTTTTGGCCAAGAAAGCACAGGGAATGGCTGGTTCTTTTTAAAGGATACTTTGCCATTCATCGTGATTTTTTCATTTGGGGTCATGTTGCTGTGTATGACATTGCCGAAAAAATGGGTTGCGAAGCTCCTTAAGATCGTTGGTGAAGGAACATAGGAATGTTGGGTGTTATTGCTGATTGGCTAGCTACAAATCGTATTATACTGCGTCGGCTGTATATTGTTTCTGTATGGTCGATGGCACTGTTCGTTATTGGTGGTGTTTTTATCATCATCGTGATGACAGTTCCGGAAGATGAACAGGGTGGCTTTGTAGTGAATTGGTTAGCAATAGTAGCGCCTGTTTTATTCTTTATTGTTTATCCGTCTTACTACAAATTTGTTCGCAGGAAGTTGAATAAGAATAATGGCTAGACCTCTCCCGAAAGATTTAGAAACAACCATTAAGGGCGCTGCTTCAAAGGCGGAGAGCCGCTCAAGTTTTACGCTTGGTATGATGCTTGGTGGTGCTTTTGGCTTTGGGCTTGGTGCAGCGGTATTTGGTGCAATCGGTGGTAGCCTGTTCTTTGGAATGGGTGCTGCTTCGGTTCTGGTTTTATGGTTCCTCGCCTGGAGGCGCGGAAATAAAAAGAATTCATAAGGAAAAAGGGTCCCATCATGTTTAAGAAGATCCTAATTGCAAACAGGGGTGAAATCGCTTGTCGGGTTATGAAAACCGCGAAAGCGATGGGTATTAAAACTGTTGCTGTTTATTCAGATGCAGATGAAGATGCGCTGCATGTAGAAATGGCTGATGAAGCTGTTCATATCGGCCCGGCTGCAGCCGCTGAAAGTTATTTGATCGCTGATAAAATTCTTCAGGCTGCGAAAGATACAGGCGCGGAAGCGATCCACCCAGGGTATGGCTTCCTTTCTGAGCGTGCAAGCTTTGTAGAAGCTGTTCAGGCGGCAGGCCTTACCTTCATTGGTCCTGATCCAAAAGCTATTGAAGCAATGGGTGATAAGATCACATCGAAGAAATTGGCGGCTGAAGCTGGCGTTTCCACGGTACCAGGCCATATGGGGATTATCGCTGATGCTGATGAAGCAGTAAAAATTTCTGCTGAAATTGGTTACCCTGTGATGCTTAAAGCATCCGCAGGCGGTGGCGGTAAGGGTATGCGTATCGCTTGGAATGATGAAGAAGCCCGCGAAGGTTACATCTCTGCACAGAATGAAGCGCGCACAAGTTTCGCTGATGACCGTGTATTCATTGAGAAGTTTGTTGAAGAGCCACGCCACATTGAAATTCAGGTACTTGGTGATAAGCACGGTAACGTTATTTATCTTGGTGAGCGCGAATGTTCCATTCAGCGACGTCACCAGAAGGTAATTGAAGAAGCACCAAGCCCGTTCCTTGATGAAGCTACTCGTAAAGCAATGGGTGAAGAATCTGTAGCACTTGCGAAAGCGGTGGATTACCACAGCGCGGGAACAGTTGAATTTATTGTTGATAAAAATAAAAACTTCTACTTCCTGGAAATGAATACACGTTTGCAGGTGGAACACCCTGTAACAGAGCACATCACCGGCGTTGACCTTGTTGAGCAGATGCTCCGTGTAGCAAACGGTGAAAAACTTTCTATGACGCAGGATGATGTGAAGCTTAAGGGCTGGTCTATGGAGACACGCGTTTATGCGGAAGATCCGTTCCGTGGCTTCTTACCGTCTATCGGCCGCCTAACACGTTACCTGCCACCAGAAGCGTCTGATACAGTGCGTGTGGATACTGGCGTTTATGAAGGCGCTGAAATTTCCATGTTCTATGACCCAATGATCGCGAAGCTGATCACAACGGGTGAAACACGGGAAGAGGCAATTGCAGCACAGCGTACAGCGCTTGATGAATATTATATCCGTGGTATCGCGCATAATATCCCGTTCCTTTCTGCTCTTATGGCGCACCCGAAGTTCCAAGCGGGTGATATGACGACTAATTTTATCGCTGAGGAATACCCAGACGGCTTTGAAGGTGGTGCTCTGGCTCCAGAGGTGAAGGAAGCAATGATTGTTGCTGCAACTTTCATCAATGCTGTTGAACGCTCACGTGCATCACAGGTTGAGGGACAGATTGCAGAGCCTCGTTCTCCGCAGGAAAAAGCTTGGATTGTGTCTATTGATGGGGAAGATGTTCAAACAACTATCATCCCAATCGAAGACCATGCTGAAGTTGGCATTGGCACAAAACGTATTGCTATTACTAGCAACTGGGTACCTGGCCAGCCTGTATTCCACGCGAAGATTGGTGACCGTGAATTCGCAATGGAAATTGACCGTGAACCTCTTGGTTGGACGCTGACATGCGATGGTGTTGCGGAAAATATCCGTGTTCAAACAGAACGCGCTGCGGCTCTTTATGCATTGATGCCGGAGAAGGTAGCACCAGATACATCCAAGTTCCTTCTGTGCCCAATGCCAGGACTTATTGTTTCTGTCTCTGCTCAAGAAGGCGATGAAGTGAAAGCAGGGCAGGCACTAGCTGTTGTGGAAGCGATGAAGATGGAAAACATCCTCCGGGCAGAAAAAGATGCGACTGTGAAATCGGTGAAAGCTGCGGCGGGTGATAGCTTAGCGGTTGATGAAGTAATTATCGAATTTGAATAAAACATATTGAGGCAGCTTCGGCTGCCTCTTTTGTTTCGGGGAGCGAGTATGTCTGTAGAGTTTGAAAAGACCAAAGAACTGTTGGGTCAGTTGATTGCTTTTGATACCACAAGCAGAAATTCCAACCTCGAATTGATCTATTTTATCGAAGGCTATTTGGGAGAGAAGGGTATCCCATCTGTGCTTGTGCATAATGACGAAGGATCAAAAGCCAATCTTATCGCTACTATCGGACCGAATATCTCTGGAGGTGTTGTGCTTTCGGGGCACACCGATGTAGTGCCCGTTGATGATCAGGATTGGGATACTGATCCATTTGTGATGACAGCACATGATGGTAAGCTTTTCGGCCGTGGCACTTCTGATATGAAGGGCTTTATTGCTGTTTGTTTGGCTTATGCAGAAAAGTTCAAAACCGCAAATCTCGCAAAGCCGGTGCATTTTGCTTTTTCATATGACGAAGAAGTTGGGTGTCTTGGTATTCAAGCCATGTTGCCAGTACTGAAAGAGCATATAGCCCAACCTCGTTTAGTTGTTGTGGGAGAGCCTACCTCTATGGCTGTAGCAAATGCTCATAAGGGCCAACATGTGTCGCGCACCAAAGTACATGGCAGAGAGGCACATTCCAGCAGAGCGGAAGATGGCGTAAACGCAGTGATGGTCGCCGCTGATTTGATTAAGTTCATTGAAGGTATGGCCGAAACAGCAAGGAATGGCGGCCATAAAGATGATATGTTTAACCCGCCTTATACCAGTTTCAATGTGGGGCCTATCACGGGCGGTAGCGCTTTTAATATTATCCCTAATTACTGTGAGTTCGATTGGGAATTTCGTGCAGTTCCTGCCGATGATGGAAAAGAGCATTTGGCGAAGTATGAAGCTTATATCCGTGATGTTGTTAACCCTAAAATCTCAGCCAGGTTTCCAGAATGCTACGCCGAGACATCTGTTTGGGCTTACTTGCCACCACTAAAGGCATACCCGGGAGATGAGGCTGAAACACTTGCCTTAGCGCTTGCTGAAAAGAATGCGACTACTGTGCTTGCATTCGGTACTGAAGGTGGACATTTCCAAAGTATTGAATTCCCTGCCGTTGTCTGCGGGCCGGGTGATATTGCCCAAGCTCATAAACCTAATGAGTTTATTGAAAAATCACAGCTTGAGGCATGTGGACGTTTTATGGAACGCTTGATTGAGGCTTTGAAATAAATGACAGATCGTGTTGCTGTAAAAGTTTCCATTACAGGTAAAGTACAGGGTGTAGGTTATAGGGCTTGGTGTGTTGCCGAGGCTGAAAAGCTTGACCTGCATGGTTTTGTACGTAACCGTATAGATGGTAGTGTAGAGGCTCTGTTTGTTGGGCCACAGTTGCATATAGATGCGATATTGAAGGCTTGTGAAGAGGGGCCCGTTTATGCTGCCGTTGAGAGTGTAGCTGTGCAGGAAGCTAAGGGACTGGTACCTCCCAAATTTCAGGTTAAGCCGACTGTATGAATAAAAAGGGGTAGGGCATGAGCGAATATACGGATTTAATAAAACAAATACCGCTTGACCCTCGGCCTGATCTTCCAATTTTCTCTAATATACTTGAGTTATATTACTCAAAGCGTGGCTCCAAAATTCTCCCCAGTTGGTCTGATTTCATCATTACAGATTTCATTGGCTGGCACGCAAATATGGCGCTGTCTGAAAAGGAGGGCGGAGATTTCCGGTTTCGTATTTTCGGAACTGGATTTGCCGATTTATTTGGATCAGACTTCACAGGAAAACGTCTTTGTGAATCGATGGCTGCAGGGCATACAGAAGCCTGTAAGGCACACTTCGTTAATCTCGTGCAGGAAAAACATATTGGTTGGGTAAAGGGCAATTTACCGATCGAAGGGCGTGATTTCTTACCCTTTGAAGTGATAGATTTACCCCTGCAGGATGATAATGGCGAAGTAACCAAATTTTTGCATTTTATCAGTGTATAACTGCTATGCGCTGTCGGCTTGATTTGCTTTGAAATCGCCAGATGATTTAAAGTTATACCCCAAGAGCTTTAACTGTTTATCATCAAGTTTAAAGCTAAAGGTTTCATAGCCGAAACCATTTACAAATTTAGTTTCAAAAGACACAACAACTATTGTGCCTTCTTCGGTGGTGGATCGCCAATTAAAGCCGGTACGGTTTCCTGAAATGCGTTCACCGGTTAGATTTCTAATATCGGCAATATTTTTTTCGAAAACTTCAATATCCATTTCTGTTTTAAGATCAGGATGGGCCATATCATCATAGATGGCGGAGAATGAACGAGTGTTATAAAGCGCCTGAAAATCTTCAATAAGGGGCTTAACTTCTTCAAGTCTTTCGCTGACACTGCAGCCTGCTATCGTAAGAAAAAGAAAAAACAGGCTGGTTTTCAGTAGACGCATAAGAAATCCCCCACAAATATGTGAGGGATTGTAATCAGTTAAGTTTTAGAATTCTATCTTAAACCTGAAAAACCGGGTGGCTTTTTGCTATATCTTCCGCTTCAGGCTTTGGTGTGTCAGTTGGCATAGCCTCATAAGGTAGTGAATTACCTTTTGGACGTTCTTCAACCGCTTCGATTTTCATAGGCTGTGTCTCAAGCCCAAAGACTTCATCAAAGGTTTCTTTAATCACAACATCGAAATCATCCATGGTGATAGGCAGGCCTAAATCAGCCATGCTGGTAACACCGTGTTCTGAAATGCCGCATGGAACAATACCTTGGAAATGGCTGAGGTCGGGCTCGATGTTTACAGCAATGCCGTGATATGTCACCCAGCGCTTAACCCGAACGCCGATTGCGCCGATCTTATCTTCTTTGCCAGCGCCGCGTTCTACCCAAACGCCAACTCGGCCATCGCGGCGTTCAGCTGTTACGCCGAATTTCGCTAAGGACTGGATCATCACTTCTTCGAGACTATAAACAAATTTGCGAACGTCACGCCCGCGCTTTGTAAGGTCTAAAAGGAAGTAAACTACACGTTGCCCTGGGCCGTGATAAGTATATTCACCACCTCTGCCGGCATCATAAACAGGGAAGCGGTCAGGATCGATCAAATCAGAAGGATCAGCACTGGTGCCCGCTGTGTAAAGCGGCGGATGTTCCAGAAGCCACACCATTTCTGGTGCTTCGCCTGCACGAATCGCCTTCACACGCTCTTCCATCTCTTCCAGAGCTTGTGGGTATTCGATTAGTTCGTCACTAATACGCCATTCAAGTGTGTGCGGCATGTTCTGTACTCCTGTAACCAACAAGCGCTTCATACTGCTTTTGCCGAGTAAAGCCAAGATATAAGCGTATGCGGAAGATTCTTGAAGTGAAGCAAGCTTTTAGTTAATTGTTTGATAACGGCTCCTGTGCAACATTGCAGGAGAAAAGAGGTATTTATGAATTTTCATGCTGCAAATCGAGTCTCGGTAGAAATCACAGTGGTGCTTGGGCGCACGCACATGCCTATTCGCCAGCTCTTGAAGATGGGCCGTGGCGCGGTGATTGATCTGGATGCAAAGCATGAAGATGAGTGTTGGATCTATGCCAATGGTGAACTTATCGCACGTGGTGAGATTATCATTGTTGGTGAACGCATTGGGGTGACCGTTACCCGTATGATGAGTGAATTGCAGATTTAGGCTTCCTATTTTCAGTTGTTTGAAAAATGTAACATTTTTCTCTTGCCAGTTTTGATCTCGCTTGTTAGATAAGCGCCCGTTCCGCGGCCGTGGCGGAATTGGTAGACGCGCAGCGTTGAGGTCGCTGTGGGATTAAGTTCCCGTGGAAGTTCGAGTCTTCTCGGCCGCACCATTTATCTCTCGGGATAAATTGTAAAAAAAGAGCAATCACTTCATGTGGTTGCTCTTTTTTTGTTTGGTTATTGCTACAGTCTAAAAAGATTTTGCGATGAAAAGCCTGAAGTCAACATCGGATGTCGCATCGGTTAATCCGAATAAGGTACTTGCCTCCATTGACCAGCCATCACCTAGCTTTGCCGAAACCGCAGGCCCAACCGAATGGTTTTGATTTCTGAAGTCAGGGAAGTCCGCTGTGGAACCGTAGGTGTTAAAGGATTGGACCTGTAGGTTATAAATGGAGTTTACCTGATACCGAAGGCTAGAGCGTGTTTGAAGGAAAATGCCGTTGTTACGGTTATCCCCAAATTGTAGCTGAGCCAAAATCAGAGCGCGCGCTGTCCATTTCTCGGAAAGAGGGATATCGCTTGTCCAGTTGAAACTCACTAGATTTGGGCGGTCATCGCCTAACAATAAATCCACGCGAAAAGCGGAATCGAAGCCGTTTTCCTCACGGTTTAGGAATTGGTACTGGGCTTCAAACTGAACAAGATCGAAATCGAAGTCACTGTTAAGAGTATCAGCACCTTGGACAACTGCTCTAAGTCTCAAATTATCAGTGACACTTTGCTGATAGTGAAAACGGCTTACTACACGTGATGGCCTGCCATCTGATTCCGGGGCGACTGCAACACGAAGTTCTGCTGCTTTGCTACCGGGCGTTACTTTGGGGCCAAATACTCCACCAACGTTTTGAGCGGAGGCCTCGATTGATACTAAGAGTATTGTTAAGCTTGCTAATACCAGCGTAGCAATACGTAAAGAATGAGTAACCAACATAAAATCCTGCTGTTCAGCTGATTTATCAAATCAAACTGCTTTCCTGTCTTATTACGACTGCGGGTGTCGCTATTGAGTATGATTGTAGATGAATTATCTACTTTGGTTTTTTTCTAAAAACATGCTCATGTTTTGTAAAATGACGATCTGTTGAAACCGCCAAGTTAAGGCTGCCTTAGCATCGTTTTTTGGAAGAGGAAATAGGTATCGGAAGAAAGTGGGGTTATCTGTTGAACAAGAAATGTAGTTTGTAGCGGTTTGAGGTATTTACAAAAAGAACAACCACCTCATGTAGCTGCCCTTTTTGTGTTTTGATATTATTCAACAGCAGTAGCTGATTTAGCGCGTGACGCTTGGTAAGCAAACATAAGTGGCCAGAGATAGTTGATAGAACCAAAGATGCGCTGTGTCAGACCTTGATAACCTTCAGGGTCAAACCCGTTCAACGCCAACCAGAGATAAAGCATGGCTGACAAGCTAACAAAAACCGTTATGGCGTGGAGTTGTTTCCTGATTTCATGATCCTGAATGTCGAGGAGACAGAGGGCAGGGGCAAGAATACTGAAAATACCAATGATATACAGTCCGTGCATAGGTCCGCCCATTGGCCAAATGCCATTCGCTACCATGGAAATACCGAAGATGATCCAGCACAGGCTGCCAGCAGAAAAAGTGCACTGAGAAAACCGCCAAACACCTATGCCAAACAGTATCAGGGCGGCGCCTGAAGATAGGGCTGCGATATTGGCGATAAAATGCGCTGTATTATCCTGAAGTGTCATAACACTTACATGTGAAGCTATGGGATTATAGTCCACAGCAAAAAAGCCAGCGATTGTGGATAGAATAAGCCAGGCTGGCAACGGAATATATCCCGCCTTGACCAGCTGATTTCTTGTTGCAATATTCATATAGCCTCCCCATTCAGCCTGCCTGATATAGGCGAGGGCTGACCCCTTGATAGACTAAATGTGATCTGTTGGTTTGTGAAGCACTCTTTTAGCGTGTGGTTACATACCAACTACGAAAGAAACATTAGTGGTGCCGGAACCGCCAACATTATATGTGGCAAATGTTTTAGCGCCGCCAATTTGCATATCACCAGCTTGGTCACTTGTTTGTCTGTAGGCATCAAGCAGCATGCGAACACCTGTTGCACCTACGGGATGACCTAGGCCGATAAGACCGCCAGACGGATTCATTGGAAGTGAGCCTGTGCGCTCTAGCATACCGTCTTCAATAGCTTTCCAAGCCTCACCAGGGGCGGTAATGCCAAAATGCTCAATCGCCATATATTCTGTGATGGTGAAACAGTCGTGGGTTTCAATACCGTCCAGTGCTTCAGGGCCGGAAATGCCAGCTCGCTTGTATGCGTCCGTAATGGCTTTTCTCGTCCAAGGTAGAATGTGCCCATTTGATCCCTTGGAAGCAGCAAATTTTGTCGCAAGCTCCATAGGCGCAGTAGTGTGGCCCCAGCCTTTAATACGAGGAATGGCTTCAACGGGAATACCGTGTTTGTTAGCATAGTCTCGTGCTTTGTTTTCTGTCGCTAGGAATACAACAGCAGCGCCGTCTGTCACTTGTCCGCAGTCATGGCGTCTCATCCAGCCTTCCACCACGGGGTTGGCATTGTCATCGGCTAAGAAACTCTCTTCTGTGAAACTCCAGTTACGACTTTGGGCATTGGGGTTTTGTTTACCGTTATCGAAATTCTTTTTTGCAATGGCGGCTAAGTGCTCACGCTTAAGACCGTATCTTTCTTCATATGTTTCTGCGAGGTCGGAGAACAGGGATGGCCACACATAGGTACGTCCGTCAGTTTCCTTGCCGGCCCATGCTGCGGTGCCCAAGTGGTTTGCAGCAATATTGCCGGGTGCATTCCGCATAAGTTCCACACCAAGCACGCAGGCAAGATCATATCGGCCTGCCTCCAGATCAGCCATAGCGGCCAGTGTGGCCAGTGAGCCTGAGGCACAAGCTCCTTCATGTCGAGATGTTGGAAGGCCTGCAAAATCAGCATGGATATGGCCCATAAAGCCGCCGAGCAAACCTTGGCTGGCGAACAGTTCACCAACAAAGTTACCAATATGAATGACTTCTACATCTTTTGCATCCAGCGCTGTTTTCTCAAGACCGGAGAGAACGCAATTCTGCATCAACTCAAAAATTCCGAAGCCCTCGCGTGCCCAATTTCTTGAAAAATCAGTCATTTCCCCGCCGAGGATAAAGATGTCTTTAGCCATAATTCATGCTTTCCATTGAAAGTTACTTGCATAACAATACTTACTGGTTCATACATTTGTCAATTGTCCTTTAATGATGAGGGGAGAAATCACATGGCAGTGGAACTTGTTAAAGAATATGAAAGCTCGATCAAAGAGAATGATCACCCATATATGAATGGGCCGTGGGCGCCTGTGCATAAGGAATATAATATCACCGATATGGAAGTGATTGGGGAAATTCCAACGGATATTGATGGTGTTTATCTTCGTAATTCTGAAAACCCAGTGCATCAACCACTGGGCCGTTATCATCCATTTGATGCCGACGGCATGCTCCATATGATGAGCTTTAAAGACGGCAAAGCAGAGTACCGTAACCGCTTCATCCAAACCCGTGGTTTTAGGGCTGAACAAGAAGCTGGTGAAAGCCTTTGGGCTGGATGGACAGCATATCCGGTTAAATCCAAACGTATCGGTGAATGTGCTCAAGACGGATTGAAGGATGCCTCCTCAACTGATGTGGTAGTGCACGCAGGCAAGGTGATGACAACTCATTTCCAGTGTGGTGAAGGTTACAGGCTTGATCCATATACGCTTGATCAGCTTGGAATTGAAAGCTGGACACCGATTGAAGGAATTTCAGCGCACACTAAAGTGGATGAAAACACTGGCGAGATGATGTTCTTTAACTACGGAAAACATCCACCATATCTGCACTATGGTGTTGTAGGCGCTGATAATAAGCTGAAGCATTATATCCCTGTGGAAATTAATCGCCCAAGCCTTCCGCATGATATGGCCTTCTCTGAAAACTACTCAATTCTCAATGATTTCCCGATGGCATGGATACCTGAAATGATTGAACAGGATATTTTCATGCCGCGCTATGAGGCAGATAAGCCTTCTCGTTTTGGTATTGTGCCACGTTATGGTAACCCGGAAGACGTTAAGTGGTTTGAGGCAAAGCCAACATATGTTCTTCACTGGCTCAATGCATACGAGGAAGGGGATGAGATCATCCTCGATGGCTATTTCCAGGGCAACCCAATGCCTGAACCACTGAAGGACCAACCAAAACGCTATGCGATGATGATGGCACTGGTTGATCTGAATTCTCTGCAGGCGCGTCTTCACCGTTGGCGCTTTAACCTGAAAACAGGTGAGACAATCGAAGAAGATCTCGATGATGAAGTGCTTGAGTTCGGTATGTTTAACCAGAAATATGCTGGTAAGAAGTACCGCTATGCATATAGCGCCAAGCCCAAGAAAGGAATGTTCCTTTTTGAAGGGCTTGTAAAACACGATCTGGAAACGGGTGAGAAGCAAACCTGCATGTTTGGTGAAGAACGTTACGGTAGTGAAGCACCATTTGTGCCGCGCATTGGTTCCAAATCAGAAGATGATGGCTATCTGGTTTCTTTTATCACAGATATGAAAGAGAACCGCTCTGAATGTGTGCTGATTGATGCGCAGAATATTGAAGCAGGGCCTGTATGCCGGATTATTCTTCCGCACCATATTTCAAGCGGTACCCATGCAACATGGGCGAATGGGGAAGATATCCGCGCAGCAGGGTAGAGCTTCGACATAACAATAAAAAAGGCTGGGACAGTTTTCTGCCCCAGCCCTTTTTTGTATCTGTAATATCCGTTAAGCGCTCTTACGTGGTGGCATCGGAATGAAGCCACTTGTTGATGCTTTGTAAGCTTCATACTCCGGATACTTTTTAGACATATGACGCTCGGTTAACGCTTTGCCGCTTACTTTCACAAGGAAGAAGGTCATCACGAGCGGGCTGAATACTGTGTAGATGCCGTATGGCGACGACAGGGCGATAATAGTCAGGCCAATCCATACCATTGCGTCGCCGAAATAGTTGGGATGGCGTGTCCATGACCATAAGCCTTGTGTCATTAATTTGCCCTGGTTTTCAGGGTCTTTTTTGAAGGCTGTAAGCTGATGGTCACCAACAGCTTCGAAGAAAATGCCGATAAACCAGATGGCAGCGCCGATATAGCCGAACATTGTTGTTTCATTGCCTTCAAGGCCAAGCATACCAAACTGAACAGGGAATGAGATTAGCCACGAAAGTACACATTGCATGCCGAAAACAAACCAGAGGCTTTTGATAATGAATGGTCCGTCACCACCGGCTTGCTGGCGCATTCTCACATAACGGTAATCTTCACCGTGAGGCAGGTTCCGTTTACCAAGATACAGGCCTAATCTTAAAGCCCAAATGCTCACCAGCGTTACCAGCAGTAGCTGCATTGGGTGGCCATTTGAATGGTTTATGTAAGTAACAACACCGGGTAGTGCGCATGCCGGACCCCAAAGAATATCGACGATGCTGGCATCTTTTTTAAAAATGCTGATGACCCAGAATGTCAGAAAAACGAGAGCCGAAATGCCGAGGCTTTCGAGCGCGATTGATGTAAGTTGATCCGACATTTTAAATCCTTTCAATAATCATGGCCGAGCCTAAGCCAGCTGCGCCTGAAATAGCAACCATGCCCATAGTTTTATCTTGACGTTCAAGCTCATCGAGTAGTGTACAGAGGAGGATACCGCCCGTTGCCCCCATAGGGTGCCCGAGCGCGATAGCGCCGCCATTTACGTTTAATTTATCTCTGCTAATCCCAAGTTCCTGCATAAAGAGAAGGCATACCGCTGCATACGCTTCATTAAACTCAAACAGATCAATATCATTGGCCGACATGTCAGCTTTTTTCAGGCAATCCCTTGCAGCTTCAATGCCGCCGGTGAGAGAAAGAAGAGGATCGCCGCTTAGGTTGGAAACTGCTTTAATCTGGGCACGAGGTTTAAGTCCGGCGGCTTTTCCCGCATCAGCAGAACCAAGCAAGATTAAGGAAGCAGCATCAGCGAGAGCAGGGGCTGATCCTACATGATGAATATGGTTTACTTTATTATATTCCGGGTATGTGTGCAGGAATGTTTTATCTGCGGCTGATGAGTTCATGATATTTACGAGACTATCAAAACTCGCCAGTTTTTCAGCGGTGGTGTTGGGCCTTACTGTTTCATCGTGAGCAAAATGGCCATCATCAGTGCTTATAGATATGATTGAACGCTCAAAACGGTTTTCCGTTTCAGCGATGCCTGCGCGTTTTTGAGATTCCGCGGCGTAGGTATCGGCTTCCTCGCGTGTAATATCTGTTTTTGTTGCTACAAAATCAGCCGCTGACCAGAGCGGGGAAAAGGAGCAGGCTTGCATAGTTGCCGGATCGCTGTAGTAGGGCCCAGCGTCGGAAAAAGGCGCAACCCGAGACATGCTTTCAATACCGCCTGCCAGTAACAACTTACCTGAAGTTGGCGCTTTGAGCGCTGCTATCTGACACGCATCAAGGCCGGAACAGCAAAAATTATTCACTGTCATCGCAGCGACGTCAGACGGGAGGTTTGAGGAAAGGGCGAGGGCTCGGGCAATATTCCCGCCTTGTTCGCCGGTTTGCGTGACACAGCCCAGAATAAGGTCTGAGATATGTAGTTTATCTGTATGCCTCATTTTGAGTGCATCAAGTAAAGTTTGCCCTAATTCTATGGGCTTGGTTTTTGTCAAGCCGCCACCGGGTTTTACAGCGCCGCGCCCAGTTCGGACACCATCATAAATATACGCATTCACTTAAATCTGCTCCCCTCAGTATTTTAAGTAACTTTCATAACAATACTTACTATTCTCGTTAGAAGTCAAATAGAACTGTGCCCGACGTGGACAAGGACCATTTTATCTATTAACAGATAGGGAAGAAGATGACCTTATGAGCCTGATATTTAATGAGCGAAACCAAGCAAGATACTACTGGCGCTATTGAACGTGCGATTGATGCTCTATGTGATACGCCCACTTTACTTTTGCTCGAAGGGGCTTGGCTTGGCGTAAAACGGTTCGATGAATTTCAGCAAAAAACCGGCCTTATGAAAGCTATGGTCAGCAGCCGCCTTAAGAAGATGGTTGAGATTGGTGTGCTTTATAAATCAGCCTACTGTCAAAAGCCGCCACGATATGAGTATTTATTCACCGAGATGGGGCTTGATCTGTTTCCTGTCGCAATGATGATGCTGGATTGGGAACAGACATGGTCTGATCAAGAAGGGCGCATTCAGGTATCCCTTTCTCATAGTGTTTGTAAGGCAGGAAATGTAAAGCCCGTTTGTAGTTGTGCCGAATGTAATACTGAGGTTCGTATTCAGGATGTGGAGCATATCATTCATGCAGAAAGTGGTGCGGCTATCGGCGGTTACAGTAAACGGCGCAGGCAGGCGGGACTGGATAGAAAATCTACGGTTCTTTTTGATGAAATATCGGAAATATTCGGAGACCGGTGGCTCAGCCTCCTGATCCGTGCGGCGTTTTTGGGGAGTAAACGATATGATACCTTCCTTGAAATGACGGGTATTTCTTCGAACATATTAGTGAGCAGGCTTAACCTTGGTATTGAAAAAGGTTTATTTGTAAAACGAGCTTACCAGAGCAACCCAGAACGGTTTGAATATCTGCTGACAGAGAAAACATATGCTCTCTACCCTATATTGCTTTTCCTTGTGAAATGGGGGGATTGCTGGTTTGGGGAAAGTGCTAAAAATTCTGTGGAACTTGTTCACAAAGCATGTTCAGAAAAGCTAGCGCCACAAATTTCCTGTAGCCATTGCGGTAAAGAGATGACAGTTTTTAATACCAGTTTTAAAGTGGCGGAACCCAAGAGTTAATCATGTATTATTGTTTCTGTTCTAAGTTTTAGAAGGAACAAGAAATTAGTTTATTTGATGTAAAAGTTTACAGTTGCAAACGTTGGGGCGACCCAATAAGAGACTTGCAATATACGGCGGTTTATCTTTTCCGCGCATGCAGAGCTTTATAATTTAGATTTAGTATCTTTTGAGGGAGGGCAGACATGGTTCTTGAAGAACAGACACCAGAAATTAAAGACCCTCAAAATAATGATGCCGAAGCCCAGCACCACGAAGTGCAAACTGATGTGCATATGGATAGGGATTTTGTTCAAACCCTTCAATATGCGCTTCGAAAAGATGATGAAACCAAGATTCTTGAGCTTTTAGAAGAAGTTCATGCCGCAGATGTTGCTGATATTCTTGAGGTTTTGTCTTCAGGGCAGCGGACAAAACTTATTGCGCTTATTGGCGCGAATTTCCCGGCGGAAGTTCTTGCTGAAATTGAAGGTGAAGCGCAGGACGATCTCTACGAGCAGCTCCCCAATGAACAAATTGCGGAAGCGGTTACCGAGATGGAAACCGATGATGCGGTTTACGTTCTCGAAGAGCTGGATGAAGAAGACCGTGCTGAAGTTCTTGAGCAGCTTCCCACTGATGACCGGGTCGCGATTGAAGAAAGCTTAAGCTATCCGGAAGACTCCGCGGGCCGTTTGATGCAGCGAGACCTGTTCGCGATCCCTGAATTCTGGACAGTTGGGCAAACGATTGATTATTTGCGCTCTGATAGCGAAGATATCCCTGATGACTTCTATGATGTTTTCATTGTTGATCCAACGCATAAGCCGATCGGTTCGCTGCCGCTTTCTCGTATATTGCGTACTGCACGGGAAACAACAATTGCGGATATCATGCGTCGGGACATCTTTAAGATTGAAGCGGTAGCCGATCAGGAAGAAGTAGCATATCAATTCAGTAAATATCACCTTATCTCTGCAAGCGTTGTGGATGATGCAGGGCGACTGGTTGGTGTGATTACCGTAGACGACGTTGTTGATGTAATTGGTGAAGAAGCTGAGGAAGATATTCTTGCTCTTGGTGGTGTTAGAGACGAATCTGGCCTTAATGAAAGCTTTATAGAGATCACTCGGGGTCGATTTACTTGGCTGTTTGTAAATTTGCTGACCGCAATCCTTGCTTCTGCTGTAATCGGTATGTTTGAAGCTACAATTGAGCAGATGGTAGCGCTCGCCGTTTTGATGCCAATAGTAGCATCTATGGGCGGTAATGCGGGCACACAGACTATGACTGTTTCTGTGCGTGCGATTGCCACCAAGGAACTTTCTTCATCAAATGCGCTGCGTGTGCTTGTTCGAGAGTTTACCGCTGCTGGTGTGAACGGAACAGTGCTTGCCGTAGTTTCTGGTTTGGTAGCATGGTTTTGGTTTGATAGCTTAATGCTTGGCGGCGTATTTGCAGCAGCTATGATATTCAATATGGTGGTTGCAGGGCTTTGCGGGCTTTTAATCCCGATGGGGCTCTATAAAATGGAGATTGACCCAGCAATTTCATCAAGCGTTTTTGTAACTACAATTACTGATGTTGTTGGTTTCTTTGCATTTTTGGGGATGGCAGCTCTCTTCCTGCTGTAGAGCGCTGGTTAGGACACATACGTGAACAAAGGCACCGTTTTACTGGTTGATGATGAACTGATTGTCTTGCAGTTGCAGGCGGCAGCTGTGCGCCATTTTGGTTTTGAAGCCATCATGGCAGATACGGCAGAAGAAGGACTGCATCTGGCTGGGAAACATAATCCATCTTTGATTATCAGTGATGTCCAAATGCCCGGTGAGGGTGGTTTTGATTTTGTAAATGGCCTCAGGCGGCGCGGCATTAAAACCATGCCTGTTATGTATCTTACTGGCTATGATGACATTATTACTGTGCGTGATGGGCTGAAAGCTGGAGGGGATGATTTTATTATCAAAGGCGGCCCTGTAGAAAACCTCCGCAAGCGCATTGCCTTCTGGATGACAAGTGGGTTTGTTGGCTTGCCAGATGAACTAAGAAGGCGTGCAATTGACGCTGTATCCCAAGATAATTGTGAGGGATTTTCCGGTATAGAGAATTATTTCGCGGGTGATGATTTCCTTGTGGAACGGGCTACATCTCAAATGCGAGAAGAGGTGAGTTCACTGCCTGAAAACTATGGTTTCCGGATGATCGAACGTGTGTTTTTCATGGCGCGTCTTTCTCACATTGTTATCACCCAGTGTAGCGGATTTGGGGACCTTGTTCGTTTCCCTGAAGCACTGGACCGTATTACAAGAATGCTTGATATGCCTTGGTCTAAGGATATGTCTGCTCTTTATGGTGAGTATGAATACTGGACGCAGGATATTCGGTTTGTCAAAGCTGGCGCTGAACCACTTAAACCTTTTCAGGATTATCAGTGGCCTAATATCTGAATTCTGTTCGCCGAACTGCTATACCATCTCAGCTCAAAAAGATTCCCTTTTGAAATCAAATCTTTAAAGCATATGTTGTGGCAATATATGCATAAAATCTGGTTAGCTATATTTCAGGGGGATATTTTGAATAATTTAATGAAGACAGTAGCCATAGGGGCTGTGATGGCTTTTTCTTTCGCTGTAGAGGCAGAAGAAAAAGTTGATTTGGATATTGTTTCTAAAATCCGGACAGAGGGTTTCGCAAATTCACAAGTTAAGAGCATTCTTCAACATTTGACCGATGATATTGGGCCGCGCCTTACTGGAACGCCAGCAATGTTGGAAGCTAACAATTGGACCAAAGAAAAGCTGGAGGAATGGGGGTTAAAGAACGCTAAGCTTGAAGGATTTGAATTTGGCCCGGGCTGGACGATGGAAGGCGTCCGGGTGTTTATGACTGAGCCACGTAAAACTCAGCTTTATGCCATGCCTATCAGCTGGCATCCGGGTACAGAGGGTGTGCTTGAAGCTGAGGTGATATATGCGCCTATCCGTTCCAAGAAGGATTTTGAAAAATATAAAGGCAAGCTTGAAGGCAAGCTGGTAATGGTGGATCGGGTTCGTGATCAACGTGAACCAACAAATAAAGTATTCCGGCGACATGATAAAAAAGGTCTCGCTAAAATACAGAAGTTTGACACGGACATTGGCGGTAATGAGATTGATGGTTGGGTAAGCTATAAGAGCTTTTTCTATGAATTAGGCATGTTCCTAGAAGCAGAAGGCGCTGCGGGAATTATTCGCCGTTCACCGCGCACAGGCATGCTTATTGAAGCATCTGGCTACCGTCACCTTGAAGGGTTAACGGCAAAAATCCCAGGCGTTCGTTTAGCTGCGGAACATTATGCTCGTGCTGTTCGTCTTCTCGATGAAGGAGAAGAGGTGAAAATGAGCCTTGATGTGGATGCAACTTTTCACACAGGCGATATGAATAGCTATTCCACTATTGCTGAAATCCCGGGGAAGGGTAGAAAGCCTGAGGTTGTTCTCGCTGGGGCACACCTTGATAGCTGGTTTGTCGGTGATGGTGCGGTGGATAACGGTGCAGGTGTTGCTGTTGTAATGGAAGCTGTTCGTATCCTGAAAGCTATTGGTGTTGAACCAAAACGCACTATTCGTGTAGGTCTTTGGGGTGGTGAAGAACAGGGGTATTATGGTTCTCAGCAGTATGTGATGGATCACTTGGCTTCGCGCCCGGAAAATACAGATGAGCGTCTGAAATATATGGCGCCATATGAAAAACACTACCGCCAGTTCCCAATTACCAAGAAACCGGAGTTTGATAAATTTTCAGCTTATTTCAATCTGGATAATGGTTCGGGTAAAATACGCGGTGTGTATGCGGAAGGTAATTCAGCGGCGGCTTCAGTTTTTAAGAAATGGTTGAAACCATTCCATGATCTTGGTGCTAATACAGTAACGTTAAATTCAACAGGCGGCACAGATCATGAAGTGTTTGATGATATTGGGTTACCGGGCTTTCAGTTTATTCAGGATCCGTTAGATTACGGCTCGAGGTTGCATCACAGCCAGCTTGATGTGTTTGACCACGCTTATATAGAAGATCTGAAGCAAGCATCAGTAATTATGGCGAGTTTTCTATACAACGCCGCTATGCGTGATGAAAAAATGCCGCGCAAGCCGATGCCGCAAGCAGAGAAATAGAATTTTGGAAAGAGCTTTAAGGCGCTAAGGCGCCTTAATCGCCATATTATCCAGAAGCCTGATGTCACCTAGGCGCGCAACAGAAACCACTCTGGCTTCTTCGGTAATTTCATGAATTTCATGCAGTGTATCTTTGTGAACAATTGATACGTAATCTACAGCAGTGAACCCCGCTTTAAGTAAGGCATCAGAAGCCTCACCTTCCAGGACGCGTAAATCCTCGCCAGCTTCTGCCTTGGAAACGAGTTCTTTCAGTATCACATTAAAAGTGCCAGCAATCCTGCGTTCTTTTTCGCTTAGGTAAGCGTTGCGGGATGAAGCCGCCAAACCATCACTTTCCCTAATAAGTTTGCCACCAAGAATTTGAACAGGAATATCCAGATCACGCGTGAACTGCCGTATAACGGCTAACTGCTGATAATCTTTTTCCCCGAAGATCGCTACATCCGGTTGGCACTGCATAAAAAGTTTTGAGACGATTGTCGCAACACCGTCAAAGTGACCAATTCGGTTGGCTCCCTCTAGGATCTCACTAAGACCATCAAGGGTAACACGTGTTGTGTGCCCACTTGGGTACATCTCTTCAACGGAAGGAGCGAACACAATGCTTGCCGGGGTGGCTGCTAATTTTTCGCGGTCAGATGCTTCTTGTCTAGGGTATTTATCTAAATCTTCATGCGCGCCAAACTGAGTTGGGTTTACGAAGATGGAGACGATAATACGGTCAGAATGTTCTGTAATAGCGTTTACCAGTGAAAGATGGCCATGATGGAGGGCTCCCATAGTGGGAACAAGGCCTACGCGCAGTCCTTCTTTTTTCCATTCAGCGACCAAGCTGCGGATCTCACTAATGGTGCGCACAACAGGTGTCATTTTAGGCATTTTAAGCTCTTATGAAGTAGAATTGGTGGCGAGAGCTGCATTATCCAGCCCGCCTAATTCATTGTAATTAATGATAGAAAGCAGATCGTTTACATAATCCGTTCCGCGCTCTGAATATTCCAGAAGAGCAGGGGCAAGCGCAGCGCCCGTAAGGATAAGAGAGTGTTCCCTGAGTTCAGCACGTCGGCGGCGCAGTTCTGCATAACTGGCATGCCTGTTTAAGTTGGTCATATAACTGCTTACACTATCTAGCAGGTAGTTAAATTTTTTGATGCGGTGGGTTTTACCTTCTTCTCTGGCACCAGGTACACAGCCATCATCGTTTTGGTCCCATGTCCACTGCCCAAATAAAGCATTGCATTGCTGTGCGAACTTACTTGTACCCCAACCCGTTTCGATAGCAGCTTGAGCGATTGCGAGAGAAACCGGCACAACATCAATTTTGTAGAGAAGTGCGTCGATCGATTGAACAGAAGGTATTTTATCAAGTTTTACGCGGTATTTTTTTGCTGTTCTTGTCAGCCAGTCATTTTCAGCACCGCTAAGATCATTTTTTTGCTCAATCTTGTCTCTAAGTGTGAGAAGGCGACCTCTGTCCGCGATGATCAGCTCATTAGATCGGAGGATGATCGGCAACATGGCTGACATGAATAGCCGTTTTTTCTCATTCGCATTTGGAATGTTGGGCAGAATATCAGGAAGGCGCGTAAGGTATACGCGTGGTACATCTTCCATTTCATGCATATCTTTATCCAACAACTGAGAGAGCTTTGCAGTAAGCTCAGCCTTACCTTTTGGCGGATATTGGTGTGCCAGATAGTTTGGTTTATCTGGGACAAAAGCATCTTCTCTGGATACACTAAGCATGTGTCTCGCAATGCCGATTGGGATAAGGGCCAATAGCGCTGCAAAGAGCAAATATGCCATAAATATACGCAGTTTATTGCGCACGATCAGTGTATCTCCCTTACTATTTTTTCTATATAATGATCATATAGAATATAGCATTTGGCAAAATTATGGATGCACAACTATTAAAGCATCGTTACAAGTGATGTTTTGCACCATTTTAGTTCTGTGTAAAGGGAGGAGGCTTCATGCCCGATAGTGCGGCTCAAAATCAAGGTCCGGTAAACGGCAGGCCATATCTTATTGTTCTTGGTAATGAAAAGGGTGGTTCTGGTAAGTCTACAACGGCAATGCACATCGTTATCGCTTTGCTGCGTGATGGATACCGGGTTGGTACAATTGATCTTGATGCGCGGCAAAAAAGCCTAACTCGCTATATCGAAAACCGACAGGCTTTTTGTAAAGAAACCGGTCATACATTGCCGATGCCGGAAGTTCGAGTGATTCCTCGGTCTGAACATCGTTCTTCGGATGCGGCGGAAGCTGATGAAAAAGAACGATTTGAAGCGGCTTATATTGAACTTGCGGATAAAGTGGATGTACTTGTCATCGATTGTCCGGGAAGTGATACATATCTGTCTCGTCTCGCGCATACCGCTGCTGATACGCTTGTAACGCCTGTAAATGATAGTTTTGTTGATCTTGATTTACTTGCTCGTGTGGACGCGGATACCCATAAGGTGATTGGACCAAGCCTTTATGCGGAAATGGTGTGGAAGGCGCGTCAGCGTCGTTCTATGGCTGATGGTGGTCAGATTGACTGGATTGTACTTAGAAACCGTGTTGGGTCGCTACATGCGAAAAACAAAGAACGTGTTGAAGGTGTTTTAAGCGAACTAACCAAACGGATTGGTATTCGTTATATTCCAGGGTTAGGTGAACGTGTGATTTACCGTGAGTTATTCCTGAAAGGCTTAACACTGATGGACCTGAAGGATACAGGCGGTGTTGATGGGAAGGGGCTCTCGATGTCTCATGTCGCGGCTCGTCAGGAAGTTCGGAACTTGATTGATGGCCTGGCGCTTTCTTTCCGTGAAAACGCAGTTTCATGATTGCCTATCTCGGCATAGGTATCTTGCTCGCGGGTGCTCTTATGGTGCTCCTGAACTGGTGGGCGAATACAGATGTGAAAACTGCTAAATCAGCAGTCCTTTGGGGAATTTTCCTTGTTTGTGGTTTGTTGGCTTTGCTTCTTATCGCTTCGGGTAAGGGCATTGCTGCCATTTTCCCTGTCGGGGTTGCTCTTTGGAAAAGTCTACCTGTATTGAAGGGGCTATTAGGTGGTAGTCGCAATCAAGGTGGTGAGACGCAAGGGAGCAGACAGTCTAGTCTCACTATCAAAGAGGCTTATGATATCTTAGGGCTAAAACCCGGTGCAACTGATGAAGAGATACTGGCAGCCTACCGTAAGCTAATGGCCAAATGCCATCCGGATACAGGCGGGAATGATTGGATGGCTTCAAAACTCAATGAAGCAAAAGATATTTTGTTAAAATA
This sequence comes from Kordiimonas sp. SCSIO 12603, assembly GCF_024398035.1. Lineage (NCBI taxonomy): Bacteria > Pseudomonadati > Pseudomonadota > Alphaproteobacteria > Kordiimonadales > Kordiimonadaceae > Kordiimonas > Kordiimonas sp. SCSIO 12603. Next base: position 1,966,438 of record NZ_CP073748.1, read on the forward strand.
AACGTGAAACTTTTTCTTTTAAGCTGCACTTAACAATCCAGACTATATAGTAGTACCGTATTGTTTATTAGTGTTTGATTTGGCTTTGTTGGAAAAGTTTTGTTCAAATATTTTGTCATCTTTGTAGGTGTAATTGCCACGGCTACCGCAGTTTATGCTGAGGGTGAGCCCATTAGAATAGGCCTGCTGAGTAATGTACCACCTTATGTTCAAAGTAATCCGACCCGAGGGCTGGAGCCTGATCTTATTCGTGCGGTTTATGGGTACTTAAATAAGGATGTGAAGCTTCAGCATATTCCTATTCTCCGCATGGACTATATGCTCGAGGAAGGCAAAACGGACGGTGTCGCAATATACAGATCTGGCAAAGTTGCTTGTTTTGAAAGCGATATCTTTAATTTATGGCATGATGGCCTTTTGATACATCCGGATATGAAAGGTCGTGTAAATAGTTTGGATGACCTCGCAGATCTTTCTGTAGGTAGCTTCCCTAACGTGGATATTGTGTTGCCAGATGTTGCTCCCAAGTTACCAATTAACTCAGCTACATATGTAACGTTACATGATAGTCGGCTCGTTTATGATATGTTCAAAAGTGGCAGGCTGGATGCTTATATTGGAGATTATTGGGTTCTTGAAAGCATCCACAAAAATCAACTAAAAAAGCCTGAATTGAAGCCGTTTCATCTTGTCAAAACTTTTACACCTACGGAGCGTAGAGTGTGCTTTGGTAAGATGCAAAACAGAGATGAATTCAATAAAGGGCTTAGGGCTATTAAGCGCTCCAAAGAATATGATGCCATCCAATTGAAATATAAACCTGAATAATTAAGTCTATCTGCTTAATTCAAGCGTTGATTTTTTCTGTCAGCCCTGACAATTTGGGCTATTAATTTAATTATTGAGGCTATCATGACCGCACATACTTTTCATTCAACTGTTCTTCGTGAATATGATATTCGTGGCATTGTTGGAGAAACCATCAGCACAGCTGATGCAAATGCCCTCGGCAAGGCATACGGTACGCAGGTTAAGCGTGAAGGTGGTAAAACAGTTTGTGTTGGTTTTGACGGTCGTGTTTCTTCGCCAGACCTTTCAACTGCCTTGATGGAAGGGATCGCCAGTACAGGCGTGAATGTTCTCAATGTTGGCCTAGGCGGCACACCAATGCTGTATTATTCGGTTTTTGAGCTGGATACTGATGGCGGCATTATGGTGACAGGTTCCCATAACCCACCAAATTATAATGGTTTTAAAATCATGAAGGGCAAGAAGCCTTGCTTTGGTGAGGCTATTCAAAGCCTGGGGCAAACAGCTGCGGACGGTGATTTTGAGACTGGAACGGGTACCATTGAAGAAGTTGATATCTTTGACCGCTATATTGACCGCCTGATGCGCGACGTAGATATGCAAGAATTCAAAGTTGCATGGGACCCTGCGAATGGCTCAGCAGGCCCTGCGGTGGAGGCGCTCGTAAAGCGCCTGCCTGGTGAGCATATTGTGATCAACGCAGATGTGGATGGCACATTCCCTAATCACCATGCGGATCCAACTGTTGAGAAGAACCTGCAGCAGTTGAAAGATGTTGTTGCAGCTGAAGGCTGTGATATGGGGCTTTCCTTTGATGGCGACGGTGACCGTATTGGTGCCGTAGATAGCCAAGGTCGTGTTGTATGGGGTGATCAGATGCTCGCTGTGATGGCTGGTGATCTGCTTAGAGAAATTCCGGGTGCACCAATCATTGCTGATGTTAAAGCGAGTCAGGCACTGTTTGACCGTATCGCGGAACTTGGTGGTGAACCAGTTATGTGGAAAACAGGGCATTCGCTGATTAAATCGAAAATGGTGGAGCTTGAAGCGCCACTTGCAGGTGAAATGTCAGGCCATATTTTCTATAAACATAAATTCTATGGTCATGATGATGCCATATACGCTGGCATTCGTTTCCTGAATGCAGTTTCAAAGCAGGGCGGTGATCTTGATGCCCTTAAGGATGGTTTGCCTGCCGCTATTAACACACCAGAACTTCGATTTGACTGTGATGAAACTCGTAAGTTTGAAGTGGTAAAAGAAGTTAAAGCGCGGCTTGAAGAAGCTGGTGCTAATATGTCTACAGTGGACGGTGTACGCGTGCAGACTGAAGATGGCTGGTGGCTCCTGAGGGCTTCTAATACACAAGCTGTGCTTGTGGCGCGCTGTGAAGCATCATCAGAAGAAGGATTAGAGCGTTTGAAGGTTGCCCTTGTCGGCGCTCTAGAGGCTTCTGGTGTAGCTGCGCCAACAGACCTGTAGAAAAAAATCAGAATTCACGACATGTTTACCCTTTTAATGGACACTTTAAGCGTTACATTAAAAGGGTAACAGTTTCGGAGGACGGTTCTTGTCTGATAAGGATAAAGATCAAGGAAATAATGAAAATGGCTCAGGCACTGGCCTGCTGACCAAGCCAGAAACGAAAACCAAAAAACCATCAATGTATAAAGTTATTTTGCTTAATGATGATTATACGCCGATGGAATTTGTTGTGCATATCTTGCAGCGTTTTTTCCGTATGACCATGGAACAGGCAACAGACGTTATGTTGCAGGTTCATCAGAAAGGCGTCGGAATTTGTGGTATATTTACCTATGAGGTTGCTGAAACCAAGGTAAACCAGGTTCTGGCGTTTGCTAAACAGCATGAACACCCTTTGCAGTGTACGCTGGAAAAGGAATAACTATTCGCTCAGAAAATAGCTGCGAATAGATTTATGACCGACTAAGGATTTTTTATAGTGCCAAGTTTTTCACCACATCTGGAAGATACGCTCCATAGAGCGCTTAAAGAAGCTAATGATCGCAAGCATGAATATGCAACGCTTGAGCATCTTCTTTATTCTCTTCTTGATGATCCAGATGCAGTGGCAGTGTTGAGAGCATGCGGTGTAGATATCGATACATTGCGCGAACAGTTAATTGATTACCTTGATGAAGAAATGAATAGCCTGAAGGTAGAAACCGATGGGCTTGAAGCAACGCCAACAGCTGGTTTCCAGCGTGTTGTGCAGCGTGCGCTTCTTCATGTTCAATCTTCCGGCCGGGAAGAGATGACAGGAGCCAATCTTTTGGTGGCGCTTTTCTCTGAACGTGAAAGCTATGCTGTTTTCTTCCTCCAAAGCCAGGATATGACACGGCTTGATGCTGTAAGCTATATTTCGCACGGCATCGCAAAAGTACCGGGCTTTGATGAAGAGCGTTCCCCTAATGGCGTGGATGATGATATTGAAAATGTAGCTTCAGAAGCCGCTGATGCAGGTGAAGCTGCGCAGAAAAAACAGCAGGAAACAGCGCTTGGTGCTTACTGCGTAAACCTGAATGAAAAAGCTAAAGATGGTAAGATCGATCCGCTGATCGGTCGTGGGTCGGAGCTAGAGCGTGCTGTGCAAATTCTCTGCCGCCGTTCGAAGAACAACCCATTGCTTGTTGGTGATCCAGGCGTTGGTAAGACAGCAATCGCTGAAGGCCTTGCTCGTCGTATTGTTGAGGGCGAGGTCCCCGGTGTACTTGATAATGCTGTTATTTTTGCACTAGATATGGGAGCGCTGCTTGCGGGTACTCGCTACCGCGGTGATTTTGAAGAACGCTTGAAATCTGTGGTGAAGGAACTGGAAGCCAAGGAAGGCGCGGTTCTGTTTATTGATGAAATTCATACCGTGATTGGCGCAGGCGCTACGTCTGGTGGCGCAATGGATGCATCAAATCTGCTTAAGCCCGCGTTGGCGAATGGCAGCATTCGCTGTATGGGGTCTACGACCTACAAAGAGTTCCGTAGCCATTTTGAAAAAGACCGAGCTTTGTTGCGCCGTTTCCAAAAGATCGATGTGAATGAGCCGTCTGTTGATGATGCGATTAAAATTTTGAAGGGCTTGAAGCCTTACTATGAAGAACATCACAGTGTTCGCTATACGGCGGATGCTATTAAAACTGCGGTAGAGCTCGCAGACCGTTACATCTCTGATCGTAAACTGCCTGATAAGGCGATTGATGTAATTGATGAAACGGGCGCTGCTCAGATGTTGTTGCCGCCGTCACGCCGGAAGAAAACTATTGGTGTGAAGGATGTGGAAGCAGTTATTGCAACAATTGCTCGCATTCCGCCGAAATCGGTATCACGCGATGAAAGCCGTGTGATGCAAACGCTTGAGAAAGATCTGAAGCGTGTCGTATTTGGCCAGAATAGCGCAATTGAAGCACTTTCCGCAGCTATTAAGCTTTCTCGTGCAGGCCTGCGAGAACCGAATAAACCAATTGGCTCTTATTTATTCAGCGGCCCCACAGGTGTTGGTAAAACGGAAGTTGCTCGTCAGCTTGCAAGCCTGCTTGGTGTGGAATTACACCGCTTTGATATGTCTGAATATATGGAGCGACATTCCGTTTCGCGCCTTATTGGTGCGCCTCCAGGTTATGTTGGGTTTGACCAAGGTGGTTTGTTGACTGATGCCGTAGACCAACATCCGCACTGTGTGCTTTTGCTGGATGAGATTGAAAAAGCGCATCCTGATCTCTTTAATGTGCTCCTGCAGGTTATGGATAACGGAACACTTACCGATCATAACGGTAAGAAGATTGATTTCCGTAATGTTATCATCATCATGACCACAAATGCCGGTGCCCGTGAGCTCAGCAAAAATAGCATTGGCTTTGGCCGTGATACGGATGATACGGCAAGTGATGAAGCTATTAAACAGACATTCAGCCCTGAATTCCGTAACCGTTTGGATAGTGTCGTACCGTTTGGCTTCCTGCCGCCAGAAGTGGTTGCTCGTGTTGTAGAGAAGTTTGTACTGCAGCTTGAAATCCAGCTTGCTGACCGCAATGTTGAACTTTCTCTTACAGAAGAAGCGAAAAACTGGTTGGCGGAAAAAGGTTACGACAAGCTTTATGGTGCTCGTCCGCTTTCCCGCGTTATTCAGGACAATATCAAGAAGCCGCTCGCCGATGAACTGCTGTTTGGCAAGCTTGCAAAGGGTGGCGAAGTGGTTGTGAAGCTGAAAGATGATGAACTGACGTTTGAAATCATTCCACATGTGACAGCCGCACAGAAGAATGCTACTGGCCCGTCAGCAGGCGGCAAGGAAGAGCGCACACCTGAGCCGGTAAAATAATCCATGATTATTGAAACTGAACGTTTAATCCTGCGTCCATGGACGCAGGGTGATAAAAAGCCGTTTGCTGCGATGAATGCAGACCCTGAAGTGATGCGTTTTTTCCCAAGTACGGTAGGTGAAGAGCAATCGAACGCTGCTGTTGACCGAGCCATTCAACACCAAAAAGATTATAGTTTTTGTTTTTGGGCTGCTGAGTTGAAGGCCGACGGTCAGTTTGCAGGTTTTATTGGCTTACAGCATGTCCCAGATGCCTTGGAATGCGCGCCAGCGGTGGAAATTGGTTGGCGACTTGCACGCAATACTTGGGGGCAGGGATTAGCACCTGAAGGAGCCCGTGCCGCGCTTCGCTACGGGTTTAATGTTCTTAAGCTCGACGAAATTGTCTCTCTAGCACCAAAGCTTAATAAACCATCACTTCGTGTGATGGAGAAAATTGGTATGACAACAGACGCAGTTGATGATTTTGAACATCCACTTCTCTCGGAAGATAGCCCTTTAAGACCCTGTGCTTTATATAGAATTAAGCGCTAACCCTTTTTGAAAGGGGTGTGTTTTGAAAGAATTTTTGCTTCAAACGCAATCTGATGTTTTTCTTGTCTCAGGAAGTTTGCAACGGCGTCTCTGAAGCCTTCATTGACAATCCAGTGGGCACTGTATGTTGTTGTAGGAACATATCCTCTTGCAAGCTTATGTTCACCTTGCGCACCCGCTTCGACGGTTTTAAGACGATGTTTGATGGCATAGTCTATTGCCTGATAGTAGCAGGCCTCAAAGTGAAGGCAGGGGTGATCTTCTATGCAGCCCCAATAACGGCCATAGAGGGTTCCGCCACCAATCAGATTTAGGGCACCTGCAATAGGGTTTCCATCGCGTTCACATAGGAATAAAACAATGCTTTCGGGCATGGTTTCACCGATAGTTTGGAAGAATTCCTTGTTCAGATAAGGCTGGCCCCATTTTCGAGCGCCTGTATCCAAGTAGAATTCAAAAAAAGCATCCCAATGTGCGTCCGTAATATCAGCTCCCTGAAGCCAACGAATAGTGATGCCATTCTCAGTAGCTGTTCGTCTTTCTTTACGGATTTGCTTTCTTTTTCTTGATGATAGATCTTGTAAGAAATCATCAAAGGTATCGTAGCCATCATTTTGCCAATGGAATTGTTGAGCGTGCCGTACAAGAAAGCCATTTTCTTCAGCGAGTTTGGCTTCAACATCTTCTATGAAGGTTAAATGGCTTGATGAAATACTTAATTTTTCTGCCGCGGCAGCAACACCAAGAAGAAGCTGAGATTTGATATGGGCATCATTGTGTTTAACAAGCAGTCGAGGGCCGGTAACTGGTGTGAAAGGAATACTGGATTGAAGCTTTGGGTAATATGAACCGCCTGCATTTTCGTAAGCGTTTGCCCAGGCATGGTCGAAAACATATTCGCCGTATGAATGTGATTTCACATATAGCGGTACTGCTCCCACCAGAATGCTGTCTTCATCTCTCAGGCACATGTGATAGGGCTGCCACCCTGTTTCAGCGGCTACCGAACCGGATGTTTCCAGAGCTGCGAGAAAAGCGTGGTTTACAAATGGGTTACTACCCGCGAGTGCGTTCCAATCACGCGCGGGTATTTCGTTAATATCAGGAATAAGCTCTAGCTTAAGCTCAGTAGCTTTCACCACTTTAGAACCTTATGATTGATCACCAATAACAGCAGGAGCTTCAAAAATTAGGGCATCTGCATGCTCGCGTCCAACTTTTTCCTGCATATCTGTTCTTACGGTCCATGTTAGCAGTGGTTTGCCTGTTTTTCTCCAGCGCTCGCAGGCGCTGTTAGGCATAAGATTAATATCGCAGGCGATAAAGTCAGGTTTGGTTTTCCTGAGGACAAATGGCCACATCAGGCGGGCTTTCCAGTTTAGAAGCATTTCTCTGCCAACCACCAAACCACGAGCATATTTAGGCATATACTGCCTGAACCACCGCACGATGCGAGGGTCAAAGCTCATAACAGCGACTGGGCCAGCATAGCCTTCAAAGCAGTGGCGTACACCGGCACATACTTTTTGAATATCGTCATGTTCGGGTGATTTGATCTCAATAAAAATTGGGACACGACCATCAACCAGATCTAGCACATCGGCAAGGCTTGGCATCGGTAGACCCGTTTTTCCGACTGTATATTTTTTCAGTTGCTGGAAACCCCACTGATCAACAGAGCCTTTACCTTCTGTCAAACGTTCCAAGGTGGCGTCATGAAAAACCACTACGATATTGTCAACGGTGGCTCTGACATCTATTTCAACTGCGTATCCTGCTTCAACAGCGGCCTGAACCGCAGCCAAAGAGTTTTCTTCTCGTTCACTCCCCGTGGTAAACAAACCACGGTGGGTAATATCGAGATCGGTTATCCAAGGAAAACTTCGCTTAGGAGCTTTTGCTGCCATAAATCCTGCTATTCAATTTCAACAAGTGCATCAATTTCTACTGGAACATTCAGGGGCAGGGCGTTTGTGCCAACCGCTGAACGGCTATGACGACCCTTATCACCAAATACTGCTACCATTAGATCACTGGCTGCATTGATTACTTTTGGCTGATTGCCAAAACCGTCAACGCAGTTCACGAAACCCCCAAGTTTAACAATACGCTTAACACGGTTTAGATCACCGTTCGTGGCTGCTTTCAGTTGTGCAATAATGTTCAGGCCACATAATTTTGCGGCGGCACACGCATCTTCTTCTGAAACTGTATCACCCACTTTTCCTTCAAAAGCGAGTTTGCCGTCCTGCATTGGAATTTGGCCTGAAACACTTACTAAGTTACCAGTAACAATAAATGGTAAGTAATTTGCCACCGGAGCCACAGGCGTTGGAATATCAATACCAAGTTCTTTTAGATTTGCTTCAACACTCATGATTAAACTCCAAAACAGATCGATTAATAATTTGGTAACTATATTAGATATTGCCGTACAAATGTCTACAGACAATAAAAAAGGAGCTTCAAACAGAAGCCCCTTTTGTGTGAACAGATGAGGTTAATCTTTTATGCCGTGCGCAGGTGTTTCCCGCGGCGGGTTTGTTTGTCGTTATACATTGCCATATCAGCGGCTTCTATAAGTTCTGCCGGATCAGTGGCGCCATTGAATGGTTGAATGCCAAGGGAGCATTTTGCCGGGATTTTTGTATCGGCGAATTCGATGGTGAGTTCATTTACGGCGCGTTGGATTGCCCTAAGGCGCTTGCGACCTTGATCTTCCGAACAGCGTGTTAGGATGATCGCGAATTCATCACCTGAAATTCTGGCTACAATATCTACCGGGCGAATTAGTTTGGTCAGTAATTTAGCCACGCGGCGTAGCAGTAGATCACCTGCGCTGTGACCGTATTCGTCGTTGATGGCTTTGAAACCGTCTAGATCAATAAACCCGAGAACACCTGATTCACTGTGTCGTGCAGCTGATGAAAGCGCACGGCCAAGTGCAGCGCGAAGGCCTCTGCGGTTAGGAATACCAGTTAGTTCATCGGTTACAGAAAGCTGTTCTAGATAATTGATACGACTTTCCTGTTCTGCCATACGCTGTTCGGCGGTAGCCGCATAACTTAGAACTTCCGTAATCAATTGCCAGCCATCGCTATCAAACTTAACGTTTGCATTGGCGGCATTCTTCATAAGTTTGCCAGCAAGCGTGCTGATATAAGGGTTGATTTCAGCGCGTTCTGACAGTTTTTCTTTTGATTGTTCAATCACACTAACCTCCTCACGGTTCTACACGCTTTTTTATAAGCAAGTGTTATGCCACTGGTGGTTCGGTTTAGTGCCTTGATTAATCAGGACTTTTTAGTGCTTTTTTTCTGCTGGGAAGATGTTGCCGATTGAAAGTTGCGCCCTTTGGAAATTGCTGCCGTGCCAAATTTGCCTTTAAGCTTATCCATAGCTCGTTCGGCATTGGTTCGCTTGGTGCGTTCCGGTTCAATCAAATCTGGTTGATCTGCTTCTATCAGGGGCCGGAAATGACTCATCCCGATACCAATAAGCCGATATGGAGTTCCATCGATTAAAGGCTTTAAAAGGCTTTGGCTCACTTCAAAGATTGTTCCAGCCATTTGAGTGGGTGCGTCTAAGGTGCGGGAGCGTGTGATAATGCGGTGCATGCTGGTTTTCAGTTTGAGTGTAACGGTAGAACCCGCCAGTTCTTTCCGTTTCAGATCACTTGATACTGTTTCACTGATATCCCAGAGTTTTTCTTCAAGGGAGGGGTAGTCTGCCAGATCTCTGCTGAGTGTGCGTTCTGCAGATACACTCTTAGCACCGCTTTGTGGCTGAACTTTTCGATTATCAAGGCCGCGCGATAGATTATAGAGCCGCATCCCCGTTTCTCCGTACCGACGGGCAAGAGAGCTTTGGCTCTGCTCTTGTAATTGGCAAATGTGGGTGAAACCATCTTTGGCTAAGTTTTTAGCCGACTGCTTTCCAATACCGTAGATCGCGGTTATCGGTAGTTTTCCGAGAAGTTCCTCTTTTTCACTATCCCCTATAACAGTAAATCCGCGAGGTTTATCCATATCAGATGCTAGTTTGGCGAGGAATTTATTGGGGGCTAGCCCCACCGAAACTGTAATCCCGATTTCTTTTTCAATTTCGTTGGCAAACTTGGCGAGAAGCACAGCCGGTTTTGCCCCGTGTAGTTTTTCAGTGCCTGTAAGATCAAGGAATGCTTCATCAATGGAAAGCGGTTCAACAAGCGGTGTAAGTTCTTTCATTTTCTCACGAATTTGCCTGCCTACCTCGCCGTAGCGTTTCATCCGTGGGCTTACAAAAAGCGCGTCAGGGCATAATTTTTTAGCTTTGTAGATTGGCATAGCGGAACGAACGCCAGACATACGGGCAATATAGCATGCTGTTGAAACTACCCCCCGGTTTGAACTGCCGCCAATGATAAGGGGTTTGGTTGCATATTCAGGGTTATCGCGTTTTTCGACAGACGCATAAAATGCATCACAATCTATATGAGCTATACTGAGATCCAGTAATTCGGCATGTGAGATGATACGAGTTTTCTTACAGGCAGGGCAATGCCCTTTGCCTTCAAAAGTATGAAGGCAACTACGACATAAACTGAAAATGGTTTCTTCAGAATCAGTCATAAGGTTAAAGTCTGGCAGCGCCGCGAATGCCGCTTGAGCAACCATGTTTAGCTTGAACAAACTGCGTGTTACATGCGTTTGGCATAATATAATTGGTGATACGCTTCGGCAATTCCTGATAGATCTGCTTTATATTTGATAGACCACCACCAAACACAATCACTTCGGGATCAAGTGTATTAATTACTGTTCCAAGAGAGGCCGCAAGCTGCTCAATAAACAGATCGATCGTTGCTTGAGCTTCTGGCGTTTGCATATTTGCTATTTCTTCCGCGCTGATATGTTTGCCTGTTTCAGTTTCAAAGCTCTGGCTGATACCGGGGCCTGAAATCCAGTTTTCGATGCAGTTTATTCTGCCGCAATAGCAGTTTCTGTCAGTAGTAACCTGGTAGGGAAGGGGATTATGACCCCATTCACCAGTAAGAGCATTCGGCCCTGTTATCAGGTTGTTGTGCGCTACATAGCCAGCACCTACGCCGGTGCCTAGAATAACACCGAAAACGGTTGCTGCACCTGCTGCTGCGCCGTCAGTTGCCTCTGATAAAGTCAGGCAATCAGCATCATTGGCCATTTTTATGCTTCGTTTCAGGCCTTGCTCGATATCAGCTTTCAGGTTCTTTCCATTCAGGCACGTTGAATTGCAGTTTTGCATAACACCTGTGAATGGAGAAATTGAACCGGGAGTGCAGATACCAATACTTTCAGCTGTTCCTTCAAGAGCTTCTAGTTCGTTGATAAGCTGAACCACCGTGTGAACTGTTTCGTGATATAGGCCTTGAGGGGTGGTTTTTCGAATTCGTTTTGTCTCATTTCCATTGGCATATAAGCCAACAGCTTCAACCTTAGTACCACCTAGATCTATACCAATCTTCATATCATGCCTTTAGAAGGTCTTTTAAATAATGTGTTAGCTCCGGCCACGTATCAATACGCGCATGGCTATATTCAGTTTGTGGGATCATAGCACGAAGACGCTTATCCGCCACAAAATGCACCCTGTGGGTTTCCGGGCTTAGTTCCGCCACAGATGCATGCTGCGGCGGGAGATCATCAACAAATACCGTGTGGCCAGATGTAAAATCCGTAAAACGTTTTACCGCAGCGCCTTTATCACCCTTGTTTGAGATTACTGGGCAGTGAATACCTTGTTCTCGAAGGCTGTTTTCACGTCGCTCGCGACAATGTGAAGGCACGTTTGTAAGCACAGCTACCTGAAAATGTTCTGAAAGCTCTGCAAGAGCATCCACGGCACCATCTACTACAGGTACATGATCAACGCATTCATCAAAGAAGCTGCCGATAAGCTTTTTTACCTGAAGAGGGTCTGCGAGCTCATTTGTGGCTTTGTGGTAAACGTTCCCGGATATTTGAAAACTGGTGAGCCGAAGTTCAAAACCATGGTTAAGCATGTGGCCTTCAAGTGTTTCTACAAATTTCAGGAGAACTTCATCTGCATCTAGCAGCAGGATGGGGCGCTCTGGGTTTAAGGTTTGTAGAAGCGTTTCCATATATCACCATTCTTGGCCTACGCCGCCGCCAAGGGCACGCCAGGCATGTACAATATTCTCTGGTTTTTCACCGGTTTCTTCAGCAAATAAAATTAGATCAGGCTCGTTTGAAATCAAAAAATCAAGAATACTGGCTTGAAAATCCACTTCAGCGAGATTGGCACGTATCTCATCTGGTGAAAGGCCACTCAGTGCCAAGAATCTATCTCTGAGAGTGTCATCACCTACAATAAATCCAATTGCTTTAAAGGCGATTTCTGATGCAAAATCGGGTGACATGAGAGAAAACCTGCTTGATGTTGGTGTATTCCGTAATAATTAGAGATAGATAATCGATTTATTTAGGGAGTGTTAACATTAAAATGCAAAAAACAGTATTTAACACCCTAGTCGGGCTTGTGTTTTCCACTAAACCACGACTATTATTTAAATTATAGTATTACTAGCACCTTACGAAGGGCCAGAAATCGCGATGGGAAAAAAGATCCTGATAGTTGAAGACAACGAACTGAATATGAAGTTGTTCTGCGACCTTCTTGAAGCACATGAATATGAAACTATTCAGACAAGAGATGGTATGGCTGCGCTTGAATTGGCGCGTGAACATGAGCCTGATCTGATTTTAATGGACATTCAGTTACCCGAGGTTTCTGGATTGGAAGTTACCAAATGGCTGAAAGAGGATGAAGACCTGCGTAAGATTCCTGTTGTAGCTGTTACAGCCTTCGCTATGAAGGGTGATGAAGAGAAAATTCGCGAAGGCGGCTGTGAAGCTTATATCGCGAAGCCAATTTCAGTTGGCCACTTTTTGGAAACAGTAAAGCAGTTCGCAGGGTAATCCTCCATGACAGCACGGGTGCTGGTGGTTGACGATGTTCCACCAAATGTAAAGCTTTTAGAAGCGAAACTCACGAGTGAGTATTTTGACGTGCTCACCGCATTCAGTGGCCCTGAAGCGCTGGATGTAATTGGGCGCGAGCACCCGGATATTATTCTTCTCGATGTTATGATGCCTGGTATGGACGGCTTTGAAGTATGCCGCCGTATTAAAACAGATCCAAGCACAGCACATATCCCCGTTGTTATGGTAACAGCACTTGATCAACCTTCTGATCGTGTTGCGGGCCTTGAAGCAGGCGCTGATGATTTTCTTACAAAACCCGTTCAGGATTTAGCGCTTTTTGCACGTGTTCGCTCTCTCGTCCGGCTTAAAGTGATGATGGATGAGCTTCGCAACCGGGAAGCAACTGGCGCAAATATGGGCTGGGAAAACGAAGAAGATGCTCCGCTTGATTTCGAAGTGCCAACGGACGGCAATATCCTGATCGTTGATGAGCAAGAGCGTGTAATGGAACGCATCGCACGTGCTCTCGAAGGCGTTGGCGAGTTGACGTTCATCGCTGGCGGTGACGATGCCGCTGAACGTGCTCGTGAAAAGAATTTTGATCTGATTATTGTATCACTCACTATGCGCAACACAGATGGCTTGCGTGTATGTTCTAAACTCAGGTCTTTCGAAGAAACACGCCATGTGCCGATTCTGGTAATGGTGGATGACGGCAATACCAAGTTGCTGGTTCGTGCGCTTGAAATGGGTGTGAACGATTATGTGGTGCGCCCAGTTGATCGCCTTGAGTTTCTTGCGCGGGTCAAAACCCAGTTGAAGCGCAAACGCTACGCAGACAAACTTTGGGAAAATTTCCATTTATCCATGCAGCTTGCGACAACAGATGCGGTGACAGGGCTTTATAACCGTCATTATCTGACAAGCCATATGGATACCCGTCTTGCAGCTGCTCATAGCAGCGGTAAGCAGCTTTCAGTACTTATGATGGATATTGATCACTTTAAAAAGGTGAACGATACCTATGGGCACGCTGTTGGGGATATTGTTCTCAAAGAATTTGCAAACCGTATCGCAAAAAATATCCGCGGTGTTGATCTGGCAGCACGTTATGGCGGTGAGGAATTCGTTGTGATGATGCCTGAAACACCAACAGATTGGGCCTATATGATTGGTGATCGCCTTCGTCAGGAAGTGTGTGATAACCCATTTGAGGTTGGCTTGGCTGAAGGTCCTATCAATATTTCTGTATCCATTGGTGTGGCGTCAAATAAAGAAGGGCAGTCACCATCCCAGCTTCTGGAAGAAGCTGATAAAGCCCTCTATGCGGCAAAGGAAGCAGGCCGTAACCGTGTAATTATTGCAGGCGCATAATAGGAAAAGCCTTGAATAATGAAGCAGCTGAAAAGCTATTATTTTGGATGGTTTTTGTCCTGCCCACTTTAATGGTGCTCACAGCAATTCCAATGATTTTAGAGATCGTACCTCCTAATGGCGCGATTGGTGTTCGTACCGCGGTTTCACTCTCTTCTGAAGAAGCGTGGTACGCTATAAACTTTCGCGCAGGTGTTGCGATAGCTATTAGTTCAGTACTTTCAATTATGCTTAGTCTTGGTTTGATGAAATATTTGAACAAAACGAAAACTCAAAAAAGCCTCTATGCTCTCGTTAGTTTTGGTATCTTGTTTATGATAAGCCTCTCTATTGCGGATCAAGCGTATTAAGTTTTAAAGTTTAGTTTCCTATCTTTCGGGCATGCCTGTTTCTATAGGTAGTCTTTGATCTTGTGACCATTCATTCCAAGACCCAAAATATGTAGCAATATTCTTGAAACCCGCTTGCTTCAGCGCAACATAGGTATTTGAGGTGCGGGACCCCTTAAAGCAATATAACCAAATAGGTTTTGAAAAATCTATTCCTGCATTAAGGCATTCTGCTCTTACTTCATTTGGGGACTTTATTGAACCATCTGGTTTCATCATTCGATACCATTCAAGCCACTTTGCGCCTGGTATCCGGCCTTTTCTGGGGGAAAAGTCCTTCCCGTATGGTGAACTGCTTTCACCAATCCATTCATCGACATCTCTTACATCAAGAAGTGTTACCATATTCTGATTGAGTGACGAGAGTACATCATATTTGTCCACGATAAGGCTTTTGCCAGCTTCAGATAATTCGAAATTTGCGGGTGTAATTTTTGTGATAGATTCTGTCACCGGGTATCCATTGGAAATCCATGCATCTAAGCCTCCATGCAGCACATGGGAATTATCGTTTCCTAGGTAGGAAAGGATGAAATGGCCTCTGCATGATTGGCCAAATCCGCTCCGCATATCCTGTTCGTAAAAGACCACTGTTTTTTTGTTGTTTATACCAGCATCTCCAAATTTCTTAGCCAGAAATTTCCGCATGGCGTTTATGCCAGTTTTATCGGATGAGGCTAGATAGGTGAAGATATCTGGTATGTTGACAGCACCCTCTATATGAGCTGCTTCAAATGCTTCTTTTGAACGCGTATCCACAATAGCGATATTATCTTTTGCCATGAGGTAGGCGAGTTCTTTAGGCTCAATTAGGATATTGGGTGCGATCATCAGTTTATTCCATGTTAACTAGATATTGGCCTCTGAGCTTATGTTCGGGACTTTTGATAAACAAGAAAAACTATCTATCAGTAGGTAGATTCATTGTGAAGTTAAATTGAAGTAAATGATGCAGTCAGATTTAAAGAGAATAAGAGATGGCAAGCATGCATAAAAAAACGCCGCAGCCAGTTAGGCGCGGCGTTTCTTTAGATCTCATAGAATCCAAGATTACTTAATCTTAGCTTCTTTAAACTCTACGTGCTTACGTACAACCGGGTCGTACTTACGCTTAACCATTTTCTCGGTCATTGTACGAGGGTTCTTTTTAGTTACGTAGAAGTAGCCTGTATCAGCAGTGCTAACAAGCTTGATCTTGATGCTGGACGGCTTTGCCATCTGATTAACTCCAAGAAAACAGTTATTCCCGGCCGCACAATGCAGCCTGTGTGAGGGCGCAAAATACCCACAGCGGGGCAGAAGTCAAGCTTTGTTTATCAAAGGAAGACATTTTTATGTATTCTTTTAAAACTATTTCAGGATACTAACGAACAAGTAACTATTTTTGTGCGAATAGAAGTAGAAATTTTTTAGTTGTGAGGAAGGCTTATGTCCGGGTTGGAAAACGATCTGCTTGAAGAACTCAAGAATGAGGCAATCGATACCGTCGAAGATCGACTCCAAAATATTCATGATGCTTTAAAGGGAATTCTTGACGGTACCCTTGAAGGCAGGCAAGCGCTGGCGACTATTCGCCTGGAAGCACATTCTCTGAAGTCTGTGGCATCTAGCTTTGAAATGAAAGCGCTTAAGGTGATGTGTCACCGGTTTGAAGATTATTTCTTTAACCTGACAGAACTTACCGAATCTAATGTCAGTGATATTCAATTTTTTGCTGATCGCATGGCTGAATGTCTGGAAGCCTTTATTGCGGGTAAAGAATATGATGTTTCCAAGATGGTGCGTCAGCTCCCCAATAAAGGCGGCTTTGAGGTAGGAGATATCGTTGTCTCTGAAATCGAGGTAATGCTTGTTATGGCGCCGGGTACTGCAACCAAAATTGTAACCCGCGAACTTCTTGAATGTGGTTACCGCATGGTGAATGTTGCAACCACTATGGACGCTATTCAGTTGATTCCTTCTATGAAGCCAGATGCAGTGATTATTTCCCGCCATATGCCTGAATTGACAGGCGTTGATTTGGCTGCGGCTCTGAAGGCAATGCCAACAACGAAAAATATCCCTGTCGCACTTCTGGCAACAGATGACGGCAAGCTTACAGGCCTGCCGAAATCAGTGCCAGTGCTCCGCAAAGGGTCAAACTTCGCGGATGATGTGGCTGATGTGTTCGTAGAACTAGGTATTCTCTAGAGAATATTCTATTTCTTCTTTTTAGAGGCGTTGCGGCTACGGCTGTGGCGCCTTTTTTGGTTTTTGATGCGTTCTTTACTGTTACGGCGTGGTTTGCCGGATACAGATCCCGCATCGCCTTCCGTTACTAGCTCAAGTTTTAAACCGCCGGTGAACTGGTTTGCTTCAGTAAGGCGTACGTCCAGTTTGTCACCGAGTTTGAATTCTTGCCCGTAACGTTCACCAACCAATTTGTGTTGATCTTCATCAAGTACGTAATAATCGTTTCCAATCTCGGAAATCGGAATCAGGCCATCACCGCCAGAAGGCTCTAGTTCTACGAACAGACCAAAGCGAGTTACACCTGTCACACGGCCAATGAATTCATCACCAATATGATCAGAAAGGTATGAAGCCATATAACGGTCAGTCGAATCGCGTTCAGCTGCCATAGCTCGTCGTTCAGTGCCGGAAATCTGCTCACCGATCGATCCCATATCCAGCATCTCACGTTCTGTAAGGCCGTCATCGCCCAGTTTAAGGGCTTTCACGAGCCCACGGTGCACGATCAGATCTGAATACCGCCTGATGGGAGAGGTGAAGTGCGCATAGCGCCTAAGAGCAAGACCAAAGTGCCCAAGGTTCTCAGTACTATAGTAAGCCTGTGTCTGGCTTCTGAGTACTACTTGGTTCACCATCTGCTCATACGGTCCATCTTTTACTTGATTAAGAATGCCGTTAAACAGACGCGGCATCATCACTGCACCCTTGGCGAGCTTCATCTTCAGCGATGCAAGGAACTCCCGCAGGCTATCAAGCTTATCCATTGATGGTTCTTCATGCACGCGGTACATGGCTGGAACGTTTTTATCTTCAAGGGTTTCAGCCGCACATACATTGGCTGTTACCATGAATTCTTCCACTAGGCGGTGGGTGTCGAGCCGTTCTCTAAGCGCAATACCTTTTACCTGTCCTAAATCATCCAGTTGGATACGGCGCTCAGGCATATCAAGCTCAAGCGGATCGCGTTTTTCGCGTGCGCTCATAAGGGCTTTGAAAGTACCGTAGAGCGGTTTCAGTACGGGCTCCAGCAACGGCTCAGTCATTTCATCAGGCATGCCGTCAAGCGCACGCTGTGCTTGCTGGTAATTAATGTTGGCATGGCTTTTCATCAATCCACGTACAAACTGGTGGCGAAGTTTCTTACCGTTTTTGTCGAACCACATATGAACGGCCATACAGGCGCGTTCTTTACTCGGCTGTAGGCTACAAAGGCCAGCTGAAAGTACTTCAGGTAGCATGGGGACCACACGATCCGGGAAATAACAGCTGTTACCACGGCGAAGCGCTTCTTTATCCAGTGGGCTATCAGGCTGCACATAATGGGCAACGTCAGCGATTGCTACGATTGCATGCCAGCCTCCCGGGTTTGCTGGATCAGGGTCTTCCTCCGCCCAGATGGCATCGTCATGATCTCGGGCATCAGCGGGGTCAATTGTGATAAGTGGTACGTTTCGCAGATCTGTACGGTTGCCAAGGTCAACAGGTTTTGCTCGGTCAGCCGCTTTTGTTACATGCTGCGGAAATTCATACGGAATATCGTGGGCATGAATAGCGATCATGCTAATGGATTTTGCAGCAGCTACATCACCTAAACGTTCTTTAATGCGCGCACGGCGAGGGCCTAGCTTGCGGCGGTTACCGCTTCTGATGAATTCAGCGGTTACAAGTTCACCGTCTGCAGCGCCACGAGTATCTTCGCGGTCCACCCAATATTCATCACGGTCTTTCTTGTTTACCGGGTGAATTCGACCACCATTTTCATTCCCTTTGAATACACCGAGGATGCCAGAAGGAGCTGCGCGTAGCGTTTTAATTACTTTGGCGCGGTAAATTGGTGGATCATCTTTCACAGGTATAAGGTGAACAAGGGCGCGGTCGCCTTTACCCATAGCAGGTGTCTTTTTACGTCGACCTTCCTGAATATAGATAGTGGGAGGAGGGCCATCACCTTGGTAGTTTTCTAGCTTGCCGAGCGGATCGCCATGCTTATCAAGGCCCGCGAATTCAATAACCTGTACGCCTGGTAAGCGATTTGCAGGCCGTAGGGCACGCTGTGTATCCTTGGCAATATGGCCTTCTTCAACAAGTTCTCTCAGAACTTGCTTCAGCATAATTTTTTCCTGGCCTCTAATGCCAAAAGCGCGAGCAACCTCGCGCTTTGTAACCTTGCCTTCATAGCCTTTGATGAAGTCAATCAGTTGTGCTTTTGTCGGGAACTCTCCCGTACGGTCTTTAGCCAATTAAGGTCTCTTTCTTTATAACCCGGTATGAAAGCGCCTTATGACGCTTTCTTCTTCGGGGCAGCTTTCTTAGCTGTTGTTTTCTTTGTCGTAGTCTTTTTCTTGGCAGCAGCTTTTTTCTTCGCTGGTTTTTTAGCAGCTTTCGCGGCTAACCATTCAAGAGCTTGCTCAAGAGTTACAGACTGTGGATCAGTATCTTTGGGCAGCGTTGCATTCACACGCTTGTGGTTCACATATGGGCCGTAACGACCATCAAGAACGCGTACTGGGCCTTCTTCCTCAGGGTGCTCACCAAGTTCTTTCAGAACTGTTTTAGAGCCACCTTTTTTCGCCGCTGTTTCAGCGATAAGTGTGACCGCGCGGTTTAGGCCGACGGTGAACACGTCCTCGCTGCTTTCAAGCTTTGCATAGGTGCCGTCATGTGCAACATACGGGCCGTAACGGCCAATGGCACTGGTGATAGGCTTACCAGTTTCCGGGTGCGCCCCCACTTCGCGAGGAAGGGATAAAAGCTGTAAAGCTTTTTCCAAGTCTACAAGGCCTGCATCCATATCTTTCGGAATGCTGGCACGTTTTGGTTTTTCACCCTCAACGTCGCTGCCAACCTCGATATAGGGGCCAAAACGGCCAACTTTCACTTCGATTTCACCACCGGTTTCAGGATCGATACCCAGTACTTTGTTCTCTGGTGTGCCGCCTTCTTCACCTTCGGCATTCTTAGAGCCGAATTGGCGTGTGTACTTACATTCCGGATAGTTCGAGCAGCCTACAAATGCGCCAAAACGACTTGTTTTCAGGCCAAGGCGGCCATCATCACAGCTTGGGCATTTACGGGCTTCATCGTCATTCTCAAACAGCATTGGGCCCAAGTATTCATCAAGCGCATCAATAACCTCTGCGTTGCGAACACCAAGAATTTCTTCTGTTTTCGGTTTGAAAGCCGTCCAGAAAGCTTCGAGAACTTTCTGCCACTGCTCTTTACCATCTGAAACATAGTCAAGCTGTGCTTCAAGATCCGCTGTGAAATCATATTCCACATACTGCTGGAAGAATTTCTCAAGGAACGCTGTAACCAAACGGCCTTTATCGTCCGGCACGAAACGGTTGCGGTCCATGAACACGTAACTGCGGTCACGCAGCACTGTAAGGATTGAAGCGTAAGTAGAAGGACGGCCGATGCCCAGCTCTTCCATTTTTTTAACGAGGCTTGCCTCAGTAAAACGTGGAGGAGGATCAGTGAAGTGCTGTTTCGGGTTCACCTTATCAAGGTTTACTTCTTCGCCTTCCTTCAGAGCAGGGAGGCGTGCTTCATTCTCGTCAGATTCGTCATCCTTACCTTCCTGATACACAGAAAGGAAGCCTTCAAACTGAATTACAGTACCTGTTGAACGTAGCTCCGCCGATTTATCAGCATTCAGGATCGTAACGGTAGTGCGCTCCATTTGCGCACTTTCCATCTGGCTGGCCACCGTACGGCGCCAGATAAGCTCATATAGTTTCTTCTCATCAGCATCCAGAACACCAGCTACATCAGACGGCGTGCGCATTGGATCTGTAGGACGGATAGCTTCGTGTGCTTCCTGCGCATTTTTCGCCTTTGTTTTATAAACACGTGGCTTTTCGGGCAGGAACTTATCACCGTAACGGCTACTTACCAGTTGGCGTGTTGCATTCAGTGCTTCCTGAGCGATAGTAACGCCGTCCGTACGCATGTAGGTGATCAAACCAGTTACTTCACCACCCAACGATTTACCCTCATAAAGGCTCTGGGCCACACGCATGGTCTTTGCAGCAGGGAAACCAAGCTTACGAGCTGCTTCCTGCTGAAGTGTAGATGTTGTAAATGGCGGTTGCGGATGACGGCGCGCAGGCTTGCGTTCAACACCCGCTACAGTTAGTGGTGTGTTTTCTACAAGGGCTGCTGCCTTTTTCGCAGCTTCTTCGTTTGCAAGAGCATACTTATCAAGTTTTTCACCGTTTAGCGCAAAGAGACGGCTGCCAAAGCCTTTGCTGCCGCCAGTGAGGTCAGCTTCAACGGACCAGTATTCGCGTTCAACAAACGCTTCAATTTCATTCTCTCGCTCACAAACGAGGCGAAGAGCAACTGACTGCACACGACCTGCTGAACGAGCACCAGGCAGTTTACGCCACAGCACAGGTGAAAGTGTGAAACCCACAAGATAATCAAGTGCGCGACGCGCTAGGTAGGCATCAACAAGCTGTTGGTCCAGTTCACGCGGTTCGGCAATCGCCTTCAGGACGGCAGATTTAGTGATTTCGTTAAAGACAACACGCTTCACTTCAACATTTTTAAGGGCGCGTTTTTTTGCAAGTACCTCAAGCACGTGCCAGCTAATGGCTTCCCCTTCACGGTCGGGGTCAGTTGCGAGATACAGTTTGTCAGATTCTTTAACAGCTTTTGCAATTTCGGTGAGTCGCTTGTTTGAGTCTTTATCAACAACCCAATCCATTGCGAATTCTTCGTCAGGCTTCACCGAACCATCTTTTGCAGGGAGGTCACGCACATGACCAAAACTGGCTAAGACTTTGAAATCTTTACCAAGATATTTGTTGATTGTTTTAGCCTTTGACGGCGATTCTACAATAACGACATTCATGTCTGCGCGTATCCTATGACTGTAGTTCGGCTACAAATTTTTGCCTGATCATTGCTTTCACCTAGTTCGTCGGGCCACGTTTTGCAATGACATTATTAATTTTTCACGGCTGCGAGGCTGTATTTACCACCTGTGTGGCGAATAATTTCCCCACTTAATTCCAGTACCAGAAACTCAGCCATTAGATCACTGCTACTTCTTCCTGTAAGTCTAACGATCTCATCAATATGAATAGGGCTGTGACTTAAATATTCAACTAACGGTCCACTAGGTACGGTTGCCACTGGTTGCTGGATTTGAGATGGCCTCTTTGGCTGACTTTTCGGTAATGCCAACGGGGCGTTGATTGATGGACCCAATTCCGGAATAATATCATCAGCGCCTTGGGTGAGAATGGCACCGTCTTTAATTAGCTGATTTGTCCCTTGCGCACGAGGATCAAGCGGTGAACCGGGTACTGCGAAAACGTCACGCCCTTGTTCAGCTGCAAACCGTGCGGTGATGAGCGAACCCGATTTCTTTGCTGCCTCTACCACAAGAAGTCCAGTTGATAGCCCTGATATGATACGGTTACGGCGGGGAAAGTGTCTCGCTTTAGGTTCGGTGCCTATCGCCATTTCGGTCACCAGTAACCCTTGCTTGGCGACCATGGTATATAAATCAGTATTTTCTGGAGGATATATAAAGTCTATCCCACCAGCAAGACAGGCGATAGTGCCAGTTAAAAGAGAGGCTTTGTGCGCTGAAGTGTCGATGCCACGTGCGAGACCAGAGGTGATGGTTATACCTTGCTCACCAAGAGCTGTAGCGATTTTTGAGGTTATTTTTTGCCCTGCGGCGCTGGCGTTCCTAGCACCTACGATGCCAACGGATGTTGAATGAAGGAGAGCTTCATTCCCTTTAATAATGAGTACAGGCGGCGCATCTGGTATTGCTGCCAAGGCTTCTGGGTATCTTTCTTCCCCTAAAAAAATAAAGACAGCGCTGAAATCAAGCGTTCTTTGGCGTTCTTCTTCTATTTGATTTTCAGAAGCGAGCTTAAAGTTCTTTGGTAGACGATTGGTTGTGGTAGAAAGATGACTAACAGCTTTTCGTGCTGAGCCATGTTCTTCAAGAAGCTTGGAGAAAGAAACAGGGCCAATGCCATCCGAGCGAATAAGTCTCAGTCTGGCAAACTTTTCCTCTATGTCGTCTTTTTCTACAAACATGGGGGTACAGTGGCCCCCATTTAAAATCCTGTCAATATATGGTGTTAATATACACCCATACAGATTATTTCTTTTTACCAATCTTTGGCTCTTCGCCTTTCAAGATACGTCCGATGTTTTCCTGATGGCGGTAATAGATCATCGCGGTCATGAACGCGATGGGCATCCAACTGTTACCACCGACCAAAACGTAATTTATAATTGGTGCGGCAACTGCAGCGATAAGCGCTGAAAGGGATGAGATGCGGAAAACGAGTGCAGAAAGCAACCAAGCGCCAACAGTTGCAGCCCCCATAACTGGTGAAATAGCAAGCAAAGTACCAATGAAGGTTGCAACGCCTTTACCGCCCTTGAACTTTAGATAAACAGGGAAGCAGTGGCCCATAAAGGCAGCCATGCCTGCATAAACGGCCATCCATTCGTCTGCTAGATAACGGGTAAGAAGCACCGCAATAGCTCCTTTACCTGCATCAAGAAGTAGAGTGGCAAGAGCTAAGTCTTTCCGGCCTGTGCGGAGTACGTTTGTTGCACCAATATTGCCGGACCCCATTTCACGAATGTCACCAAGACCAGCAAGTTTAGTGAAAACAAGCCCGAAAGGTACAGAACCCAGAAGATAACTTCCGACCAGAACAATCGCGAGTTCAATTGACATAAGTTTATGCTTCCTGATTAAAAAGCGTTTTACCGCCAACAATTGTGCGCCAAACTTGGCCTTGGACAGGCACCGTATCAAACGGTGTGTTCTTCGCAACTGATTTAAATTCTTCCGAAAGAATGCGCCAAGGCTTTTCCGCATCAAAGATCATGAGATCAGCTGGTGCGCCTTTCTTGAGAGTGCCATAAGGCAATTTGAGGAGTTGGGCAGGGGTTGAGATAAGGGCTTTTAAAGCTGTCATCAATTCAACCTTGCCAGAATGAACAACAGAAAGCGTGAGAGCGAGCAGTGTTTCTGCTCCGACAATGCCGGCCGCCGCTTGACCAAGAGGTAGACGCTTAACATCAGCACTCTTTGGGTTATGGTCGCTTACCATCACATCAATTGTACCATCAGCAAGTCCTGCAATGAGTGCTAATCTATCTTCTTCACTTCGCAGAGGTGGCAGTACCTTGGCAAAGGTTCTGTAACCCTCTAGGGCGTTGTCGTTAAGCATCAGATAGTGCGGTGCTGTTGCACAGGTGATTTTAATCCCTTGTGCTTTAGCACGTCTTACTGCTTCTACGCCTTCTCGAGATGAAACCAATGCAAAGTGAACAGGTGATCCTGTGAGTTCTGAGAGGCGAGCATCCCGTTCAATCTGGATGACTTCTGCCGCAGCTGGAATGCCAGCCAGGCCGAGACGAGTTGCAAGTTCGCCTTCGTGAGCAAAACCATCTGCTGCGAGGCTGGCATCCTGTGCATACTGCACGATTAGTGCGCCAAAATATCCTGAATATTCAAGTAGACGGCGCATTACGAGTGGGTTGCTCACAGCTTTATTACAGTCGGTGAATGCAACGGCGCCAGATTCCTGCATCTGGCCGATTTCAGCTACTTGCTCGCCAGACATACCTTGGGTGGCCGCACCCATTGGGTAAACGCGAACACTGTTACCATCTTCTGATCGGCGGCGAATACGCTCTACTACTGCATCGCTATCAATCAGAGTTGTTTGGTTAGGCTGAAGAATTACGGTGGTGATACCCCCAGCTGCAGCTGCCGCACTATCCACGCTGTGAGAGCGCATATCAATAATACCAGGGCTGAGAATACGGCCTTTGCAGTCCACAATCTCTGCGCCTTCAGGTGTTGTGATGTTTTCACCGATTTCGGCAATTAGCCCGTTTTCAACCAGTAGATCGCCTTTGACATCCGTTTCGTTTGACGGATCAATAAGGCGGGCATTCTTATAGAGAGTTGCCATCTTATTCATCCCCTCTCAAACCGCGGGTGAGTACATCAAGGCACGCCATGCGAGCGGCAACACCCATTTCGACCTGTTCTTCAATCGCCGAACGGTCAAGATCATCTGCTACATCGGAGGCAATTTCAACGCCCCGGTTCATTGGGCCGGGATGCATAACCAGAACATCATCTTTGGCAACACTTAGCTTTTCCTTCGTAAGACCCCAGAAGCGGTAATACTCTCTGAGCGAAGGCAGGAAAGCACCGTTCATGCGCTCTTGTTGTAGACGAAGCATCATCACTACATCGGCCCCTTCAAGGCCTTCGTCCATCCGGTGATATACTTCCACACCAAGACGGTCCACATCTACAGGGAGGAGAGTCGGAGGAGCAATAAGGCGAACACGAGCCCCCATGGCATTTAAAAGGTAGATGTTTGAGCGTGCAACGCGGCTGTGCGCAATATCCCCGGAGATCACAATGGTTTGGCCGTGGATCTGGCCTTTGCGGCGACGGATAGTGAGCGCATCCAATAGGGCCTGTGTTGGATGTTCCGATCGTCCGTCCCCGGCATTAATAACGGCGCAATCCATTTTTTCGGACAGGAGTTTAACAGCTCCGCTATCGGCGTGGCGCATCACAAGTACATCTGGATGCATGGCATTTAGTGTAGCAGCTGTATCCAGAAGCGTTTCTCCCTTTTTGATGGAGGAAGTGCCCGTGGACATAGAGATTGTATCCATACCGAGGCGTTTGCCTGCAATCTCAAAGCTCATTAATGTACGTGTTGAGTTTTCGAAAAACAGATTGATCTGCGTAAGGCCTGCACATGTTGATGTGGTTTTCTTGGCTTGTCTGTTTTGATCAACATATTTTTCTGCAACATCAAGCAGATGTTTGATGGAGGTTGGATCCATACCCCATATGCCAAGAAGATGTTTATGCGGAAAAAGTGAGCCCGAGGGCGGAGAAATTTCCGCGCGCGGGTAGGATGCCATGCTGGTGTTTTGCGTGCTCATTAAAACCGTCTTATAGAAGGTAAAATACTGGCTCGCAAGAGACGATATTTGATATTTAAAGGAAATGAAACTGGATAGTTTACTTCACTAAAATTTCTCGTTTCATTGTGTGTGTAAACTCAGCATCTTTTCTCTTGAAAGTGAGTATAGAGTTTTCGGGAATGGAGTGAAGCTCACACCCTCTGCGTTCCGGTTTTTTTCCGTCTATCGATTCAATCGTATCACCGGCCTGTAATCCCGAGACTGCGGCTGGGGAAGAGGGCGATACTTCAAGAATACGGAGTTTTCCATCTACCGGTGCAATGAGAGCCCCGCTTCTTTGTTGTGAAGGCATTTCTGGCGTGATGCCTAATGGGTTTGTAATCTGAACTCTTTTGTTTTTTGTATCAAAAGTCAGCCTGTAATTTTTCATCAATTGAGCAGAGAAGATGTTTTCTCCCGGAATTATGGAGACAACAGGTTCATTGATAGTATGTTTTCCGAAGGTGAGATTAACTTTTGCTCTCGTGGAGAGGGAAATGTCTGTGCCGTTAACGCCTTGCGAAACTGTGGCGGGAACTGCTGATGTATGCGTGTCAACATTCTTCAAGCTAGATAAAACAAGCATTTCTCCAGCGGCGGTATCCATCAGTAATTTCAGCTTTTTATCGCCGAGGTGTGTATTGAGCCAAGGGCGGTCATCCGGGCCTGAAGTAGAGAAGATATCAATGCCGTTAGGAGCTGGAATATGGCCGCGAGAGACAAAAATCTCTCCTTTGGTGTAATCAAGGGTTAGCATTGTATTCTCAAATACAGAAAAGCCAAGAATACCGTCTATGCGTGTTCCCATTACCAGTTCTATTGGGTCAAATTCCGTTAGATGGACGTACCTGCGCCCAATCTTGAAGGCACCGATGCTTGATTTTGATATCTTTGTATATGTACGGCTTTTTACATTTTTCCCGGTAATACGTTCAAAGGAATCTGGGTCAAGGAAGCTTTCATAGGCTCCTGTATCCAGTAGCATATTCAGCGTTACGATTGTGTTTGTTGTTTTAGACCGGATGCTGAGAGGTAAAACAAAATAAATACCACACTGTATGCTGGGTAATTTAATAGGTGATTTTAACGGTTGTTGCGCAGAGGCATGGGGAAGGGAGAGAGAAAAGGCTATCAATAATAGGATTATATGCCGCATGAACTCCACCTTTGAAGATAGATAAGTATCTCATAAAAAAGGTGCTTTCTCAATTGAACTAAAGGTGAGTATTAGGAGCGAGGCGGTGTTTAACTCGGGCGGGTTATTTCTCCAGATGTGCTTGCCATTTTTTTGACCACTCATTGAGTGGTCGCAATTTTTCGCTGAGTTCTAACCCCAACGGCGCTATGGTCCACATGGTATCAGGTGTTTGTTCCAGAATTTGGGCAGCTTTAAGTTCTTTAAGTCTGCGGTCCAGTACACTCGGGGACATGTTATCGCAGGATTTCTGCAATTGCCGAAACCCTTGAGGTCCTGATTGTAATTCCCATAAAATTCGAAGCGTCCAGCGGCGCCCAAGTAGATCAAGGGCTGCCATTATAGAGCGACCAGTGTCCGATCCTCTAACTGGGGTGCCGGGTAGCGGGATATTTTCTCGCTTCTTGCTCACAGGGCGTGCAAAGCTCCTTGGAGAATATATGCTGCAGCCATCTTATCAACGACTTCCTTGCGTCGGGCACGGCTGCTGTCAGCTTCCAAAAGAGTGCGTTCAACTGCAGCGGTGGAAAGGCGCTCGTCCCAAAGGGTTTGGGGTAGGTCAAAATGCTCAGCGAGATTATTTGAGAACGCGGTTACAGATTGGCAGCGAGGGCCGAGAGAGCCATCCATATTCACAGGCCAACCAATAACAAAACCGCCTACATTCTCTTTTTCTACAATCTCTTTAAGGCGCGCGACATCATCCTTAAAGCGTTTGCGGCGGATAATCTCAAGTGGTGTTGCAATTGTAAGAGTAAGGTCCGAAAGGGCGAGGCCGATTGTTTTACTGCCCGGGTCCATGCCTAAAAGGCGTTGACGGGGTTTAAGCCCCGCCTTGAGTTCTGAAATGGAAACTGTGTTGCTCACTGAGCAAATCCTATCTGTTTGCTTTTAACCATGCTTGGGCACGCTCTACAGCATTTTCACGGAGATTCATATAGAACATGTGATAGTCGTAAACATGATAGTTTTCACCATCTAGCTTATATTGCTGCCAGGCTTCACCGGGCAGATCAACAATATAGAGAACGCCGTCTTTGCCGCACTGTGTGCCTGTGAAGTGCGGTACTGGCGCACCGAGTGGGGCATCAGCATCATCACTCCGTACCATTGCACCGCGGTGTGCAGAGCGTGTTTCGTTTGAACCGATAAGCCAGTCTTGCGGGTTTGTGCAGAGCATTTGGGTGCCCTTACGTGGCAGGAAGTTCAGTCCGGGCGTATGATCCATATAGAAGTTTGGCCCCCAAGGATTTCCACCTAGTCCATACGTTTGATATGAAATTACACAGCCTGTCTCTGTTTTCCGCTCGCATGCTTTAATATCTGCCAGTGCGCCAAGGTCATTTTCGATACTTACAGGCCATCCGATTAGGTAGGCTGCGATCATACGCTTCTGAAGTTCAGTGCCACTGATACGTTGTTGAAGCAAATGTAGTAGATGCAGAGAACCTTGACTATGTCCTGCCAAAATGAAAGGACGATCATTGTTGCGATTAGCAATAAACTCATCGAAAGCTGCCTGTACGTCCTGATAGGCAAGCATCATAGCTTTCAGGCCTTCACCTTTATCATCAAAGAATGCACCAAAGCTGGCTTGACGGTAACGTGGTGCATAGACCTGGCCTGCGGCATTGAAGACGCTGGCTTGAAGTTTCATCGAACGCTTATCCACGCGCATATTTGCCATTTCAGCGCTATCTGGCGCATTCCATGCGTCCTTCAGGATGTATGTGGTCGGATGCACAAAAAACACATCAGCTTCGGGTACCATGGTGATCTGTGTGATCCCTTGGGGTAGAGACGTAGCTGTTGAGCCATTGCCTGGCAAAGCTGCCCAAGATGCGTCGTTGGTATAATCGCGCTGCGTTGAAGGTGTGTCTTCAGAGAAGGAATGGGACGGTGTGAAAGCTATCTGCAGTGCGGCGCGAGGGTTGTTGTTGTACCACCACGAAAAGCCAATGAATGCTATTGCAGTGAGTACTACAAGCCCTGCTATAACTAATAAGAATATACTCGCTGGTTTGGTTTTAGCCATCGGTTTCCCCCGTCATAATCCGTTTTGTTACGGCCATAGCGCCATAATATGATCGTCAATTACCCGGCCATCTTCATATCTAAGCACTTTGTGACGTGTGCCTTCTAGTTCAAAGCCAAGGTTTTTATAAAGTTGTTGCGCTGCAACATTATCACTGTGCACGTGAAGTTCAATACGCTCAAGCGTTTCGTGTTTTTTTACCCAAAGAATAAAATGATTGAGGATTGCTTTGCCAATGCCGTTCCCTCTGTGCCCTTGTTTCACAGACATAGCGAAGCTTGTACTGTGCTTTACACGGGCACGCATATCTGTCCAGCTATCAAGCATGCCGATGATTTTACCATCCCTTAAAGCCAATAGGCATGTTTCCGAAGGATGTAGAGCTTTCTTGGAAATCCAGAAGCGCTGTTTAAAGCTGCCAGTTCGAAATTCTGATTGTCGTGTGATCAAGTGGTCAGAAGTGCCGTAAATTTCCTTAATATATGCGTTCAGAGCACGTGCGTCAGAGGCCTTAGCTTCACGAATTTCAATATTTGCTGCCACTATAGTGATTCCCTACTTGCCCCAATGGGTTTCTGGCGCTAAGTTCCGCGCTTGATCTTATTCGTTTTTCCTGACTACTCATAGGGAATTTCCATGTCAAACATTGACAAGGCAACTGTTGCCAAAATTGCGCGTCTTTCGCGCATCAAAATTGAAGAAGACAAGCTGGAGCCACTAGCGGGTGAGCTTAACAATATCCTTGGTTGGGTAGAGCAGCTTGAAGAAGTAAATACAGATAACATCGAGCCAATGGCGAGTGTTGTTGATGCAAAGCTGCGTTGGCGCACTGATGATGTGAATGACGGCGACAAGCAGGAAAGCGTTCTGAAAAATGCGCCACGCGCAGAATTCGGCTTCTTTGCTGTACCTAAAGTAATTGAGTAGGGCTGGCCTGATGACTGATTTAAATAAACTTAAAATCGCGGAAGCGCGTGACTTGCTGCGCAAAGGCGAGCTTACAGCACGCGAGCTTACAGAAGCTCACATTAAAGCTGTTGATGAAGCTGATGTGCTGAACGCCTACATTGAGAAAACACCTGAAATCGCGCTTGAACAAGCTGATAAAGCGGATAGCATGATCAAAGCGGGTGATGCACCAGCAATGGCTGGTATTCCTGTAGGTATCAAAGACTTGTTCGCCACAAAAGGCGTGCACACACAGGCGTGTTCAAAAATTCTTGATGGTTTCAAGCCAGAGTATGAAAGCACAGTAACCCAAAAGCTTTGGGATAATGGTGCGGTTATGCTTGGTAAGGTGAACATGGACGAATTCGCCATGGGTTCATCAAACGAAACAAGCTACTACGGTCCGGTGAAAAACCCTTGGCGCCGCGGTGACACAGATACTGTGCCGGGTGGTTCATCTGGTGGTTCCGTTTCTGCGGTTGCTGGTTTTGCGGCAATGGGTGCAACGGCGTCTGATACGGGTGGTTCAATCCGTCAGCCTGCTGCCTTCACTGGTACATTCGGTATTAAGCCAACATATGGCCGCTGTAGCCGTTACGGTATGGTTGCGTTTGCAAGCTCGCTTGATCAGGCAGGTACAATCACACGCGACGTTCGCGATGGTGCCATTATGCTTGAGGCGATCTCTGGCTTTGATAAGAAAGACAGCACAAGCGTTGATGTTGCTGTACCAAACTTTGAAGCGGCCCTTACGGGTGATATCCGCGGTATGAAGATTGGTATTCCAAAAGAATATTATCTTGACGGTATGTCTTCAGAGCTTGAAGCACTGTGGCAAAAAGGTATTGAGTGGCTTAAGGCTGCTGGCGCTGAAATTGTTGATATCAGCCTGCCGCACACAAAATACGCACTGCCAACATATTATATCGTGGCGCCTGCTGAGGCTTCTTCGAATCTCGCGCGCTATGACGGTGTTCGCTACGGTCTTCGCGAAACAGTTGAAGGTGGCGGCCTTGAAGATATGTATGAAGCAACACGTGCGGCTGGCTTTGGTGACGAAGTGAAACGGCGTATCATGATTGGTACATACGTTCTTTCAGCTGGTTACTATGATGCTTATTATCTGAAAGCTCAGAAGGTTCGCCAGTTGATTTCAAACGATTTCAAAGAAGCGTTCAAATCTGTTGATGCGATCCTGACACCTACAGCACCGTCGGCTGCATTCGCACCGGGCGAGAAATCAGACGATCCGCTAGCAATGTATCTGAACGACGTGTTCACGGTTCCTGCTTCGCTTGCTGGGCTGCCGGGCTCAAGTGTTCCTGCTGGTCTTGATGAAGGTGGTTTGCCGCTTGGTCTTCAAGTGCTTGGTAAGCCTTGGGATGAAGAAACAGTTCTAAAAGTATCAGGCGTTCTGGAAGAAGCGGCAAGCTTCAACCATGAGCCTAAAGTTTGGTGGAGGTAAGCGCTATGACTTATATTATTCAAGGCGCTCATGATGATTTTGAAGTTGTAATCGGCCTCGAAATCCATGCTCAGGTTACTTCAAACGCGAAGCTTTTTTCTGGTGCATCCACTGAATTTGGTGCTGAGCCAAACGCGCAGGTGTCTCTCGTAGATGCTGCGATGCCGGGTATGCTGCCAACAATTAACGAAGAATGTATCCGTCAGGCAGTGCGTTCCGGTATTGCTCTTGGTGCGCAGATCAACAAATTCTCCAAGTTTGATCGTAAGAACTATTTTTATGCTGACTTGCCGCAGGGCTATCAGATTTCTCAGTTCTCGCATCCAATCGTTGGTGAAGGTGTTGTAACCGTTGATCTTGAAGGTGGTAAAACCAAAGAGATCGGTGTGGAGCGTATCCACCTTGAGCAGGATGCTGGTAAATCCATGCACGATCAACATCCTCAGTTCACATATGTTGACCTGAACCGCTCTGGTGTTGCACTGATGGAAATCGTATCCAAGCCGGATATGCGCAGCCCTGAAGAAGCGGCGGCTTATGTTACTAAAATCCGCACTATCCTTCGCTACATTGGTTCTTGTGACGGTAATATGGAACAGGGCAGCATGCGTGCTGATGTGAACGTTTCTGTTCGTAAGCATGGTGAGCCTTTTGGTACACGCTGTGAATTGAAGAACATCAACTCTGTTCGTTTCGTGCGTCAGGCAATTGAGGTTGAAGCACGCCGTCAGGTAGACATTATCGAAAGCGGTGGTGTGGTTGATCAGGAAACACGTCTGTTTGATCCGAACAAAGGCGAAACACGCTCCATGCGTTCGAAGGAAGAAGCGCACGATTACCGCTACTTCCCTTGCCCAGATCTGTTACCAGTAGAATTTGGTGATGATTTCATCGAAGCAGCACGTGAGAGCTTGCCAGAGCTTCCTGACGCTAAGAAAAACCGTTTCATGGAAGAACTAGGCCTGAATGATTACACTGCTGGCGTTCTGGTTGCTGAAAAAGAATCAGCTGATTTCTTCGAGGTGCTTGTTGATGCACTAGCGAAGAAAGCTGGTAAAGATGCTGGCAAAGTAGCTGTTAAGGCCTCTAACTGGCTGACAGGTGATCTGTTCGGCGCGCTGAATAAAGCGAGCAAAACTATCACTGAAAGCCCAGTTTCAGCAGCTCAAGGCGCTGATCTTCTTGCCCTTATCGAAGATGGTACAATTTCTGGCCGTATTGCTAAGGATGTGTTCGAAGTAATGTTCGAAACAGGCAAAGATGCTGAAGCAATCGTTGAAGAAAAAGGTCTGAAACAGGTTTCTGATACTGGCGAGATCGAGAAGATCATCGACGAAGTGATTGCAGCCAACCCAGGACAGGTTGAACAATACCGCGGCGGTAAAGATAAGCTTATCGGCTTCTTTGTTGGTCAGGTAATGAAAGCAACTGGTGGTAAAGCAAACCCGGGCGTTGTGAATAAGCTTCTCAAGCCAAAGCTTGATGGCTAGTTTCAGCTGAAAATTAAAGAATAGAAAAAGCCGCTGTATTCCAGCGGCTTTTTTTGTGCCTCAATTTTGCCCAATGGTATCAATAAGCTTCCTTTGAATGGAGGAAGATATGCGTACTTTACTCATGACAATGATGCTACTGGGGTCGATTGGGGCTGTTGCTCAGGACCAGCAGGAAGAACAGGAAAAAACAAAAGAACAAGCTGAACAGGCCGTTAAACCTGATTACTCCAATCTGTGTATTGGCGATGGGTGCGATGCTTATCTGCCGTTTATTACCCGCGGCCCTTCCTTATATCCGGAAGTTAAAGGAAGAAAACGCTTGAACAGTGTTCTGGGCGGTGTCGCTGGTGCGGTTCTTGGTGAAGGGATCGCAGGTGCTCCCGGCGCTGTTGGTTTAGGCCTTTTAGGGGCTGGTCTTGGCTATAATTTCGAGATCGACCGCAGATATGAAGAGCAATACCGTGAGCAGAGGAAGTCATGGGAGCGTGGTGACGATATTTATTATAATCCGTCACATCCCATTCCACAGAATGCCCATTGGCTTCAACGAGACGGTAAAAATAAAAAGAAATAACAGTTCATTCCCGGTTCAGGTTCATTCTCGTAATTTTCACTCCATAATAAGGAGAGTGATATGTTGAAGAAAACTATACTCCTACTAAGTGCCACAGCGATGATCATGCCTGTGAGTAGCGCATTGGCTGAGGGTGATCGAGGTTCGAGAAAAGAGCCAACCTTTAAGGAAAGATCAAACAAATCATCTCAACGACAAGCGCGAAGCTCGCGTAACCGGTCACAGGATAGCCGAGCCTCTCAAAGAAGATCAAAGCGTTCCGAGGCATCGCGACAGAGTAGAAGCAGGCAAGAAACTCGCTCCAGCAGCCGCAGTAGTCGGCAGGAAAGTCGTGCTCGTACTCGTAGTAACTCCCGCGAGGCTTTTTCGGCACCATCAAGAGTAAGGCCGGACAGGGCTGAGCGTCCTCGTCAAACTGAGCGGCAAGAAGTTAGACGACAGACCGATAATACTCGTGGTTCTCGTACAGCTGAAAGAAGGCGGGAGCAGGAATACACTCGTTCCAGATCAAGTTCATCAAATGAACGTCGCTCTTCTGTAACTTATCGTCCTTATGAAGCGGAAACACGTGCCCGCCGTGATGAAAATCGCCGTACGCAACAAGCACGCAGGGATGAGCGTCATCTTGAACGTACAACACGTAATGGAAACCGTCATGTTACACGTTCGGTAAACAGGCACTCGAATACTGTGTATTCTTCACATAATCGACGTTCAAATGCCTATAATACACGCCGTACATATAGCGAAAATAACAGGCACCGGAATTATTATGATAACCGTAGAACACACGTGCGGAATAAATATTATTATAATCGGAACTATTATTATGATCGCCGCTATAGACACCGTTCCAATAACTATTGGTATGTGAATGTATTCCCATATAGCTGGCACTTTGGCTATTACGCCAGCCGTTATGATCGGTTCGATTATGGCTATTGGTATGGCAACCGTTACTATGACTATTATGGTGACTGGCCTTATCACCGTGGTTTCTATCATACCCATGCTTCTTGGGGCTGGTTCCATAATCACGGTCACTACCACTATGGGACATACTGCCCGGGCTATAATAGCGGCTATTATTATGAGCCAACACATGCTCACTATGATAACGACATAGATGGTGATGAATTTGCTGGAGCGCTGTTAGGTGGTGTTGTTGGCGGTATCATCGGTGCAGAAATTGATGGTGGTCGTAATAAAACAACAGGGGCTGTAATTGGCGCTATCGCTGGTGCAGTAGCCGGAGCCGCGATCGCTGATGATGACGACGATTATGATTATGATGGTCGTCACCGATATGAGCGTGAAGCATATGTGCCACCAAGTAAAGCTCGGTCATGTATGCGCTATGAACCCGTTGATGGTGGGTATGAGTGTGTAAAATGGGCTAAAGATTAGAAGGCCTATCACCTGTAGAATAACAAGGCGGCTTATGAGCCGCCTTTTTCTTTGGTGTGTGGAAGATTGAAGTGCAGGACTATATACCCTGTGACGCCAGCCAAAAGTGACCCAATTAAAATACCAAGCCTTTCATCAAATAACTTGTTCACACCTGTTTCTTCAAAGGCCAGTGAACCAATAAAAAGGCTCATGGTGAAACCAATACCGCACAGGATTGATGTCCCCCAAAGTGTGCTCCAGTTCATGCCTTTTGGTAGTTCAGCAAGTTTAAGTTTGATACTCAGCCAGCATAGACCGAATATCCCGATTTGCTTTCCAATAAACAGGCCAAGGATGATACCCAGCGGCATGGCATGTTTGATATCAGCAATACCAACGCCAGAAAGATTTATCCCGGCGTTACAGAAGGCAAAAACTGGGAGGATGATAAAGGCCACAACAGAGTGAAGATCATGCTCCAGGCTTATAAGAGGAGAGGGCATATCGTCGTTTTTATGTTTCATCGGAATAAACACCGCGAGAAGCACACCTGCCAGCGTTGCATGGACGCCAGATTTCAAAAGAGCAATCCACATAACAGCGCCAAGGAAAAAATAGACACTGCGTTCACATACTTGCATTCGGTTCAACATAAATAACCCAAGCGTACAAACAGCAGCAATCAGCAGCGCAGCCATTGATATCTGACTGGTATAAAACAGAGCGATAATGAGAATGGCGCCAATATCATCAAAGATAGCGAGTGAGGTTAGGAATATTTTGATGGTAACGGGTACTCGGTTGCCAAGCAGAGATAAAATTCCAAGTGCGAACGCTATATCTGTTGCAGCTGGAATAGCCCAGCCTTTAAGGGCTATCGGATCATCCATATTAAACCAGATATAGATAGTAGCTGGTATAAGCATGCCGCCCACAGCACCTATGCCAGGAAGTGTGATGGAACCTGGTTTGGAAAGTTCTCCGATAAGGAGTTCTCGTTTCAGCTCCAGCCCAACAAGCAGGAAGAAAATTGCCATCAGGCCATCATTTACCCACAAGAGAAGAGGTTTAGCTATTTCAAGCGCACCTACACGGACTTCAACAGGTATATCAATAAGAAGGCTGTAGAATGAAGCGAAAGGGCTATTGGCGAGAATAATTGCCAATAGTGCTGCTATGATGAGCAAGATACCACCGGCGGCTTCCTGCTGAATGAATTGTTTGAAATAGTTAGAAGCTGTCTGGTGCATAATGTTTCCTATCACAGTGCCCAACTATGATATGGAAACATATGTTGATATATAAAAGCTATAGAAAAACCGATTTTTCTATAGCCGTTGTCTATCAGTAATTATCGTTTGGCTCGTTATCTTGCCGGTCATTGTAGGTGTGTTGCGCACCGTTTGGATCAAAGATAATCCGGCTTCTTGAACCACTGAACAGAATGTTTACAGGTGTACCAGCAGGGAAAGGTTGATCATCAACCTGCACCAGAGTTACACGGTTTCCACTTTCGGTAAGAATGATGTATTCAAAACCGCGTCTATCACTCGCGGATTTTTCAATGCTGTTACCGATTAGGCCACCAATAAGTGCGCCACCGATTGCGCCAATTACACCACCAGCACCGTCACCAACAGTTGAACCAGCAGCAGCACCAACTCCGGCACCAGCAAGTGTACCTACGCCGCTGTCATTATTTTCAATTTTAACAAAACGGTAGCTCTCAATTGTGCCACGTTCTACACGGCGAACTTCACCAACAGCGCTGCCGTCGTAGCTGTTAGAGGAATAGCTCGGGCCACATGCTGCTACAGCAAGAGCGAGAGGCAGGGCTAAAGCAAGTTTGGCTGTTTTTTTCATTGTTTGTGTCCTGTGCTGCTTTTTGTTTCCATACTATTTGCCTGCCAATAACGGCGGGAAGATGGCAATTTTTAGCAATTTAAAGGAACAAAGCTGAACGGGACTTGAATAGAATTCTAGGAAGCGATGATATATTGGTCTCTGCCATTTTCTTTTGCTTGATAGAGAGCTTCATCAGCTTTTTTAATCATATCATCTATTGACAGATTGCGCTCAAAACACACACCAAAGCTAGCGGTAAAAGAAACGACACCTTGCTCTGTTTCAATGGCGATGCTTTTAATAGCGGCTTGGAGACGAAGGAAGAATTCTGGGGCTGCTTCTGTGGTTAGGTTAGGCAGTAAAAGACAGAACTCCTCACCGCCGAAACGAGCTGCAACATCAGATTTTCTGATAATTCCTTCAAGGGCCTGAGCCATTTTCTTTAGAGCTACATCACCTATGTCATGACCGTAAGTGTCGTTGATCTTTTTGAAAAAATCTATGTCAATGATAGCAAGCGCTAGCGAATTATTTTCTCGGTTAGAAAGTGCGAGCATGGGCTCTGCACTTTCAAAAAAAGCTCGGCGGTTAAGCATGCCAGTTAAAAAATCTCTGGTCGCGGCATACTCAAGCGTTTTAATTTGATCTTGAATCTTGAAAAGGCTGGCAAGGCGGCATTGAAATTCTTCCGGTGAAAAAGGTGTGCGTAAAAAATCATTGGCACCATACCTCAGATACTGAGCAGCATTATTAGTATGTTCATCCAAAATGGTTAGTATTGCAACTTTAGCAAAATCAAATTGTTTTCTGAGTGCGGTCACTAGCTGAATGCCGGAGCCATCCGATAGTTCCTCACCTGCAAGAACCAAGTTGATGTCGTCTTGTTTTTCAAGAACTTGTTCTGTTTCTTTGATGCTGTCACATACCCATACAGACATTTTCAGAGCAGTAAGTGTTTGTATTTGTTTTTGCCGTTCGCGTTTGTTTGCGTTTGCTATCAAAATTTTATGTTTGTTGGGTGACAGGAAGTTGGTAACGACATCCAATAGGTAATTCACCGCAACAGGGCTGTCTTTTACCACATAGTCCAGAATACCTTTCTGAAAGAGCCGGGACTTCAAGTCACTGTCATATTGGCCAGAAAATACAATGGTCGGGATATCATGCTGAATGGTGAAATCAACACTTTCGCCTTGCGTGGCGTCAGGCAAATTCAGATCTACAAGAGCCAGGTCATACGAAGTTGAACCATCAGCAAGCTTAGCTTTGGTTTCTGCGTACGTAACAACATGATCAACTTCTACATTTTCCAAACTCGTCAGTTGTTGCTGCATAACTGCAGCATAAAACTTGGAATCTTCAACCAATAAAATACGTTTTGCGGGCGTTACGGGCACATTGACCTCTGATTTTATTTTGTACAATTAGGAAGGTAATCGCATTCCTTTAATAAAGTATAAAAAGGCGAGTGTAATCAATAGGTAACATATTTGTTTAAAGTTATCATCGGTATAATGGGGTTGAGTGTGTATGGCCAATACGTTGATTTCTTTTGCAGTTAAACCAGTTTCGCAGGCGGAGCTTTGCGGCGTAGCTTATGATAGGTTTTGCGCAGATGAGGAATTAGTTGCTATTCCTGTTGTTGATAAAGGAATGCCTGTTGGCCTGCTAAAACGTGTTGATTTCCTTTCCAAACTGGCAGACCGTTTTGGCCGTCCACTTTTTGAAGCCAAACCTGTTTCAGTACTAATGGATCCGAATCCTGTGATTGTGGAGGATACTTTCACCTTAGATATCCTTAATAAGATGATGGTGGAGGATGAAAGCGCTTTGCGTGACGGTTTTATCATCACTGAAAATAGCTTTTATAAAGGGATCGGGACAGCAGCAGAGCTTTTAAAGGCTAATATGGCACGTGCTGAAGAACGTATGATGGCGCTGGAGCTTGCTCAGATGAAGGCTGAAAGCGCTGCCCAAGCAAAAGCAAGATTTCTTGCCAATATGAGCCATGAACTTCGAACACCACTGAACGCTATTATCGGGTTCTCTGAATTGATTATGGGGAAGCCTAAAGAGGAAGAAAATTCAGCGGATGTAAGAGGGTATATTCAGGATATTCATCACAGCGGTAAACACTTGCTAGGTGTTATTAACTCTATCCTTGATATGTCAAAACTTGAAGCAGGCGCTTTCCAATTGAGTGAGGATTATTATTCACCAGATGAAATTTCTGATCAGGTAATGCGTATTATGGAAGGTATGGCCTGGACTAAGAAAATTTCACTGACATCATCTGGGTTCAATAACAAAGACGAATTATTGATTGATATTCAGGTCTTCAGGCAGGCGGTTATCAATTTGGTTTCCAATGCCATTAAATTCTCGCCAGATAATGCTACCGTTCGCCTAGAATATAATATCTTGCCGAACTCAGGAGTTAAAATCTCGGTCATTGATAATGGTCCGGGTATGGATCCTGAGAGCCTCAATAAGGTTATGGAACCCTTCGTGCAGGTTGAAAGTGGTCATAATCGAAGATTTGAAGGAAGCGGTTTAGGGCTTTCCTTGGTGAAAGCTTTTGCAGAGGCACATGGAGGCTACTTTGAACTAAAAAGCCGCATGGGGAAGGGAACAAAAGCTTCAATCATTTTGCCACCGCACCGTTGTTCCCATGAAAATGTGGTTACACTTGCACTGTAGTTGGCCTAAAAATTCTTCGTGAATCCTAATATCTTTGCTACAGTAAAGTACAAAAGTGGCAATTGCCCTATAATAAAATCCTCTCATCATATGTATTGAACAAGCCGGAAGGGACCTTGTGCAAGCTTTGCGCTGCACGAGAAAATTGGCTGTTGGAGGATGATATGGGACAAAAAGACAGGGATTTATATGATTATGTAGCTGACCGTTTGGCCGCCGCTGAAGATGGTAGAGCGGAAGCGCTTTATGATTTGGGACTTCTTTATTCTACGGGGCAAGGAGTTGATCGGGATTATGTAGCTGCGCATAAATGGTTTAATTTGGCTGCGGAACGGGGCGTTAACCGAGCAAAGGTTGATCGTGAAGAGCTTGCTCATGAAATGAGCCGCAGAGACCTTGTTAAGGCGCTTAAGCAGGCACGTGAGTGGTTGGAAGTTCATTAAAAAAAGGCGGCTCAATTGAACCGCCTCTTAAATGTTCTGGTTTGAAGGAAATTAACCTTCAGTTACATCCAGTGCTTTTGCAATAATGAAGGCAACATGATCACGGTGTGCTCTTGTTGCTGCATCACCACGCCAGCGCGCCATATTTTTCTCAATTTTCTTGAGGTTGGCTAGGGCGTTTGATTTGGCCACATAATCATAGTTGCCAGCATTCATGATACCGATCAAACGGTTCACATAATGCAACTGAAGCTGTTGACGTAGTGTATTTACGGCACCGCGGCTATCAGCATCGAAGATAGCAGATGTCAGATCATCCATTACTTCTGTGATTGAGTATGTGTTGCCGTATAGAGCGCTATCGCTAATACGCTGGAGTGTATTTGGATGTAGCAGATGCGACAGGATAATGCCCTGGAAGCGACCTACGCGGTTATGAACGCGTGGATCTTCACCACCAAAGTGGAAGAAACCACGACGCTGAATACCAACGTGTTGCAACAGGTCACTGCTTGCTTCAAATGCATCTGGAGAGAAGATATAATCAGCAAGAAGCTTCATTGCTTTACGCTGCTTTTCTTCTTCAACAGGGCGGTAAGGCGCTGTAGCACCTGGCTGGCCAGCAACAGAACGGTCTACATACACACCACCAATATAGCGAGATGCAATGTTACCG
Source organism: Kordiimonas sp. SCSIO 12603 (assembly GCF_024398035.1). Lineage (NCBI taxonomy): Bacteria > Pseudomonadati > Pseudomonadota > Alphaproteobacteria > Kordiimonadales > Kordiimonadaceae > Kordiimonas > Kordiimonas sp. SCSIO 12603. The sequence goes on from NZ_CP073748.1 coordinate 2,006,826, forward strand.
TGGCTATACATATCGCCTGTTACAACAGCGTATGCATCGCGTAGTTCCTGATAGCTTTGGCCTTCTTTAGTGAACTTCTGGCGCAAAGACTTAAGCGCTTCCTTGTTCATCTTCAGACGGTCTTCAGCAAAACGAACAGCATCATCTGTCATATCAAAGATGTTAACGCGAGGATCGATACCACGGCCTGGTGCACGCATATCATCTGCATCGTTACCAAAGGCTAGGCCTTTTTCATTCGAACGAGCGAGGTGTGCCTTACGAGTTTCAGGGTCTTCCATGTCTGGTGAATAACCAAACTGAATAGCCCAGATATCATAATCGCCAGGACGGATGGTGTAATAATGCGCCTGCTCTTTGCCTTTTGGTGCAAAGTTAATAGCAGGATAATCCATTACAGAACCGGCAAGGCCGTTTCCTTGAGCATCCATATCATATGTTGTTTCATATGAACGCGCTTGTGTTGCTTTCATATTGTGGTTCAGGCCAAGAGTGTGACCAACTTCATGAAGCATTAGGTAGTAAATGGATTCTTCAACAAGACGGCGTGTTGTTGCTTCATCACGGCCTTGCGCAAGAGAAAGGGCTTTACCTACCATATTATTTAGCTGGATCTGGCCTGCCATATTACAGTTTGCTTCGTGGGCGCGGAGGCGATCCATAAAGCTTGCTGTTTCATCGTCATGCTCTTCATGAATAGCTACACCTGCATCTTCAAATACGTTACTTGAACGTAGGCGGTTTGTGATGAAGCTATATTCAAGCATGATATCAGCGCCAAGGATTTGGCCTGTATATGGGTTTGTGAAGCTTGGGCCATAGCCGCCAAATGGTGGTGTTGGACTTGATGTCCAGCGCAGCACGTTATAGCGAATATCGCCTGCATCCCAATCCGCATCATCTGGCTGTTGCTTCACAACAACGGCGTTTTTGAAGCCGGCTTGTTCGAAGGCAATGTTCCATGCTTCAACAGCTTTTTTGATTGTTGGACGAAGTTCAACTGGAGTTGTGTTTTCCATCCACCAAACAATTGGTTCTACTGGCTCTGAAACTGCTGCATTTGGATCTTTCTTCACAAGATGCCAACGGTTGATCATATCGCGCCACGGGGTTGCAGAGTGAGATGTCATATCGTTTACATAATCGAGGAAGTAACCAACGCGTGCATCATCCATGCGAGGTTTGAAGTCATTTTCGGGCATAGCAAGCAGTGTGTGCTGCATGCGAACATTCACGTTACGTGCGTCTGTAATTTCAAAACCGTTTCCGCCATTTGCTGGAGCTGGGTTTGAGAATACATAATCAACTGTAACTGCTGTGTTTTCCGGGTAGTTGTTTACGTCAGAAATACGTGTTTTCGCCTTAGAAACTTTACCAAGGCTAAATTGCTCCCAAGGTTTAACACGTGGGTTACCACGAGGCTTGAGGCGATCAAATGCTTCTGTTTTAAAGAGTTCATCAGCATCAATCAGGTAACGTACGCCGTTTTCTTCCTGATCTTCTTTAGCGTTCTTTGCTTTAATTTTGCTTACAGCAATAATGGAAGGGCTGATGTTTGCGTCTTCCGCACGAGCGAGTGCATTATCCTGATCAAAATAGAAGAATGGGTTTTGCTGAACAAACTCGATTTTATCGAAGTGCTTGTTAAGCTTGAATACTTTTTGCTGGCGGTATTGGCCGCGGAAATGGCCGCCTTCAACAACACCGTTTTCAATATGAGAGAAGTAGATGAAATCTTTTCCGATTTGGTCTTCGGAAATTTCCATCATCATTTTGCCTGTTTTTTTATCGCGGTAAAGCTTGAACAGGCCATCCATTTCCTCGTGATCTTTCACAAGGTCTTTGATGGTTTTATCTTTTTTCTTCTTCTTTTTTTTCTTATCAGCGTCTTTGTCGCCGTCTTTTTTATCTGCTTTCGCTTTATCTTTTGTGTCAGCTTCTTCCTGCTTTTTTTCAGCAGCAGGTTTCGCTGGTTTATCATCCTGAGCGATCGCAGGTGCGCCAGTTACTGTAAGCGCCCCCAGCGCTACACCAGCTAGCAGGTGACGAAACTTAAGTTCCATTTTAATCACCGTGTTTTCTCCTTGTTGAAGGCCTCGCTCGGCCGTTAGTTATAGTTATAGATGCCCAAGCTTGCACATTGGTACAGTGTAGCAGACATAGTCAATGCTTCGCCGCACGCTTTAACGCGCAGAATGAACATTTGAACGCATTTGATGGAAATAATAGTAGATTAACGAGATTCCCGGAGGATCGTTTTAAAACGCTCAATGATATCATCGCATGATGTTTTAGGCTTTTTAACAGTGGCGGCGGTCATTGTGTTTTTGAACTCTAGCCGACCAAGAACCTTCTGATAATCGTCTCTGGCCAGAAAGGCAATTTGAGCGTTTGTTTTAGCAATATATTCTTCAAGAAGATCATCTGCCACTTTGCAATATTTCGCACCACCAGCAACAACACCGTTGTTACGAGCGTAATTTAAAATAGTGTCTTCTTGCTTTTTAGAAGCGCTTTGCGCATTTGCAGCCGCTGTAGTTGCAACAGTCACTGTTAGGAGGGATGTGATTATTGTTTTTCTTATCAAAGACATATCTTTATCCATTCGGTGTCGTTCGCTTAATAAACACTAAAGCTCATAAATGTGGCAGGCAAGTGGATAAATACTAATTAAACTCAAATGTTACTGGGCCGGTACCTTCGCGGATGTCGTCTGTTTGTTTGTCACCGTTTACCACAGCCATTACCGTATTGGTTTGTCCCGGCAGATCATCTAGCAAAACAGCATTCATTACTGAGATTTTTTTAGGGGCTTCTGGAAGGTCGGCTTCCAAATACATGTAAATCATTTGATCTTGCATCTCAAAACCTAGATAGCTGAGTGGAACTACTTTGCCATCACCTAAGATAAGTAAGTTTTCCTCAATATAAGAAGGGATAGCTGCAGAGAGAGCTTCATAGTCATTGTCGTCGAGGAAGGTCATACGCCGATCAGCCATGACTGAAAGCTTAGCTTCCAGTTCATGAGAGAAGATTTCAAACACAACTTCTATAGAGTTGTCTCTGGCATTCCAGTCTATGCGAGTGAAGGAAGTATAGACATTATGAGGAGTGGCAGGCTGAGTCCCAAAAAGCAAAAAGATGATGCTAAATAATGAAACTAAAATCGGCCGCATGGTATTCTCCCGAAGTCAACTTAGCTGAGTTCGTACCCTACAACACGGTTTCTGCCAAATGATTTTGCGCTATATAGCGCCTGATCCGCGCGGTCCAGAGCTGCTTCAATGGTGATTTCACCTTGGTTCCATTGAGCAACTCCAATACTGCATGTAAAACGGAGTTTTTCATTTTCGCTGATGGTTCTGTTGTCAGCCACATTTTTACGAACAGTTTCCGCCATACGAATAGCATCGTTAATTTCTGTATCAGGCAGGATTGCTGCGAATTCTTCCCCACCCATACGACCTACAAAGCCAGCCTCTCCAATTGTAGAGGTAGCAATGTTTGCAAAGTCTCTAATCGCGACATCACCGGCTGCGTGCCCATATGTGTCATTTATGCGTTTGAAATAATCAATATCCATCATGAGCACCCAAATACTATTGGTTTGAGTGGCCTGAATGGTTTCTTCACCCATGGAAGTAAATCGGCGGCGGTTCCAAAGGCCGGTGAGGGAGTCTGTATTGGCAAGGCGTGTTAACTCTGCCTGTTTTTCCTCAAGCTCTGCCTTGGCATGAAATAGCTGTTCTGCCAGTTCGGCATTTCTGGCGGCATCTTCAGCAAGCAGGGTGGTATGCATTGCCTTATCATTTTGAGCCATATGCATTTGAGAAACATCACGCAGCGTCCATATTCTGACCTGCTGGTTTTCAAGTGGTTTTGTTGATCTTTCTACAGTTACGTTGTCTTCAAGAAATACTGTATCTGTGAATTGCAGATCTGGTGCCGAAAGCACGGCATCTATTACATCATTTGCTTGAGAGGCATTGGTTGCCAGTTCATGCCATTTCCCGAAAAGTTCCTTCACGTTTTTGCATTTAGGGCAAAATTCGATGAGTTCACGTGCCGCGGTGTTGCAAGTGATAATCACACCATTCAGATCTGTAAGTAATATTGCTTCATCTAAATCATCAGGATTAAGATGCCAGGTTGGCGAAGCTTCCATGCTGGTTGGAGCTTTCTGTATAAAAAACACAGATATGCCAACTACAAGTAGAACGCCGCTGGCTATCAACAAGCATTCTCTAAGCTCACTGGAAATATCGGGGACAAGAGCACTCAACAGAAGCACTAACGCGAGAACCGATATAAAGATATTTACCCTATATTCTTTACGCAAAACAAACTGCTCTTATTGTAAAGCTATACCCCAAAACGAGGCTACGTTAGTCTCAATATACTGTTGAGTCTATTGTTATTCTGTTAATAACAAAAAAGAGGGGCCTAAACCCCTCTTTATCCAATTTAAACTAGAATTATTAGTTCTTGTCGGCTTCTGCCTTGGCTGCTTTTTCTGCTCGCTTTTTATCGGCAAGCACGCGCTGCATAAGGTTCTTACGCGCGGAGCCTTTGAACATTTCAACACGGCTTTCCATAGCGCGTTCAGGCCAATAGTTATTAGCTTTTTCCACATCTGCTAATTCATGGTGTGGATCAAGAACGATATTTTTGATCTCTTTGTCACGTACCAGCATCTTTGTGGCGTTCTTGGCATTTTTACGCCAGATCTCAGCCGGTATACGAAGTTCTTCGGTAGAGCCGTCTGTATATTCAATAGCGAGGACGAGAGGCATCACGAGACCACCAATGTTTTCAAAATCAATGAAATAGATCTCATGGCCATGCTGAAGAAGCTCACGCTCCCAGTCTTTAAGGCCCTTAAGCTTGCGCTCATAGCCTTTTTTCTGGCTATCCGTCACGGTGAACTGATCGTACTCATTGTAGAAATCAAGTAGCTCAGGGAATTTATTCACGCGTGTGTTGATGCCTTCAGCCTGATTGCGAAGCTCTGCAATATAATCACGGTCTGAAAGTTCTTTCTCTCGTTTAATCTGCGCTTCGGTTTCAGGGTTTTGCGCCAGGCGTGCATGTGTCAGGCCTGTGATGGCAATGTCCACGTGGTCCGTAGAATAGAACCAACCGCGCCAGAACCAGTCTAGATCCTGTGCTGAAGCATCTTCCATGGTGCGGAAGAAATCAGCTGGATAAGGGCGCTTAAAGGCCCAACGTTTTGAATATTCTTTAAAGGCAAAGTCAAACAGCTCTCTACCCATCACGGTTTCGCGGAGAACATTCAGTGCAACAGCTGGTTTGATATAGGCATTAGGGAAGTATCCAAGGATGCTATCAGACTGGGTCATGATAGGCGTTTGGTTTTCGCTCTGCATATAGGGAATAGCTGCACGAGGATGGCTGTAACGAGATGGATAGTATTCTTGCCATTCGCGTTCTGCTCGTGATTGTAGGAAGCTGTTCAAGCCTTCATCCATCCAAGCCCAGTTACGCTCATCAGAGTTGATAACCATTGGGAAATATACATGGCCAATTTCGTGGATAATCACGGAGATTAGGCCGTATTTTGCGCGGCGGCTATATGTACGCTCTTCTTCACCGTCTTTATTTTTGGTGATGGTTGGGCGTGGGCCGTTTGATGTGATCATTGGGTATTCCATACCGCCACCGATCGGGCCGTTTACTGACCAGGCAACAGGGTACGGATATTCAATTGAATAACGGCTGTATGTTTCCAGCGTGTGAGCAATTGACTGTGTGGAGTATTTATCCCAAAGTGGCATTGCTTCTTCTGGGTAAAGTGACATCGCAAGAACCGTGCGGTCAGACTCAGGCATTTTCACGCCCCACGCGTCCCATACGAATTTACGAGAAGATGCGAAGGCAAAATCACGAACGTTTTCGGCTTTAAAACGCCATGTTTTCGTATTGTCTGTGCCTTCTTTTTCATTCTCCAGCGCTTCTTCACGGTTCACGATGAAAACAGGGCGCTCGGCGGTTTTAGCTGCTTCAAAGCGTTCGCGCTGTTCTTTTGTTAGAACTTGCTTGGCGTTTTGCAGTTCTCCGGTTGAACCAACGATGTGATCAGCAGGAACAGTGATTTCCACGTCATAATCGCCGAACTCAAGTGTGAATTCGCCTGTGCCCAGGAATTGTTTGTGTTCCCAACCCGCAAGGTCAGTGTATGCCGCGAGACGAGGGAACCATTGTGCGATGAAATAAACATCATTGCCATGACGTTCATAAGGTTCGAAACCGCCCCGTGCACCCATCTTTTTAGCTTCAGGGATATGATACCACCAGTCGATATCAAACTCGATGCTAGCGCCCGGTGCTAAAGGCTTAGGCAGGTCAATACGCATCATGGTGTCATTGACCACGTAATCGAGTTTCTTGCCTTTTGATTCCACCTTTGTGAGATGAAAACCCCAGTCTGTACCTTTGGTTCGCGCAATATAATCCATCGCATAATAGCTTAGGCGTTTTTTGGCACGGTCGCTTTGGGTCATTGTCTCAAAAGCATCAGAGTGTTTTGAGAACTTATTCTGATCCATCTGAAGCCAGAGATAGGTGAGCGTATCAGGAGAGTTATTAATATATTTAATATTCTCTGAGCCAGTGATTGTGCGCTTTTTTTCGTCCAGCGACACTTTGATTTTATAATCTACTTGCTGCTGCCAGTATTCGTGACCAGGTGCACCAGAACCTGTGCGGTACACATTTGGTGTTGGTAACTGTTCCTCAAGCTGACGGAATTTATCGACAAAGTTGCCTTTAGTTTGCTCAACCTGCGCTGTCGCGGGCAAAGCAATACATGCGGCTAACATTAAGCCCCAAATACGCATGTGTTTCTCCCCAAGGTGTTTTATTTGTGTGAAACTTTTCTAAGTTAGGGGCGAGAGTAGGATGGGTCAGTCTGATAGGCAAGTTACCTTCTAACAGTTTTTTTTATTTTTTTCGAAGGGGAGCAAAAGAGCTTTTCGTATCTGAGATGTAATTAACATCAAAACCAATGAAATGGTCACGACGGAGGATAATAATGAAAAGCAAGACAGTATTGAAAATGTCTCTTATGGCCGTTGCGTTCGGCTTTGCAGGTACTGCAGCCACCGCAGAGGGATATGGGGAACGTTTTAAAAAGGCTGACACTAACGGCGATGGTGCAGTGTCTCACACGGAAATGATGGCACAGGTGCAAAGCAAGTTTGCCGAGTTTGATAAGAACGGTGATGGCTTTATTGTTCTTGATGAACTTCCAAAAGAAATGCCTATGGGCGAAAAACGGTCCAAAAAGCTTGAAAAGAAAAAAGCGAAAATGGAAATGCGCCTTAAAGAAAAAGGTGTGGAAGATACAGATGCTTTCATGAAGAAAATGCATGACTGGAAACCGACCCGCATGAAATTTATGGCGCGCCATGATCATGATGGTGATGAGCGTTTGTCTGTAGAAGAATTTGGTTCACGTATGATCCATATGTTCAAACGTATGGATGGTAACGGTGATGGATCAGTGACAATGGCTGAAGCGAAAGAAGCGAAAGCTAAATTCATGAAGAAACGCCACAAAAAGCATAAGAGAAAACATCACGGCTAAACCCTCGCTTTTAGCCCGATGTGCCTGAAACGCCCGAAGCCCCCTTAACTTTGCCTTCAGGCGTTTCTTTTAGCAAAATTACTGCCCAATCTTTGCCTTGCTTCAGAATTATTAGTTGGTGCGTAAGAAATTATTGATCAACAGATGGTGTTCAATGGCTTCTGAGACTTGCCCTTTTGTGAGGCGAGCGTTAGTGTGCCGCGAAATTCTGAAATATATAGGGCATTCACCATGTTTAAAGGTTCTATCACAGCGCTAATTACACCAATGAAAGATGACAGCAGTGTTGATACTTCTGTTTTCCAGAAATTCGTGGACTGGCAGATAAAACAAGGAACACATGGTTTGGTGCCTGTAGGCACAACAGGGGAAAGCCCGACACTTACGCACGAAGAACATAAGCTCGTTGTTCAGCTTTGTGTGGAAGCCGCAGATAAGCGCGTGCCAGTTATCGCGGGAGCAGGTTCTAATAATACCGTTGAAGCGGTGGGCTTTATTCAGCACGCTGAAAAGGTTGGGGCGGATGCGGCTTTGATCGTAACGCCTTATTATAACAAGCCAAGCCAAGAAGGGCTTTATCAGCACTTTAAGGCCATTCATGATGCTGCTGATTTACCGGTTATCATTTATAATATTCCGGGTCGTTCTGTGGTTGATATGTCTGTTGAAACAATGGCGCGTTTATTTGAACTGCCACGTATTGTCGGTGTGAAAGATGCGACAGGTGATATGAACCGCTGCGCAGATCAACGCGCTGCAATGGGCCCTGAGTTTGTTCAACTGTCTGGTGATGATTCGTCGGCACTTGGTTTTAATGCAATGGGCGGCGTTGGTAGCATTAGTGTTTCTTCTAATGTTGCCCCAAAACTGTGCTCTGAATTCCAAGAAGCAACACTAGCTGGTAATTTTGCGAAAGCGTTAGAGTTACAAGATAAGCTCTTGCCTCTTCACCGTGCAATGTTTATGGAACCAAGTCCGGCGCCTGCAAAATATGCAGGCTCGCTCATTGGCACATGTGGTGCTACAGTTCGTATGCCGATCTTGCCAGTTTCTGATGAAGCAAAGACTGCTATCCGTAAAGCTGTGGAAGATCTAGAACTGGAAACTGTTGATTTTGGATAAGTAAACGTGGCTGCAAAAAAGAAGAAAAAAGATAAAGCCCCAAGCCGTATAGCTGCAGATAACCGTAAAGCCCGTCACCTTTATAGTATTCAGGATGAATTTGAGGCGGGCATTGTGCTCACTGGTACCGAGATTAAATCACTGCGAAGTGGCGAAGCCAATATTCGTGAAAGTTATGCTGAAGAAAAAAATGGCGAACTTTGGCTGATTAACGCACATATCCCTGAATTTTCACACGGTAACCGTTTTAATCACCAACCGCGCCGTCCTCGTAAGCTTTTGATGCATAAGCGCGAAATCAGTCGTCTTGGTGGTGCCATCCAACGTGAAGGCATGACCCTTGTACCGCTCCGTATCGTGTTTAACGAGAAAGGTAGGGCAAAGCTTGAGCTCGGCCTTGGCAAGGGTAAGAAGCTTCATGATAAACGTGAAACTGAAAAGCAGCGTGATTGGAACAGGCAGAAGGCCCGCTTAATGAAAGACCATTCTTGATTTAAACAGGAATGGTTATCGCAAATCTTACCGGGCTATCAGCTCTACCACATATAATTTCGTTCTTTCCAGGGCGTAGCTTAGCTGTTGCTGATGCACTGTATTTGCTGATGCTTTTGCCATTCACAATAGTGCCTTGTTGGCTACCCATATCCCGGACAATATAGCCTCCGTCTCTTCGCAATACTTCGAAGTGATTATCGCTAAGTTCGGGAATGCCGGGGAGTGGCACCTTCAGGCTTGAGGGACCAACGAGGCTATGCTGCATTTTTGAGGATATATTTCCAACACCAAAAGGGAAATCTTTAAGTTCTACATAGGTAAGGAATTTATCTGCAACGAGCCGTGAAAGCCCTTCAATTGAGGGATATTCACTTTTGAAGTGCTGTATTTGATGTTCGCTCTCTGCCTGAATAGCTTGTACAACGCTGTAACTGTTCCTCAGACGGGCTGCAAGGGTGTGCACAACATGGCGAACGAGCGGGTCAGAGAAGCTACGCCTGAAGGCATTTGCCTCAATGAAGAGAGTGGTTGTTCTATCAGCAGATGATTTTGCGGTAACGGAGTGAGACTGTTGTTTGATAGCGCTTACTTCACCTAGTAATTCCCCTTCGCCAATAGTGGCTACATGGTAAGCATCATCTCCTTCCTGCCGCCAGATTTCCACCTGACCTTCCATAATCATATAAACACCATCACTTTCAGCACCTTGCCGATAGATGGTGTCTCCTTTTTGGAAGAAACGTTCTTCACCTAATGAACTTTCAGCGCTCATTTTGTTCCTCATAGATATATGGACAACCGTGGAATGGTATTCATTTATGTACAATGCTGTATGATAGAATAGAGATATTAATCAATGGTTTCAATCTATTACGATATTTCCTTATATTCTTCATATTTTGTTTCTTTGCATGATTTGCCAGTTTTATTCTCCTTAATGGTGTAGGGCGTGGGATTTTATTGCGGGAACGGTCCGATGCATTTTTGCAACAGATAATGAGAATTGATCTCAAGTTCCATGTTTCTAGGTAAGAGTGATTTGCAAAATCATTATATGGAATGCTAGACGGCCTCCATAACTTGTTAACCACTCTTTCCCCATAGGAGTTACTATGAACTTCAACCTTAAATCAGGTACAGCGCTTGCCGCACTGCTTATCGGTGCTACTGCTGTAAATGCTGCAGAAGTTGCGCAGCAGAACGCTGATGATATTGATGAAATCATTGTTGAAGGCCGTTATCTGTCCCTAGACAAGATTAACGCTGTTAAAACACCAACACCGATTATCGATGTACCGCAGAGCCTTTCAATCATTTCTGCCGATCAAATCATCCGCCAAGGCTTTACAAGCGTTAGCGATCTGGTTCTTTACACTCCTGGTGTGAACAGTTCACAAGGTGAAGGTCACCGTGATGCAGTAGTTTTCCGTGGCGTACGTTCAACAGCGGACTTCTATATCGACGGTGTACGCGATGATGTTCAGTATTACCGCTCTTTCTATAACCTTGAGCAGGTTGAAATTCTTCGTGGCCCTAACGCACTTCTTTTCGGTCGTGGTGGTACAGGCGGTGTTCTAAACCGTGTGACTAAAAAGGGTGTTATCGGTGAAGATTTCTTTGGTTACAAAGCAAGCATTAACACATTTGGCGCGTTTGACCTTCAAGTAGATAACAATCTTGCTGTAAGCGAAAAAGCTGCATTCCGTTTGAATGCTTATTATGAAGATCTAAACAACCACCGTGATTTCTTCGATGGTGAACGTATCGGTGTTAATCCAACTGTGAAGCTAGAGCTTTCTGAAGCTACAACGGTGAACCTCTCATACGAGTATATCAATAACGAGCGTTTCATTGATCGCGGTATTCCATCTGTGAATGGTCGCCCGGCTGAAGAGCTTGTAGATATTACATTTGGTGATCCTGACATTAATACTACAACGCTTGATGCACATGTTTTCCGCGCCAGCGTTGAGCACCAGTTCAATGACAGCTTTAAGGGTAACTTTAGTGCGTCATACGGTGATTATGACAAGCTTTATTCAAACTTCTTCCCTGTTGCGTTCGATGCGGCATCAAATGAAGTTACACTTGATGGTTATGTTGACACCACACAGCGTAAGAATTTGATCCTGTCTTCAAACCTTATTGGTGAAGTTGATTTTGGTGGTTTCGGTCACACTATTCTTGCTGGCGCTGAATATATTGATACGGTTAACAACAATGACCGTTTCAATTCATTCTTTAGTGGCTCACAGGATGATCGCGAAACATTTCTCGCGACACGCCCTCTAAGCTTGAATAATGGTGTTGGTACAAACGCTGCTGGCGAAACAACAACAAATGATTTCTCAGTTGATCTGAACGACGATACTGAAGCTGACCTTGAAGTATTCTCTCTATATATTCAGGATCAGATTGAAATCTCTGACAAGCTAGACCTTATCATTGGTGGTCGTTTCGATACTTTCAAAATCCGCGTTGATAATGTTGAAACATTCATCAATACAGGTGAAAGAGAAATTCGTGAGCGTAGAGATTCAGAATTCTCTCCACGTCTAGGCCTTGTGTTCAAGCCACAGGAAAATATTTCGATTTACGGTAGCTTCAGTGAGAGCTTCCTCCCACGTTCTGGTGAGCAGTTTGCTAATATTAACCAGACGACAGAGGCGCTTGACCCAGATACATTCCAGAATATTGAAGTTGGTCTAAAGTGGGACTTCGCTGATGGCCTGAGTTTCACTGCTGCTTTGTTTGAAGTTGAGCAGAGATCACCAGTTGTATCCGATGCGGATGCTGGTCAGCTTGATATTATCGAGAGTGAAATTCGCGGTATTGAAGTACAAGTGCTTGGCCAGCTTACTGAAGATTGGTTTGTGTCTGCAGGCTATAGCTATCTTGAAGGTAACCAAACTAATGGCAACCGCGTACGCGAACTTCCTGAGCACACAATCAACGTGTGGACTAATTATCAGGTAACTGAGCGTTTTGGTCTTGGCGCTGGTCTTACATTCCAGGACGAAAGCTTCTCAGATAACGGTAACTCGGTAACACTGCCAAGCTTTGTTCGTATTGATGCTGCGGCATATTACGATCTAAACGACAGTGTGCGTCTGCAGGTGAATGTGGAAAACCTAACTGATACGGAATATTTCCCGAATTCACACAATGCAAACAACATTACAGTTGGCGCACCGCTTAACGCTCGTTTCTCTATTACGGGTCGTTTCTAGGCTTAAAGCTCTAGTTATTGAATGAATAGGGCCGGGATGTTTCCCGGCCTTTTTTATTGCCTTGATAATCTTTGGGCTTGGGTAAGGGCGCTGAGAAACATCTCTTCCGTTAGCACTTTAGTGTTCAGATTATAGCGCGAGCAATGATAACTGCTGACAAGCCATAGGCCCTCTCTCAATTTATATTCGCAACCGTGCATGAACTTATGTGCTGACACTTGAAGGCCAAAAGTTCTAAGCGCCGTATCATGCGCCACCTTGCCTAAAGCAAAAATCACTTTCAGCTTCGGCATGTTATCAATCAGTGAAAGAAGGTAAGGGCGGCAATTGTTGATTTCAGCAGCCGTGGGTTTGTTCTGTGGAGGGACACATCTCACCGCATTTGTGACTAAGGCTCTATTTAGCTTGAATTTATTTCCGTTATGAAACTCGCCGTTGGTGTAACCAAGTTTACTTAGCGCGGCATAGAGTAAGTCCCCGGATTGATCACCAATAAAGGGTTTGCCTGATTTGTTAGCGCCTTGAAGCCCTGGAGCAAGGCCCAGGATCATAATCTCGGCGTCCATTGGGCCAATATTGTTCACAGCACCATTGTGATAATTTGGATATAGTTTGCTATTTTCTTGCCTGAAGGTGGTTAGGCGAGGGCATGAATTACAGTGTTTTTTGGGTTCGATTAATTCAGGCATGGTATATCTCACAGGCATAAAAAAAGCGGCTTATCATAAGCCGCCTTCTTTCAAATAGGGAAGAGTTTTAGTCTTCCCCGAATTCTGAATCCCATGGATCATTTTCTGGACGGCCTGATGCAGGGCGGCCAATCATGTCCTTAAGGTCAATCAGGTCAACGAACTGGTCAGCTTGGCGTCTTAACTCATCAGCAATCATGGAAGGCTGTGTTTTATTAGAGCTCACAACCGTGGCTCTTACACCGCGGCGCTGTACAGCTTCCAGAAGTCTGCGGAAGTCACCATCGCCAGAGAACAGGATCACATGATCAAGGTTTTCTGAAATGTTGAGCATATCTACGGCAATTTCGATATCCATATTGCCTTTGATTTTACGGCGACCATTTTCATCAGTGAATTCTTTCACTGGTTTGGTAACCAGCGTGAAGCCATTATAATCAAGCCAATCAATAAGAGGACGAAGTGGTGAATATTCCTGATCCTCCAAAATAGCCGTATAATAAAAAGCGCGAACCAATCGACCCTTTTGGGAGAAATGTTCACGCAAACTTTTATAGTCTATTTCCATGTCGAGGGCACGAGCAGTTGCATATAGGTTAGCCCCGTCTATAAACAACGCAATGCGTTCTTCAGGATAAATCAACATTTTGAGTTCCTATCAAAAAAAATACGCGCAGAAGTATAATTGTACAAAATAGTGTAGGTAACTACACATTACGGTTAAATGTACCATAAACTAATATTGACTGCAGGCAGTTAACTTTTGGTAAAATTATGGTTAAGTGAAAGGCCTGTTCTTGAAAAGGTATTTTTGGTGAAGGCGGAAAAAGTAAAAATATTACTGGGTCTTGGTGGAAATTTGCCTTCCGGTCAGCGTAGTCCGCTTCAAACTGTACGTGAAAGTATAGAATTGATGCAGAAGCTGAATATTGAGATTACTTCAGTCTCTCCATTTTTTGAAACAGAACCGGTGCCTGCTTCGGGGCAGCCTAATTTTATAAATGCTGCAGTTATAGGGAACACCACTCATAGGTGTGATGTGCTGTTAGGGTTGATTAAGGAGCTTGAAGTAAAGCTTGGGAGGCAGCCAGCTGAACGGTGGAGCGCGAGAACTATTGACATAGATATACTGGCATACGGCGATAGCGTGTTCCCGAATATCAAGGCGTGGCAAGATGTGGTGAATGATGCTGATCCGGCGGCAATTCTGGCGGAACCTGTAGTGCCGCATCCGCGGTTGCATAAAAGAGCTTTTGTATTGGCACCTCTGTCAGAGATTGCAGGGAAATGGAAACATCCGGTTCTTGGGCAGACTGTAAAAGAAATGATGAAGGCAGATTTGATTGTGGAACAAATGCCTCATATCCGGAAACTGCAAGAAAACCAATAAATAGCCTTTGAAAGGCGGATTCATTCCTTTACAGTGAAGGTGTGTATATGTATAAGCAGGCGCTTATATGGAGGTCGTGCGCTTGATCGCACACCACAATTAAAGAATTTTGGAGATAGTGAATGGCTCGCGTTACCGTTGAGGATTGCGTTGACAAGGTAGATAACCGCTTTGATCTGGTTCTCGCTGCAGCACAGCGTTCTCGCCAGATTTCTTCTGGTGCACCGCTCCTTGTAGAGCGTGATAACGATAAAAACGCAGTTGTTGCTCTGCGTGAAATCGCTGATGAACATATTCAGGCAAATGACCTGACAGAATCAGTAATTCACGGGATGCGTAAAGTTGTTGAATCTGATGAGCCGGAAGAAGTGGATATGTCCATTCTTATGGCTGGTATGGAAGATCAGGCTCCAGCTTCAGAGTAATTCTGAGTTCATATCTAAAGAAAACCCGGCCTTGAGCCGGGTTTTTTATTGCCTGAAATTTGTTGGATTATTTTGCTGGCTTGTGGAACTGGTCTGCCGCAAAGTTAAAGAGGCCAGATCCGCCAAGTGTTTGCCCGCCACAAACAGGAAGTACGGCGCCTGTGATATATCCTGCGAGATTTGAGGATAGGAATACAGCTGCTTGGCCAATATCATTTACGCTACCTAGCCTGCGGGCAGGTACGCTTTGTATAAGCATTGGAAGAGTTTCTGGAGAGCTAAGGCGTTTCATGCCCTCTGTGCCGTCAATAGGGCCGGGGATAATGCTGTTTGAACGAATACCTTGTGGACCCCATTCAATAGCCAGTGTTTTCATAAGTTTATCGATGCCAGCCTTGGCTGCACATACATGCGCTTGATGACTGTAACCGTCGAGCGATTGTCCTGCCGAGATAAAGATGATGGAACCTTTAGTTTCCTTGAGCTGATCATGGGCTGCTTTTGCTGTGTTGAATGATCCGATCAGGTCAATATCTACAACTGTTTTAAAACCATTATAGCTCAGGTCTTCTACCTTACTCATAAAGTTGCCGGCGGCACCTGCCACAACAATTGAAACAGTTCCCAGTGTCGCTTTGGTTTCTGCGAAAGCTTTTTCCATGGCTTCAAGATCGCGTACATCGGCTGCAACTGGGAATACATCCACTCCGTATTCTCTGATTTCTTCTGCCGCTTTTTCCAGTTTTTCAAAAGTGCGGCCACAGATAGCTATTTTCGCACCTGCTGCTGCCATGTTTTTGGCAATGCCTAAGTTGATGCCGCTGCCGCCGCCGGTGATGAATGCCACTTGCCCTTCGAGCATGCCTGTTTGAGGTTTGAGCTCAGACATAAAGTCCCTCCGCTTGAAAATTTCCCACACTTCTTCGGTAACTGTTAATGAATTTTACCATAGCATAATAAATGGGCTGAAATTCTTTCTCGAAAAGAGTATTGCTATCAGTTAGATGAATTAAAAGAGTAAAGGTTGCCGCGTGATCCGTCAGTTTGAGTTAGTTGATCTTGTAAGAGCCTACGATAAAAACGTGGATGAGGCTCTCCTTAACCGTGCCTATGTATTTGCGATGAAAGCTCATGGTAGCCAGACGAGGGCGTCTGGTGATCCGTATTTTTCGCACCCACTTGAAGTGGCTGGTATCTTAACGGATATGAAGCTGGATTGTGATACGATCGCTACGGCACTTCTCCATGATGTGGTGGAAGATACAGTTGCAACCATCGAAGAAATCCACGAGCTTTTTGGCCCCAAGGTAGCTGAACTGGTGGACGGTGTTACCAAGCTCTCAAAAATTGAAATGCAGACCGAAAGCATGCGGCAGGCGGAGAACTTCAGGAAGTTTCTTCTAGCGATGTCGAATGATATCCGCGTGCTTCTGGTTAAACTTGCTGACCGTATGCACAATATGCGTACGCTGGGGCATATTAAGAAAATTGAGAAACGCAAGCGAATTGCCAAAGAAACGCTTGATATATACGCACCGCTTGCTGAACGCATTGGTATGCATGAGCTGAAAGATGAGCTTGAGCATCTTGCCTTTACGCATATGGACCCTGAGGCAATGGAATCCATCAATGCACGGCTCCATTATCTTATAGAAGAAAGCCCTAACCTTGAAGCTGACATGGTAGCAGCGCTAACGGAACTTCTTAAAGAAAATGGTATTGAAGCCAAGGTTAGTGGCCGTATCAAACGCCCATATTCCATCTGGCGGAAAATGGAGCGACAGAATATCAGCTTTGAGCAGCTTTCAGATGTGATGGCCTTCCGTATTATGGTGGATGATGTTTCTACCTGTTACCGCACTCTCGGTATCGTCCACGGTGAATGGCCAATGGTACTAGGGCGCTTTAAAGATTATATCTCGCTTCCGAAACAGAATTTCTACCGCTCGATCCACACAACAGTGATTGGTCCACATAACAACAAGCTTGAAGTACAAATTCGTACCCATGATATGCATGAAGAGGCGGAAATCGGGGTTGCCGCGCACTGGCAGTATAAACAGAAAGCTGAAAATGCTGAGGGTTCTCAATATCGCTGGATTAGGGAACTTCTTGAAATTCTTGATCATACACATGACCCGGAGGAGTTCCTGGAGCACACCAAACTTGCGATGTATCAGGATAAAGTATTCTGCTTTACCCCGAAGGGGGAACTAGTGCCGTTGCCGCGTGGTTCTACCACTGTGGATTTTGCTTATGCAGTACATACCGAGGTAGGAGATCACTGTGTTGGCGCGAAGGTAAACGGCCGTATGGTGCCCCTTCGTCACCAGCTTGATAATGGTGATCAGGTTCAAATCTTGACGTCTAAAGGACAAGCGCCATCGCCGCGGTGGGATAGTTTTGTTGTAACAGGTAAAGCTCGTTCTGCTATTCGAAGGCATGTGCGCTTCCAGCAACATGAAGAATATAGTCAGCTAGGGAAAACACTTATCGAGAAAGCTTGCCGCCGGAACGGCCTTGATTTCTCAGGTAGGGTGATCGAAGAAGCGGCGAGTGTTCTTAACTTGTCTGACGCTGATATGCTCTTTGCTCTTGTCGGGCAAGGAACACTTTCTGAGGAAGAAATTTTGCGGGCCGCTTTCCCGGGCTTTAAGGAAGATGCTCGGAATGAGGGCCTTCCTAATGTTCACCAGGATTGGGAACAGGTGGATGATGGTGCTATTCCTATTTCCGGGATTACTCAAGGTTCAGCAGTTCAACTTGCTTCTTGCTGCCATCCGGTGAAAGGTGACCGTATTGTAGGTCTTCGCGTGCCGGGGCAGGGTGCTGCAATTCATACTATTGATTGCTCTAAACTTACAGAATTTGATGATCGGCCAGAAATGTGGCTCGACTTGCGCTGGGAAGAAGGTGAAGAAGATAGTGATGCCTTCTACACTGGCCGTTTGCGCCTTGAAGTGGTGAACGAACGCGGTGCTTTAGCAGCGATTGCTGCAACAGTTTCCAAGACAGGTGGTAATGTCTCAAACCTTGAAATCCCACAGCGTGATCCCGAGTTTTATGTAATGATCATAGATATTGAAGTGAAAGATGTGAAACACTTGAATGATATCACCCGGGCCTTAAGGGTTAGCCGTGTAATCAGTAGAGTTGACAGGGTTTTGGGATAATTCGCCTCAGTTAAGCGTATTTGACTTGACGAACCTTCGCGCGGGTACTATCCGCGCAGATAAATAATTTCACTTATCAGGAGCCAGCAATGGATCAGGAAGCTGTATTGAATGAATTTCGCGCGGCAGGCGCTCTGCTTGAAGGTCATTTCAAGCTGTCTTCGGGCCTTCACAGCCCTGTTTATCTGCAGTGTGCAAAAGTTCTGATGGACCCGCAACGTGCTGGTCGCTTGTGTGCTGCTTTTGCTGAGAAACTTAAGGCAACTGGTGTAGAAGTTGATCTTGTAGTGAGCCCGGCAATGGGCGGTGTTATCGTGGGCTATGAAGTTGCTCGCCAGCTTGGTGTTCTAGGCATTTTCACAGAACGTGTTGATGGTGAATTCGCGCTTCGTCGTGGTTTTGAAATCCCAAACGGCGCGAAAATTCTGATGATGGAAGATATCATCACAACGGGCTTGTCTTCTCGTGAATGTATTAAAACCATCACTGAATGGGGTGGTGAAGTTGTGGCTGCTGGCTGTTTGATTAACCGTTCCGGTGGTCGGGCAGAAGTTGGTGCGCCGGTTACAGCACTGGCAACTATTGATGCGCCAACATATAAGCCTGAAGATGTACCTGCTGAACTTGCTGAAATTCCAGCAATTAAACCTGGTAGCCGTGGGCTGAAATCATAATCCATGGTATTTAAGCGGCGGACCCCACTTACTTTTTGGCAAAAAACGGTAGATTTTTTCTGGCCGCGCTCAGGCTTGAAAAGAGCGTGGCTTTATATCTGGTACCGTATCGCTCGGTTGCCGGGAACGCCTTATAGCATTGCTGCTGGTTTCGCTTCCGGTGCTGCTGTTTCCTTTACACCGTTTCTTGGCCTTCATTTCTTGATGGGGTTTGCAGTTGCCTGGATAGTGCGGGGTAATTTACTTGCGTCAGCCATCGGTACGGCTATTGGTAACCCATGGACATTCCCCTTTATTTTCGCGCTTACCAGCCAAATTGGCTCAGCCATACTGGGTACTGATGTAACAGCGGAAGTGCCGCCATGGGATATGGGCGCGATGGCCAATGATCCGTTTGGGTATCTTGCCTCATTTTTGCCCGTTGTATTTCCTTTGATTGTCGGTGGTTTTCCAGTTGCAGTTATTGTTTGGTTCCTGTTTTACTTCGCCTTTAGAGGATTGATTTCAGGGTATCGTGATAGTCGCCGCTTGAAGATGGAAGAAAAAGCAAAAATAAGGTCCTCAGAAACAGTGATGAAAGAAGAGGAAAAGGATAGTGCATAGACTTCGCTTAGGTGTGAATATTGATCATGTAGCCACTATTAGAAATGCGCGTGGTATTCGCCATCCTGATCCAGTACGTGCTGCAGGCTTGGCAGTTAAAGCAGGCGCGGATGGCATTACTGCTCATCTGCGTGAAGATCGCCGTCATATTTCTGATGAAGATATTGCAACACTTGCTGATGTGCTGACGGTGCCTCTGAATTTTGAAATGGCCGCGACTGATGAGATGCTTGAGATTGCACTACGTCATAAGCCACATGCTTGTTGTCTGGTGCCGGAAAAACGGCAGGAGCTCACAACAGAGGGCGGCCTTGACGCAGCAGGGCAACATAACCGTTTGAAGCATTATGTTTCAGAACTGAATAAGGCTGGTATTCGTGTGAGTTTATTCCTGGATGCTGATAAAGCACAGCTTGATGCAGCGCTGTCTCTTGGTGCGCCAGTGGTGGAAATTCACACAGGTGCATACTGTGATCTTACAGGGCAAGCGCGTGAGGAAGAACTCATTCGTATCAAAGAAGCTGCGTCTTACGGTTATGAAAATGGCCTTGAAATGCATGCAGGCCACGGCCTCAGCTATGATACTGTTGGCCCTATTGCCGCGATTGCAGAATTACGCGAACTGAATATTGGCCATTTCCTTATTGGCGAAGCGATTTTCCACGGCCTTGAGGCATCTGTGAAAGAGATGCGCCGGCATATGGATGAAGCGAGAGCATAAAATAGAATGGCACCACTGAAAAAAATCGCTGGATATACTTTTACTAAAGCAAGTTTGCTGGATGAGGCACTAACACACCCATCCTTGTCAGGTACATACAACTACCAGCGTCTTGAGTTTTTAGGGGACCGTGTTCTCGGTCTAGCAGTTTCCACATGGCTTCTCGAAGCATACCCGAGTGAAGCAGAAGGGCAGCTTAACCGCCGTTTTACTTCACTTGTGCGCAAGGAAACTCTGGCAGAGATGGCAAAGAAACTTGATCTTGTAAAAGCGATCAAGCTAACGCCAGGTGCTGAAACAGAAGGAACACGCGATAAAGAAGCCGTGCAGGCTGATGTATGTGAAGCCATTATTGGTGCCATGTATCTAGATGCGGGCTTTGGTGTTGTAGAAGAATTTATCCGGAAGCACTGGATACCCATGATGAATGAAGATCAGGATGTTGTGAAAGACAGCAAAACCCTGCTTCAGGAATGGTGTCAGGCCCGTGCGACCGCACTTCCCAAATATGAGGTTGTTGAAAGATCAGGTCCTGATCACCAACCAATTTTTACAATTGAAGCGACTGTAAAAGGCAAGGGTTCTGCCCGTGCACAAGGCAGCGCGAAAAGGATTGCGGAACAAGCTGCAGCAGCGGCACTGTTCAGTATCCTTGCAGGAGAGAAATAATGTCTGAAAACCAGACAGCTGAGACTAAATGCGGTTTTGTGGCGCTAATTGGTGCGCCAAACGCAGGTAAATCAACGCTTTTGAACGCGCTTGTGGGTGCAAAGGTTGCGATTGTTACGCATAAGGTACAAACAACACGTACCCGCATTACCGGTATCGGTATGCATGAAGAAACTCAATTGGTGTTCATTGATACACCGGGTATTTTTGCACCAAAACGCAGGCTTGACCGCGCGATGGTCAGCGCGGCCTGGAAAGGGTCTGAGGATGCAGAAACAACTGTTCTGATGATTGATGCTCGTAAAGGTATTACAGAAGAGGTTGAGCATATCATTGAAGGCCTCAAGAATGCTGGGCGTGAAGTTATTCTCGTGTTGAACAAAATTGATGGCATGAAAAAGGATGGCCTTCTCGCGCTTATTCAGGAATGTAACGAGCATGGCATCTTCACAGATACTTTCCTTATTTCTGCCCTTCACGGCGAAGGCGTTGCAGATCTTAAAGCATTCCTTGCTGATAAAGCGCCAGCAGGCCCGTGGATGTACCCGGAAGATCAGCTTTCCGATACTACGATGCGTATTCTGGCGGCTGAGATTACACGGGAAAAAGTATATCTTCGCCTGCATGATGAACTGCCTTACGCCACAACAGTGGAAACCGAGAAGTGGGAAGACCGCAAAGACGGTTCCGTACGCATTGAACAGGTTATCCATGTTGAGCGTGAAACCCAGAAGGGTATTGTCATCGGTAAGGGCGGCAGTATGCTGAAAACCCTGGGCCAGATGGCACGCGAAGAAATGGAAGAAGAGTTCCAACGCCGTGTGCATTTGTTCCTACATGTTCGAGTGACAGAACGTTGGGCCGATGATAAATCCATGTATGAAGGCATGGGTCTAGATTTCGTAAAATAAAGTAGAGATCAGGAACGTAGGTATGGAATGGCAGGATGAAGGGATTGTTCTTTCTGCCACTCGCCTTGGCGAGAGTGATGCTGTTCTTGAGATTATGACCAAAAACCACGGGCGTGCTCGTGGTTTTATCAAGGGCGGTATGGGGCGCCGTAATAAAGCGAACCTTCAGCCTGGTAATTTCCTTTCCGTAAATTGGCGTTCAAGATTAGAAACCAATTTAGGCCGCTTCACCGTTGAACTGCTTCACAGCCCTCTTGGTAATATGCTTGGTGATGGTAACCGCTTGGCAGCGCTTGCGGCTGTTACATCTGTTGTGGTGACTACCATGACAGAACGTGAGCCACATCTGAGTGTTTATGAGGGGTTAAGCGCGATCGTAAAGCTTTTAGAAGCGTCTGATAGCTCCCTTGAAGGGTGGGGGGCGGCCTTTTCGCAGCTTGAACTCGGAATATTGCAGGAGCTCGGCTATGGCCTTGACCTGAGCGAATGTGCAGGTACGGGTTCAACTGAAAATCTTATCTATGTTTCTCCAAAGTCTGGCCGTGCTGTTTCTGAAGAAGCAGGCTTTTTGTACCGTGACAAGTTACTAAGTTTACCGGCATTTCTTGCTTCACCTGGTGAGGGTAAAATCGATATGCAGGCTAGTGTGGAAGCTCTTCGGCTTACCGGATATTTTCTGGATCGGTATGTATGGGCTGTTCGAACTGGTGGGCAGCCAGCTGCTAGAGAGCGTTTTCTTTCAAGCCTTCAAAAGCATACCCTTTCCTAGTTAGGGTATTTTCTTCCAACTATTTCTCGTATTTTAGGGTTGATTTTATATCAATCGCCCAGTGTGTAAATGCACGACTATGCATCACATGGTTGTGATTTTTAGTGAGAAATACGTGTTTATTCGGTGTGTTACGCATATCACGAGGTAAAATTCCTCAACTATAAATATATAACTAAATACGACACGACAGTTAGGGAGAAAGCTAGATGATTAGCTTAAAAATGGCCGCTCGCCGGGTTGCGAGTGCTGGCTTGTTGGTGGGATTAATAACCGCACCAGGTATTTCTTCAGACATAAATATTACAGCGAAGGTAACAAGCGATGAAAAGCTGAAAAGCTTTTTGAATGAACATATTACTGAGGGGTTTTCTGGAACGTTACTTATTGCTAAAGACGGCAAGATCGTTCACGCACAAGGCTATGGATTTGCTGACCGTGAAAACAAAATACCCAACACGCTAGATACCGTATATTCAACAGGTACGTTGACACGGTATTTTACGGCGGCTGCTATACTTAAGTTGGCGGAGCAGGGTAAACTAAGCCTCTCTGATACACTCAGTAAATTCTTTGATAATGTACCTGCTGATAAGCAGAATATTACTGTCCACCATCTACTTACTCACACCCCCGGGCTGTTGAGTGTAGAAGAATGGGATGCCTTTGAAACTATTAATACGGATGAGTTTTTAAAGGATGTGTTTTCCGCAGAGAATGAAATTAGCCCAGCTGTATATCTGCCTAAGTTTAGTTTCAAGCCGGGTGATAGGGTTATCGAATTTAGTGAAGGCTACGGTCTTCTAAGCCTTATAATTGAAAAACAATCTGGCCAGTCATTTGAAGCGTTTCTCAAGGACAACCTTTTTGATCCAGCGGGTATTACCGATACCGGATATCTCCTGCCTGATTGGGATAAGTCACGGATTGCAAATGGATATGTAGGTGAAGATGGAGAAAGCTGGGGTAATTTACCAGACCGCCTTAACAAATTAGGAAAGCTCCCACCTTATATACAGGGAAGTATGGGCCTGCTATCAACTGCGAGCGATTTATATAAATGGCATACTGCACTATATGGCGGAAAAGTCCTTTCCGACGCTTCGCTCAAGCTTCTTCATAAAAGACATACCGCTATACCTGAAGCTTTTGAGGCAGATATCGATGCGGCTTACGGTATTCAGGTTTCTGAAACATGGTCTGGTACGCCGTGGATATTTAATATCGGATCGAGCGTTATTCGCGCCAATATACCAGCCTTTAAGGTAACATATCACTATTTTCCAGTGGAAGACACTGTTGTTATATTTGCTGGCAATACCCCGCTGAACCGTGAGGTTAGGCAAGCTTTACCAGCTTTTGTTCGGGTACTTTTAGAACCTGACTATAAACCTGTTTCATCAGATAATAAGCAAGCGCAGTAGGGGAAGTATGATGAAAAAAACAGTAAGAATCTTTGTTGCTTCCGTTGGTTTCTTTGCCTTGGCAGCTTGTGCTTCAGGTAATGAGAGTTTTTTTAAGGGTAACGAGTATGTAGAGCGCGGCTCAGTTGCCGCTGAAACCAGCGACGGTACATTTAATGTATCTTACCTGAAATCACAGAGCAGTGGTCGCAGAGTAATAATTCTGCACGGAACACCCGGCCAAGCGGCTGATTATTACCGTACTATTCGTAATGCACCCGCGGATATGGAATATGTGGTTGTCGACCGTCCGGGATACGGTGAAACAACGCCGTATAAGCTTCTAGCCTCTCTTGAGGCACAGGCTGATGCTATTGCGCCGTTACTGATAGAGAAAAATGGCCAGAAGCCAATTGTTGTTGGGCATTCCTCTGGCGGCCCGATTGCTGCGATGGTTGCTATTCGTCACGGTAATAAAATAGGCGGGTTGATGCTGGCTGCTGCCTCTATGGACCCAGAGTTGGAGCCTGATCCAGTTTTTGTTCAAAAGCTAGGTAATGCACCGGTTGTTTCATGGTTCGTGCCTAAAGATCTGCTTATCCTGAACCGGGAACTTTTATCCCTTCCTAAGCAACTTGAAGAAATGAAGAGCAAACTTAGCACGATCACAGCGCCCACTATTATCATGCACGGTACTGCTGATCTGCTCGTTCCGTACGGTAATGTATCCTATATGGAAAACTATATCTCCAATGCTTCATATCGGGAGACGGTTAAGATTGAAGGTATGGGGCATGAAATTCCCTGGGCGCGGGAGATAACCTTTGCCAAAGGTATTCGTAAACTGGCTGATGAAGACTATACTATTCCAACTTCTGAAATCAGAATTGACCGCCGCGATTGGGCTTTCACTGCCGAAACTCGCCGAGAGGTTAGAGATCCCGCCAATAGATCTGAAAAATAGAAGCTAATATTAACTTTTATGTTACAGCCTTGATGACCTGTATGGATGGTTTTATTGGGGCTGTGACAACGTTTTGAGGCTCTCTAATACAGCTTATCCGTTAAGCGGTTTTGTTGACTCCAAACAAATTGTGGAAAACAGCAAGATCATAGTAGCCAAGCGGATTTTGATTGCTATAGTCACTGCATGAGTAGTGAACCTAATTTCAGTGAAAACATTGTAGAGGCACCGTTTAGCGATGCCTTGAGCGAGCGCTATCTAGCGTACGCACTCTCCACGATTATGTCTCGTTCATTGCCTGATGTGCGGGATGGCCTGAAACCAGTACACAGACGCTTGCTTTATGCGATGCGCCTTTTGAAGCTGGATCCAAAAACAGGCTACAAAAAATGTGCCCGTGTTGTTGGTGATGTTATCGGTAAATATCACCCGCATGGTGACCAATCTGTTTATGATGCCCTTGTGCGCTTGGCACAGGATTTCTCTGTTCGTTTCCCACTTGTGGACGGGCAGGGGAACTTCGGTAATATCGACGGCGATAACGCGGCGGCTATGCGTTATACAGAAGCCCGTCTCACCGAAGTTGCTGCCAAGCTTATGGAAGGGCTTGAGGAAGATGCGGTAGATTTTCGCCCGACATATGACGGTGAAGACGCAGAGCCTGTTGTTTTCCCTGGTGCATTCCCTAATCTTCTTGCGAATGGTTCCACTGGTATTGCGGTGGGTATGGCAACAAATATTCCGCCCCATAATGTTGGTGAGCTTGTGGATGGTATGCAGCGTCTTATTGAAGCGCGCCGTAATCCAGCCATTGAAATTACCACGCGCGATCTTTTGGATAGCATTCAAGGCCCAGATTTCCCAACGGGTGGGCAGGTTGTTGAGCCCCGCGAAAATATCATTGCAGCTTACGAGCAAGGCAAAGGTAGTTTCCGCCTGAGAGCACGCTGGGAAAAAGAAGAACTGCCACGCGGCCTTTACCAAATTGTTGTTACAGAGATTCCGTATCAGGTTCAAAAATCAAAATTGATTGAGAAAATAGCTGATCTGATTTCTGATAAGAAGCTACCAATCCTTACAGACGTTCGAGATGAATCTGCGGAAGATATTCGTATCGTTCTTGAGCCAAAGAACCGTACGATTGATGAAAATATGCTGATGGAAAGCCTCTTCAAGTTGACTGAGCTTGAGGTGCGTTTTTCTCTCAACTTGAATGTCATCGCACTGGATAACCGTCCGAGAGTGCTATCACTGAAGGAAACACTAGATAGTTTCCTTGAGCATCAGATTGAAGTTCTTCTGCGCCGTAACAGGTTCCGTCTTGAGAAGATTGAGCGCCGCCTTGAAATTCTTTCTGGTTATCTGATCGCCTATCTGAACCTAGATGAAGTGATCCGCATTATCCGTTTTGAGGATGATGCAAAAGGTGGCTTGATGAGCACCTTTAAGCTGACGGAAGTGCAGGCGGAAGCTATCCTTAACATGCGCTTGCGTGCACTTCACAAGCTTGAAGAAGTTGAAATCCGTTCTGAGCATGCGAAGCTTGAAGAAGAACGTGCTGGTATCTTGGCTCTTATTGAATCTTCAGATTTGCAGTGGATTGCTGTGGGTGAAAAGCTCACTGAGGTCAAAGAAAAATTTGGTCAGTCTACCGAGCTTGGTAAGCGGCGCTCTACATTTGGTGAAGCCCCAATTGCTGAGGCCGTACCACTTGAAGCCATGATTGAGAAAGAGCCGATTACGGTTGTTTGCTCGAAGCGTGGCTGGATCAGAGCACTTAAAGGCCATACGAAGCCAGAGGAAGTCTTGAAATATAAGGATGGGGATGAGGAGCAATTCCGTTTCCATGCTTATACCACAGATAAAATCTTCCTCTTCGCTACGAACGGTAAGATATACACCATCGGCGGTGATAAGCTGCCGGGCGGACGCGGTAACGGTGAACCTGTTCGCTTGATGGTGGATATGGACCCGAACGATGAAGTGGTTGCGCTTATTCCTTATGTGCCGGGTGCGAAGATATTTGTAGCTTCCTCTATTGGTAAAGGTTTTGTTCTGGAAGCAGACCAAGCCGTAGCCATGAAGAAGGGTGGTAAGCAAATCCTGAATTTGCCGGGTGATGCTGTTGCAACCCACTGTTTCACTGTAGTGGGTGATAGTGTTGCCGTAATTGGCGATAACCGTAAGCTTCTGGTATTTGGCGTGGATGAAATTCCAACCATGAACCGCGGGCAGGGTGTTGCTCTCCAGCGCTATAAAGATGGCGGTATGTCTGATGTGATGATGTTCCACCGTGAAGAAGGCCTTACATGGCCCATGGGTGGTAGCAGTGATCGCTGGCGTACGGAAACAGAGCTTGCTCCTTGGACAGGTAAGCGAGGCAACGCAGGTAGGCTTCCACCGATGGGTTTCCCGAGGAACAATAAGTTCAGATAAAATAAAGGCCGGAGAATACTCCGGCCTTTTTTATTGGCTCCTACCATATGGGTAAGGAATAAATGTGGGAATTAGCCCTGAGGAGCCATGCAGAATGCATTTAGCTTGTTGCCGTCCAGATCACGGAAATATGCTGCATAGAAGCCCATGGATGGATCTCCGCGGAAGCCTGGCTCGCCTTCACATTTACCGCCTTTAGCGATGGCTTTATTGTAAACAGCGGCAACTTGATCCTGATCCTTGGCAAGAAGAGCAATCATCACGCCGTTGCCGACACTTGCGGCGTTACCGTCAAACGGTTTTGTAATGGAAAAACCAGGTGAACCAGTTGGGTCACCAGAACCCCACACGATGAAACCATCAAATTCCATCGTGCGTTTTGCACCTAGCTCAGCAAGAACTGAATCGTAAAAAGCGGCACTCTTATCGAGATCGTTTGCACCTACTGTCGTATAGCCAATCATTTAAATACTCCCTCATGTATGTAAGTAATGCGCTTACTATAACGGAGTATATGCCAAAAATTGTCAGCAGGCTTCTTTAATCTCTTGAATAGCAATTATTCAGGATTGAATAGGGCTAAGAAACGCCATTTTCTGCAAGGAAGGCTGTAATTTTATCACCTGTTACAAGGCCAGCAGCTCGTGCTTTCTCTTTTCCGTTTTCAAAAAGAATAAGCAATCCTGTACCGTGAAGATTGTGGGCCTGTCTGAAAGCTTCATTTGTATCAAAATCAACACGAATAGCGCGGATTTTTGGTGCTTTCCCTTCCTCAACTAAGCCTTCAAATGCTTTATGCTGCAGGAGGCATGTTGGGCACCATGATGCATAGACTTCAACGAGAAGCGGTTCACCACGTTCTTGAAGCTGTTCAAAGCGTGTTGGTTCATATTCTTCCCAGCCAGCTAGGATAGGGTCATCCGGGCGCAGGTTCATATAAATCAGGTTACCAAACAGCATCACCGCAATAACGCCAGTAACACCTAAACTCGCAATAATTTTCTTCATTGAAATCTTCATACATTTGCACCTAAGGCCTAAGGCTCTTTGGTGCAAATGAAACGTTTGTGAAGAAAGCGCTAAAACAGTTGCTCAGGCAGCCATGTAACGGTTTCAGGGAAAGCTGCAATCAACGCCAAGGCAAGTATCTGGATGATAACAAAGGGTATCACGCCTTTGTAAATCGCTGATGTTGGTACAGTTTCTGGCACCACGCCACGAAGGTAGAACAGCGCAAATCCGAATGGCGGTGTAAGGAAACTGGTTTGAAGATTCATAGCCATCAAAACACCTAGCCAGATAGGACCATATGTACCGTCCATAGCAAGAAGAGCAGGTGCAACCACAGGAACCACAACAAAAGTGATTTCAATGAAATCAAGGAAGAACCCTAATACGAACATCAAAACCATTACCAACAGAATAGCAGTAAATTGCCCACCAGGTAGGTTATGGAGCATACCTTCAATGATATCATCACCACCAAGCCCACGGAACACGAGTGCGAATAGCGATGCTCCAATAAGGATGGCGTAAATCATCGTAGATATACGCACGGTGGATAGCATTACCTCATTCAGGATATTACTTTTATATGTTTTCCATAAAGCACGGGCAAGGCAGATGAAAAACGCTGCTGTTAGAATAATTGCTGCCCAGAATGCAATTACATCACTGGTTGGGACAATTTCTCTCGACTGACGTAGATCAAACTGGCTGGCGATGAAGAGCAGGGAAAGTAGAGCTGCAACCGCAACAAAGACAAACCTTCTTGTACCAGTATCCAAACGTGCAGCGCCTAGTAGGATAGCACCAATAGCCCCTACAGATGCAGCTTCTGTTGGTGTGGCAATGCCTGATAGAATTGAACCTAATACTGCAACAATCAGCACCAGTGGCGGTAGAAGTGCGATAAGAAGTTTGCCGTAAAACGCTTTATCTAGTGCTTCGCCTTCTTCACGAGGGATAGCAGGGCTGCTATCCGGTTTCAGAATAGCGATAACAACCTGATAAAGAATATAGAGACCAACGAGCACAAGGCCGGGCAAAAGCGCACCGGCAAACAGTTCACCTGCACTCATCGGAGTGGGAGAGAACACACCTTTATTCAACTGCGCTTGCTGCCATGCTGAAGAGAGTACGTCCGCTAACAGGATGAGCACAATAGATGGTGGGATAATTTGCCCAAGTGTGCCTGCTGCTGCGATAGAACCTGTAGCTAGCGATGTATCATATCCTCGGCGCATCATGGTAGGCAGTGATAGAAGCCCCATTGTAACAACGGTTGCTCCCACGATACCTGTGGATGCGGCGAGTAGTGCGCCAACAATGGTTACAGAAATACCCAAACCACCCCTGAGCGGGCCAAACAGGCGCCCCATATTTTCAAGTAGGTCTTCCGCAACGTTGGATTTCTCCAGCATTACACCCATGCTTACAAACAGGGGGATAGCAAACAGCAGTTCGTTCCTGATCACATTACTGAACAGGCGGTTGGGCAGGATTTCAAGAAAAGTAAAATCCAGTGTACCTGTAGCCATGCCAATAAGGCCAAACAACAAGCCGGTACCGCCAAGTGTGAAAGCAACAGGAAAGCCTGAAAGAAGAAACCCAACCAGCGTTATAAACATACTGATGGTAAGAATAAGGGACATATCCATTAGCTAGCCCTCATTTGCTTGAAGCTTCTGATCGCATCCGCAATGCCGTGAAGGGTCATGGTAAGGGCAAATAATAAGAGTGTTGTTTTAAGAATATACACAAAAGGCAGACCGCTCGATTCCACACTGGTTTCCAGAATGCGCCAGCTATCAAGCACATAAGGCACGCCGGCAATCCACATGAGTGTAAGGAATGGGAACAAAAGGAATAAGGTGCCGAAGAAGTTCACTTTGGCTTTGCCTTGATCACTGAATTTGCTGAAAAATAGGTCTACACGCACATGCTCGTTTTTAAGAGCTGTATATCCAGCACCGCCAAGGAACATAACGGCGTTTATATACTGCAGGCTTTCCTGTAACTGAATGCTGCCAGATGAGAATACATAAACAAGCAGTACTACTGCGAACTGTACGAGTACTAATAAAAGCGGAAGAACGGCCAACATTTGGCCGCTCTTTTCTAAAATCCCATCAATAAGGGTAACAACACGGTCGAGCATAATGATTATGTATCTAGGAGCCCACGTGCGTGAACGAAGGCTTGTTCCCCAATTTCACCCCACTGCATACCCGATGTACGGGATTCGCTAAAGCTTTTGAATACTTTCTGCGAAAGCTCATCCGTGTTCGCGGCATCTGCAATCACCTCAGCGGATACTTCAGCTAAGCGCTTAAGAATAGTATCGTCAAAACGCTTCAATTCTACACCGTGATCATTAATGAGTGTATTAAGAGCACGGGCGTTATTCGCGTTAAATTCAGCGTGCATCATATCGTTTTCTGCCATAGAGGCGGAGCGAATGATTTCTTGCTCGCGAGGGCTCATATCTTCCCAAAGTTCTTTATTCAGACCCATGCTAAGCGTTGTGCCCGGTTCATGAATACCTGGATAATAGTATTTTTTCACAATGGTATGGAAACCAAAGGCCAGATCGTTCCATGGACCGACCCATTCGGTAGCGTCAATATTGCCCTGGCTAAGTGCTTGAAAGATTTCGCCACCTTGTTTGGTAACAGGAGTGGCGCCAATACGTTTCATTACCTCACCGCCGAGGCCGGGCATACGGATACGCAAGCCTTGGAAATCTTCAATACTATTGATGTCTTTGTTGAACCAGCCACCCATTTGGGTGCTGCTGTTACCAGCTGCAAACGGTTTGATGTTGAAGCCGCCGGAAAGTTCATCCCATAGTTCCTGGCCACCACCAAATTGAATCCAGGCATTCATTTCGTTTGCTGTCATACCCATTGGAACAGCTGCGAAGAAGTTGAAAGCAGGGGATTTGCCTTGCCAGTAATATTCCGCGGCGTGATACATATCAGCCTTGCCCTGGCTTACAGCATCAAAACATTCAAGCGCACCTACAAGTTCACCTGCAGCATATAGTTTAACTTTAATAGCACCATCAGAGAGTGCCTCGATACGTTTTGCCAAACGATCAGCGCCAGTGCCGAGACCGGGGAAGTTCTTAGGCCAGCTGGTTACCATTTTCAGGTTACGTTTTTTGCCAACAATTGCTGGCGCGCCATCTGCTGTTGTGGTTGTTCCGCCATCACAGGCTGCAATAATTGCAGCAGCACCTGCAACACCTGCGCCGCGCAATAATGCTCTGCGACCAAGGTCTGTTGCTTTGCCTTTATTTTCTGTGGCTTCTGAAGCGGCCTTTTTACGCACTGTCTCTTCCCCTTTATCCCTTACTGGCGAATCTGATTCGCTGCCCGATAGTATAAGCAGCAACTATAAGGGAGCAAGCTTTCAGAGCTTATTTTATGGGTTTGTTCTCGGTATTTTGATACCAGCCGTTCGGACCAAGCTTTTCCAAAGGTTGGAAGCGGGCTTTATAGCGCATCTTTTGGCTACCTTCGACCCAATACCCAAGGTAAACGTAAGGCCGTTTAGCCGCTTGAGCGCGATTGATATGATCAAGGATCATATAAGTGCCAAGGCTACGTTTTTCTTCTGAAATGTCGAAGAAACTATAGATCATGGAAAGCCCATCACTGAGTTCGTCAGAAAGAGCCACAGCCATCAAATGCCCATCTATAGCTCTGCGGTATTCGATAAGAACTGTCGTAACCGGGCTGGTTTCCACCATATCTTTGAATTCCATGAAGGACATACCCGCCATGGTGCCATCTTGGTGGCGTGTATTCAAATACTGTTGCAGCAGAGCAAATTGTTCTTCTGTAACGAGAGGTGGCCTGATTTCACTGATTAGGTCACTATTGGTCTTAACAAGCCGTTTTTGCGATTTACGGATTTCAAACTCATCCGTGCGAACTCTTACTGAAATACATTCCGAACAAGCTTCGCAGGCAGGGCGATAAACAACTGATTGGCTACGCCGGAAACCAACTTTCCCAAGTGCTTCAGAAAGAGCAGGAGCATCAGGTCCTCTAAGTTCAGTGAAAACCTTCCGTTCAACTTTGCCTTCCAAATACGGGCAGGGTGACGGTGCCGTCACGTAGAATTTTGGAAATTGCAAGCCCTGATCGGTCATTGATGGTCCGTTTGATCTTAATTATAGGAGACCATAATACCACGGAACGAAAATAGTGAAAGTAGCCCACATAACAAAAATTAAGGGTGTCCCTACTTTCACGAAATCAATGAAACGGTAATGACCCGGTGCCATAACCAATAGATTGGTTTGATAGCTCATCGGTGTAGCGAAACTACAGTTAGCGCCGAAGATAACCGCGAGCAAGAACGGCATCGCGTCTAATTGAAGCTCTGCGGCCAGTGAAACTGCGATTGGTGTGAATAGAACGGCTGTCGCATTGTTGGATAGAACGTTTGTTAAAATCGCCACCAGCATAAAGAAACCGGACAGGAGTACCCATACGGGCGCAGCTGACATAGCTTCAATTGTGGTGTGGGCAAGCCAGCTAGCACCACCAGTTCCTTGCATAGCTGTGCCGAGCGCGAGCGCCGCACCAACAATTGTGAACACTCTGCGGTCAATAGCCCGGCCAGCTTGGCGCACATTAATACAGCGAGTAGCAAGCATAAGTGTTGCACCAAGAAGAGCCGAGATAACGATTGGCAGAATTTCAAATGCTGCTGTGAATACGATACCTGCAAAAATCATGAGAGCTCGTACAGTATATTCCTTCATGGGAATATCTGTTGCTGAGGATTCCATCAGCATCACATCACGGTTTTCTCTGAGCGCTAAAACGTTGTTACGCTTACCCATAACAAGTAGTACATCGCCAGCTTCAAGTCTAAGCTGGGAGATAGCAGCCCGGATCATACGGCTCCGGCGCTGAACACCAAGTACATTACAGCCTGTTTCAGAGCGAAAACCTGTTTGTGCGATAGTGCGGCCATCCATGCGTGAGGCTGGCGCTATAATCGCTTCAGCAATAACTCTGCGGCTACCTTTTTGTTCTTCTGTGTCTTCGCCTTCTGCGCTGGTTACGGCATCTGGTGTGGCGTTAAGGATTTCAGTCATTACGCTGCGAGTAGCGGCTACCAGAACAATATCACCATTCTGAAGGGTAATGTCATCGTATGGGGGCAGGAGTTTGTCTGGCCCGCGTTGGATCATGCGAACTGTTACATCCTTAAGCCCTGGGAACATGCCTGCAATCGCCCTTTGGCCAACAAGGCCGTTGTCGTCATTCAATTCTAACTGGAACAGGAATTGTTTACCGCTCCGATTTGCCAGCTGCCCTGCCATATTTTCACGGGAAGTGAGCAGTTTGGGTGCGATAAGTACTACATATACAAGACCAACCATGGCCATGACTGCACCGGGGATGGTGAAGTCAAAGAAACTGATAGTGCCGCCGCCAGCACTTTCAAAGGCACCTGCTGCGAGAAGGTTTGTACTGGAGCCAATTTTGGTCATGTTCCCGCCGAGGATAGCTGCAAAGCTAAGCGGCATCATGACCATAGCAGAACGCTTGCCTAGTTTTTCAGCGAGAG
Source organism: Kordiimonas sp. SCSIO 12603 (assembly GCF_024398035.1). Taxonomy (NCBI): domain Bacteria; kingdom Pseudomonadati; phylum Pseudomonadota; class Alphaproteobacteria; order Kordiimonadales; family Kordiimonadaceae; genus Kordiimonas; species Kordiimonas sp. SCSIO 12603. The sequence goes on from NZ_CP073748.1 coordinate 2,040,700, forward strand.
CCGCCAAAATAGGGATGAAAATCACGACAACTGGCGTGTTGTTCATAATGGCTGAAATCAACATTACCACAATCAAGCAGGCAATGATAACAAGGCGAGGTGTGCTTTTCCCTACATTGATAAGGAAACGAGCCGGCCCGTTTAAGGCACCTGTTTGCACTAGTCCTTGCCCCACAACAAGTAGTGCCATGATGGTAATAAGAGCGGGATCAGCAAAACCCATAAGCAAATCTTTGCTGGAGATTATCCGCTTGCCGCTATCATCAAGAATAGGGGCTACTTCAAACATAAGAAGTAGTGCGCCAACGGTTGCTATACTGGAAATCTCAAGTGGGATTTTGTCATACGCATAGGCACAGATAGCACCTGCAACGATCATGAATGTAAGCCACATTTGAATTGTTGGTTCAACCAGTTCCATAAGCAGCTTTACAAAGCCCCCTGTAATAATTCAGCCAAAGAATGGCTCTCCCTTGGCTGTAATTGTTACAGTCGAAAAGGGGGTACCACAAGCTGGAATCATGCAAATGGTGAAAATTACCTGTTAATAACTGCCACTTAAGCTTGGAGGAACAACAGGTGCTTCGCGAAGAACAAGTACTGTAATTCTGCGATTTTCTGTTTTTGTAGGTTGATCAGGATATAGAGGATCTGTACCTGCTTTGCCGATGACTTCAAAAATACGGTCTTCGGTAACACCAGAAGCATCTAAAACACGGCGTGCTGAATTTGCACGGTCAGCACTCAGTTCCCAATTAGTTGCACCGTCTGACCCTTGGTACCGGCCGCCATCTGTGTGGCCTTGAACCGTCAACCGATTTGGCAAATTCTGTACAGATTTACCAATTTCCATAATTAGTACGCGAGCATATTCATAAAGATCATCGGAGCCTGGGCGGAACATTGCACGCTGATCTTTATCGATTAGCTGAATTTTAAGGCCGTCTTCAGTGATTTCCATAATCAACTGATCTTGCATTTCAGATAGGGTAGGGGACTGTTGTATAGCAAGGCGAAGTTGTTCCTGCGCTTGCTCAAAAGACATATCTTCACGCTCTTTGATACGTTCAGCCAGTTCTTCTATCCGTTCCTGTTCAGCTTGTTCAGCTGTCTTTCCATCTTGCCCCTGATCACGGTTTTCGTCTGTCGGTCCGCTTTGTGGTGGGCCTGGTATACTTATCGCCACGATTGGGGACGGGTTACTGCCTCGTGCGTCTTCAGAAGGCGGGTTGATCTGATCCGTTCCAGAGCTACCAACAACAGCTGCTGTTGTTGGAGAGAAATAATCAGCAAGACCTGCAAGAGTTTCTGGCGGAGCGACATTAAGTAGCCATAGAAGCATGAAGAAGGCCATCATTGCGGTGGTGAAGTCAGCGTAAGCCACTTTCCACGCACCACCATAGGAGGCATCACCTTCGATAATGATGATGTCATCAGCACTCAGTTGTTTTTCATCAATATCGGCCACGCGCCAATCTCCGAAACTCTTGTTCTGAAAGTAATGGAACAATAGTCCTTAAAATATTGTAAATTCAAGCCTTATAATCAATCTGCGGGTTTGAGTGTAAGCACATCCCTAGAGCTTTCCGGCACTCTTTTTCCTGCTTGTTCTTTAAAGCTACTTGTCGGAATTTCAAAATATTCCACATCCCGCCAGAGAGGGAATAAATCCCGGTAATGGTTGGAAAATGGATTGCCCGACTGACCTGTTGGCTGCACAAAAAGGCTTTTGTCTGGCGCGCTCATGTCAAAAATGCCTCGGTAACTTGCGCCGAAACTTGATTGGTTCAAGCTCGCGGGATTGTTACTGATACCTGATACATTCACTGTGTAACGACCGCCTCCAATCGGTGAAGCAACTTCAAACATATTTCGTAATTGCGGTACATTGCTAAGCGGGCGGTGGGTTTGGTGCAATACATGCTCTTTACCCCATGTCCAGTTTGTTGGGTCTATGCCGTGGCGCTCGCTTAACTCTTTTATCGTTGTTTCCATTGCTCGGTTTGTCATCGCCTCACAAGTTTCAGTTATATCGACTGTATTAATATCGTCGCACCAAGCAAGGGAGACATCTCGGCTAGACACTGGGATATCGAAATATGCAGGGTTTAAATCTGATGCTGTTTTACCTGAACCCCAGAAGAGAGAGCTTTTTACGAGAACGGGGCGCTGTGCAGAATATGGGGCATACAGTTCAGCCAGGTCGTCTGCCATCAATAGTCTTTGATAGTTGCGGAACCAGCTTTCGAAAATCAGCGGGCCGGCCTCAGATGTCAACATATTGCCGTCCCATTCAGCTAGAATGCTCTTAGCGCTACTTTCATCATCAAGGAGTGCTAGCAAGTGCGGTAATATATCACGTGCCATATCTGATACGATATCACTGTGGAGCCTCTTGAAAGAGGTAGCATCATGTTGGTCAGTTTGAGATAGCTGATCTCTGATCCGGTTACCTCGATAAGGCAAAGACCAATCCCGTGTGATGAAATATGGATAATCCTTATCCACGATTTTTTCATTCGCGGTGGCGATCACACCGTCTTCAGGATTGAACCTTGTAGGCAGTTCATCGAACGGCAAGTAGCCTTGCCAGTCATAAATAGGGTCCCAGCCCGGTGAAGGCAGGCGGCCATTAATTTTATTTTCGGGGTGGCGAACAGGAACAAGCGCGGGCGCATAATACCCAATATTACCTTCAATATCTGCGTAGATCATATTCTGTTCAGGGCCGAAATAATATTTCCCGGCAGCTTTAAACTCTTCAAAGTTTTCGGCGGCAGAAAGCTTTTCAAGTGCAACAACTGCCGTATCTGTTTCCTGAAGGGCTGTCCATTGAAGGGCAAGTACATAATCACCATCAATGAAATCTTTGTCGTCAGGTCGAATATCAGAAATAACCGGACCGTGGCGTGTTTCTCGCACATCAAGAATAACGTCTTCTGCGCCTTTTACCTTGATGATTTCCTGCCTCTTCACGAATTCTGCGGGACCTGTTGGTGTAAGGTAATTGCCATTCTCAAGCAGTTTTTCAATAAACAGATCCTGGCTATCAGGGTAGGTGTTGGTGAAACCCCAAGAAATGGTATCATTGCGGCCCAGCACTACATAAGGAGAGCCCGGAAAGCCAACTCCAACAACATTTTTACCTGTTGCCGTGTTATGTGTGCGCATCAGATACCAAATAGACGGTGTGGTTAGACCGAGGTGCGGGTCGTTCGCTAGAAGTGGTTTGCCAGATTTGGTTTTACTGCCGTCTACAACCCAGTTGTTGGAGCCGTAACCTGCAGGCTTCTCAGCACCAATTACTTCAGCAATACCGAAGTGGCTTGCATCTGCAATTGCTTGTGTGATTTGGGGCAGAGGAAGCTCTTCCGGATCTCCAGGGTATGTTGGATAGATAGACAAAACCTGTTCAGGGCTTAGCTTAGTAAGCATGCGAGCTCGGGCGATTTCATGGCGCATATTACCTGAAAGATCGAGCCACATCAGTTTTTGCCAGATAATTGAATCGATAGGATGCCATGGCTCTGGTGTTACACCTGTAAGCAGAAATTCAGGAGGAAGGGCGCCGCTGTGTTGTTTTAGAAATGCGTTTACACCTGCGGAATAAGCCTCGAGGCGTTTCTTAGTATCGGCAGGAAGCGCTTCCCAAGCCGATGTAGCCCTTTCTGTAAAGCCGAGTGTGCGGAAGAATTTATCAAGAGGGAGAGCTTCTTTACCAAGAATTTCAGCAACGCGGCCATGCGCTATTCTGCGGTTCATTTCCATTTGCCACAAACGGTCCTGAGCATGAACAAAACCAACGGCAAAATTTATATCGTCGATAGATGATCCTAGAATATGAGGGACACCATGTTCATCTCTCGCAATCGTGACATCTTCTGAAATACCTGCAATGCGGATAGTGCCGTTAGTTTGCGGCAGGCTGCTTGTTAGCCATACATAGCCAAAAAGGCCTGCGGCGATCAGTAAGCCAATAATTGTAATTAGAATAAACTTTAACTTGCTCATGTTTCCTCCCCCGAACCATGAATAGAATGCTGGACAGCTAAAAGAACTGCCCCTATGCACAAAAGTAGATTTATCGCAGTTAAAGTGAATTAGACTGAAGAGTCTAGTCATCAAGGGGAATTAGTATGGCAAAAGTTGCATTTCTTGGACTTGGAGTGATGGGATATCCGATGGCTGGGCATTTGGCGGCGGCCGGGAATGATGTAACTGTTTATAATAGAACCGCATCTAAAGCTGAAGCCTGGGTTGAGGAATATTCCGATAAATGCACTGGGGAACTTTATGCTGCTCCAACACCAGCAGGGGCTGCCGCGGATGCTGATTTTGTTTTTGCCTGCGTAGGTGCCGACAAAGATGTTGAGCATATCTGTGTGGGTGAGGAAGGCGCTTTTGCTGCAATGAAAAAAGGCGCCGTGTTCATTGACCATACTACAGCTTCAGCAGCTTGTGCACGTGAGATGGCGGATAAGGCCAATGAATACGGCCTGTCGTTTGTAGATGGCCCTGTTTCTGGTGGTGAAGCTGGCGCGGTTAACGGCGTACTTACTGTTATGTGCGGTGGTGATCGGGCAGCCTTTGATGCCGCGGAGCCTATAATGCAGGCTTATGCAAAATCTATTAAACTATTGGGTGAAGCTGGTGCTGGCCAGCTTACCAAGATGGCCAACCAGATTTGTATTGCAGGTACGGTACAAGGCCTCGCAGAGGCACTTCATTTCTCCATGGAAGCCGGTCTTGATGCCAAGGGGGTAGTGGAAGTTATCAGCAAAGGTGCTGCGCAGAGTTGGCAGATGGATAACCGCGCCAACACGATGATTGACGGCGAATTTGATTTTGGCTTTGCAGTTGATTGGATGCGTAAAGACCTTTCTATTGTACTGGATGAAGCGCGCCGCTCAGGGCTTTCATTGCCGTTAACGGCGCTTGTTGACCAGTTTTATGCAGATGTCCAAAAGATGGGTGGGAATAGAAACGATACATCCAGTCTTATCCGCCGTTTCCGCGATTAGGTAAAACGTGATTTGAAACTCGTCATACCCCCAGCTAAATACACTTAGCATTTGCTGGGGGTTTTTATGTTTTGGCAATTCGTATTTGAAAAGAAGACAGTGAAGCGCGCTTTGAAAGTAGCGCTTGTTGTCGGTACCATTCTCGTAACCATTAATCAGTGGCAAGCCCTTACGGGTGATGTTCCGCTTGATATTATCAAGGTTATCTTAACCTATATCGTGCCTTATTGTGTCTCCAGCTATTCAACTGCAACTGCTCTGCAGGAACAGCAAAACTCATCCGAGGAATAAAGAATAGTGGCACGAGGGGGCCGAGTTATGACAGAGACAAATCAAAACCTGAAAAATGCAGCAGAAACCGTGGGGGTTATCAAGGCTAATGCAGAGGCTGTAAATGCGGCATCTAAAGCCCGAGTTACGTTTATTGAAGAATTGGTATCCCAATCAGAGCGCATAACTGCAAGTGTTGCAGGTATTGAAGGTAATGCTAGAGAAAATTATGACGTTCTTGAGGGCACATCCAGTGAAGTTCGTAATATCGTCAATGATGTGCAGTTGGTTATAAATGCTCTTAAATCCAGTTTAGATAATGCCCAACGAATGGCATCGGCTCTCCAAGCCTTTGAGCAGCGGTTTGAGCGGGTAGGGTTAATTTCCGATGAAATTACAGCCATTGCCAAGCAAACGAATATGCTAGCTCTAAACGCGATGATTGAAGCAAAACGGGCAGGTGAAATGGGGTTGGGCTTCGCGGTCGTTGCCCAAGAGGTTAGGGACCTCGCCAGCAGTACAAGCCAATCTGCCAATGAAATTAGCGAGCTATCAAATGAGCTTACAGGTGGCATTGACGCGATGGTAGCAGATTGCAGCAGTTTGCAAACCAGTATGTCTGATAGCGTTGCGACGGGAGATAATAACCTCTCACAAATTGCTATGATTGGTGAATGTATTGATCGTGCAGTAAGCCAGTCTTCCCAAACCGCAGAAGAAGCATCCAGCCAGAGTAATGAATTTGCTTCACTGATAGGGCATCTAAGTCAGCTTAAAGCAGATACTGAGGCTGCAATCGCGGGGTCTTCAAAAAACATAGAACTGGCAACCAATGTTTTGAACTTAATACAGCAGGGTAAAGCCTCTTAACCGTTTAACGAGTGCTTTGATCCAGTTTTTAGCGCTTTTATGGGTTTTGCTGTTCACGTACTTATTAGTATATTTGTTACCTGTATAGATAGCAATGTGAAGAGACGTTTTGTCTTTCGTTGACTATATTAAGTTTATGGAAGCAAAATATATAAAGTTGATTGTTCCTACCCTGTTGATTGCGGGCTGGGTACAATATTCACCAGCTGTTGTCGCACAAGATACTATTGGCACAGCAAATGAAGCGCAGACCATTGCAGTGGCAATGGGCGGGTTTGATCCAACCAGCTATTTCAGTGGTGATTTACCTGTAGCGGGCCAACAAAATATTTATCACATTCATCAGGGGCAATATTATTATTTTGCCTCTATTGAAAATAGAGATGCCTTTGTTGCTAATCCTGTAAAATATTCACCACAATATGCAGGACATTGTGCACACTCTTTTTCACAAACTATCGAAAGGCTTGGTGATCCCAGCGTTTTTAATGTGGATAAGGATGGTAAGCTCTTTTTGTTTGCCGATAAGGGGGCAAAGGAAGCTTGGCTGAAGAATGTAACTGAATATAAAGAGTTGGCTGATAAAAGGTGGCAAATCCGCCAGGAAAACATCACCAAGTACAAAGTGACATTCTAAAAGTGAGATTGCTTGGCTTTGGTAATGCCTTGTAAGTTAAGTATATAGCCGATTATAGGCTAATTCGTTTGACTTTTCGCTTAATCAGTTATATGCACGCCCAGTTAATGAATGGGGAAGCCAATTGGTGGCACGCCCCGCGCAGGCAATATAGTGCACTCGTTTTCGGACCGCACACCGCCTGTGGCGCTTAAAAAGAGGAGCGATTCGCATGTCCAAGCGTATTCAAGCGAAATACAAAATCGACCGCCGTATGGGCGAAAACATCTGGGGCCGCGCTAAGTCTCCAGTGAACACTCGTGAATATGGCCCAGGTCAACACGGTCAGCGCCGTAAAGGTAAGCTTTCTGACTTCGGTATTCAGCTACGTGCTAAACAGAAGCTAAAAGGCTATTACGGTAACATTCAGGAAAAGCAGTTCCGTCGTTACTACGATGAAGCTGTACGTCGTAAAGGTGATACAGGTGAAAACCTAGTTGGTATTCTAGAATGCCGCCTAGACGCTCTTGTATACCGCGCGAAGTTTGTTCCTACAGTGTTTGCTGCTCGTCAATTCGTAAACCACGGCCACGTTCTTGTTAACGGTCAGCGTTGTAACATCCCATCACGTATGGTTAAGCCTGGTGATGTTGTTGAGATCCGCGAAAAATCTCGCCAGATCCCAATGGTTATTGAAGCTGCTGGTAGCCCAGAGCGTGAAATTCCTGAGTATGTAACAGTTGAAGGTGCTAAAGCTACTTTCGTACGTGTTCCTACTCTTGATGAAGTTCCATACCCAGTAATCATGGAACCGAACCTAGTGGTGGAATTCTACTCTCGTTAATTTTAACGAGACAAGGACAGTTTCCAGAAAGGCCGTGGGCATTTTGCCTGCGGCCTTTTTTTATGGAATCTACTTCTATGCAAAATATGAATAATAAAAATTGATCAATGACGTTTTACTCTTATGGTTAAGCCAGGCTTAACCTTCACTCAAGAGTTGCTTTTTAAATATTCTACGCTGTGATTAGCCCGAAAAAATATCAAATAACATAAGTTTATGGTTAATGAATTATTAAAAATCTAATGATTTCAATGATTTAACCTATTATTAAAATTTTATCTATTATCCTCGGTGTAGGAGCGGTGCACAAAAGTGCAGGCCAAATTACATTTAGGGTATTTGTGAGAGGTTACCCTGTTGGGGCAGTAGATTTGGACGAGCCTAAAAGTGAATGAAGCGTGTAGGGCGCTTTTGCGAAGGGTGAATCTATGTTAAATCTAAAGCAGCTGAACATTTCTGTTCGGCTACCGTTAGTCATCTCAATTATTGTGATCATCACAAGTGGTGTAGTTTCCTTCTCTGCTTTCTTAAGCGCAGGGAACGAAGTAGAGGCACAGGTGCAGGACCGACTGGAAGCGGTACTTGTTTCAAGAAAATCAGAACTTGGTACATACCTGGCTTCTATTCAGGAAGATCTTAAGCTTGTTGCAGAGAACAGTAACACACTTAATGCGCTCAAAGCTTTCTCTGATGGTTGGGCGCAGCTTGATGGTGCAGCAGAAGAAGAACTCCAGCGCTTATATATTCAGGATAACAAGCATCCGACTGGTGAAAAAGACAAATTGTATGATGCGCTTGATGGGTCAGCATATAGCGAAGCGCATGCAAAACATCACCCCTGGTTCCATGCTCTACAGCAGAGCAGGGGATATTATGATGTTTTCCTGATTAACCCAGAGGGCGATCTCGTTTATTCGGTTTTCAAGGAACTGGACTATGCAACAAATCTGGTATCCGGAAAATGGCGGGCATCCGATTTAGGCAACGTTTTTAGAGATGCGGCAAATATGAGCCGGGCACAGGATGTTTTTTATGATTTCCGCCCATATGCTCCAAGCCACGGTGCTGCGGCAAGTTTTATTGCGCGTCCTATCTTTGATGATGGTGGCGTACTGGCTGGTGTACTGGTTTTCCAAATGCCGATTGAGCGTATCGATGGGATCATGCAGAAAAGCGAAGGTATGGGAGAAAGCGGTGAGACCTATATCGTCGGTACCGACAATCTTATGCGTTCGAATTCTCGGTTTTCTGAAGAATCTACAATTCTTGACCCGGAAAAACGTGTTGTTGGGGCAACGGTTTCAGGTGCTTTAGCTGGAAGAGCTGGTCTTGAAGTTGTTGAGGATTATCGAGGCATTGATGTTGTCTCAGCCTATGCCCCGATTGAATTCCTGGGAACCAAGTGGGCGTTGCTCGCTGAAATTGATGTAGCAGAAATGCGGCAACCGGTGAATAGTCTTGCCTGGATGATGTTAGGGCTTGCCGTTTTCATTTCTGTTTTGATGGCGGTGGTAAGCACCTATTTTGCCAGAGGTATCACAAAACCCATCAATGAAATGGTTGGCGCAATGGGTAGCTTGGCTGACGGGGACAATACGATTGAAGTCCCTCATCAGGAGCTGACTGATGAAATAGGCCATATGGCTAAAGCTGTTAACGTGTTCAAGCAGAACTCTATAGAACGCCGTCGTCTTGAAGCTGAAAGCAAGGCTGCTGAAGAGGCAAGAGTTCAAGAGGAACATGAGCGGCAGGAGCGAGAAGCTAAAAGACGTGAAGAAGAACTCGAGCGCCAGCGCGAGGAAGCTGAAGAACGTGAAAAACGCATCATTGAGATGACAGAGTTGATCTCTAACTTCGATGTAACAACGGAAGAGCTTCTTAAAACGGCGTCATCGGCTGCAACTCAGCTTGAAAGTACGGCTCAGTCCATGAGTGGTACAGCAGGGCAAACCAATGAACAGTCTGCCACAGTGGCATCAGCAGCTGAAGAAGCCACGGTGAATGTACAGACTGTGGCCAGCGCTACCGAGGAATTAAGCGTTTCTATCGCTGAAATCGGTGAGCAAATCAAACGCTCGAATGAAGCGAATAGTGCGGCTGCGGGTAAGGCAGATGAAGCTGGTGCTGTGATGCAGCAGTTAAGTGATGCATCCCAGTCGATTACTGACGTAGTGAAGCTTATCAACGACATTGCAGAGCAAACAAACCTGTTGGCGCTGAATGCCACCATCGAGGCTGCCCGAGCGGGGGATGCTGGTAAAGGATTTGCTGTTGTGGCAAGCGAAGTGAAATCGCTTGCGGGTCAAACAGCACAGGCAACTGAGCAAATTGAAGAGCAAATTCAATCTGTTCAGGAAAAAACGACCATCGCAGCTGGATCAATGAGCCAAATCCAGGATGCTGTAACCATGACAAGTGAGCTCGCCTCGGCTGTCTCCTCCTCTGTTGAAGAGCAAGGGATTGCTACCGAGGAAATCGCCCGCAACGTACAGGAGGCTGCAGCGGGCACCAATGAAGTGAACATAAACATTTCACAAGTTGCGCAGGGAGCTGCTGACACCCAGGCGGCGTCTTCTGAGGTGCTGAGTGCATCACAGGAAGTCGCACGAGTGTCGACACATTTACAAACATCTGTAGAGCAGTTCCTGAAAGACGTAAGGCGTGTAATGGAACAGTAATTTCCCTAGTTAAAACAGGAATATACTTATGAAACTTCATCAGAATACTAACCGTAATGCTGTATCTAGTAAAACAACCTTAGGTCTTTTTGCATTCGCTCTAGGTGTATTTTCGGCGCCAGCTTTGGCGCAAAACTCAGGGAATGATTTTTCATTTTCTGGAAGTGCTACCTTTGTGAGCGATTACAGGTTCCGTGGTCTTTCTCTGTCAGACAAAGATTTTGCAATTCAGGGCGGCTTGAACCTTAACCATAAAAGCGGCTTTTATGTGAGCACATGGGCTTCTTCCATTCAAGAGTTCGCAGGGTCTGAAACTGAGCTCGATCTCTATGGTGGATATAGCGGGTCAATCGGCAACCTTTCCACAAATGTTGGTATAATTGCTTATATTTACCCGGGGTCTGATAACACCACATATTATGAGGTTTATGGGTCTGTAAGTGGCACCATGAAGAATATTTCATGGACACTGGGTTCGGCATATGCGTGGGACCAGAATAATATCGGTGGGCAGGATAATATCTATGTTTACCTGAGCGGCAGCAGGCCACTGGGCAACAGTGGGGTCTCGGTAAATGGGTATATAGGTTATGAAGATGGCGCGTTTGGCACTGATAAATGGGATTGGAACGCTGGGCTTTCCTATAGTTTCCAGAGGTACACCCTCGGTGTTTCTTATGTGGATACCAACACCGGAAGCGGTACAGGCTCTGCCGGTGTCATAGCCAGTATTTCAGCAAGTTTTTAGTCGAACCTCCACCAGGGCACGGTTTTGGGCATACGCTGTATTATGCCTCAAAAAATGCAGAAAAAGGGCCAACCCTGTGCCCAAAACTGTGCCCCTCTTTATGCCCCTGTTGGGTATCTTCCATAATGCCGCTTCTGCTCAATCGGGCATTTTCCTGAAAAGTGAACCGAAACTGCTTGCGTGCGGGCGCGCCCCCGCGTAAACCTGTTCTTCACACAACGTGTTCCGAGGGGAGCCTAACTGCGTCATGGCGTGCAAGTGGGCTGAGAGTTTGCTGCGTAGCGGGCTGGCTACAGGCAATGACCCTTAGAACCTGATCTGGCTAACACCAGCGTAAGGGACGGAGCTTTATAATGCCTGATAACGCTAATACCGAATTTAACGTAACCACTGGCGCACTGCCGGGTTCTGAGAAGATTTTTGTTCGCTCAGAAAACCGTGATGATGTGCGCGTACCAATGCGGGAAATCCACCTGCATCCTTCTGCAAACGAAGTGCCTGTACGTGTTTATGACACCTCTGGCCCTTATACTGATCCAAAAGCGAAGATTGATATCTACGAAGGCCTGCCTGAAATGCGCAAGCAGTGGATCCTTGAACGTGGTGACGTAGAAGAATATGAAGGCCGCGAAGTAAAGCCGGAAGATAACGGCAACGCATCTGAAAAATATCTGGCACCAGAATTCCCGGTGAAGAAAACCCCACTGCGCGCGAAAGAGGGCATGAATGTCACTCAAATGCATTATGCGCGCAAAGGCATCATCACCCCTGAAATGGAATTCGTGGCTGTGCGGGAAAACCTTGGCCGCAAAGCACAGGCTGAAAAGCTTGAGCGCGAAGGCGAAAGCTTCGGTGCCAACATTCCTGATTATATCACGCCAGAGTTCGTGCGTGAGGAAATCGCTACAGGCCGTGCGGTTCTCGTAAATAACGTAAACCACCCGGAAAGCGAGCCGATGATCATTGGCCGCAACTTCCTTGTAAAAATCAACGCCAACATTGGCAACTCTGCCGTATCTTCTTCCATCTCGGAAGAAGTAGATAAAATGGTGTGGGCAACCCGCTGGGGCGCTGATACGGTGATGGACCTTTCAACAGGCCGCAATATCCACAACACACGTGAATGGATCATCCGTAACTCACCAGTGCCAATCGGCACCGTGCCGATTTATCAGGCGCTTGAAAAGGTAGACGGCATTGCCGAAGACCTAACATGGGAAATCTACCGTGATACGCTGATTGAGCAGTGTGAGCAGGGTGTTGATTATTTCACCATTCACGCTGGTGTACGCCTGCCGTTCATCCACCTAACAGCAAAGCGGGTAACAGGTATTGTATCCCGCGGTGGTTCCATCATGGCGAAATGGTGTCTGGCGCACCATAAGGAAAGCTTCCTCTACACGCACTTTGAGGAAATCTGTGAAATCCTTAAAAAATATGATGTGGCCTTCTCTCTTGGTGATGGTTTCCGTCCGGGTTCGATTGCGGATGCAAACGATGAAGCCCAGTTTGCTGAACTGCGCACCCTTGGTGAGCTAACCAAGATCGCATGGGAACATGATGTGCAGGTGTTCATCGAAGGCCCAGGCCACGTTCCGATGAACAAAATCAAGGTGAATATGGAAGAGCAGCTTAAACACTGCCACGAAGCACCATTTTACACGCTTGGCCCACTAACAACGGATATCGCACCGGGGTATGACCATATCACATCAGCGATTGGCGCGGCGCAAATCGGTTGGTACGGCACAGCAATGCTTTGCTACGTTACGCCGAAAGAGCACCTGGGTTTGCCTGACCGTAACGACGTGAAAGAGGGCGTGATCACTTATAAGCTTGCGGCGCACGCGGCTGATCTGGCGAAAGGCCACCCGGCAAGCCAAATTCGTGATGATGCGCTTTCTCGCGCGCGCTATGAATTCCGCTGGGAAGATCAGTTCAACCTGTCGCTTGATCCAGAGCGTGCTCGTGATTTCCACGATCAGACATTGCCGAAAGAAGCCCACAAAGTGGCGCACTTCTGCTCTATGTGTGGTCCGAAATTCTGTTCGATGAAAATCACGCAGGAAGTGCGGGATTATGCAGCGCAGAAGGAAGAGGCGGAAACAGGTATGAAGCAAATGTCTGAAGAGTTCAAAAAGCTGGGCTCTGAGCTTTACCTGCCAGCCGAGAAGATCGACGCTGCTGAGTAGTTGAAATACTATTTAAAAGTTGTATTTATTAAAGCCGAGGCAATTACGCCTCGGCTTTTTTATTAGCTAATTTAAACGATTGCATAATATACGGGGGAATAAGATGCGATTTTCACAGGCATTTGGATTAAATAAGAGGCAATCTCAGTTGGATTTCGTTGATATTGATGTATCGCGCGACTTCCCTTTATATATTGATCCTGCAACCTTTTTATCCAGAGATGATGAATTCAGTATTAAGTGTAGTACTGATATAGCAGATTTTTTCGAACACATTTTTGAGGCTATTAAGCAGAAGAAATTTCGGAAGGGGCTAAAGTTACTAGAAGGATTGCGGGAGCCTAATGAGGTTTATTTGGGTGTTTCTAAGGGGAAGCCTAATGGACGTGGTGTCGGTAAGGTGCAAGCCCAAGCAATCTTTCAGAGCTTAGTTAACAGTAAAGCAGCAAGTACCGGTTTATTAACTGACTTATCTGATTGTGCGCTATTTGTCCCTGGTATTGGCCCCGATAAAATTTCAGATATAACCACGAATATTATTAGAAGACATTTGATTGAATACACTCAAAATCAATGTCGGCTTCACGGCATTGATCTTGATGATGAAGTTCCTTCGGGAATTTTTTGGGACTATGAAAAAGGTTGTTGGCATACTGGCGAGTATGTCAACTTGCCATTGGTTGATGGGAACGTGGTTATTCTTGTGCCAAAAAGGTTTGTTAAGTGGCCAGGTTCAATGCAATCTTTGAGCAATAAATACTATACACATTTTGTATCCAACTTCATTCGTGAAGAACAATTGGAAACGAATGGCGCGTTAGTGCAAGTCGCTCAAACCACAAAAAGACGTTATGTACTAAAAAAAGATATTGAGAAGACATTCCCTCAAACAAAGGGTTTTTTGGTCGACTTTTCTGAGGAAAATCCCAAAGTTTTTAGACAATTTAAAGAGAGTTTAGGGCTTACTAATCCGATATCGGATAAGGAATTTCTAGCTAAATATGAAGAAGATTATTCGCCAGTAGATTTTGGTGATGTTTTAATCAAAAGGCTTGGAGAGATACCGGCAGGTAGAGCTTCGGCAAATGAATATCATCGTTTTATAGCGGGGGTGTTAAGCTATTTATTTTACCCTGATTTAGTATGCCCTGAAATCGAATACTCAATACATTCCAGTCGAAAAAAAATAGATATTAAATACACTAATGCAGCTGATAAAGGTTTCTTTCGAAGGGCTTTTCTAGACTCAAAAATTCAAGCTCGGAAAATTATGATCGAGTGTAAGAATTATTTCAAAGACATTGAAAACCCTGAGATAGACCAGATGTCAGGGCGGTTTAGTACATTAAGAGGTCAGCTTGGGTTTTTAATATTCCGGTCGAGCGATAATATGGAAACCGTTTTAGCTCGATGCCAAGATACAGCTCGCGATGGTAGAGGTTTTATCATTCCTATCTGTGACGAAGATATTATTTGTATGATTGGCTACGCGCAGAAGGTTGATGGCCGTAAATTGGATAGATTCCTACAAAAACGCTTTAACGAACTTCTTAAGTAGCTGGGTGAATCCGAACAAATGTAGGCTACGCTCGTGTATCATGCGATAATGTGTGTATTTTATCATTATTGTGATGTTGAATATGAAAAGGGTGCAAATGTTTGCACCCTTGATGAAGTTATTTCTAGAGTTAGGCCGCAGCGCGCTTTGAGCGTTCCTCTCGCTGGAGCATAAACCATTCTACAATCAGCAGGTTTGGTACCCAGCTTATCCAGGCCAGCAAGGGGTGAAGCTCCCTGAAAATACCTTGGTACAGTTTTTCTATTTCACTTTGCCTTGCTGTATCATTTTACTGATATGCTTGGTTACCAGTCTGGTGGTCGTGTCGAAGGATAAACGCATTTTGCGGCTCTCCCGGCCTCCAAATTGCGATTTCACCTTTCTTTCTTCGAGCAGACGAATGTCGCTATCGATAGAGAAATAAGCTTCTGCGCCGCTTTTATCCAGCGTTATAAACTCTTCTTTCAGGGATGGTTTGGAGTTTTTGATGGTATCATATGTAATGTAGGTGCCGTTTTTGTAGGTTTTCAAATTGAAAACCACAAAGCGCACTACGCGGTCATGGAAGAAAAGGCGGCCATTTGAATCTATTTCTGACCATGTTCTGTATATATAGCCTCTGTCTTTCTCGGTCGTATTAGCGGGCCTGTATAGTTGATAGAGAGTACGAATGTTTTCGTTCCGGCCCGATACAATTTTACTATAGGCACGCCCAATAAAACGAAGGTCAGCTTCATCATCGCAGGAGAATTCAAGCAGGCCGCAATCCTGATCTTTTGCCGTGGCAGCAGCTAGGCCGGGACCAGTGAAAAGGATTGCCAGTGATAGAAATAGCAGTTTGGCTTTGTGCATGATGTATTCCCCCAATGACGCATGCTTCATGAATTAAACTATGTGCATAATAGTTATTTCAATTTAAATACCTATCAAGAAAACATATTCATAGCCCCATTATGCCAGCATAAAGGGGCATGTGTTTTTTATGCCGCAGCGCGCTTTTCGCGTTTCTCTCGCTGGAGCATAAACCATTCTACAATCAGCAGGTTTGGTACCCAGCTTATCCACGCAAGCACAGGGTAAAATTCACTGAATTTCATGCCTGCGGCGAAGGAAAGGCCCAGATAAATGCGGAGTGTTACACCTGAGAGGGTGAGCGCATAGCTGCGGATCATCCAGCGGCGATGCTCCGCCACATTCTTGGCGCGGATGCTGGTATAGGCCATGCTCACTGACCAGAACCAGATGATTGCCATCAGCCCAAAACCCACTTTTGCCACGAGCCCGCCATACGCGCTCAGCGCCAGTGCAAAGCCCGCAACTGCGCTCAAAAGTACAGAAAGCACATACACGCGGCCCATCCAGCGGTGCAGGTTTATGCGTTTGGCGCGGAAGCCCTCAAGGAACTGAAATGGCCCGATTGCCATGGCAAGAAAGCCAAAGAACAGGTGCCCATATGCTGCCACAGGGGTGGTTTCAAACATGTTTGATGCAAAATTAGAGCGCAGGTCTGGCGCAGCTACATTCGTGAGCGCATAGCCTGCTACACCGAGTGCGAGCACGGTCATGGTAAGCCACAGAATTTTCCGGGTCATGGATTGGTTCCTCCTCAAGCTGTCGTTATTGCTTTGCATATGTGTGGCGGTGTTTTCACCGCTCTTATGCATGTTACGCTAACTGAGCTGTTGTGGATTTGCAACCATTCGCTCTAAACCAAAGGTTAGGCCTGTTTTGGTTTGAGCATATAGCGGCTCACCTTCCAGTAGCTGATACCGCAGATAAGCCCGGTAATTATATAAGGCATAGATGTGCCGAAGGGGAAAAAGATACCAAAGCTGATGCCGATAAGACCGCCAAAAGCTGTGGTGGTGACTGGGCTTTCCCAGAAAACTTCCCGAACCAGCAGCCAGAGCCCCAATATAAACGGGGTAAACAGGAGACCAATAAATGAGGTTACAAGGAATAGATCGGTGAATTTATCAAGCACCGAAGAAAAGAGCGTGGGGCCAATACGGTCAAGCTCATAATCAACAACATGATATATACAGAACCCCACCATGCCCACAAGCCATGACAGGCAAATGGCCCCATATGTTTTGAAAGCGCCCAGATGCTGTTTTTGCGTGCCCTCTGCCACTAGCCTTCACCCCGCCGTGTGTTGTTTATTTTTTTAACGAGTATGCTGCTGGCAAGGACAAGAGTGAAGCTGTTGGCGGCAATAAGCGGATAGCTCATCAGCATAAAGCCATATGTAAGCCAAAGTGCTACGCCAAGTGTGAACAGGCTATACATACCAAGGGATATGCTTTTCGTATCATTCGTGCGCCATACCATCAGCGCTTGCGGCAAAAAGGCAAAGCTGGTGAGAAAGGCGGCGACATAGCCGATAAGCTCAATAGATAATGGCATGGTGATTTGGCCCCGAACGCGGTGTAACTGTTACTGTGCCTTTCATAGCAGATTTCCCCCCGCCTACAAGCATGTTGCTGGTTACCTCTATATACATTCTAAAATAGAATAACACTCGCATATGCTTTTTTTCTTTGGGCTTTTGCGAAGCTCCTGTACCCTCTGGTGTGTGTTGTTGAGAGTACTCTTAATGATTTTTTTGGGGAATTTATTATGGCAGTGCCAACACCAGTGAATGGTCAGATTACAGATGCGGTAACTCAGGCTAATATTACAGTTCTTGCGCAGGCCCCGGCAATGGCGATGGGTTCGCTTTATCAGGCTCAGGCTAATGCGCTTTCCATTTTATTTGCAAATTCTGTGGATGCACAGGCCAAACTCGCGGATAGTTTTGAAGCCATTACCGACGAACGCACATAATTTCCGGCGTTAACGACAACGCATAAGGATTTTTTATGGCGGATAGTTCAGGCAGTTTGAACAGGCAAATCACAGAAGCAGTGGATTATGCGAACCAGCGGGTGCTGGGTGAAAGCGGGCGCGTGGCCTCTGGTGTGCTTCAGCAATCTGCGGCGACATCACTTTCGGTGTTGTTTGCAAGCAGCGTGCAGGCAAACCAGAGGCTCCACTTGCTGGCAGACCAGATTACCGCCGAGAGTGCAGCGCGCATGCGGATTGGTGCTGTAGCTTCTTCAGGTAAGGCGAAAGGCAAAGCATGACACAGGAAAATGATGCAGACCTTGTTGAAGAAAACATAAATGCTGATACAGCCGATGCACCTGAGGCAGAGGCGTCTTCCGGTGATGATAATGTGGTTGATATCGCTGAAAATATTTCGGCGGACGCGAATGATCGAGAGGAGGCATTCGCGGACCATGCCGAAGTGGGAGAAGACCACGAGCTCGCAGAAGAAGCCTTACGGGCTGCAGAACATGCCACAGCGAGTTCAGAGGATAATGTAGCGACCATGGCTGCAAGCCCTGAAGAGGCGCAGGCCCAGTTTGCTGAACTGGCGGGTAGCATTGCAACGGGCGAAGGGGCCGCTGATTTAGCGCTTTCGAGCCTCTGTCAATCATACGCGCATGCGCTCTCTCTCGCTTTTCATGATGCGGTGCTTAACCAACAGCGGCGGTCAGCCTTAGGGCAGGCCGCAGTTGCACGGGCAGCGGAAACCATTCAGGACGCAAAGCCTGAAGACTTTGAAACCCAACTCTCCCAACTGGTGAAAGGGCTTGATGCGCTTGGTGTTTCCGCCTCCCGTGAAATGGAAACATTTATGGGGCTTTCAAAGCAGTTCAGCGTCGCGACAGAGCAGTTGATGCAAGTGCGGCAGATGACAGAAGCGTCGACGAACACGTCAGACGCAGTGGCCGCTGAATAGACCCGATACTAATTTCATTAGCCAAGCCAACATCAGAGCGGAGAATATTCGCTCTGAATTTCTACATCTCCCTTTAAGTTTGGATTCTCATACCCATATCAAATTCCTGAGGATTTGAGGGAGAGTTTTATGCCACACGGAAACACGCCTGCGTATCATCTGGCACAGTTGAATATTGCCACCATTAAATATCCGAAAGAAAGCGAAGAAATGAAGGACTTCATGGATGCGCTTGACGGCATTAACTTGCTTGCGGAATGCTCTCCGGGCTTTGTTTGGCGGTTGAAGGACGATACAGGCAATGCCACCGATTACACTATGTTTGATGACAAAACACTGGTGAATATGAGCGTATGGCAGGATGTGGCGAGCCTTCATAAGTATGTTTATAAATCTGGGCACACGCATTATATCGGACGGCGAAAAGAATGGTTTGAAATGCCAGCTGAGGCACACATGGTGCTTTGGTGGGTGCCTGCGGGACACCAGCCAACAGTTGAGGAAGCCACGGAACGTTTGCTTCATCTCCGTAATCACGGCCCAAGCGCACAGGCCTTTACGTTCAAACAAGCTTATGATGCTGAAGGCATAGAGCTTTAATTTCCGGCGTGGTGCCTGAGCGGTTGTTTGTCACGCCCGGGCGCTCATTTGTCAAAAACAGGTCAAATTCTGGAAAACTTTAGTTTAATATCAATCACAAGTTTTTGATGCTCTGACTGCTTTTGTCACCTTGGCACAAAATGGCTTGGGCCCTAAGGTCAGTCGGGAATGTTAACGCATAACAAGTGGGGAACTGATCCATGAAGAAACTACTGACAGCGGTTGCTGGTGCCGCGCTGCTTGCAACAAGCTCTTTAGCGCTTGTGCCGAGCACAACAGCAGATATGCAGGCTGGCCACGTTGAAAGCGCCAAGCTTGATAAAATTCTTGCAGCACAGCCAGAGGCAACAAAGGCGCGCTATCCTTTCCGTCATCCTAAAGAAACACTTGAATTTTTGGGTATCGCACCTGGTATGACAGTGGTTGATGCTCTGCCGGGTGGTTATTACGGCAACATCCTCGTGCCTTACCTAGGCGATGAAGGTGCCCTTTACGGTGTTCAGTATTCCCTGAAGCACCGCGGTACTGATTGGGCAACACGCGAAGATAAAGATCAGCGCCTTGCAAACCATAAAGCTTGGCCAGAGCGCTTTGCGAAAAATGTTGCTGAATGGACCGGCGACAGCAAAATCAAAACAGGTGCTTTCCTGTTCGGTGATGTACCAGCAGACCTTGAAGGCAAGGTTGATGCATTCCTTCTATTCCGCGCGATGCACCACCTGAACAAGCATGAAGACACAACAGGTACCCGCACAGATGCGATTGCTGATATCTATAAAGTGCTTAAGCCGGGCGGTATTGTTGGTATCGTTCAACACCGCGCACCGGAAGATGCTGATGATGATTGGGCAAAAGGTTTCAACGGTTATGTGAAGCAGTCCACAATCATTGATGCAATGAAAGCTGGTGGATTTGAACTTGTTGATGTTTCAGAAGTGAACGCAAACCGCAAAGATCAGCCTGTAGAAGGTGATTTTGTTTGGCGTTTGCCTCCAGTGCTTGCAGGTTCACGTGATGATGCTGAAAAGCGTGCGAAAATGCAGGCGATCGGTGAAAGTGACCGTATGACACTGAAGTTCCGTAAGCCAAAATAAGCGCTTAGCGAATTGTGAATTAAGGAGGCGGGGGCATACACTCTCGCCTTTTTTATTTTGTATCGGTGGTTGTCCGTGTACACTCGGCAAAAATCAGGCGAGAGGGAATATATAATGAAACTGAATTCTATTTCGAAATTGGCTCTGGCAAGTGTTGTTTTTTCAACAGTGGCTTTTGCTGGTGTTGTTGCCGATGACCATATTAAAGCCGCAGTAGCCCATAAAGACCGGCCTGCAGATGATGTTACCCGGGACCAGTTCAGGAAACCAGCTGAGGTACTTGAATTTATTGGTATCGCCCCAGGTATGAAAGTTGTTGATGTAAATTCCGGTGCTGGATACTACACAGAAATTCTCGCGCGTGCTGTGGGGATGGAAGGAACCGTTATCGCCCATAACGGCCCTGTTTACTGGGATTTCGTGAAAAACAGCATTGGTGAGCGGTATGAAGGTCGCCTCGGAAATGTTAGAAATATCTATACAGGTTCTGAAAATGTTGCAGCTGCTGAAGGGACAGTGGATGTAGCGATGGCTGTGCTGTCTTATCATGATTATTTCTTCAAACACAAAGCCCGTAAGGGTGATGAGAACATTCCCGAAATACTGGCGTCTATCCGTAAGGTGCTAAAGGATGATGGTGTGTTTGTCGTGGTTGATCATGTGGCGCCAGCAGGAAGCGGTACAGAAGCCGGTAATACTCTTCACCGTATTGATCCTGAACTTGTGAAAGAACAGGTATTGGCGGCTGGTTTTAAGCTGGTGGAAACAAGTGATATTCTTGCGAATTCTGAAGATCCACATACGATCTCGCCATTTGCTGAGGGTATTCGCGGTAAAACAGATCGTTTCATTTTCAAATTTATGAAAAAATAACGCTAACACCATCGTTACTGGGATGTGTGTGAAAATGCTGTACCTTCCTGTCGAAATGACGGGAGGGTATTTTTATGTCTGAAACAGATCAAGAGAAACGCAGTTTTTTTAAGGGCTTTGGTGGGTTTGCATTGTTGATAATCGCTATTGGTTCGGCAACAGCTATATTTTCTGAGCGTGATAAAGACTATTCGGAAGCAGGTCCACAAAGCTTGATGGCACTGGTGACAAGTGAAGATCGTCCTGAAAACCATAAGGCCCGTGATCAGTATCGTCACCCGCTTGAAACGCTTACTTTCTTTGATGTACAGCCTGAAATGAAAGTTGTGGAAATTTTCCCGGGTGGTCCGGGTGGTTTCTACCGCCGGATTATCGAACCTTATATTGAAGGTGCAGGCAAGGGTGGTGCCTATTACCCTGTGAATGGCGGTATCGGCTGGCCATCCGAGCAGGTAGAAGATCTTCCGTATGGTGAGATTGATATGGCGCTTGTGTTCCGTGCCCATGGTTTCTTGATTTATGGTGATCCAGCACAGGATCATGTGGATGATCTTTTCAAAATGCTGAAACCCGGTGGTTACCTTGGTATTGTGGATCACGCAGGTGATGAAAGTATCCCGCAGGACCCGGAAGCTGAAAGCGGTTATGTTAATGCCAGTTATTTCCGTGCAATGGCAGAGAAGGCGGGTTTTGAATTCGTAAAAGAAAGCGATGTAAACAGAAACCCTAAGGATACCAAAGACCATCCGGATGGGCTTTATTCACTTCCGCCAAGCCTCAGAAGCGGTGATGAAGATAAATATCGCGCGATCGGTGAAAGTGACCGCTTTACGCACCTATACCGCAAGCCGGGCTAAACCAGCTTATTCCGCCAAGCGTAGATGGCCGCCTGTGTGCGGTCAGAGAGATAGAGCTTGCTAAGGATCGAGCTGACGTGGGTTTTCACAGTCTTTTCGCCAATAGAGAGCTCTTCCGCTATCTCGGCATTAGAGAAGCCTTTTGCGATGGTCTGCAATACTTCGAATTCTCTTTTAGTGAGCTGCTCATGGGGCGGCTCATCTTCTTTGGAGCTAGCAATCTGTTGCATCAGGGATTTAGCCAAACGTGGGCTGAGAGTTGTCTCTCCGCGGTGGCTGCTTTTGATGGTTTTTACCAGCTCTTCTGGCGGAATATCTTTGAGAAGATAGGATGTGATCCCCGCGTTAGTTGCTTCTACAAGAAACTCATCACCCTCGTGGCTCGTTAGCATGATGATATTGGCTTGAGGGCAGGTTGTTTTGATTTTCTGTGCTACTTGAACACCCGAGATATCAGGTAGAAATAAATCCATTAAAATAATATCGGGGGTATGCCGGGCGCAAAACTCAAGGGTTTCTGCACCGCTACCAGCTTCTCCGATGACGCAAAACTCAGGAATGGTTTTTAAAAGAGAAACCAGCCCGCGCCGTACGATAGCGTGATCATCAACAATCAGAATGGAAATCTGGTTAGCGGGTTCCATAGGTTTGTCCGTTATTTGCTGTCGCACGCCAGCTTATTTCAATACAGGTGCCTTTTCCGGTGCCCGTGATGATGGCAACTTCTGCACCAATTTTGCTGGCACGTTCTTTCAGATTGGTTAAACCAAACTGGTTTGGTTTTATATTGGTTTCATCAAAGCCTTTGCCGTCATCACAAATGCTGAGCACCCAGCGGTTACCTTTAAGGGCTAAAGTGATTTCAGTATCGGTTGCTGAGGCATGTTTCCATATATTGTTTAGGCTTTCCTGCACAATACGCTTAATATGGTGCGCTTCATTTTCCGATACTTTTACGGTGGTTGCCTGAAGCCTGATGGATAGGTCTTTCTCTTCACGGAATTTAGCAGTTATGGATTCCAGAGTTTCCGCCAAATTGCTTGTCGCGCTTGCATCAGTTTTTAAATTGTTGAGGAGAGTGACAATTTCCTTGTTGATTTCCTCAACGGTTTTACTGGCTTCTTCGATTTGAACTGAAACCTCGTTCGGCAAGTTCTGATTTGCTTTCAGAGCACCCAGCTGCATGGAGAGGCCAAATACATTCTGCTTTACTGTATCGTGTAACTCGCTTGCGAAAAAATCACGCTCATTACGCGCTGAGATCAACTGCCTCAACTGAACAATTTCCTGAAGTTCTTCTGCCATTTCGTTCAGCCGTTTCATATGGTCTGTAATTTCATCAGACCCTTTTTCCTGAATGCGTTTGGAGAAATCACCCGCTGACCAGCGGTCTGTTACTTTTACAATTTCACTGAGGCGAGAGGAATACCCAGAAGCTGTAAGTAGGGCACTTATCACACCTGCGAAAATAGCAGAAAACAACAATTCCCAAAGGTAATAGGGAAAAGTAAGGCCGCATTGAAGAGCTCTTAAAAACTCAAAAGGGGCATATATCTGATATTGGGCGGAGCCAATTTCTTCACCTTGTTCAGTGATAACTGGAAGCGTGAAAGAGCGGTAATAAATATGATTTTTTTTATTAAGTTCTTCAACTTCTCTAGGCCAGAAAGCGGTTGTGCTTTTATCCTGAATATAATTGGTGATGGTAAGTTTTGTATAAACTCTTCCGCTACGGGCTTTGTTAAAATAAAAGCCCAGCGGATCTTTGCTCCATGGCACGCGGGTGTGGTAATGGTCAAAAGTGCTGGCTGCGGTATTGATTGCTTCTTCTGATAATGGCTGACCAGTTTCCATTGCATGAGCGAGGTGAGGTAGGGCTTCTTCGGTCACCCATTTTTGCAAGTGGTGATGCTGAAGCGCCGTATGGTGATCATGATAATTGGTAACCATAAAGGTACCAAGATTAATCACAAAGAAGACAAAGACGAATGCGAGCACGCTGTTACGCGCCATACGCCACCAAAGCTTTGATCTGGCTTTATTAATGTTCTGTACCCTAAACATAGCCCCCACTGCCGTTTATTATTTTTTATGTCTATAGCGCTTTTGGCGGAGCTTGACCTCCGTCTTAAGGCGGAGGTGTGGTGCGTCCTGTGCCCGATGTGCTACCCGAGCATACTGAATATAGTGGGGGCAACCAATGAAAACTATCTGCTAGTCGGGTCTCGTTTCCCGATTTAGTTTTCTTGGGAAATATACTGTTTCACCGCCTGATCATCGCTCAGGCGGTTTTTTTATGGGAATTAGTTTCCGGAAGAATGCTTAAGGGCACGGCATCGGGTATTTGGTCTCAATAGCGTCGATTTCTTTCATCAGCTCTTTTGGGAGCACCATATCATGGGTATCAAGCGCCGTTTTAAGCTGCTCAAGGCTCGTTGCACCAATGATATTGGATGTAAGGAACGTTTGCATATTCACAAAGGCATTTGCCATTTGCGCTGGATCAATACCGTGTTTGCGGGCGAGAGCCACATATTCTTCCATCGCGGCAGTGCCTGCTTCATTCAGGTAACGACCAAAAGTACCGCCCCAGCGGGTTAGGCGAGCGCCTTCTGGGCGAGCGCCATCACAGTATTTACCAGTAAGGAAACCTGACGCCAGTGGTGAGTATGCTAGCAGGCCGCAGTCTTCACGTTCTGAAACCTCTGCAAGGCCCACTTCGTATGAACGGTTCAAAAGGTTATAAGGGTTTTGCACGCTTGCGACACGTGGCAAGCCTTTGGTATCGGCGAGATTAAGCGCGTGCATAGTACCCCAAGCCGTTTCATTGGAAAGACCAACAGCACGGATTTTTCCTGCATCAACCAGTGTTTTCATTGCTGACAGCGTTTCTTCAAGCGGAACGCTATCATCAGTTTTTGGCTGTCGGTAACGCAGTTTACCAAAGAAATTGGTTGGTCGGCTTGGCCAGTGAATTTGGTATAGATCAATATAATCAGTACCAAGGCGTTCGAGGCTGGCATCACAGGCTTCGATCACTGCATCATATGACAGATCATTTCTGCCGTTTCTGTGCAAGTGAGGGCGCATGTATTTCAGGTTTTCACCTGGTCCTGCAACTTTGCTGGCAATCACCACCTTGTCGCGTTTGCCAGTTTTTTTGAGCCAAGAGCCAAGCACGCGTTCAGTGGCGCCGTAAGTTTCCTTGCGTGCAGGCACTGAATATAATTCAGCCGTATCAAGGAAATTAACGCCATATTCAAGCGCCATATCTATCTGGGCGTGGCCTTCTGCTTCTGTGTTCTGTTCGCCCCATGTCATGGTGCCAAGGCAGATTTTGCTTACACTGATACCAGTGCGGCCAAGTTTACGCATTTCCATAAGAACACGCCCCTATAGGATGTTTGAAAAATATCTAGTGCTGTTAGAAGCTTATGCTTCGATCAGGTTGTTGTCTTTCAGCAGCTGCTGCAGCTCACCTGATTCAAACATTTCTTTCACAATATCACAGCCGCCAACGAACTCGCCTTTTACGTAGAGCTGAGGGATTGTAGGCCAATCTGAATAGGCTTTGATACCTTCACGGATTTCCATGTCTGAAAGCACGTTGAAACTTTGGAACTTTACACCAAGGTGCATCAGAACCTGACTTACTACAGATGAGAAACCACACTGCGGGAAAGTTGGATCACCCTTCATAAACAGAAATACATCATTTTCTGATACGAGGCTTTTGATTTGATCAAACGCTGGGTTATCACTCATTACTTTATTCCTTAAATTTTGCCGGATTTTAGCTGTAAGATAAGGGCTTGATGCCTCTTTTCCAAGGGGAGAAAGCTAAAATCATACTATTTTGGTTAAATTTCTAAAAACAGGGCTTAAAGCCTATTCAGGTACAGTTGTCTGAAGGGCAAGGGCGTGGAGCTCACCACCCATGCGGCCTTTCAGGCTTTTATAAACCATCTGGTGTTGCTGTACGCGGGATTTGCCGCGGAAACCTTCATACTCAACAAACGCAGCATAATGATCACCATCACCGCGCAGGTCTTCGATGCGCACTTTCGCACCTGGCATATCTTCCTTGATAAGGGCGATAATATCGTCTGACAGCATTGCCATAATAAAAATACCTCTAACTTCCTAAGTTTGGAATCAGTATAGCAGGGCAGAAATGGCTTCGTCACCTATTAAGCGAGGCGAAAGCGCTAACTTAACGAAAATAATTATTAAATCCGGTGTTAATCATATTTTCATCTGCTATGGTTCCCCTGAGTTTTCGGAGCGATTGGTATGAAATGCCTTTTGGTTACAACACATTACAAGCCACTCATTGGGGGCGCTCTAACAGTTTATGATGCACTCGCTAGCCACGCTGGCGAGGCTATTGAAGTGCTTACAGCGCACACAGATTACGTCGATGGCTCTGAGGTTGAAGGCTGGCAGGAATTTGATGAGGCTGCATCATACAAAATTCACCGTATTAAAGAATTAAGGCCTATCAGGGACAGGGAACCCTCACTCCGAAACAGGGTTTTAGGCAAAGTAAGTGCGTGGCAGCTTAATCGCATCGTCCTTGAAAAGACCTTGGAACTAATTGATGAGGGCGGTTTCGACACGCTCTGTATAGGCGCGCTTGATACACTTGGATGGCTAGGCTCTGCGGTTAAAAAGCAGCGTAATATTAAAGTAACTTTGTTTATTCACGGTGAAGAAGTTTCACAGGAAGCTTATTCTGCCCGGGCAATGGAACGCCGCTTTGCGAGCCTTGCGAGTGTGGACCGTATTTTTGCTGTAAGTAGCTTTACAGTGGGTATTCTTAAAGCCAGATACGGTATTTCTGAAGAAAGCATTCGCCTGCAATCAAACGGTGTTGATCTAGATCTCTTTGATGGCACTGATATGAGTAACGTGCGTGCAACACATAAGCTGACAGATACTCCGTTGGTGTTCGCATGCGGTTGGCTTGTTGCCCGGAAAGGCTTTGACAGGCTTATAGAAACTTGGCCTGCAGTGCTTGAAAAAGTACCAGGTGCGCAGTTAAAAATTGCTGGCGGTGGCCCGCTTGAAGAAAAGCTTTCCTCTCAAATCAAAACTCTGGGGCTCGATAGCAGTGTGGAGCTTCTGGGATGGGTAAATACTGATAACCTGAAAAAATGGTACGGTATGGCTGATATTTTTATTATGCCAAACCGCACTATGCCTGATGGAGATACAGAAGGATTTGGGTTGGTGTTTCTCGAAGCCGCTGCAATGAGAACTCCAAGCATTGGGGGGAATGCCGGAGGTGTTGTTGATGTGATTATCCATGAACAAACTGGCCTTTTAATTGATGCCGAAGATCCGGTGAACATTTCTGAAGCGCTTATTCAATTGCTGACGAATGAAGAATATCGCGAAAAGCTAACCATTCAGGCATATGAGCATGCGCAAACTCAAGGATGGCAGCAAAAAACAAACGACTTTATCGCTGAACTTAAAAAGCTGGTAGCAGATAATTAGCATGGCTGTAGCTAAAGAAAATATTGGAGATAAAGTAGCCCGTGGTGCTATTTGGGCGGTAAGCATGCGCCTTATTGTACGGCTTTTGGGGCTCGTTAACGTAGCTATATATGCCCGTATCCTTACTAAAGCTGAAGTAGGGTTGATTGTTCTTCTTATCTCTCTTGTGGCTATTTTACAGTTGCTCCTTGATAGCATGGTTCGCACTTCTCTTGTGCGTATTCAAAATCTAAGAGACGAACATTATGGGGCAGCTTTTAAACTTCGCCTGTTAGGCGGTTTGGTGGCAGGTGTTATTGTTGCGCTCGCGGCTGGACCTGCTGCTAATTTTTACGCAGAAGAAAGCTTGAAGAACTCCCTTTATGTTCTTGGCGCGGTTTTAGTTTTTGAAGGTTTAGCAAGCTCTTGGGTAGTTTCGTTCCAGCGTGAACTTCAATATCATAAAGACTTTATTTTTGAGACAGTGGTTGGTGTAGGCCGCATTTTGGTAACTATTGCACTGGTCGTGTGGCTTAGGAATATTTGGGCGATTGTCTGGGGATTTGTTGCAGCTGGTATTTTGCGGGTTGTTTTAAGTTATATCATGTGTTGGGGGCGATCGTTTAAATCTGACAAGCAGGCAGAACGCGAAATTTGGCAGATTACCAAATGGATAAGTGTTGAAGCGATCGCAAAATTTGCGGAAGACCGGATCGACCGTATTTCAATTGCCAAGGTTGGTACAACGGGCCAATTGGCCGTTTTCTCTCAGGCGTTGGATTTGGTGATGTTGCCAATTGGCAATTTGATTTTACCAATTGGCCGCGCTTTTTTGCCGGGCCTGCACAAACTCCGAGAGCAGGGCGAAGAATTTATTGCCGAGACATACGCAAAAGCAGTTGGAGCGATGATCGCGCTTTGCTTTCCTATCGCATTTGGGCTTGTACTAATTGCTGATCCTTTTGTTCTTTCCTTGTTTGGGGACAATTGGCCTGAACTTATATTTGCACTACAGTTAGCGGCACCGTTTGCGCTTGCTGAAGGTGTGTATGCCAGCCTTGGTCAGGTGTATCAGGCTGAAGGGCATATTAAAATGCTCTCTCTCTTACAATGGGTGAGAGTGATTGTTTTTGTGCCATCCGTAATCTGTGGCTATTTGTTTTTCGGTATCTACGGTGCAATAGCAGCTAAATCTATTGCCTCATTCGCACTGCTTTTGCCTGCATTCTACTTCATTATAAAAAATGTTCATGTGAAGTGGCGTTTTGCAATAACCCAGATATCTAGATCCTTAGTTGCGTCTATGGTTATGGCAGTGATTTATTTGTTAGCCACAGGGCCTATTTTTACTCATGTCCCGGAATCCTGGCTCCAGTTTGTGATTGGAGGAGTTATCGGAGGTTCGGGTTATGCCGTGGCACTGTATTTGATTTGGATGATTTCCGGAAGGCCCGATGGTTTGGAACAGAAAGCCTTCAAGATGTTGAAGCTTGCGTGATACATCCTGTATGAACGATCAGGTTTATGAAGTAGGGAGTTGAGGTATGTCAGCGTTAGAGGCAATTTATCAGGAATTTGGAGCTGATGTAGCACCTTTTATGCATAGGCTTCGCGATGAGGTGCAAGATACGAAGCCTTATAAAGGGTTGCGTATCGCTCATGATATTCCGCTTACACGTACGACACTTATCAAGGTGGATAGCCTGTTAAAAGGCGGTGCTGACTTACTGGTTTCAAACTTTAGCTTTTGCACACCTGACGCTTATGCGCTCAAGGTGCTTGAAGAAAACAAAATTCCATACAAGCCTGTTCATGAAATAAGTGGCGAATTTGATGTGTTGATGGATTGTGGGGCTGAACTTCTTGAAAACTGTACGGCCAAACTAGGCGCTGTAGAACTGACTCGTACAGGTGCCGTAGCTTACCAAAATGCTCATACGCCTTACCCTGTTATCTCTGTGGATGATACACGCCTGAAGCAGCTTGAAACCTGTCTGGGAACAGGAGAGGGGGTGCACCGGGCGATTGTGAACCTTGCAGGACGTGATTTGACGGATGCAAAGGTCATGATCTTCGGGTTTGGTAAGGTTGGCCGCGGGATTGCGCATTATTTTAAAACCATCACTGATGATATCACTATTGCTGAGATGGATGAAAAGCGGCTGAAGGTGGCTACAGATCGTGATCTGAAGGTTGTAAGCGCTGATCAGGCCGATGAAGTGGAGACATTAGCGCGTTCTGCTGATGTAATTATTACAGCCACAGGTCTGAAAGACATTATTAGTAGAAGCTATGATACTTCGGCATTCTTGAATGGCCCACTGCTTGCCAATGCTGGCGCTGAGGACGAGTTCGGCTATGACTTTAAAGATAGCGATATTCTGGGTGCTAAGGTACCAGTGAATTTTACCGAAAATGAACCAACCCTGATGAAGTTTCTGGATCCGATTTTTTATGCTCATACTGTGGCACTAAATGATCTTTTGGAAGGACGTGCCCCAGGTTTTCATGCACTTAATAGAGTAACGGATAATGCTGTGATGGCAGATTGGTGCCGTTTTCATAACCGTACCGAAGAAGAACTTGAGGCGATCTTCGGCCCATAACTTGCCAAGTGAAGTCCTCCCTCTAGTTTACGAATAGATAGAGGGAGAACCCAATGAAACATGTCGACCCGGAACGCGAAGCTTTCGATGCCTTTAAAGCTTTACCACGTGACGTACCTGTTAATATGCTCAATCTTATCAAGCTTAAAGAGATAGCTAAATATGAGGATGGTACCGAGTGTTCAGGCGCTGAAGCTTACGCGGCCTATGGCCGTGATAGCGGTCCGATCTTCAGGCGTGTAGGGGGTACAATTATTTGGCGTGGTGAGCCCAAAGTTATGTTGATTGGGCCATCGGCTGAGGCATGGGATATAGCTTTTGTTGCACGTTATCCGACGGCGAGTGCTTTCCTTGAAATGGTAACAGACCCTGACTACCGCATTGCAGTGAAACACAGGCAAGCTGCGGTAGCAGACAGCCGTTTGCTTCGCACCCATGAAGTGGAAGGCGAGGATGTTTTTGGTTAGTGTCTGAATGCTAAATGAAGCTATGGATTATGTGGCAAACTCATTCTTCTTCATAATCCATAATATCCCCCGGCTTACACTTTAAATATTCACATATTTTTTCAAGGGTAGAAAAGCGCATTCCCTTGATCTTACCGGTTTTTAATATCGATAGATTTTGTTCGGACATACCGATGTAGGCGGCGAGTTCTTTGGATTTCACATTACGCTGCGCCATCACGACATTTAAGGTCACTTTGATGGGCATTAGTAAAACTCCTTATTTTCTGCCTCAATATCTCTTGCCTCATTCAGCAGTGTAGCAACAAGCGTAAATGCCAAGCTGATCAAAAGTAAAAGGCCATGATTTTCCAGTAGCTGAACGAATGCACCAACAAGTGATTGGTTGCTGATTACAGGCTCTACAAGCCAGGAAATTACTACGCCAATTACGAAGAGAAATGATGCTTTGCGCAAGCTGTCACTAACGGCTTTTGTGAAACGCCCGCCCAGCGTCAAATGCTTACCGAACAGGGATAATTGAACAAGTCCCCAAGCTACGATTGCATTAGGCAGGAAGCTTAAAATGGCTTTCCACCAAGTTATCTCCGCAGGGGATCTGAAAACCACCGGCCCTAGGTCTACAGTTTCAGCACCTATCGTAACTGCTGCGAGTGTAAGCGAAGGCTGCAGAAGAACAAATATAGCCCCGAATATTGATAACAGTCTTAGAAGTCTTGCTATCACAGAAAAGTGACTCATGATTAATGTCCTTTATATAAAAATTCATGTTTTATATTAATTTATAATTATTAAGCATGAAGTAACCTGTATAATAACTGCGAGGATAAAAAATGCAATGCTACCGGCGTAGTAAGATTATTAAGGTGCCATTTTTAATGGGCCTTATGGTGATTTTCACTGGTTGTTCGGATTTAGATAATCTGGATATTGAAATCACACCCCAACCACTTGCGGCACCAATTGTGCTGAAAATGGAGGAAGATCCAAGATTTCCAGTGGTCACAGCATCAGTAAATGGGAAGCCCGGTTTTCGGTTTGTGCTTGATACCGGCTCAACACTCACGGGACTGTTTATGCATGAAAAGGCACAATCCTTAGGTATCAAGGGTGTTGAAAGCGTTTTTGCTCCAAATGGTTCAGGAGAGGGAGAGAAACCAAAAACCAAAAAGGTGAAGGACATAACCATTAGTTTTGGGGAACTGAAATTTGAGGGAATGACAGTTTTAGCGTTTCCCGCAAGCGTTTCGGAAGGTCTTGCACTAGGGCGGCAATATCCTATTGATGGGGTTATTGGCTATGACCTGTTTTCTCGCTACATGGTTACGTTTGATGCGCAGGCAAAAACTGTAACGCTGTCAAACCCTGAAACTTATAAGCCTGATGACGCTTTTGATGTATTTCCTCTTTCAGTGAATGGTGCGACCGCATTCTCAGGCGGGCGAACATCATTTGTTGATATGCCGTTAGCGCAGGAGGACGGTGTTTTCTTTGATGCCAATTTGCATCTTGATACGGGATCGTCTTTTTTTCTTTCTCTTATTCCCGGGAGTAATCCAGCCATTAAGGCCATAAAAAATGGCTGGATAAGTAGTTCCCGTGGTATTCAAGGGAAAGCGAAGGTGGTGTGGCGTGCTTCAACCGATGCCATTCTATTAGGTCAACGGCTAGAGAACATTCGCACAGTTTACGCGCCAAAAGGCAGCTCTACCAAAGGCAGGCATGGCAGAATAGGGCATGGTTTCTTAAAACGCTTTAGGTACACGGTGGATTATTCTGGTGAGAAACTTATCATTGAGGCGCTTGAGGATAGCTTTAAACCATATGCAACAGGCTATACCGGGATATCAGCTTATCCGCATGAACAAGGGATGCATGTAACAAGCATTAAACCGAGTTCACCTGCCGAGAAAGCTGGGGTTCAGGCTGGTATCTATACTCATGTAAACGGACATAATGTGGCGGGTTTCTCCAAACACGAAATTGATAAGCTCTTGAATGTTGAGGCCAGCGAAATACTGGAAATTTGCAATGCTGACCTCTGCTATAAATTGCAAGCTGCGAATGTACTGAACCCTCCGGTAAACTAGAGGTGGATTTTAAAGCCAGTTAACATCACCCGCTCAAAACTAGATCAATGGACTGTGAGAAAAGATTATAGATATCAATGTTTAGAAATGAAAATAGAGAGCTAATAAGGCCTTAATCTATTTCGATACAGCTTTACAGTAGTTGAGACCAACTTCAGCTGAACTCAAACATTTAAATCGAGCCTTATTGGTTACATTTTTTTGGAAATCGAAATGAAGGGCGTTGCCTTTCACCTTGCCGGGCTTATCATTGCTTTCGAAATAAGCTAAACAACCTGCATAGTTGTCCCAAAGATTCATGGTGATTTCATCTTTCGTTTCGATATCTACTCTGGGTACAGGAATGGCCGAACATTGGATATTTTTGTCTTTTAATGTATATTGAATCCATAAGCCGTTAATACGAGTGTTTTCCTGAGAAAGTCTATCATTCCTATCAAGCAGTTTCTGTCGAGCTTCAATTTCCGACTGAGTTTTATCTAAGCGTTGCTGGGTCGAAGTAATAGATGTTTGTGAATCTTTGATTTCGGTCTGCTTTTGACTGTTCTCCATCTGCTGCCATAAGGCTACGCTACCCGCTATCAGTGCTATAACGGAGCTTGCAGTTTTTAAGAAGTCATTTACATGGCTGGCTTTTGAGCGAGGTTTGTCGCGGTCTTTTAAGTCTCTTTCTTTCTCGTCAATTTCCAGCTTAAGTAGTTTTTCTTCCAGTTCTTCCATGGTTTCCCCCTTTGAGTAATACTCGAAACAATGGATAAAAAATATTAGAAGAAGAGTGGTAGCATAAATTCTCTTTTCTGGCGAGTCGCGAGTTTGCTTTGAAAAAGGGAAGGCATCAGGTAATAAGATTTTCAGCCTTTAAAGGCTTCCATATGCTGTTTCCCTAAACCGCCTATTTCATCCCAGCCAGCCTTTGAGCCCACCCATATGTGATGGGTCACTTTCAGATGATCTATGTCCTCACCAAACAGGCCCGCGGGGACAAATATATGAGCGTCATCATTTTTGCCGGGTAAGGGCGAGCCGCAGGTTCTGCAGAACCAGCCTTCCCAATCATGAGCATCAGGTTTTTTCCAGTGTGTGATATTGTCTTTGCCGCTCAGCCAGTGAAATTCTGTATTTGGCACAATGACGACTGCAATACCGTTACTGCCAGAGGATTTGCGGCATATAGAGCAGTGGCACATAAATATCTGTGTGAGCTCCGTCTCCACTCTAAAGTTAACGGTGCCGCAATTACATTTCCCTTGTGGCATATCTTTGGCCCTCAGCTTATTTGGATGCTTTTATGAGCTTTTTACAGAGAGAAATAAGGTTTTCCGCTTCACTGTCTGTAAGGCCAGTTTCTGAAAATACCTTATCAGTTACATAGCAACTGCCCTCAAGAGAGGTTAATCCAGCATCAGTTATCTCAATGATTTTTTGCCGTTCGTTACCTTCCGGAATTGTACGTGAAATTAAGCCTTTATCATCCAGGCGGCGCAGAAGAGGGGTCATGGTCGCTTTGCCCACGCCAATTCTTGTAGCCAGTTCTGTGATTGTGATGCCGTCTTCTTCAGCGAGCGCCATCAGAGTGATATATTGGGTGTACGTCAGACCATGTTCATTCAAAAGCGGTCGATACAGTTGATCAATAGCGTTCGAGGCTGAATGCACAGCAAAACAAAGCTGCTTATCCAGCGTTAGATCATCAGGGATATTGGGCTGTGGGTGTCTGCTCACAGTGTGTCCTTTGTATAAACTCAACCTTCCATTTTTAGTTAGCATTTGATTATTGATATTCAAAATGTTTATATACGAATAGTATGTACACGAATTAAGTGGAATAACTGATCATGTTAAAAGGAAGTACAATGGCACTTTCAGTGGCGCTGGCCTCTATGCCCATTGCAGCAGATGAGCGTGTAGCTGCACAGAAAAATCTTGAAGCGTTTGAGCAGTTGTTTGGCGTAACAAACGGCAAGCGCCGTAACCATACCAAGGGTTTTTGCTTTACGGGTGAGTTTATACCCCAAGGAAGTGCTATCCAAGAACATAGCAACAGTCCTATTTTTAGGGAAAAATCTACTGTCAGGGGACGCCTTTCCCATAAAGGCGGTAAGCCGAACCCCGCGGATGATACGCCCGGCCATTATGGTTTAGCTTTTGAAATTTCAGCGCCGAATGGTGAAAAGCATATCATGAACATGAATACGGAACATTTCTTCCCCGTTTCAACGACAGAAGCTTTTATTGAATTATTGAGAGCTAAAGCGGCGGGGCCAGAAGCCACGGCAGCATTTGCGGCAAAGCACCCTGAGCTTAAATTCTATAATGCTTACCATGCTGAAATAACGAAAAAACTGAAAACCTATGAAGGTGCTGTGTATAACAGCATTAACACATTCCATCTGGTGGCTAAGGATGGCCGCAGGTCCGCAGTTCGGTGGTCATTTGTACCGTCAGGCGAGCAAGGGCTTGTTATTGAACCTACAGAAAGCTTCTTTTTTGAAAATATACAGGCCAATCTGAAAAAGGGGGAAGTGGTTTGGGATATGCTGATTTCCTTTGCTAGCGAAGGGGATGATATCCTTAACCCAGCTATTAAATGGTCTGACGACAACACCAAGATACTTGCTGCAAAGCTGAAGGTCACCAATGTAATGCAGGAAGAAGATGGTACGTGTGACCGCATGAACTTTGACCCAACACTGGTGACTGAGGGCTTTGATGCTTCAGAGGATCCCATGCTTCGTGTAAGGTCTGCTATTTATGCTGTTGGTGCAGAGCGGCGGCTTTCAGAAAAATAGTATGATTGGGTAATAAGTTGCTCACTACGCCTCTGCATGGAAGGCGCAGTGAGCATGCACTTGTTTGAGTTAAAGGAAGAGTTTACTCAAACAAGGTGCGGAGAGATTGTAGTTCCTGGCTTTCAGGATACATGGTGGTGGCGCGGTTGAATTCAGCATGGGCTTTATCTGGGTAACCTTGTTCATTGAGGGCCTCGATTAAGCCATAGGAATACATGGGATGACTGAAGTGCCTGCTAACGGCCTGCATGATTTCAAGCTCAAGTTTCTTGGCTTCATCACTTTCCGCAAGTTTGTAACTGTAGAAACCATACAGCGCTAAATAGTTAAGATCATAAAGCTCTGGCGATTTCTTCAAGGCAACATCAATAAGGTATGGGCCAGATATGCGTGCTTCCTGCACCAGTTTCATGGTTGCTTCATCCTTGAAAAGCTGGCGTTCTTTCGGTGTGATACCAAGCTGTACAAGCAAAGCTTCTGCAGCGTTTGCAACAGCCATTGGGTTTTGGGCGGTGATGAGCGAACCATCTACCGCCACATATGGCAGCATAGGTGCATTTTTCATATAAATGGCGCCGCGTTCCTTGAGCTTGTCTTCAAGCAGGAAAGGAAGCTGATCAATAACGTCTCCACCAAATGCCTGTTCTTCAAGGTTGGTAAAACTGTTTACGTGTCTGCCAGAAACAAGATAGCTGCCATCAGCAGCTTTTGCGTTCACAAGAGCTGCAGGCCCGTGGCATACAGCAGTGATAGGTTTGTTAATTGCTGCGAATTCATTGATCAGAAATGTTGTTGGTTCATGGACTGGTAGATCAAACATGGCACCGTCACCGCCAACCACCAGAATACCATCATAATCTTCGCTCGTTACAGTATCGCTGGCGAGTGTTGCGCCAAGCTGTTTCAGGGCAGGGGTTTCGTTTTTGAATTTTTGGATGTACGGCAGATCATCCTTTTTATTATGCACAAGAACAGGGCCGCCTTTTGGGCTGATAATATCTATCTTTACGCCATTTTCATAAAGAACCAGATAGGCTTGCGCGAGTTCTTCTAAATCATAGCTCAGGTTTTCACGGCCTTCTTCGCCGTAGCTTGAAACAAGTATCGCGACACGTCTCTCTTGCACTGAAGCTGAGCTAGCGAATGCCGTGCAAAGCAATATAAACAGGGATAATATATACCGCATGGGTTCCTCCTTTTCTGTCGTTCTGAAGATGGTAGAGGAGGGTGTGTCGAGCTTATGTGAAGGTCAGGGTGTTTTATATTTGAGATGTACTGAGAACATATTGTTTTCTGTAGAAACAGATACTGTCCAGCCAAACAAGGTGCAGATGCGCTCAACTAGATAAAGCCCAAGCCCGAGCCCGCTACTATCATTTCTTTTGCTGCGATCGTGAAGAGGGTTTTCTACCGGATATATTGTAGTTGGATTTTCAAAGATAATTTCATCACCATCCGTGCGGATTGTAAGCTGTTTTTCTGCGCTGTGAGCCAGCACGTTTGAAAGCAGGTTATTGATAAGCAGGGAAAGGAGCTGTTCGTTAGCTGTCACTGCCAGGGTATCCGGCACTTCAATATGCAGTTGAAATGCTTCTGTGTTGGCAATTTCGGTGTTTTTGAGAATAGCGTTCTCTAGTGCATGAAGGAACGTTATGGTCTCAAGCTTTTGAGTTTCCTCTCTCGCTAGCGCAAGCAGAGTATCAATCGTTTGCTCTAAATCTTTTACAGCGTTAGTAAACTGGGCATGCTGCTTCGCGGACAGAGGTGTATTTGTTTCAATCTGAGCCGCAAGGTTTTTAAGGATAGTGGTTGGTGTCCTCAGTTCGTGACTTGCATCGCGGGTGAAATCAGTCTCTCGTTTTAAAACAGTTTGAATATGCAGCATGCTGCGTTCAATTTCACTGGCGAGATAGCCAATTTCATTATCTGGAAATGGCTTGGCAAAACCCGGTTTAAATGCTTTTAAATTAAGGGTTTCTACTTTTTCCGTAAGTTCGATAAGCGGTTTGGAAGCAGCACTTGCAACGGGCCAAGCGAATGCGATAGCAAGCGCTGAAAAAATGGCCAACACAAGAATAAGCGATAAGGAAACATAGGGTAGATATTCTCCTCCCACCTCAAAAGCACTGACATCAGCGACAAGGATATAGGTATCTTGTCCGAGCGTTAGTGGGCTTAGATGCAAGGTGTTGCCTGCATAGGTGAATTCTATTTTGTCGGGGTCTTTAAGATGCTCTTTATAGATTGGTTCGGGGAGTTTGTTCCAGCCTTCATAGAGCATTAAAAATTGCGATCTGGGTGCATTGATTAAGCCGGTTTTGGCGAACTGCTGTTCAATGTATTGAACTTCATCTGATACGATGCGGTTAAAGACATTATCCTCGACCACCCATGAATATGCGAGTAATAGCATGCTGTATACAAGGCAGGTAAACAGTGTGAAGCTGGCAAATAGAAGATAGATACGCCTTTGAATACTATGCTTTTTTACCATCAGTCGCTTCCAGTTTGAAACCAACCCCGTGAATGGTTTTAATAAGAGCAATATCATATGCCTTATCAACGGATTTGCGAAGGGTATAGATATGAGAGCGTAAAACGTCGCTATCAGGGAAATCATCACCCCATACCTTGCTGACAAGTTCATTTCGGCTCACTGCATTGGGGTATGCTTCTGCAAGGTGCCATAGGATTTCATAATCTGTAGCGCTAAGCTCAATGATGTGTCCTGCACGGGTTACAGAGCGTTTTCCTGGGTTAATCACTAGATCGCCGACCGTGATGAGGGATGATTTATGCAGTTGGTGTCGCCGGGAAAGGGCTTCGCACCGCATGGCAACTTCTGCAAGCTCGAAAGGCTTGGTTAGGTAATCATCAGCGCCGGCTGCAAAACCGTCGCCCTTGTCAGACAGGCTATCGCGCGCCGTTAACATAAGAACAGGCATATTAATGCGAGATTGCTGTTTGAGCTGACTGCAGAGATCAATACCGTCTATATCAGGCAACATTAGATCAAGCACGACCACATCAAAATCGTGTGCCTGTGCAATAGAGAGCGCCCGGTGCCCATTTTCCGCATAATCAACTATATGCCCTTGATCGCTGAGATAGTCATAAAGCTGCTCTGCGATAGCGGAGTTGTCTTCAACGATTAGAATGCGTAGATGGCTCACGAGCGTTCCCTTATTGGAATGATCATCATAGTTAGATCATTTGCTTCTAATAAGTTCAAGGGCTTGATTTAGCTCTACATCTTCGCCGGCTTGAAGACTTGCCTGTGTTGCATGTACTTCATAATCAGGCTTGATACCGCCGGGCGTGTTGGCCCCGCTTGGGCGCACGAGCATGCGTGTAGTTATATAGGCACGCAATTGGGAATGAGGCAGGTTGAAGAGATTACCTTGGGCGGTTTGGTTGGCATTGCCGCCAGTTTCTTGCCCGATTAGTGTCGCAAAGCTAAAATCTTTCATGGTAGACGCGAACACAATACCTGATGAATAGGTGATAGGGCTGATCAGCACATATTTTTCGCCTCTGAAGCGCTTGCCCTCAGGCATAGGGTCAATCCAGTCGTCCCAATCAGTATCAATAATATCGCCTGCGTTGCCTTTATAATTGAACCAGCCACGGTTATCGGAATTCAATTTTTCCCGAACTTTAGAAACCATACGAAACGGTTTATTTGCCAGATAACGAGAGAGATAAAGGGCGGTATCAGTATTGCCACCA
Organism: Kordiimonas sp. SCSIO 12603; assembly: GCF_024398035.1. NCBI lineage: Bacteria > Pseudomonadati > Pseudomonadota > Alphaproteobacteria > Kordiimonadales > Kordiimonadaceae > Kordiimonas > Kordiimonas sp. SCSIO 12603. The sequence goes on from NZ_CP073748.1 coordinate 2,079,870, forward strand.
GTATTTGCTCGAACGTCGACAACAAGAGATGTTGCCCCAGTGTTTGTATAGCTTTCAAAGGCTTCATCAATGAATTCTTCAAACCAGTCTGGGTCAATATCAAAATGGCCAACATGAAGGTAAGCTGTGTTGTTACCTAGATTTTTATAGTAGAAATCACGGCTTTCTTCTTCCGTTTCACCGATCTCCTGCCATGCCTGATTTTTTGATATGGCCAGTGAATAAGTGCCGCCGTTCTCTGTTTCCAGATTAAGGGTAAAGTCGTTCATCACATCGTGAACTGCCCATATGTAAATGGGGAAGCGCGCTGCAACAAACTGCTTCCGCAGGTATTCAGTTTCTCCGCCAACATACCGCTGCATGCTATCAATTAAGGTTTCTGCTGATATGCCGTTTATTGCTGTAATGCGGCTGCCAGCAGTAATATTCTCTCCGGAGAGTGTTTGGTAATTGTTCTTGATCAGTAATTGATTTTCCTGATCAATATGAACTCGGAAAGGGAAGGGTTTGTTGCCTGTTTCCTGTAACCGTTCATATTCCTGATAGGGCCAGATAAGCATGGAATGCCCATCACCAAAAGTATGTGTGAGTTGCCCAACGGTTCTGAAAAATTCAAGGCGTGTTAAAGGCTTTGTAATATTGGCTTTCAAAGAGCTGCTTAATGCTTCGAGAGCTGGAATATCAGCATAACCTACTAGATCAGGGTGCCTTTCAAGCGCACCAAAATAAAAGGCATCAATATCTTCTCTAAGATCAACAGGTGCTATTTTCTTCTCTATAAGGGCCGGATCGTCAAGTGGAGGGAATATCTCTAAATGTGGTTCCGAGCAGCCCGTTAAAAAGCATGCTGTTATCATCAATGAAAAGGCTGTGCGCCGCATTGCCAAGTCTCCTGTCGTGGAATTCTCGACGATGCTAGCCGCCGGGGTGTGAAGCTTTTGTCAAGAATGATCACAGCAGAACACAAATGATTTATTCTTATAAAACAAAGATAAAGCCCGTTGAACTTTCCTTAAGTAATCACAAAGTATGGTTGCGTACGAAACTAATTTTGCAGAAATTGAAAGCTGCAATTGAACAAAGCTATTACCCAAAATTGGCGTTGGGGGTTATAGGCAGCTAAAGAAAGCGATACCAATATGTATGACGATTTAACCATCGAAAATTTCATGAGCGGGTTGGTCAAGCGTAATCCTAACGAGCCTGAATTTCATCAGGCAGTTAAGGAAGTTGCTGAATCTGTTATTCCCTTTATCAACGCTAATCCAAAATATAAGGATGCCCATATCCTTGAGCGCATGACTGAGCCGGATAAAGTGATTTCTTTCCGTGTGGTTTGGGAAGATGATGAAGGCAATGTGCGCATTAACCGTGGGTATCGGGTGCAGTTCAATAACTCAATTGGGCCCTATAAAGGTGGTCTTCGTTTCTCTCCAACAGTGAACTTAAGCGTGCTTAAGTTCCTTGGGTTTGAGCAGACATTTAAAAATAGTCTGACAACGCTTCCGATTGGTGCGGGTAAAGGTGGTTCTGATTTTAATCCTAAGGGTAAATCAGACAGCGAGATTATGCGTTTCTGTCAATCTTTCATGACACAGCTTTACCAGCATATTGGTGCCAATACAGATGTGCCGGCAGGAGATATCGGGGTAGGTGCTCGCGAGATCAGCTATATGTTTGGCCAGTACAAGCGCCTCACACACCAGTTTGAAAGCGTACTAACAGGTAAGGCTTTGGAATTCGGCGGCAGTTTGATCCGTACAGAAGCGACAGGGTACGGCAATGCTTACTTTATGGAAGCAATGCTGAAGCAGCACGGCGGGTCTATTAGCGGCAAGAAATGTCTGGTTTCAGGTTCCGGTAATGTGGCGATTTTCTGCGCAGAGAAAATCATGCGACTAGGAGGCACGGTTCTTACTCTTTCAGATTCTGGCGGTGGTATCTATTTTGAGAATGGCCTGACGCAAGACCTGCTTGAGATCATTAAAGACCGGAAGATCAACAAACGTCAGCGTCTGTCTGAAATTGCTGTGGAACTTGGTGCACAATTCCTTGAAGGGCAAAAACCTTGGGGTGTGGCAGCTGATCTTGCCTTCCCGTGTGCAACTCAGAATGAGCTTGATGAAGCAGATGCCAAATCACTTGCTGCAAATAACTGTATTGCGGTTTCTGAAGGCGCAAATATGCCGTGTACGCCAGAGGCAGTACATTTGTTTGCTGAAAACAACATTCTTTATGCTCCGGGTAAAGCTTCAAATGCAGGCGGTGTGGCCGTTTCAGCGCTTGAAATGTCTCAGAACAGCATGCGCCTTGCGTGGTCAAGCGAAGAGCTTGAGAATAAGCTTCTGGGCATCATGAATGATATCCACGGCCAGTGTGTGAAACACGGAGAACGTGACGGTAAGGTTGATTACGTTCAAGGTGCTAATATCGCGGGCTTTATTAAAGTGGCAGATGCAATGCTTGCATACGGTATTGCATAGCTTTTAAAAATATAATCTATGAACAGGCGGCCCTGAGGGGCCGTTTTTTATAAAATTATAAGTTTGCGCTTTTGATTGAAAATATGTTCTAAGTGTCAGCAGTTTTGCAGCGATAACATAGTGTTTAATTTATATGCTGGCGCATATTAGGTATCACTTACCGAATTATTCGTATGGATTAGCTTCATCATTGCTGAATAACGAGCAATGACAAATGTAAAAATTAGTGTGTGAGTATAATGGAACAAACTCTAGAGATTTTTAACAGGTTGGTGGGTGAACTATTGGCCGATGAAGCCAAGAACCCAATGGCAGAACATATTCCGTCAGCTTTGTTATATGAACATCTCGATCTTAAATTACAGAAAGAAGGGATCAGTTCTGCGGAGCTTGAGAAATCTCTGAAAGAGCTTGTTTTTGCGACACCTCGTACAGCTACGAACGCCTTTTTTAATCAGCTTTTTGGTGGGCGTCAGGATAAAGCAATCCTTGGGGATCTGCTCTCTGTTATCCTCAATAATAGCATGTATACCTATAAGGCCGCGGGCCCTCAGATTGGCGTAGAGAAAACCATCGTGCGGGAAATGTGCAAGATGGTTGGCTGGGGCGATGCATCAGACGGTACGCTGGCTCCTGGTGGTTCCATGACCAACTTTATGGGCATGGTGATGGCGCGTGATGCTTTCAGTGAAAAAATCCGATATGAGGGCATGCAGCAGAAGTTGACAGTTTATACCTCTGCGGACAGCCACTATAGCATCCCTAAAAATGCAGCTTTCTCTGGCATTGGCCGCAAGAATGTTCGTGAAATTAAAACCGATGATAAAGGGCGGATGGATATGGCCGCTCTCCGGAAAGCTATTCAGGATGATATTGAGGCGGGTTGCCAGCCGGTGTTGATCAACTGTACGGCAGGAACAACGGTTCTTGGTTCATATGATAATCTGGTTGAAGCCGGGGCAATTGCAAAAGAGTTTGATATTTGGCTACATGTTGACGGCGCCTATGGTGGGGCTGTTCTGTTCAGCGATAAATATAGACACTTGATTGAAGGTATTGAGGGTGTTGATTCATTCTCAGTGAATGCGCACAAAATGCTTGGCACGCCGCTCAGTTGTTCGCTGATTTTGGTGAAGGATAAGAAGCATCTTTATGATTCCTTTTCTAATGACGCATCATACCTATACCAAACCGATCATGATGAATTTAATCTGGGTAAAAAATCTATCCAGTGTGGACGCCGGAATGATGCGCTGAAGTTTTGGGTGCTTTGGAAGAGCGTTGGTACAAACGGTTTGGCACAAATCGTTGATAAGCAATTTGAACTGGCAGAGGCTGCAAAACAATATATCAGTGAAAACCCGGATTACGTTGATTACAGCGTGGATGATACGGTTTCTGTATGCTTCAATTATAAAGGCATACCAGCAGAAGATATCTGTACGCTGCTGTATGAAAAATCAGAATTATCAGTAGGTTATGGTTCCTCTGAGGGTAATACTTTCATTCGTCTTGTTACTATCAATGCAAACAATGAAAAAGAAGACATCATGAACTTCTTTAAAACGATTGAAGCCTTTGTTGAAAAGCACAGCCTCGCGCCCAAGCAAGCTGTAAACTACTAAGGATTATAGGCGGCCCTGAGGGCCGCTTATCCAAGCTCTTTTGCGAGTGTCTGCAACGAGGCAAGGCTGCGCCGGGCACGGTCAATTAAAATGCCTAATGCGATGATAAAACCACTGATATACACGAGTGCGAACACATAGAGGCTTATGGAGGCTTCGTATTCTTCCAAGGTTGGTGTGCTCAGTATGAATTGGTTAAACATTAACCCAGCCACAAATAGGACAGCAGCAGCACATACGAAAACACCGCTCCAGGCCCAGCGGTACCTGCGTTCTGCGATAGTTAGTGCTCGTGCAAGTTCTGCTTTAACAGCTCCTGTAGCCACACTGTGTTCAACAAGTCTGGCCCATAAGCTGAAACCCAGCGCGGTAAGTGAAAAAGCAGTTACGCTCAGGCCAACAAAAAGGCTGCCTTTGATGATGGCTAAATAGAGGCCAAAGCCAAAACCTGCCAATGAAATCATGGTTTCAAGTGCGAATACCCAATATTGAGCCCACAGGGAAAGTCTAACATCTTTACCGGTTATGGTTTCGTCTGAGGTTTCGTTCGTTTGCCATAACTGAGCAATATCATCAAAATTGTTGGTATCATTTTCAGTCATTTGCGAGTGCCTTTAGATCATGGCGCAACATTTGTTTCGCGCGAGTTAGTCTGATGGATACTGTATTGGCGTTTTCGCCAAGTACGTCAGCTATCTCTCTCGGGGCAAAACCTTCGAGGGTGAGAGTGATAACCTGCCTTAGGTTGATTGGGAGCTGATGAACGGCTGCCATAAGTAAGGTTAGCCTGTTTCCTGCCACAGCTTCTTCAAGCGGACTGGGTTGATCGGAAGGAAAGCCGGGATCAATCTCCACGCTCGTAGGGCTGGAGGCTTCCTTAGCTACATGGCTAAGGCCCCGGTTATGGGCGATACGAGCCAAAAAAGTACTTAGCTTGGAATCTGACCTGAATTTAGGAAGAGCACGCCAGACGGCTGTCAGTACTTCCTGATGTAATTCCTGCTGCAAATCCGGGTTACGTTCATAGCTACAGGAAATTCGCCATAAAAGGCCCCCATGCTCTTGAACTACCTCTTCAAATTTAACCGCTTCTTTCACGTTTTCAGCCCTGTGACCTTGTTCCGACACATTATTAGTCTGCTGAAGAAAAAAATCCTTTCAAATGAAAGAAACTTTTTTTCGGGCTGACTGTTTTGGGCAGACACGAAGGAGTTAGTCATGAAGTATAAAGCTATAATTTTTACCGTGAAAATATGCGTATGCCTATTATCTTTTGCAGTGCGATCAACCGCCATGGATGAACCTGCTCGGAAAGCGAAAGACGATGTGCTTGTTATCACCAACGCGCACGTCATCGTTGGGGATGCCAGCGATGTGAAGCAAAATCAGGCTGTTACCATTAGTGCAGGGCGTATACTTAAAATTCAGAGCATGCGGAATTTTGTCAGAACGAATACAGAGGCAAAAATTCTTGATGCGCAGGGTGGGTATCTTATCCCAGGGTTGATCGATACCCATGTTCATACAGCTGTGGGGCCTGTTGCGTTAAAGATAGAAGAGGGCATTCCGGTACCGTCCCAGGCACCGTCTCATGCGATTGCAGATTATACGATGGCTTCGCTCTTGAAATACGGTGTGACGGCTGCTCGCGATCCTGGTGGTAAAACTGAAATTACAGTGGCTACAAAGCTTAAGCAGCAAGCTGGAGAAATTTCTGGACCAATGTTGCAGGTTGCTGGCGAGGTAATTGACACAACGGTTTTCGAAAATCTGACAACTGCTGTTAAAGATCTTCAGACCATGAAGGATGAAGTTAACCGCCAGGCAGACGCGGGTGTTGACTGGATTAAGTTATATAACACATTGCCCGAAGAGATGCTTGGCGCAGGTATTGAAGCAGCCCATGCTCGAAACCTGAAGGTAACTGGTCATTTGCAGGCGACAACATGGACAGATGCTGCGGAACTGGGCATCGATTCCATCGTTCATATTATTCCTGCTTCAGCTGAGCTTCTTCCTGCAGCTAAGCGCGATGAGTATCATGATGCATCAATGAAAACCACGTCGATCCTGAAATGGTTTGAGCTTGCCGATTTTAACTCGCCAGCTATCAAACAGATGATTGATACCTTAAAGCAGAACAACGTTTCTATCGATCCTACACTCGTGTTTTTCCATGCGATGACATACGGAAACGATGATCGCTACATCAAAAATCCGGCGCTTGTAGATGCTGGAACAGAACTGGTTGATAACTGGACCAATTTCTTCAACGCAAACCTTGGCTGGACTTCAGAGGATTTTGACTATGCAAAAAGCGTTTGGCCGCGGGTGCAAGAATTTACAAAACTGCTTTTTGATAGAGGTGTAACGCTAACTGCAGGAACAGATGCGAATAACCCTTGGGTTGTTCCGGGTGAGAGTTTGCATACGGAACTGGAACTGTTAGTGGCAGCGGGTATCAAGCCGCGTGATGCTATTACAATTGCCACCAAAAATGGCGCAGCCCTACTTGGCTTGAGCGATCAAATCGGCACTGTTGAGGCAGGTAAAAGAGCTGATTTGGTACTTTTGAAAGACAATCCATACGCGGATATCAGGGCGACGAGGGGCATTTTGTGGGTGATGCAAAATGGTCACCTGGCAGGCCAATAATCAAGCCAAAAACTATCCGAAAATTCAAACGTTAACTTAACCGCCCGTAGAGCCAGATTTACTCGAAAGAGTGTTCGCCATGGGCATTGTGAACCCAAAAAAGAAGAGACGAATTATGCTTAAGAAGAAAATTATCCTTATCGCGGCAGCTGTTGTAACAGGTATTATGTGGTGCGCTATGATTGCCGGATTACTGTTAGATTTAGATGATCAAACTGTCATCTATTTGGTTACAGCGACAGCGATTGTAACAGAGATTGGCTTTTGGATAGCGGCATCTGTTTTCGGTGTTGCAGTGTTTCAGGCACGCCGGAAAGTATTAGCAGCATTTATGAGGCCTTTTCGTTCGGCGCAATAATGCTATCTGACTATTGAAGCACAGGAGCTTAAGGCCTTCTGACGTCCGCAGGAATAGTATTTCCCGCGGGCGTTTGTTGTGATGTTTATTAAGAATGTCAGAGCGAACTTGTTATTTTCATCGAAATACTAACTGCAAGCTTGATGAAAATAACAATCTCTATGATTAATAACCCTGAGATGCCATTAATACTGGTGTTATACATAGGATATTATCCAAAAGCAGAACTTTTCACTGAGTTCAATAAGATACAGTTCCATCATATATACATATCAGGCTCATAAACTGACATTTGGCTAACGCCACATATCAGCCACCTAACCAGCTTGACCATTCGCTCACAAGGGGCTCAAGTCTTCATGAGTTTATTTTATTTGCTTATAGATGTACCACTGATACGAGGGTAATCTTCAGCAGTTACCATTCTTCTGACATCTAAGACTACAAACTCGTCTGCTGCGGCTTCATAACTCATTAAAATAGTTTCGCCGAAGCTTCTTCGCTCAATCATCTTGGATACAAAACTCTCCTCAATGCTGCCTTCGTTTAGGGCAATGATGAATGCTGTAATTCTATCGATAGCTTTTTGTGCGTCGTCAGTATTCATCTCTTCTTCAAAAAGAAATTTGATTACACCAAGATTGTGAGTTTGGAAAAATAGTGATAATCCGAGGCTATATTGCTTGTCGGATGAAATTTTTTTCTTAGACCCTGAACTGGCTATTTTTTTAATTTTGTATTTGTATGCTTCACTAAATAAATACTTAAGGCCCTTCTTTAGGAGCTGGTAATGGTCTTTGCCCATCTCTTTCAAGAAAGATTCAAAATATGGTTTTGTAATATATAGAACTATAGCGGTGGGTATAAACCACTCGGTTGTTGCAAACATTTCGGCATGTTCACGACGTTTCTTTTCTAAGCTTAACCCTTTATTGTTTATGATATCTGCAAAATTTGATGCCGTGCTTTGTTCAATAATAGATGAGGTTTCAATTAAAATATGAGGAAGAGTACGTTCGGTGGGCTTCGGTGTCATAATTGTATCTATAATTTTGTTAATATATGGATTTTTATAGAACGTATTATACAGCTTATCGGAGTGTATTGTTATTAATAATATTAAAGCAGGTGTTATTTAATATTGCCAGTTAGAACTATGAAACTCACACAAAAATTCTTAATAAAATAAATTATATATTAATATCATATATTTAAATATGTATCGATCAGGCTTACAACCTGAAGCGCTTTGCCCTTCTTTTATTCACCCGGCCCACACGCCTTCGGAGATAAATTATCCGGCCCAAATGAACTGATTGCTTTTCGTATCTGGGGTTATATGAATATATAGGTTATTTCGTAAGCAGTTTGATCAGACCAGTGATATCAGAAGAAGTTGTTCTACCATTTGTCAAGCATGCACGAAGAACAGGACGGCTTTCGAATTGAGCGACCGAAACCCAGTATTGTCCACTTTCTTGTACTCGGGAAACATATTGTTGCACAGCACCTGAGCCTTCAGGGGGAGTCATGCAAGCCACACCCATCTGGGAATCGTTTTCTCTAGTCCAACCACAAGCTATTAGGCCAGCAGTCAATTCGTTGATTAATTGAATTGAATGGTTAACGTGATCTGAATATCCTGCCCAACCTGCGGCTCCTAGTGATAAAAACAATCTTAGACCAACGAAGCGTCGAGACCATTGCGCACTATTTACGTAAAAATCGTTTTGTGCGTCACTTTCTGGCATATAACTCGCCTTCACTCGAAAGACTTCGGCTAAAACATTAGGTCTGGATGTAAAGAACATGCCAGCCCCCATCGTTGTGGCAAACCATTTGTGGGCGTCGATCGTAACGGAAGTTGCTTTTTCTATTCCCGCCAAAATATGCCGATTTTCTTTGCAGGCAATGATTGCGCCGCCCCATGCTGCATCAACATGAAACCAAACATCATACTGGTTGGCTATTTCTGCGCACTCAGGTAACGGGTCGACCATACCAGCATTTGTGGTACCAGCTGTAGCGGCGATCATTGTAGGAACATGTCCTGCGGCAATATCAGATTTGATTTCTCGTTCCAACGCCGCTGTATCCATGCGACCAGCACCATCGGTAGATATTAACCGAACAGATTGTCTTCCTATTCCAGCCGTATGTGCAATTTTAAACCATGCAAGGTGACTTTCGGCAGACGCGTAGATGATTGGACGGCCAGAAAACGCACCCACACCTTTCTCGCCATATTCAGGGCATTTAGCCGTTAAGGCGCTTAGTACGGAAGTAGAATTTGCTTCTGCTCCACCACTAGTAAAGTGACCGTCAGCCCCATCAGGTAGTCCAATTCTCTTTGTTAACTGCCTAATTACATGTTGTTCAATTTCTACAGCTTTAGGCGCATGTGACCAAACGCAAATTTGAGGATTAAAAGCAGAAACAATTCGGTCAGCGCATTCGGAGGGAAACGTTGGTGCAGGATTAAACAAACCTAGATAACCAGGATGCGTCATTTGAACAATGCCATCATCGAGAGATGAAAGCACCCAATCCATTAATTCATCGAGGCTTGTTGCTTGGTCGAAAGTAAAGTCTGCAAGAATTGACCGCCATGTTTCAGATGGATTATTAGGCGTGGCAGAGCGGCCCCTAGGTGCAGATCTTAGTTTCTGTAATTTCTTTGTTAGCTGATTTTCCACTACATCCATATTCTCAAAACTCGGAAATAATGCTGTATTATTCGTCATGTTTCTGATCTCTATACCCTGATTATGTTATCCAAATTGCCGTGTATGCGATGCGCTAGACATTATTACCAGAAAACGCAGCTAGCACTTATTTTGTGAATTAGGGGTCCGTTAATGGCGAGATGGTGACCTTTAAACTTACACCTGTTCACTTTAAATCCCGTATTTGTCGGTGAGCAGATGATATCGCTACCACATGTCTATCAGCTTTTAACTGTTATCTAGTGAAATTGGGTGCGCGTAAGGATTAGTATCATTAGAGGTACGTATAACTATGATACACCACGTTTGTGTTTACGAGCCGAATATTTTTACTTGACTCAATGGTAAGTTGTTGCTTACCGTAAGTCATGGCTTACCAAGAAATATTCACAGCACTGGCTGACCCAACCCGTCGGCATATTTTTGAAACACTTCGCAGTGAACCGAAAACTGTCAGTGAACTGGCTAAATTACAGCCGGTAAGCAGGCCTGCGGTTTCCCAGCATTTAAAGGTGCTGCAACAAGCAAACCTAGTGGATGTGGAAGCCAGAGGTACAAAACGTCTTTATTCCATTAACCGGGCAGGGCTCAAGGAGCTGAGAGAGTATCTGGATAGCTTCTGGAATGATGCCTTAAGCGCCTATCAGGCCGAAATAGAACGCCGGATGAAAACCAATTAGGAGACTTTTATGTTCGATCCTATCGTTAAGCGTATTGAAGTTCCGTGTAGCCAAGAAAAAGCATTTAATATTTTTGTAGGTGAAATGATAACTTGGTGGCCTGTTGACCGTTTCACTACCTCTGCCATGAGCGGGAAAAAAGTAGAAGATATCCGAGTGGAAGCGAAGGAAGGTGGTACAATCACCGAGGTAAGTTCAGACGGCAGTGAAACTCATTGGGGCCGTATAAAAACCTATGATCCGTTTGGCTAGGTCGCTATGGATTTTCATATCCCAAACCCGAAAGATATACGCGATGAAGCAAGCCTGGTGGAAGTAACTTTCACAGTTCTTGATGCTCAGCGCACGATGGTAGAGCTTAAGCAGAGCAATTGGGAGGCGTTTGGTGATAAAGAGCGCGCCGAGGGTATCTGGGGTGGTTACAATTTTGGTTGGGGCCTTATCTTCGAGCAAGGTTATAAAGCCGCATGTGAGAGCTGATCAGTTTCCATCTTTATGATGAGCGCAGATAAGCTCAAGCTCTGTGCTTAGTAGAGGTTCACCAGTCAGTGTGCAGATACCGCCCTTTGGGCCAGTTTTGAAATAGCGGCATGAAGGGCAGGTACCAAAGCTTTTGTTCTCATTCAGCTTTTGAAACTGTTTGAGAAGAGTTTGAAGGCTCTCATTAATCTCTAATTGCTGATCTGCTGGCAGGGCAGCATTCAGTGATGACCATAAGGTTTGTTGTTCTTTTTTGATAGAAATGCCTTTATCTGTAAGGCGCAGATGAGATTTCCGTTTATCATCAGGATCGGTGATTTTCTCAAGTAAACCTTTATCCTGCAGTTTATCAACTGATTTGGAAACTGTGCCTCTGGTTTGCCCCAGATATTCACACAGCATCAAAAATGTGTCGCTGTAACGATTACAGCGCCCAAGATAGCTGATGATCTGCATATGAATGTGCTGCAGACCATGCGCATTGGCGATGGGTTTATCTGCCATCTTAAGCTTTAACGCTAAAGCTTCGAGAAAATTTTCCAGCCGTTTTTCATTCATACCAAGGGCTTAGCGAGGCTGTGACACTTTGTCAATAAGTTTCGATACGAAACTATATTGACATTTGTGATGTAGTGACAATATTAGTTTTGTATCGAAACTAAATTATGGATAATGATCATGGCAACTCGTTTTATCACCCCTACCATCCACGGTTTTCTGGATTATGCAGCCGCCCTTGGGCTGATTATTCTGCCGTTCGTATTTTCACTTGCTGATGTGTCACCACTTGTTCACTGGTTTTCAGTGGTAACGGGTGTTGGCCTTATCGCCTATAGCCTGCTGACAGACTATAAGTTCAGTATGAAAGGCCTGTTTTCCTATAAAATGCATTTAATATTTGATGCCCTTGCTAGTGCGGCTTTCATCTTGCTGGCGTTCCTGCATGAAGGAACAATTTTTACCATGGGGTATTGCCTGTTTATGGCGAGTGGGGTGCTTGCGGTGATCGCTCTGTCTGGTGATGAAGAGCAGGTTGTTGCAGCACAATAAGCTAACCAGGGCTAATTAATGAAAGGCAGCCTTTCGTGGCTGCTTTTTCCTTGGGGTTGTCTAGCGGCGCTTTGTTTTCACCGTGCCTGCATTTAATGCCTTAGCGAAACTTCCTATAGTTTTATTGCCCGCTAATTGGGAATGCTCAATTACCCGTGAAGAGATTATATTTCTCCTTAATAAATATTGATATGATATAACATATTATGTATTAAAGAAGCTTATTTAAAAGGGGGATAGTATATGCGGTATGTTCTAGGCGGCCTTGTGGCTGCCATTAGTGCTTTTGTAATTATGGCGCTCATTGTTGCAAATGCAGTTTTTGGCTGGACACGAACAGCTATTGCGCCAAGCGGTGATGCGCAAGCATTTGTTAGCGCAGCTTCTGAATATATGAACATGGAGAACCGGGGCAATGCTGTCATGATGCTTCTGGAAGACGGAGCAATAGTCGGTGAATATTCCGTGGCAAAGGGCGAAAAGGTTGACCGTCATACTCATTTTCAGCTCGCATCGCTCAGTAAGTGGGTTTCTGCTTGGGGGGTGATGACGTTGGTGGAGGCAGGGAAGCTTGATCTAGATGCTCCTGTGGCACGGTATTTGAGCCGGTGGTCTTTGCCTTCGAGTGATTTTGATCATGATAAAGTCACTATTCGTCGCCTGTTGAGCCACACGGCAGGTTTAACCGACGGACTGGGGTATTCAGGCTTCAGTGCAGATGAAGCTATACAGTCACTTGAGGAGTCTTTGACGCAGGCAAGGGATAAACCAGACTATACGGACGGCAGGGTGCGCGTAGGTATTGAGCCGGGAACTGTGTATAATTACTCAGGAGGTGGTTTCACGCTGTTACAGCTCGTAATTGAGGAGGTGAGTGGGCAATCCTTCAACAGTTATATGCGGGAGAAAGTACTTATTCCCTTGGGGATGGAGCGCTCAACATATGTGTTGAGTGAGGATAATGATAATCTCGCGCAGTTCTTTGATGAAAATGGCCAGATTGCCCCTCATTATCGTTATACAGCTTTGGCAGCTGCCTCGTTATATGCACCAGCATTGGATATTGTCCGCTTTCTTCAGGCACATGCGGTAGGCCCTAACGGGGAACCTGTGGGCAGAAACATACTATCGCCAGAAACGCTGGAAATAATGCGCATGCCTATGGGGTACAGCTTTGGGTTTGAAGTATATGGTGTCGGAGTTGGACTGTACGGAACAGATAAGGCAGGTGAATATATTATTGGCCACGATGGCAGCAATCGTCCAGCAATTGGCACGACAGCCAGAATAAACCCATCGACGGGAGATGGGATTATCATACTAGCGACGGGACATAGGAATTTAGCCACTAAAATAGCCGGTGAATGGGGTGTATGGAAAACCGGAAAACCGGATATTGGTCTTATTTTTAATGAGATACTTGGGACTATAAAGTTAGCACTTGTTATAGGGCTTATCGTCTTTATCTCTATATTAATCTTGTGGTTAAGACGACCTGTAAAGAAAGTTTCTGGTTGAAATGATGGTATTGCCAAGGCTTGAGCGTGGTGGCGAGTAAGCCTTGGTGTTCTGCAAGCAATATCAAACAAAAAGTAAGTCGGTTTAGCTATAACTTCTTTAATAGGGCGCCAAGTTGTTGTTTTTCTTCTGCTGTAAGCGAAGATAATTCGCTATGCGCCAGGTTAAACCGATCTACAGCAACTGTTTCGGCCAGTGTAACACCATCAGCTGTCAGGCATGCTAAGTGCACTCTTTTATCTGCTGTGTCTTGAATGCGAGCAATTAAACCTTTTCGCTCTAGCCTGTCGAGTGCAGTTGTCATCGCGCCCGATGTTAATATCACCGAACGGCAAAGCTCGGTGGGCGTTAAGCGGTAAGGCTTGCCGCTCCGCCTAAGTGTAGCGATGATATCGAAATCTGTGTATTTCAGGTCGTACTTTTTAAGCGTGCGATTGGCATCGGCTTCAAAGCGGTTCCCCAGATGAAGTATCCTTCCAACCACTTGCATCGCAGATGTATCCAGCTCAGGGCATTCAGTTTTCCACTGGCTACATAGTTCATCAATCGCATCATTAGTTGGCTTGGTCATACTACATACTTTGTTTGTTATTCATCATTTGGTTGTAATTTATCTTGACATCAAAGTAAATACCTTTACATCAAGATATGTGCATTAGACACAATAAATAATAATATTTGCGAGGATTTATAATGATACAAAGCGCTTACGTGGGCGTTCAGAGGTCTGTGGTCTTTGCCGCTGTACTCTTTATGGCTGCACTATCAGCAGTTTCACATGCTGAAGATGATGTAACACGCAACCTTACTGAGTTGATGGAAGTGAGCCATGAACGTGGACTCTACAATGGTAATATTCTGATCACTAAGGGTGATGAGATACTGTTTGAGAAATCTTATGGGTATTTTAGTGGCGACAAAACCCGGATGCTGGATAGCCAGTCCGTTTTCAGTATAGGCTCAATTGCCAAAGAATTTAATGCAGTGGCTATCATGATGCTGGTGGAAGAGGGTAAAATCAGCCTCGAGGACCCGGTATCAAAATATTTCCCGGATCTGCCTGCGTGGGCGACACTTGTGAAAGTGAAGCATCTTCTTAACTACACAAGCGGACTACCGCGTGTGAAATGGGGCGAGATTAAAAACCACGGTGATGCTTTTGATGATTTGAAAGAGCTTGAAAAACTGCCATTCGCGCCGGGGGAGGGCTATCTCTATACTAATAACAATGTATTCCTTCAGCGGATGATCATTGAAAAGGTCACAGGGCAATCGTTTACGGCCTTTGCAACAGATAATATTCTTAAACCACTGGGCATGACAGGGGCGCTTGTTGACCCTGCTCCCGGTGAAGGGCCTGTTACGGCTTCATTCAGTAGCGAATTTGTAAATGATGCACACTCGCATCCTCCAATCGAAGGCTGGGTGTTTGTAACCGCTGCAGATATGGTGAAATGGTTTAAGGCACTGCATTCTCGGCAGTTGATAACTAAAGAGTCTATGAAGACTGTGTTTGCGTCTTTTTCACCACAGCAGCGCGGCGCAATGGGGGAAGGCAGATACGGTTCTGACGGTGACGTTACCTATCACAGGCATCACGGTTCTCACTCGAACTATGAAGCGCTCGTTACCTACAGAAAAACAGATGATATCTCTATTGTTTTGCTGACAAACAGCAAAAGCCGGAAAATTGGTGACGTTACAATCGCTGTTGAAAATATCCTGGATGGGAAAGCTTATCGTTCCCCTAAAAAATCATTCAGTACAGTAATTGTGGATGAATGCGGGAAAGGCGCGACAGCGTGCCTTGCGGCATACGAGAAGCTGAAAGCAAGTGATCCTGATCTCTATGATTTTGATAATGAATTTGCATTAAATAATGTTGGTTACCATTTCCTTAGCAACGGGGATACCGAAGGTGCGATCCTCATTTTTGAAAAGCTGGTGAGCGAATTCCCGAAAGCAGCCAATCCCTATGATAGTTTGGGTGAAGCCTATGCCAAGGCAAAGCGGTTTGATCTGGCACTTAAGAGCTATCAACGTGCTTTTGAACTAAACCCTGAAAACACGCATGCGGAAGCCATGATTGAGAAAATCAAAGGCTGGATAGAGGGTAACTAGAGATAGCTGTGCACTTTCGAGTGCACTTACCAACAAAGCTACTTCTAACTATAAAGCGACACGAAGATGAAATACCTATTTTCTGTTTTGTTACTGCTTGTGTCAGTAACGCTTGGGGGCTGTCAAAGCCACACTTCCATAGCTTCCTATATGGATGAACTCGCCGCCGAAGGTGAGTTTAACGGCAATATTCTCGTCATTAAAAACGGTGAAGCGCTTTATGAAAATTCTTTCGGTTTTGCGGATGCTTCTAAAACCGAACAGCTCACCAGAGAACACCGTTTTGGTTTAGGGTCGATATACAAAGAATTCCCCGCAGTTGCCATCATGCAGCTACAGGAAAAGGGGCTGCTGAGTGTGGATGATAAGATCGATACCTACTTGAAAGACCTTCCAGTCTGGGCATCAAAAATCTCAATCAGAAACTTACTGCAATATACAAGCGGCCTGCCGAAAGTGGCATGGGAGAAGTATCTAGAAAGAGGTGAGATAATAACGGATGCAAAAATTCAACAGGACCTCTTCAATGTTGAAGAATTGAACTTTGTGCCTAGTGAAGATTATTTATACACTAACTATAGCCCTATGCTGCTGGCTCAAATTGTTGAAGTAATTACAGGCCAAACATTCAACGATTATGTATTCCAAAATCTGTTTCTTCCGTATTCCATAAACAATGCTACAACACATACGGTAATACCGTTTGTGGATAGGCATTTAATGGCTATTCCGTTTGATAAGGCCTTCAAGGAAGATGCTTGGAAGCTGGAAATTTCAGGGGCATTATTTTATTTCACCGCGCGTGATCTGTATCAATGGGTAGACCAGCTTCATGCCTATAAAATCATCAGTGCAGAATCCTTTAAGCTGCTATCCGAAGAAGCAGACTTCTTCGGTAATATTCAAGCGCCTTTGGGGTCGGTTAAGTGGGGCGATGGGAATGTCGTTGAACATACCCACCACGGTGAAAACGGCAATTTTGAAAGCGTTATGCGAAGATATTACAGTGGTGATGATGAGCTCACTATCATCGTATTCTCCAACCAGAAACGTCAAAACATGTTCGAAATTTCAGATGAAATTAAGAGCATTGTGAAGTTCGATTAGAGAATGTAGAACACCCGGTTTAGCCGGGTGTTTTTTTGGGTGTGGCCGCTTAAAGCAAGCTTACCAAGGCGTCTTTCAGTTTTACGGCTAAAGCTTCATTTGAAAGCGCGCCGGTTTCCATATCAAAATTGTCATAGAAACTTGGGATAGACAGGCTGGCTTTCACATCACCTGCAAAATGAGGTGCGGATGTTTCAGCTACTGCAAGTACATTGCGTGCACCGCCCGCACCGGGCGATGTGGCCAACAGTACCATCGGCTTACCCTGAAATACCTTTGGGTCAATCCTTGAAGCCCAGTCAAACAGGTTTTTGTAAGCTGCCGTGTAGGAACCATTATGTTCCGCGAAAGAAATGATCACTGCATCCGCCGCGCCGATTTTATCGAAAAAGGCCTGAGCTAGTTCAGGTTTTCCGAGCTGGTTTTCGCGGTCGATGCTGAAAAGCGGTAGCTCATAATCATTAATATCCAGAATTTCTGTTGTGATATCAGATTGAGCGGTGGCTAGCACTTCCGCTGCATATGTTACCAGTTGTTTGTTAATGGATTGGCTGCTGTTTGTTGCTGCAAATGCTAGAATATTCATGGGGTATCTCCTGTCGCGGTATTACTGTTTCAGGCTTTCAAGGCCTGTGTATTCAATGAACTCAATAACATTGTCATCAGGGTCCCTCACAAAGAAGGATAAGCCTGTTGAAACCCGGTGTGGCTCACCGCTAAGCGGAATACCAAGATCCGATAACTGGCTGAGCACAGCACCTGCATCTGTCACCTCAAGCGCAACATGGGTATAGCCTGTATATTTTTGTGGGCCTTCCATCAGGATATTGTTCTTGCTGCCCTGATTGGCGTTCAGAATGAAATTGATATTAATGCCTGATGGATGCTCCATAATGGCTACAGGTTCAGGCCCGATGGGGCCTGCAATAAATTCAAAGCCTAGTTTGCTGTAAAAGCTTCTCGCTTTTTCAAGATCACTAACCCTAAGGCCAATGTGGTTCACTCTGGTTAATTCTTTCATCTTACGCATCCTCAATCTGCTGTTCGTGTCTGTTGATTAAGAATGTATGTGGTTTCGTTTTTGTTGTGTAGTTCGAATAACGAACTATATTGTTCTATAAATAGAACGTTTGATATGATGAAAGCCTGATGATGAATTTAAATGATATGGTGCTGTTCGCGAAGGTGGCAGAATGCAAAGGTATTTCATCGGCGGCAAAGGTAATGAATATTCCCAAATCAAGGGTAAGTCGCAGAATTGCGACCCTTGAAGAAGCCCTCGGCACTCGACTTCTGGAACGCACAACCCGCGCCATTGAGCTAACAGAAATGGGCACCATCTTCCTTCCGCACTGTAAACGCATTGCTGAAGAAGCAGAAAGCGCACTTGAATCCATCAACCGCCTACAGGAAGCCCCAAGGGGTGTGCTTCGGGTAAGTGCCTCTGTCGGCACAGGGCAGTATCTTATCGCGCCTTATCTCGGTGAATTTATGGCTGAATACCCTGAAGTGAATGTTGAGCTTGATCTCACCAACAGGCGGGTGGATTTAATCACCGAAGGTTATGATCTGGTTATCAGGGTGGGGGAGCTTGAAGACAGTACGTTGATGAGCAAGAAACTCGGGAATGCCAGGGCAGTTATGTGTGCCTCGCCTGATTATTTGAAGGAACATGGTAATCCTACCTCGATCCGCAAACTCGGTGAGCATAAGAAAATTGTTATGAGCAGCAGCAACAATACTACCGAATGGGTGCTGGAAAGCACCAGCGGTGAACTTCAGGCTATTGATGTAAAACCAGCAGGCAGTGTGAATGATTTCACGTCGCTCAGAAGTGTGGCAGAGCAGGGCGGCGGCATCGCCCTTATGCCTGAATATGTGATTGCAGATGCTCTTCAGGCCAAGCGCCTTGTGCGAGTTTTACCAGATTGGCGCAGCAAGTTGATTTCATATTATATCTTATACCCAAGCAGGAAAGGCCTAACCAAAAAAGCGGAAGCTTGGATCAGCTTTTTTACCAAACGTATCAATGCTGCCGCATGATAAAAAGCCGCTCTCTGGCATTTGCGGAAAACGGCTTCATAGCTGATTTAGTATGAGTGCGGCTTATTTCGCTAGTGCGAGCACTTCTTCGAACGATAGGCCGCTCAGTTTGTCTTTGAGCTTATCGTAAACAACCTCTGTTGTATCTTTGCCGGTCGCGAGGCCTGCAGCAGCGCCCGCAAGGCTGCCCACATCGCTCATCTCCGCTTTCGCAAGGGATTTAAGCGCATCTGTAAGCTGGGCTTGCTGCTCATCACTGAGAGAAGCCTTCATATTTGCCACAGATGATTTAAAGCTCTCTAGGCTGCTTGTATCAAGCTTCAGCGTTTCAGCGGCCTTCTCAGCCACATCCTTGGCTACTTCCTTCACTGTGTCCATCGCAGCAGATTTTTCAGCCGGTGCTTCAGCAGCAGGTTTTTCTGCGGCTTTTTCTGCTGTGTTGCTGTTTGAGCTGTCACCACAGCCAGAAAGCATCAGGCCAATGGTTGTTGCGGATAGAATAAGAGCATGTTTCATAACATTTCCCCCTCTGAATTGGTTACGCAAGCACACTATACCAAAAGTTTGATTTTTTTGTGGCGTTAAATGAAAAAAGGCGCTCGGTTGAGCGCCTTTCTTGTTTTTTATGCTTAGTGAAAGCTGCTTATTCAGCGGCTTTTGCCATATAGTTCGGTAGCCAACCTTCATGTGCGGCGGTTAGCTCGCTCATTGCAATGCTTACGCCGCCGCTTACTGAAAGTGTATCACCGCCTGTTGTACCGATGACAGCCACAGGGATGCCTGCATCCTTGGCTTCCTTACGGATGGTTTCAGCAGTATCAGCATCAGCCGCCACAAGATAGCGGGCCTGACTTTCACTGAAGAGGCTGGTGTGAAGCGGTAGATCGCTTTCAAGCGTTACATCAGCACCCATGCCGCCAGAGATTGCCATATCAGCAAGCGCCGCGATAAGGCCGCCGTCTGAAAGATCATGGCAGGTGCTTACCTGACCATTTTCAATCAGTGCACGTACGAAATCACCGTTTCTGCGTTCGATATCCAGATCAACGAATGGAGGTGCGCCCGCATCTTCACCAAGGATTTGTTTCTGGTAAAGGCTTGCACCTAGCTCATCTTTAGTTTCACCAATAAGAACAATAGCTTCGCCCGCATTTTTAAATGCGATTGTTGCCATTTTTTCATTGTCTTTCATCACGCCCACACCGCCGATTGCAGGGGTTGGCATAATGCCGGAACCGTTGGTTTCGTTATAAAGCGATACGTTACCGGATACGATTGGGTAATCAAGCGCACGGCAAGCTTCGCCCATGCCTTCAAGACAGCCCACAAACTGGCCCATAATCTCTGGGCGTTCAGGGTTACCGAAGTTCAGGCAGTTTGTGATCGCGAGCGGTGTTGCACCCACAGCGGTAATATTACGCCATGTCTCAGCAACAGCCTGACGGCCACCTTGCTGCGGATCAGCATAGCAGTAACGCGGGGTAACATCGGTAGAGATCGCCAGCGCTTTCTCCGTGCCGTGCACACGTACAACAGCTGCATCACCACCCGGGCGCTGGATAGTATCACCCATTACCATGTGGTCATACTGTTCCCAGATCCAACGGCGGGAACAAAGGTTTGGGCCACCAATCAGGTCAAGCACAGCTTTATTCAGATCTTGGGGAGCCGCTACATCAGCCGCATCGCGCTTATCTGTATAAACATAAGGGCGTTCATATTCTGGTGCATCTTCAACGAGGCTGTTGATTGGCATATCACCAACAACTTCACCGCCGAACTTCAGGGTAAGCTTGCCAGTGTCGGTAATTTCACCGATTACAGCGAAATCAAGCTCCCACTTCTCGAAGATAGCTTTTGCCATCTCCTCGCGGCCCGGCTTCAATACCATAAGCATGCGCTCCTGGCTTTCGCTTAGGCACATTTCATATGGTGTCATGTTCGCTTCGCGCTGCGGTACGTTATCGAGGTTCAGTTCAAACCCAACACCGCCCTTGGATGCCATTTCAACGCTTGAGGACGTGAGGCCAGCGGCACCCATATCCTGAATAGCGATGATCGCATCTGTTGCCATTAGCTCAAGGCAGGCTTCGATAAGAAGTTTTTCAGTGAACGGATCACCGACCTGAACGGTTGGGCGCTTTTCTTCGCTGTCTTCTGTGAATTCAGCAGATGCCATAGTTGCACCGTGGATACCGTCGCGGCCAGTTTTAGACCCCACATAAACAACAGGGTTACCAACGCCCGCTGCTGCACAGTAAAAGATTTTATCTGTATCAGCGAGGCCCACTGTCATAGCGTTTACAAGGATGTTGCCGTTATAGGAAGCATCAAAATTGGTTTCGCCACCTACAGTTGGGACACCCACACAGTTACCGTAGCCGCCAATACCTTCAACAACACCAGATACAAGGTGGCGTGTTTTCGGGTGATCAGGTTCACCAAAACGTAGCGCGTTCATGTTGGCGACAGGGCGTGCACCCATGGTGAATACATCGCGGAGGATACCGCCAACACCCGTTGCGGCGCCTTGATATGGTTCAATATAAGATGGGTGGTTGTGGCTTTCCATTTTGAAAATAGCCGCCTGACCATCACCAATATCGATTACACCTGCGTTCTCGCCCGGGCCCTGGATAACCCAAGGGGCTTTCGTAGGCAGCTTTTTCAGGTGAAAGCGTGATGATTTATAAGAACAGTGCTCTGACCACATAACCGAATAGATACCAAGCTCGGTATAATTCGGTTCACGGCCCATCGCAGATACGATGCGTGCATATTCTTCTTCGTTCAGCCCGTGCTCTTTAACGATTTCAGGCGTGATTTTAATGTCATTCACATTTGTCATGTCACTAATCCTTACCCGAGACGGCTCATTACAGATTCAAACATCACACGACCGTCCGAACCGCCAAGGGCTGGTTCGATCATCCGTTCCGGGTGCGGCATCATGCCAAGCACATTGCCTTTGGCGTTCATTACACCTGCAATGCGGCGCTGAGCACCGTTGATGTCGTCTGCATAGCGGAATGCCACTTGGCCTTCACCTTCAAGGCGGTCAAGCGTATCGGCATCTGCGAAATAGTTACCGTCATGGTGAGCAACCGGGATCGTGATCTCTGCGCCTTCATCATATCCATTTGTGAAGAGGCTATCAGTATTTTCCACTTTCAGCTTCACATCCTTACACACGAAATGCAGGTTTGCGTTACGCATCAAGGCACCCGGCAGTAGGCCAGTTTCCGTAAGGATCTGGAAACCGTTACACACACCAAAAGTTGGTACACCATCTTCCGCGCGCTTGATCACTTCTTTCATGATGTGTGAGCGTGCAGACATAGCGCCACAGCGCAGATAGTCGCCATAAGAAAAACCGCCGGGCAGGGCAATGAAATCGACCTTGTCGAAATCATAATCCTGGTGCCAGACCATAAGTGGCTTTTGCCCTGTAATTTTCTCAAGGGCAACAGCCATATCCCGGTCACAGTTTGAACCCGGGAATACAATGACTGCGGATTTCATATGCGCTACTCCAGCTCGATGCTGTAGTTTTCAATCACAGTGTTCGCAAGCAGCTTGCGGCACATTGCGTCTACTTCTTCTTGAGCTTTGGCGCGATCAGTTGCCTGAAGGTCAAGCTCGATATATTTGCCTTGGCGTGCTGCATCAACACCGCCGAAGCCCATGTTACCGAGAGCGTGCTCAATCGCCTTACCTTGTGGGTCCAGAACACCGTTTTTAAGAGTTACAAAGATACGGGCTTTCATTGGCCTTAGCCTTCCTTCTTGTGATCAGCAATTTCTGTAACATCCGCGTTTGGCAGAATACCAAGGCGGCGGGCAACTTCCTGATAAGCTTCCATTTCACCACCTAGATCGCGGCGGAAACGGTCTTTATCCAGTTTTTCACCGGTTTTCATGTCCCACAGGCGGCAACCATCCGGGCTGATTTCGTCCGCCAGAACAGTGATAACGTCTTCACCGTCTTCAAGGCGGCCAAACTCAAGCTTGAAATCAACAAGCGTGATGCCGATGGCAGAAAAAAGCCCTGAGAGGAAATCATTCACTCTAAGGGCATAATAAGACATTTCTTCCAGTTCGTGTTCCTCGGCCCAGCCAAAGGTAAGAACGTGTTCTTCGGCAATGAGCGGGTCTCCAAGTTCGTCGGATTTATAGCAGTATTCGACGATTGGGTTCGGAAGTTTGGTGCCTTCCTCAATACCGAGCCGCTTAGACATGCTACCAGCGGCGATATTGCGGACAATTATCTCAACCGGGATAATTTCCACCTTCTTTACCAGCTGCTCACGCATATTCAGGCGTTCGATAAAGTGAGTTGGGATGCCAATATCGCTGAGCGCTTTAAAGATGTGCTCTGAAATAATGTTGTTCACCACGCCTTTGCCTGCAAGGGTTCCCTTTTTCTCGGCATTATACGCAGTGGCATCGTCTTTGAAGTATTGAACAATAGTTCCTGGCTCCGGCCCTTCAAACAGAATTTTGGCCTTGCCTTCATAAATTGTATTGCGGCGGGACATGTGCTCTTTCTCGTCGCTAGGGTTTGTAGTGGTGCGCACTACATAACCGAACATTGAGCCTGCGACAATCTTTCTGTAACATTTATTGTGAACATTTCATAACATACGGAAATTACGCAAAGAAATTTCCTGTACCTGTTGAAAGACTATGCTAAATTTATTATGTCCAAAATAGGAATCGGACGAGAGGAAAAACAACTAATGACAACGTTTGACAACCGCGAAAAAGCCTTCGAAGACAAATTTGCTCATGATGAAGGGATTGATTTCAAGGTACGTGCACGCCGTAACCGCCTATTTGGCGAATGGCTGGCTACGGAACTTCTGGGCCTTTCTGGTGATGCGGTAGGGGAATATGCAGGTTCCGTTGTTACTGCCGATCTTGAAGAAGAGGGCGATGATGATGTGCTCCGTAAGGTTCATGCTGATCTGGAGGCGAAGAATGTTGATCTTTCTGATCACCGCCTTGAGAAGCGCCTTGAAGAGTTTATGGCTGTTGCCCGTGAGCAAATCGCAAGCGAAGCGTAAATTAAATACAGAGACAGTATAGTAAAATGTAAAGGGAAGCTTTTGCTTCCCTTTTTTAATTGTACGTTAAGTTGTTTATAGTTAAGTTCTTCTAACCATAAGGTTGTATAAGGGTTGTTAAGTGTTGTCCGGGGTAAAGCTCATATTGATTATACTGCTGACCATCTGTGTCGGAGCGGTAAAGGGCGAAGAGGTATTGAAGGTTGGCTTGCTGACCGAAGACCGCCCTCCATTCTATATGGCATCTAGCGAAAAAGGTTCTCTTGAAGGTATTTATATTGACCTGCTAAATGAAGCCTTTGCTGGTACGAACGTTCGCCTTGAATTTCACCGTTTGCCGCAAACTCGCCTTCGTCTCATGATGGAAGAGGGGGGCCTGGATGTTGAGCCGGGGATCGATATGCGCTGGAGGCAGCGACCTCAGGAGGTTCTTGGGTCTGTTTATAGTGAACCTTTCATGGAAGATGCAGAGGTTCTTTTATTTGCGAAAGACGCTTACAGGGAAGATTATAATAAAATCTATATGCGTAAGCTGAGGTTTTGTGGTGTTCGAGGATATGAAATCCCTGATGCGTTGAAAGATTATCTTCCTAGTGAGTATGACAGCGCTAGCCAATTGTATGTTCTCAATGAAGTGCAGGCACTGCGGATGCTTGAGATGTCGCGGTGTGACTATACATACATTTCAAAGCTACTATACCGATTTTTGAATATCTGGAATGCTTATGAAATTGAAGTACATCCACATGCGCTTCAGCATTTCCAACTGCGTTTTCGGTTAAATAGAAAGCATGAAAAACTGCTTGAGCGAATTAACATGAATTTGGCACATATGCAGCAATCTGGTGAATTGCAGCGCATTATGAAGCGTTACGAATAATCTAATTCGGAAGCCTGTCTTATGAAACAGGCCCTAGTTGTTTAGAAAGCTGAAACTAAACGGCTTTTCTTTGGTTCATTCTGTAACCGATAAAGCCAAGGGCCAGAAGAAGTATCAGGAGAGTTCCTGGTTCTGGGGTAGCAACAATATTTACAGTAGTTGTGTCGTTGCTTGTTAAATGTTGGTTTGAGCTAACATTAAGTATAGTACCGTTTGGCAGTGCAATTGTACCAACACCTGTTATGTTTGAACGCAGGATACGTACAGATAATTTAATTGTATAGACGCCGACTGTTGGAAACACAGTACCAAGACCTGTTGGGACTGTAAGCTGAAGGCCGTCTGCTACAGCGCCATCGAAATTACTATTATTGAAATCTCTGAACCGGGCATAACGAACGCCGTTAATATCCCATCTTACGCGGAAAGCTGCATAACTGGCGAGGTCACAGAGTGAAAAACCATTCACAGTGGTCCCACAAGCATCGAGAAGTAAATTATTCCCGATAGTGGTTGGGGTATAAAGGCCAACATCAGTTGTGAGAATGGGAAATGTAGCTTGCGATGGTGTGCTGACAAGCAAGGAGCAACCTATTGCCGCTAAACATACTTTAACTGTTTTTATAAAGTTTTTCATCATTCATGCGCCTTTCAGGCGACCCCATATCTATATGGACTATATCCTGTTTCGCCTGAGAAATAAAGAAAATGCAGCTGTTTTGGTAAATCTGACTTGAGGCCGTAAATAAAAACAGCGCCCAAGCCGGAGCGCCGTTTGTAAATTATATTATGCTAACGTTTTCCGTCTTCGTCTCATGGCTATGAGCAGCGCCGGAATAAGAATAAGGGCAGTCTCTGGTTCTGGAACTGGTGCGGTAACTGATAAGCTAGCCTGCGCAAAGCTTGTGTTCCGGTATCCGTTAGTTGTGTATCCTGAAGTGGAACACCCAGTACCGGGGGGGCCATAATGAACGCCGCCAATGTTTACGCCTGGATCACACCATGCTCGAGCAACATTTCCGTCAGGCAGCAGGACATCATTCCAAAACTCTGGAGTGTGAATTAGAAGGCCGATAGTATAGTTACCAACTTGAGAAATAAGAGTGCCAGCTCCTGTTGAAAATGTGGGTGTAAGACCATGTACAGCATTTGAGCCAGTATATTCAGCAAGTGTTGATGTCACGCCATTCTGGCTAATTGACCACGTGAATTCAAAATTCTCCAGTGCTGTGTTGGACAGAGTACAAAAGCCATAAGAAGGCTGAGAATTTGGTGTGTGAGTGGCTCTGTGAAGAGTGGAGCCGCAGGCATCAACTGTAAGATCTTCACCAAGCGCAATGGGAGAGTAATTGTCTTGTTGCGCCAAAACATCGAAATAAAAATTGAAAGTTGCTTTGGCTTCTACTGAAATGCCGAGAGCAGAAACCAGCACACCGCAAGCTACTAAGGCTGTTTTTAACATGATGACCCCATCAACTACTTAAATGACTAACGCGTATTTTAAGTTTAGTTATTCATACATATATTTAATAAATATATAATGAGATAAAATTAAAAATGCAAATAATGAACTAGATAACTGTATTTAAATGGAAATTCATTTCATGGGTGGGCTGAGAAGGTTGTATTGATATTTGCCCGGAAACCTTGGTGAAAGCTCTAAAGGGGCGTAAAATTAGAATAAATACCGCCCATATGTCCGTGTCAGCACTATCTTTGGCTTGAATTATCTGTAAGATATTGTTTTAAATCTTAATTAAATATTGTTCACCCGAAATAAGTGTTGGTGGGGTTTTGATGAAAAAACTTGGTATATTGGCAACGTGTTCCTTCATGGTTTTAGTCGCCTGTGGGTCTTCTGAAGAACAGGAACAACAGCAGCAAATAGATTTTTCTGCCTTTGATATCCCCACACTTGAAAAAATTGTTGCGGATGGTGAACCTGTTCAGGCTATTCAGATTATCCGCGGTAAAGAACAGCTTAATTTAGCGACGATCGAAGATTTTCTCCTTTCAACAGAGATTTATATCACGCTGTTGAATGGTGTAGCCGCTGAAGTAGAGCTGAATAAAGCTGTAGAATTGGGGGCAGAAGGGGAACAGGTTGACTTGTTTCGGGCACGCGTTCTTCTGTTGCAAAAGAAGCTGGAAGAAGCGGAAGAGTTCTTAGCTGAAACAACATTTACCAATGATTTAGCGTATGAAGCGTTATTGCTGCGCGGTGATATTAAAAACGAGCTAAGAGAGTATGAAGCTGCCAGAGGTTTTTATCAGGCTGCGGTGGATGATAAGCCCGATAATTATTATGGTTATGTTGGATTAGCGCAATTGGAGCTAAATCAGGGCTTTATTGATGATGCTTTTGCAAATGCCAGCAGAGCGAATGAGCTTCAACCCGATGATCCGATCGTTCTTTATCTTCTCGGGTCCACAAGCCGCTATCTCTTAAAACCAGATGAAGCAATTGCATATCTTAAGCGCGCACTAGAGCTTAATGGACAACACTATCTGGCGCTTCTTGAACTCGCGGCCATCTATATCGAAAAGAATGAATTTGAAGAAGCTCGTAAGCAGCTGGATGAAGTTTATGCTCTTTCCCCAGAAGATCGGATGGCGCGTTATTATTCTGCGCTTCTGTTAGCTTCAGAAGGAAAGAATGAAGAAGCCGAAGAGCTTATGTTGCGCCTTGGGGATTTGCCAAAAATCTACCCTCCGGCAGCTCGGGTATATGGGCATATAGCCTACCGCCTTGGCAAATATAGTACGGCGACGCCTTATTTAGAGCAGTTCCTGCGACTTTTACCAGAAGATAGACCTACCCGTCTTGCGCTGGCAGAATCCTATACGCGCAGAGGTAAGGCGAAAGAGGCACTTCGTCTGCTAAAAGTACTACTTGATGCAAATGAGGCTGACCTGGAGGCTAACTTGCAAGCCGCGGCCGCCGCTGGGATTATGGGGGACCGTCAGAAGGTTGGTGAATATGTAACCCGTGCTCAAAATCTCGCAAAAAATGGCAGCGTTGATGATCAGGAATTAATCCGCTCGCTTGGGCGTCGTTTGGCTATCAATAACTTCCAAAAAGGTAACGATAAGGTTGCTATTGATCAATTGGAAGCAATGGCAGCTGAGGATGATAAGGACCTGTTAACACTAACATTGATGGCCAATCTCCAGATGGAGACGGGTGATCTGGAAAGTGCGGAGAAAACAACCAGCAGGCTATTAGCTGTTGCTCCGGATAGTCCTGTAGGGGCCAACCTTATGGGATCTATCAGATATCGCCAGCGCAAAGTTGATGAAGCCCTTGAGCTTTACAACAAGGCAATTGAACAGAATTCCGAGTATGTTTCAGCGCTTAAAAACCGAGCTCTTGTTTATCTGGTTCAGGAAAAATTCCAGGAAGCGCGAGAAGATTTGGCAAAGGTAGTTGCCGCTAATCCAAGAGATGCACAGGCGAGAGGTATGTTTGGTAGAGCGCTCCTTGAAACCGGCGATGCTAAAGAGTCTCTGGGGCATTTTCAGGCTGCTGAGGAAGTTTTTCCGAGATCCGCTATTTTACATGCAGATCATTCAGAGGCCCTTGCAAAACTCGGTTATTATTCTACGGCGATCAAACGTGCTGAGAGAGCTATTTCTTATTCAGGCGGGCACGAAAAGCTAAATGAATATTTAAATAATCTGATCGCTGAGTGGACCGAAATTGATAAGAAACAACGCGAAGAAGAGGCTAAAGCCAGAGAAGAACGTAAGGCTAAACGTGCAGAACAGCGCAAAGAGCAGCAAGAGCGTTTAAAAGAGGGGCAGAAAGAAGAGGAAACATCAGATGAAGGTGATGTTGAGCCACCTGAAGATGAACCGCCCCTTCACTAATCAGTTGAATGATTTTTAAACTTCATTACAAAAAGCGCACTATACTTTCTTAGTGCGCTTTAGTTTTGTGAAAAGAATATGCCGTTTCTGTTTCTAATCATATTTTCTGTAATGGCAGGGTTCGCTGTTCTCTTACCCACCATTGTATATCATTTGGAAAATCTTGGTGCGACAAGTGCTGAGGCGACGCAAATTCTTGCATGCTATAGTTTTGCACAGTTTTTTAGCGGTACACTTCTTGGGCGTCTATCAGACCGGATAGGTAGAAAGCCAGTTCTTGTTGTCGGGCTATTTGGTGCTTTTGCTGCTTATGGGTTTCTTCATCTATATGCTTTTGATCTGGTAAGCACGTTAGCAGGGCTCGTACTCGCGGGCTTTTCATCTGGTATTGTGGCGGTAGTATTTGCTTCAGTCACTGATATGACACTTCCTGAAAACCGAGCAAAGGGTATGGGGGCAATGGGAGCAGGCATTGGTCTTGCTTTTACATTGGGGCCTGCTATTGGCGCGTTCCTGGGGGCGGCAAATGCTACAGAAGCAACTATTCAAACACCGGTTCTTGCATCACTAGGGTTTGTGGTTTTGGGGCTTCTGAGCGCTATCAGATTGAAAATTGTTGTTCTCTCTACTGATAATCAGGAAGAAGAGATAGGTGGCTGGAAGTTGGTGGCAGCCAAGCCTGTTTTAATGCAAATGGCATTTTTGATGTTTTTGTTTACTGCTACAACAGCACTTACAGAACCTATTATGCCACTGCTGCTTGATTACCGTTATGGATGGGGACCTAAAGAGCTTGGAACTGTCTTCGGGTATGTAGGGCTGATTATTATCCTCGTTCAGGGAGGTTTAGTGGGCCCGCTCGCGAGAAGGTACGGTGAACGAAACTTGGTGGTAACTGGTGTTTTATTGCAGTTCGTTGGGCTTATGATTTTGATCTACACGCCTGTATCATTCGGTATATTCGTGGGATTAGCCTTCACAAGTGTTGGTGGTGCGCTCTTCAATACTAATGTTCTGGCTATAGCATCCATGCAAGCACAGGAAAGCCGGCGGGGCGTAATTCTTGGGGCGTTTCAGTCAATGATGTCTGTTGGCCGTTCAACGGGTCCATTAGCTGCAGGACTTCTGTTTACAATGAACCCAGATATGCCAATGTTTGTTGGTTCTGCAGTTTCTGTTGTCGTTTTAATGTGGCTTGTATCACTTTTATGGATTTCCCGTGAGCACTTGAAGTTGGCCTCCGATGATTGAAGGAAGAGCGATCACCGAAAGTTGGGAACTAAAAGTTCCTTTTGTTATCTCTCGGTCAAGTCGAACTCATGCGACGGTTGTTTATCTCGAAATTACTAATGGTACATTTGTTGGTCGGTCCGAATGTCAGCCAAATACACGGTATGATGAAACACCTGATAGTGTGATTGATGAGTTAAATGCGCTGTTTCCTGCTACGCTTGAAAATCTAGTGGAAGCTATTGGTGGTTTGCACAGTATAGCTGCTCGAAATGCACTTGATTGCGCGCTTCTGGATCTGGAAGCGAAAATGAAGGGCGTGAGCGTTTCCGAGCGACTTCTCTTACCTCCGGCTTCTTCCGTACAATCTGTTTATACCATATCGGTTGGAACACCCGATGATATGGCGGTTCAGGCTAGAAAATTGTTTGGTGAGGGTATTCGGTACGTCAAGCTGAAACTGGCAGGTGATGGTGACGGTGAACGGGTTAAGGCTGTGAGGGCCGCTGTACCTGAGTTGAGCATTATTGTGGATGCGAATGAAGCTTGGGATGAACCGCTATACCGACGTTACATGCCTGTAATGGCTGCGTGCGGTGTAGAGCTGGTGGAGCAACCTTTTCCTGCTGACGCCGACCAGATACTATCAGAACTTCCCAGAGATGTTCCTGTATGTGCTGATGAAAGTTGCCATGTTGCAGCCGATGTTGCGCGACTTAAAAATCGCTATGATGCTGTGAATATCAAGCTTGATAAGGCCGGAGGGCTGAGGGAAGGGCGCAGTTTGATGCATGCCGCCCGCGCTGAAGATATGAAAATAATGGTTGGCTGTATGCTTGGTACCAGCCTTGCTATGGCTCCCGCCTACTATCTGGCGTCACAGGCTGATTATGTTGATCTAGATGGACCAGCGCTTCTGAAAAAAGACCGCAAAAGCGGTCTTAAAATTTCTGACGATGTAAAAATCTATTGTCCGGATGTAAAGCTCTGGGGTTAGTTAAATCCCATCAGGGCCTGTAGCTGGCGTGTCATCGGTAAACGCGTTTAGGCCAATAATAGTATATGTATCTTTTACACCAGCCACTGTTTGTACGGTATTTGCAATAAAACGGCCGATCTCCTGATCGCTTCCTAATTGAAACTGCGCAAGAAGGTCGTAGTTTCCTGATGTAGAATATACGCTCCGGACCTCAGGGATGTCATCAGCAATAGTAGCAGCAACATTATATGTTTTGCCCAGTTCGCACTTAATCATCACAAATACTGTTTTCATTTTCGAATCCCAATGTTTGATTTTCTATCTTCTAACCAATTGAACGGCAGTTGTGAAGGATTTGAATGTGCTTCGTAACATTTTGATAGGTAACTATTAATGTCTGATGCATAGGTGAAATTAGAAGTTTAAAATTAACTTATATCGAGTAGGTGGTCACAATATGATTACTCATTGTGTTTGCTACGTAATTAGATGTTGACGTTCCCTTCCTGTTAAATATGGTTAATCCACCTAAGTGTGTGTTTGCTGCTTTGGTATGAACTTATTTTTTGCTTACTTATTGTAAGTAAACGGTTTTATTTTTGAATTTTAATAAAATTTTTTCGAAATCGTCAGTCATTGTTAAAACTCGGTTAACGATTAGAGCATATTTTCAACGTAGGTGTGGAATTCACAATATGCGTGAAAAACGGAAGTTATTATGACGAATAGTCAGGATACCTCTGCGCGAGAGGTAAAGCTACCAAGGGAATTAGATCTGTTGGCTGCTGAATCTCTCAAGGAAACATTGCTTGCTGAACTGGATGAAGGTGAGGGCCTTCTTCTGGATGCATCTGATGTTGAACGGGTATCTACCCCTTGTATCGAAGTGCTTGTCTCCGCGCAAAAAACATGTGTGGCAACAAGCCAAAGTTTCCAAATTTCTAATTCATCTCAAGTGCTGGTTGATGCGTTTAGTGCGCTTGGTCTGGATGAACAGTTTAAAGGTTGGAGAACAATCCAATGAGCAAAAAAATTCTGGCAGTAGATGATAGTAAGACCATGCGTGACATGGTTTCATTTACACTGAAAGGCGCGGGGCATGATGTGCTTCTGGCTGATGATGGTGTGAATGCTCTATCTGCTTTGACCGGTGAAACTGTTGATCTCATTATTACTGATATCAACATGCCGAATATGAACGGAATTGAATTGGTGGAAAAGCTTCGCGCAGATCCCCGTTTCCGTGCAACGCCTATTCTTATTCTAACAACAGAATCTGACGATGGTTTGAAGCAGCGTGGCCGTGCTGCTGGCGCTACCGGTTGGATCGTGAAGCCTTTTGTACCTGAAAAGCTTTTGAAGGTTGTTGATAAGGTTTGTGCTTAAGTTTTAACTCGTTTTAGTGCTGAGTTTCCCTGAATTTATTAATATGTAGGTGCTAGATGCTTCCTGCCATGACAGATGACCCATTTGCTCAGTTTAAGCTGACATTCTTCGAAGAATGTACAGAGCTGCTGACAGATATGGAGCAAAATCTGGGGCTTGTTGAAAGCGGCAGTTTTGACAATGAAACCCTGCATGCGATTTTCCGTGCTGTTCATTCCATTAAAGCTGGTGCGGATGCATTTTCCTTTAAACGCATGGTTGCTTTTACGCACAGGTTTGAGTTTTTGCTTGATTTGCTGCGGGAAGAAAAGCTGGCGGTAGATGAGCCACTTGTTGATACACTTTTTAAAAGCTTTGACGTTCTTTCTGATCTTGTAAGTTTTGCGCAAAACGGGGAAGAACCTGATGCGGAATATGGGCAGGATGCGCTTGCGGCAATTGAGGGTTACCTAAGCGGTGATGTTGGAAGCCAACCAGCGGCGGAAGCAACAACAGATAAACCTGTTGTCGAAGAAAAAACGGATCAGGCTGTCGTCGAAACAGCGGATGTTCAATCGAAAGAAGAGGGCATCAACCACTTCCGTATTGAATTTACACCTAAAGAAGCGATGTATCGGCACGCTAATGAGCCACTGCTTATTATTCGTGAGCTTATGGAACTTGGCGAAATTACGACCACAATCGATACAGAACGCCTTCCAGAGCTTGCCAAGCTCGAACCTGAAGATGCTTATTTCAGTTGGGTGTTTGAGCTAAAGACCCGCTATGGCCGAGATGATGTCGATGAAGTATTTGAGTTCGTGATTGATGACTGTGATCTTACTATCGTTACCCTTGGTGATGATAATGAGGTTGTAAGCGTTGATGTAAGTCCGGGACATGATAGTGACGACGATGATGATTTTGGTTTCTTTGTTGATGATGAGGCCCTGAAATCCGGCGTTGTGGATGCTAATCCGAAGCCTGTTGAAGAAGCTGTAGCCGAAACCAAGCCTGCTGAAGTTAAAGCTCCTGCTGCCGCGGCCCCAGCCGCAACAACACCTGCTGCGCCGACTGGCCCCGCAGCAAAAGCCGCTATGCCTAAGAGTGCTTCTATTCGTGTTGATGTGGATAGGGTCGACCGGCTTGTAAACATGGTTGGTGAGCTCGTGATCACGCAGTCTATGCTTGCGCAGGAAGTCAATAATAGTGCGATGGACCAAAGCAGCAATGTAACGAACGGTATGGAAGAGCTTTCCATGCATATCCGTGAGTTGCAGGAAAATGTAATGTCTATTCGTATGCAGCCTGTAAAATCAGTGTTTGCACGCATGCCCAGAATTGTTCGGGATGTTTCTAAGAAAGTTGGCAAGAAGGTCAAACTCATTACAGAAGGTGAAACAACGGAAGTTGATAAAACTGTAATTGAGGAATTGGCTGACCCGCTTACACATATGATCCGTAACTCGCTTGATCACGGCCTTGAGACACCAGAAGAACGGCTTGCGGCAGGTAAGGGTGAAGAAGGTACAATTCGCCTCTCTGCTGAGCATCGTGGCGGCAGAATTGTGATTGAAATCACAGATGATGGCCGCGGTATTAACCGTGAAAAGGTTCTTTCGCTCGCCAAGGAAAAAGGCATCGTCGCTGAGGATGCTTCTTTGAGTGACGAAGAAATAGATAACCTTATCTTTGCTCCAGGCTTTTCCACAGCAGATGAGGTTACTGACCTTTCTGGCCGCGGTGTAGGTATGGATGTGGTGCGCAGAAATATTCAAGCACTGGGTGGCCGGGTTTCTGTGACCTCTACACCAGGCGTTGGAGCGCGTTTTCAGCTAACTCTTCCACTTACGCTGGCTGTACTTGATGGCATGATCGTCGGTGCATCAGATGAAAAATATGTAATTCCAATCAACAATATTATTGAAACTGTACGTCCGCCTTCAAGCGACGTGGAAACACTCATTGATGGTAACAAGGTTATCCGCATTCGTGGTGAATATATCCGTGTAGTTTCAGTGGCGCGTATGTTTGGCGATTTGAACGCGTCAAACGATCCATCCAAGGGATTGGTTGTGCTTGTAGAAGCAGATGGCGGTAAAGTGATTGGCCTTCACGTTGATATGCTAGCAGGTCAGCAACAGGTGGTGATTAAATCCCTTGAAACTAATTACCGGGCCGTCAAAGGCATTGCTTCGGCAACAATCCTTGGTGACGGCAGTGTATGCCTCATTCTTGATATTGATGCGCTCGCCCGTATGGAAGTACCAAAAATAAAGAAACCAGAGCTGATGGCAGACAGCTTCGTTCCTAAACAGACCGAACAAACAGAGATGCCATCCGCTGAACATTTAGAAGCAGTCACTGCTTAAAAGCAAAAGGAAGTCGACATGACAGATGATGTTGCTGAAGGACAGCAGGTACCGGCGGGTTTTGATCCCCGGCTGCTTGGTAAGGCACAGTCAGATGTGGATGAGCAAGATGTTCAGCGTGGAAAGCTCGTTCAATATGTTTCGTTCAAGGTAGACGATAGCGAATACGGCATTGATATTATGGCGGTTCGTGAAATTCAGGGGTGGGTAACTGTAACTACTCTTCCTAACACTCCTGAGTATGTACGCGGGGTTCTTAACTTGCGTGGTACAATTGTTCCGATTTTTGATTTGAGATGCCGTTTCGGTAACGGCCTCACAGACGCTACTCCCCTTCATGTTGTGATTATTGTAGCTGTTGGAGAACGCATCATGGGCCTGCTCGTAGATGCTGTATCTGACATCTTAACCATCGGTACTGAAGAAATTCTTCCTGTCCCTGAGATTGAGGCACGCTCTGATCAGCGTTTCCTTAATGGGTTGATTACAGTTCAGGACCGTATGGTGGCGCTTCTTCAAATTGAGAAGCTTTTTGATATTGACGAGCTGGTTGCTCGCGTGGGTGCTGCTGCTGAATAGCAGACCACGTGGAATAGACTTTAGATTTGTAAGCCCTTAGGAGGCAAAAATGGCGGATATTAGTGTTTCAAATGTGGGCGAACAGGAAACTGGCAGTTTCCTAAGTTCTGCTTCAGCGAGAGCATGGTTGATTATGATCGTGGCTTTTGTTGTGATTGCGGTAGCATTTACAACGTTCAATGAGCAACTTGGTACGTTCGGTACGCTGGCAGTTATTGCTGGTGTTATTGGTACGGCGGCCTTTTTTGTAGGCGCTAGTGGTACTGGTTCATCTGGTGGCAACGCTTTACACCTTCGAGATATGGAAGGGCAGGTTAATGCGATTAAAAAATCGCAGGCTGTTATCGAATTTAACATGGACGGTACGATCATTACCGCCAATGAAAACTTCCTGAATGCCATGGGGTATAGCCTCTTTGAAGTTCAAGGTAAGCATCACAGCATGTTTGCAGAGCCAGCTTATGCGGCAAGTGCTGAATATCGGGCATTTTGGGAAAAGCTAGGTCGTGGTGAATTTGAAGCTGGTGAGTTTAAGCGCCTTGGTAAAGGCGGTCGTGAAGTTTGGATCCAGGCGTCTTACAACCCGATTTTTGATGAAGAAGGGCGACCGTTCAAGGTTGTGAAATATGCGTCTGATGTAACTGATCAGAAAAAACAGTCTGCTGACTTCGAAGGTCAGATTGATGCTATCGGCAAATCTCAGGCCGTTATCGAATTCAACATGGATGGAACGATCATTACCGCCAATGATAACTTCCTTCAAACCATGGGCTATGCGCTTCACGAAATTCAGGGCCAACACCACCGAATGTTTGCCGACCCAATTCTGGCAGCAAGCCCAGAATATGCGGCTTTTTGGGAAGCTTTGAACCGAGGTGAATTTGCATCTGGTGAATATAAGCGCCTTGGTAAAGGTGCTAAAGAAGTATGGATTAACGCTTCCTATAACCCGATTATGGATTTGAATGGTAATCCGTTCAAGGTTGTGAAATATGCATCAGATATCACGGCACAAAAGCTTCAGGCTGCGAAGGATGCATTTAATGCCCGTATTAAGGTGGCACTGGATAGCGCAACAACGAATGTGATGCTTGCCGATACTAACTTCAACATCTTCTACATGAATGAAAGCATGGTAGCGATGATGAAGAATGCGGAAGCTGATATCCGTACTGAGTTGACGAATTTCGATGCTGATAGCCTGATCGGAACCAATATTGATGTGTTCCATAAAGACCCAAGCCATCAGCGTGGTATGGTAGGTAAGCTTACTGATACCTATGCTACTCAGATTACTGTTGGTGGTCGTACGTTTGATTTGATTGCAAACCCTGTGTTTGATGAAGGTCACAACCGTATTGGTACCTCAGTTGAGTGGGCGGATATTACTGAAAAACTAGCGCAAGAACGTGCTGCTGAGGCTCTTGCGCAGGAAAATAGCCGCATTAAAACAGCACTTGATGGTGCTAAAACCAACGTGATGCTGGCAGATAATGATTTCAACATCATTTATATGAATACCAGTATGAAGGCGATGATGAAGAACGCAGAGGCCGACCTGAAAAAGGATCTGCCGAACTTCAACGCCGATGCCCTTATTGGTTCTAACATTGATGGCTTCCATAAAGACCCGAGCCACCAGCGCAGTCTGGTTGGTAAACTAGACCAAACCTATGAAACGCAGATTAAAGTTGGTGGCCGCACGTTTGATTTGATTGCTAACCCTGTAATGGGCGAAGACGATAACCGTATTGGTACATCTGTTGAATGGGCGGATATCACCGAACGATTGGCGCGTGAGTTACTTGAAAAGAAAGAAGCAGCTCAAAACGCACAAATTAAGCAAGCACTTGATAAAGTAACTGCAAACGTAATGGTGGCCGATGCTGAGATGGGCATCTCTTATATGAATGAGAGTATGCAATCGATGTTTAAGGCGGCGGAAACTGATATTCGTCAGGTTCTACCAAGCTTTGACGCATCAAACCTTATCGGGCAGAACCCTGATATCTTCCACCAAAATCCTGCACACCAACGTGGTTTGATTACAAACCTAGCTGCAACGCACAGCACTGAAATCAGTGTTGGTAGCCGGAAATTTACGCTTATTGCGAACCCTGTTCATAATGCTGAAGGCGAACGTCTTGGTACAGTTGTGGAGTGGGGTGATGTTACAGCTGAACGTAATGTTGAAAGCGAAATTAACGCAGTGGTAGATGCTGCCGTTGCAGGTGATCTCTCGCAGCGCGTTGACCTGAACGGTAAAGATGGTTTCCTTCTGAACGTATCGAAAGGTATCAACGAATTTGCTGAAACATGTGCACAAGGCCTCGGTGATGTTGCCCATATGCTTGAAGCAATGGCGATGGGTGATCTAACCAAACGTATTACCAATGAATATCATGGTACATTTGACGAGTTGAAACGCAATTCTAATGAAGCTGCTGAGAAGCTTTCTGAGGCATTATCACAGATTTCTATCGGTGCAGATGAAGTTAGTAATGCATCAACAGAAATCGCATCTGGAAGTGCTGATCTATCCCAGCGTACCGAACAACAAGCTTCTTCACTCGAAGAAACAGCGGCTTCTATGGAAGAAATGGAAGGTGCGGTTAAAACCAACGCAGACAATGCCAAAGAAGCTAACTCCCGTGGTCTTGCGGCCCGGGGTGTGGCTGAAAATGGCGGCGCTGTGGTTGATAAAGCCGTATCAGCGATGTCTCGCATTGAAGAATCTTCGCAGAAGATTTCTGATATTATCGGTGTGATTGATGAGATTGCCTTCCAGACTAACCTGCTTGCATTGAACGCTGCTGTTGAGGCTGCGAGAGCAGGGGATGCTGGTAAAGGCTTTGCTGTGGTGGCTTCTGAGGTTCGGGCTCTGGCTCAACGTTCTTCTGAGGCTGCGAAGGATATTAAGTCACTCATCGTGGATAGTAACACTCAAGTTAAGGACGGTGTGGAGCTGGTAAACGAGGCTGGTACACAGCTTCGCGAAATTGTGGACTCCATTAAAACGGTAACTGAACTTGTTTCAGAGATTGCTTCTGCGAATCAGGAACAAGCCACAGGTATTGCGGAAATCAACCGTGCCGTTGCTGAAATGGACGAAATGACCCAGCAAAACTCTGCTCTGGTAGAGGAAACAGCTGCTTCTGGTCGTTCACTAGAAGAACAAGCAGAGCTCATGCGTGAGCGTGTTTCTTTCTTCAGAATTGAGGGTATTGAGCAGCCGAAGATTGTTTCTCCGGTTTCAAGACCAGCCCCAAGCCAGCCGGCACCAGTGAGGGCCGCTCCGGCACCTAAGCCAACACCTGCGGCAGCTGCGCTGGATGATGACGATGATTGGGCTGAATTCTAAGAACTGTCTGATTTAGATTGAAGAAGAGCGGGGTACGCCCCGCTTGCTTATTTTGATGGGGTAGATGGAATTCATGACTAATCGCGAATTTACATTTCGAAAATCTGAATTTAATGCGCTGCGTGAAATTGTTTATGCGCGTACAGGAATTCATCTTAAAGAAACCAAATTCGAAATGGTTTACAGCCGCCTGGCTCGTAGAATTCGCGCGCTCAAAATGCAGGATTTCGCAGAATATCTTGAATATATTAAAAGTCCAGAAGGTGATGCGGAAGCTGGTGATTTTGTTAATGCAATGACAACAAACCTAACGCGGTTTTTCCGTGAGGGTCACCATTTTCAGTATCTCCGCAATGATGTCATCAAGCCAAAAGTTGAAGGTGCAAGAAAAGGACTGTTTGACCGAAAGCTACGCATCTGGTCTGCTGGATGTTCTTCAGGCATGGAACCTTATTCAATTGCTATGACGGTGAAGGCTTCATTGCCATCCAATGAAAAGTGGGATGTAAAAATCCTCGCTACCGATATTGATACCAATATGTTGAATACTGGTAGAGCTGGGCTTTACCGCGACCGTGACTGTGAAAGTATCCCACCTAAGCTTCTAAAGCGGTTTGTAGATATTCAGCCGGACGGTAAAGGGCAGATGAATAGTGACCTGCGATCGTTGATTAGCTTTAAGTACCTTAATTTGATGGAAAGTTGGCCAATTAAAGGGCCGTTTGATGCTATTTTTTGCCGGAATGTGATGATTTATTTTGACGTTCCCACCCAACAGAAGCTTGTTACGC
The DNA here is from genome assembly GCF_024398035.1 of Kordiimonas sp. SCSIO 12603. Taxonomy (NCBI): domain Bacteria; kingdom Pseudomonadati; phylum Pseudomonadota; class Alphaproteobacteria; order Kordiimonadales; family Kordiimonadaceae; genus Kordiimonas; species Kordiimonas sp. SCSIO 12603. Next base: position 2,119,208 of record NZ_CP073748.1, read on the forward strand.
GTTATATGGATTTACTTGGGCCTGAAGGCCTGATTTTTGTTGGGCACGCGGAAGCTCTGGTTGCCAACCACCCCTCCCTAATTTCTGTTGGACGATCCAGTTTCCGGGTAGCTGATGATTATAGGAAGAGCGCATAATGGCTGTAACAACAAATGAACGCAGACTCGCTGCAAGAAATCAGCCTGAAATTAAGCGATATTTTGATAGTAAATATAAGCATATGGTTGTGAAGCTCTTGCCGGGTGATCATTATGTTTCCGGTGAACCCAGCGAAATGTTGGTGACCGTATTGGGTAGCTGTGTTGCGGCATGTATTCGAGATCCTGAAACAGGTATTGGCGGTATGAACCATTTCATGTTGCCTGCTGGTGATGCGAATAGCTGGAGCGCATTAAATGCAGCCATGCGCTACGGCAACCATGCAATGGAAGTGCTTATCAACGAAATGATGCGGCTTGGCTGCCCGCGCGAGAGAATGGAAGTTAAAGTATTCGGGGGCGCAAATGTTATTGGCGCTGGTGGGGATGTAGGCCACCGGAATGCAACGTTTGTGGAAGAGTATTTGGCAAATGAAGGCTTCACGCCAGCGGCAGTGGATTTACGCGGTAGTTATGGACGGCGTATTCATTATTTCCCGGCTACAGGCAAGGTGAAACGGCTTTTGCTCAGAAGAGCATCAGATCGTAAGGTCTTCTCAAGTGAAAGCAAATACCAACAAAATATGAAACCGTCGGAAGAATCTTCTGGTGGTGATATTGAGTTATTTGATTAGAGATTTTTGATGTCTGAGAAGAAAATAAGAGTATTGATTTGTGATGATTCCGCTCTCGTAAGGCAGATACTGAATAGTGTTTTTGAGAGTGATCCTCAGATTGAAGTAGTAGGAACTGCTTCTAATCCTTTGATTGCACGCCAAAAAATTAAACAACTCAATCCTGATGTGCTTACACTTGATATTGAGATGCCAGAAATGGATGGTCTCACCTTCTTAGAGAAAATCATGACGCTGCGCCCGATGCCAGTTGTTATGATCTCTTCTCTAACACAGCAGGGAACCGCTCAAACCCTTCGTGCTTTGGAACTTGGCGTGTGTGATATTGTTGGTAAGCCAACAAGTGATCTTCAGACCAACTTCCAGACGATGAAGCATGAAATCATCACAAAGGTAAAGGCAGCGGCTAGTGCACGTATCCGGCCTCCTATGGCAATGCGACGTGAAGAAAAAACGGCAAGTAAAGGCCGTTCCGCAGTTGAACTTATTGCTTTCGGTGCCTCAACAGGCGGGGTTGTGGCATTAAAAGAAGTATTACCTGAATTCCCGATCGATAGTCCTCCTATCGTTATTGTTCAGCATATGCCGGAAGCATACACTCCTGGGTTTGCTGAACGCCTGGATATTGCGGCCAGAGTTAACGTCGTTGAATCTGAAGACGGTATGGAACTTAAGCCCGGCTGTGCATATTTGGCGAATGGCGGGCAGCATATGAAAATCGTGAAGCGCGGAACGAAAATGTATATCGAGCAGTGTGATGCCGAAGCTGTTTCCGGGCACAGGCCAAGTGTTGATGTAACCTTTGAATCCATTGCTGAAAACATTAAAGGCAAAGTGGTTGCTTCAATCCTTACAGGTATGGGCCGTGATGGTGCCCGAGGTATGCTGGCTCTTCGAAGAGCAGGGGCTCTGACCATTGGTCAATCCGAAGATACTTGCGTGGTATATGGCATGCCGCGAGTGGCATTTGAAGTTGGCGGGGTGGAGAAGGTGCTACCCCTTTCTAAGATCGGGACAGAGGTTCAAAAAGCTTGCTGGCCAGGGGCTTAATTAATCTGGCTTTGTTAACCTTATGATAAGGCTAAGTTGTAAGTATAGAACAATAATTTAAATCGGATACAACATGTCATCAATTAATAGCTTGGAAACACAACCAGTGTCTGAAGGCGTTTCAGCTAGTATTTTGGAAGGTAGTTCTTTGGAGGCGTCTCTAAAGAAATGGTTGGAACTGCGCCATATTCTAGGCCGTAGTTATTCAACATTGGGCGGTGAAATTGATTTAGTTGCGGCGCTTGTTGCAACAAGCACTGATGAACTTTCAGAGCTGTTTCATAATCTTGTAGGCAATGCTCAAAGCCAGAGCCAGAGTATGGAGCAGATTATTCATTCTGCTTCCCGTATCACTCTGGATAGCGAAGAACTCACTTTGCAGGAAGTTGTAGGCTTTCTGGAAGAGGTTTTCTCCGAAGGTATTATGAATGTGCTTGAGCTTGCACAAACGGCTATGAGCCTTGTGTATGCGCTTGATGATGTTGTGATTGATGTAAATGAAGTTGTTAAAAACATCAAAGAGATCGAGCAGATCAACAAACAAACTAACCTTCTGGCCCTGAATGCGAAAATTGAAGCAACGCGGGCAGGCGAGGCAGGCAAAGGCTTTGGTGTTGTCGCTGATGAAGTACGCCAGCTCTCCAAAGATATCAATAATATGTCTACTACTCTGAGAACCAGAGTTGATGCGGTTCATAAAGGTATTGAGAACGGACACGAAAAGCTTCAATCCATTGCCAGCCTTGATATGAGCAGCAACCTTCAAGCTAAAGACCGTATTGAAGGTATGATGCATGCTCTTATTTCTCAGAATGAAGACTTTACCCGTCGTCTTGAACACTCAACGGAACTTTCCAGGCAGCTACAAAATGATATGTCTTCTGTTATTCAGAAGTTCCAGTTCCAGGATAGAGCACAACAGCAGCTTGATAGTATCAAGATTACAATGGGTGTTCTAAATGATATCACAGAAGACTTGGCCGTAGAGACCATTACGGAGAACAGCATTGAAGATGTTGAAAATACGTCTGAAAATATGCAGGGCTGGGTCGATACAGTAATTAAAAAATGTACACTTGGAGAAGTGCGTCAGCGTTTTGTACAGGGCGTGTTGCTAAGTACTGACGGCAGCAATAAGATTGTTGAAATTTCGAGCGCGTCCGATGATGATGAGATTGAGATGTTTGATGCTGCTTTAGGGGATATCAGTCAACCATCCGTTAGCTTAGATGATGAAGACGATGACGATAACATTGAGCTATTTTAGATTGGGAGAAAGTCACGATGGATTATAAAATTAATAATAACGGCGGTAGTGCAACGGTAGTTTTTTCTGGCGATATTACGTTTTCAGAAAATGTAAGTTTCCGCCAACTGTTGAAAGATATTGCTGAACAGCAAGTCGAGAGCTGTGTTTTTGATCTTTCCTCAGTAGATATGGTGGATTCCGCAGGCCTTGGTATGTTTTTGATTGCCCGCGAGCAAGCAGAAACAGCTGGTTGGAAGCTTTCTGTATCTGGTGCACAAGGCCATGTTGCAAGCATGTTAAAGCTTACAAAACTATCTGATTTACTTGATGGTTAAGCTTTTGGAATTTTGCAGCTTGGTAAGTGTGTATGAATAGCTCTGAAAATAGTTCGGTCGGTGGTAATGATCGTGACCAGGAGTTGGTTGCAGGCGTAAAAGCCGCAAAAATCCTTATTATTGATGATATGGCACTGATGAGAAAAATCATCGGTGTCTGCCTTTCCCGCGGAGGTTATGAGAACCTTCTTTATGCGGAAGATGGTGAAGAAGCTCTTCAAATGGTGGAAGAGCATAACCCGGATATCCTTATTCTCGATTTGAATATGCCGAAGGTGAATGGCTATGAAGTATGCCATGCACTTCGAGCAAATGAGAAATATAAAAGCCTACCAATTCTAGTGCAGTCTGCCTCTGAAACTGATGAGGAAAGAGTGCAGGTTTTTGCTTCTGGTGCTACAGACTTCGTTTCCAAACCTATCAACCAGCCAGAATTGCTTGCACGAGTGCAAATGCATCTCGAGAATAAGTTAATGATCCATAGCCTTTCAGATTTCCGAAAACGCATGGAGACAGAATTGGTTATGGCACGCGAAATGCAGCAATCTTTGCTGCCTGAACGGCCTGTTATCAAAGAAATTGAAAAGCGCACCAACGCCACAATTGAGAGCTTCTATAGAGCTTCTTTTGAACTGGGCGGTGACCTTTGGGGGTGTTGGGAACTGCCTGATAATAAAATTGGCATCTATGTTCTCGATATTACAGGGCACGGTGTGGGCTCGGCCCTTAATACCTTCAGGGTGCATGCTACAATGGCGCGTTTCAAACGCTCAAAGAATGATCCCGCTGCCTTTTTAACTGATTTGAACCGTGTTCTACAGCCAAGCTTCCCGCTGGGGCAGTTTGCGACCATGTTTTACGGCGTGCTTGATTGCGCCACTCATGAATTGACATATGCAGGCGCAGGTGCGCCAAGACCAATGGTTATATCTAGTGATGATGTTCGTTTGCTGGACAGTAGCGGTTACCCTGTTGGGATTGCGCGGAAGCCAGAGTATGTAAATCTCAAAGATAAACTGCTGCCCGGCGAAAGTCTTTTCTGTTATTCAGATGTACTAGTTGAGGCTCCTCAAGAGGAGGGCGGCTTCTTAGGTGAAGAAGGATTGGTTTCCTGGGTTAAGGAACTTTCTCAGGAAGTTGAACGTCCTAAATTGGTGTCACGTTTGCTCAAACGTTTCTTTTCTGTTCAATCTGATTTGCTACCTGATGATTTAACAGCGGTAGCGATACACAGAAAGGATGTTGATGAATAGTTTGGGGGTCACTAGCCGTAAGCCTTCTGTTGTGTTCTTTTCTAGTGTTGAAGGGGACTTTACGGAGCTTTCTGCTGAGCTTAATGTGGATAAGTATCAGGTTATCGAGATATCTGATCTTATCGAGCTGAAAAAAGTTGCTCATGATAAATCCTGCAATTTGAGCGCTCTGGTTTTCTCAACCGCTCAAGGTGTTGAGGAAGCGGAAAAGATTATTGAGCAGCTGGACCTCAATTATATGGAAATTGGTGGGCCTGTTATTGCTGCCGTAAGAGAAGAAGAGCAGCAAAATGAAGAGGCTCTTTTAAATCTGGGGGTTACAAAGGTGTTCCAGCGCAGGCTGGGTATTGAAGCCCTCAATCTAGTACTTTCCATCGAGATTGATGAATTCGAACGCATTTGTAAATTGCGAGAAGAGCTGCAGCGCCGTGCCTCAGCTATTGGGCAAATTGTTGACGGCACTTTCCGGTTTAAAACACGCCGTGAAGCACAGAATTTAGCAACGATGCTTTCGCTTACATGCCCTAATCCTATGCCTATTGCCATAGGCCTTACGGAATTGTTGATCAATAGCGTTGAACATGGCTGCTTAGGTATTGGGCACGATGAAAAAGGTGCGCTTATTGAACAAGGCACATTGGCGGACGAAATCGATCGCCGCCGAGCCAGCCCAGAGTATTGTGATAAATGCGTTGTGGTTAAGTTTGAGCGTAAGCAGAATTGTTTGATTTTTGACGTGTCGGATGACGGTGATGGGTTTGATTACAAATCCTATATCGCAGCTGATAAAGGGCATCTTAAAAAGCATGGACGCGGTATTATGATGGCTAAGGGCTGCTTTGAAGAGTTGGAATATTTCGGTAACGGAAATCGTGTGCGCGCAGTACACCGTTTTGGTTATTAATCCCCTGAAAATTTATGTTTGTCTCGTTGTAGTTCCTCTGCGATGAAATCATAAACTGCTCTTATCCTTGCGCTCCGGCGTAGATCAGAGTGACAAACCAACCAAATATCAGCATTAAACACGACAAAACCATCAAACAAACGCACTAAATTGGGATCATCATGAGCGACAAACCAACTGCACGCACCAACCCCTAATCCTTTTTGAACAGCAGCAGATAAGGCAACAAGGCTATTTGCGCGAATAGCGGGGGTAAGAGCAGGGCGATCTGTTGCAACTCTGCCCTTGCTTGTGCGAGCCATAATAAATTCATCTGGCATGATGTTTTCGTGGTGCTTCAGGTCACTCAAAACCTCAGGTTTACCGTGCTCAGCAATATAATCTTTGCTGGCATAATAACTGTAATTCAGTGTGACTGTTTTTTTGGCGATCAGATCATTTTGCTGCGGCCGGAACATACGGAGCGCGATATCTGCTTCTCTGCGTAAAAGGTCTGTTGCCTCATTATCAATCTTAATTTCAATGGATATACCCGGATACGCTTTCCTGAGTTTCTTTGCTGTTTTCAAAAGCCACTCAACGCCAATAATTTCAATGCAAGAAATGACGACGGTGCCCTTCAGGCTACTATCATGGCCGGTAATTAGCCGTTCTGCTGCATGTATGTCATCTCGCATATGTCTGGCGTGTTCAATAAGCTCTTCGCCAAGTGCTGTCAGTTCAAGGCCATTCCGATTTCTTGCAAATAGATCGGCGGTGGAGTTTTCCTCCAGCGTAGCCAGCCTTCTTGATAGAGTAGGTTGGCTTACTTTCAATTTTCTGGCCGCAGCCGAGAGGCTGCCTTCTTCTGCGATTGCCAGAAAATATTTCAGATCATCCCAGTTTAACATGTTTCCCGCCTTTGAAATTTTAGATCTATTCAAAAATGAATATTTAATATTATAATTTCAACAGTTTTATTCATAAATGTTGATATTATTTTTGTTCTGTCACTCGCATCTCCCCATTCGCGAGTTTGTAAGACAGGAGAGAAAAATGAATACCGCCCTTAAATCTATCTTGGTTGCAACATCGCTAGCTCTATCATTTGGCGCTGTTGCTGCCGATAATATTAAAACGTTACATATTCGGGAAAATCATCAGTTCTCAAAGGGGCAAAATGCTCTTCAGGCTGGAGAGCTATCCAAAGCACGAAACTATTTTAAGCGTGCGCTCAGGTCTAATCTGGCGCTGAACTATCAAGTTGCTGCTCATAATAATCTTTGTGCTATTGGATATGCGACAGGTAGCCATGATGAAGCACTGAAGGCTTGTATAAATGCGTTAAAGCTTGACCGTAATTTTTGGCAGGCCCATGTAAATATGGGCAATATCTACAAAGCAGCAGGTGATTTGGAAGCGGCGGAAACAGCTTATAAATCAGCACATGCTATTAATCCAACTAGTCAGACTATACAAACCGCCCTATCTTCCCTTCAAGATACTCGAACAAAACAGTTTTCGGAGAATAGATAAATGACTGAGGCTCTCTTTTATCCTATGGCTGCGCAGGCCTTTCTGATTTTTGCAGTCGTCATTCTTCTGGCAAAACGGCGCTTTACCGCTATTGCCAGAAAAGAAAGTGATTTGAAGTATTTCAAATTCTTTCAGGGTTCTGGAGAGCCTGAACATGTAACTGCTGTACAGCGTAATATGATCAACCAGTTTGAAATGCCGATGCTGTTTTTCTTCGGTTGTTTGGCGGCAACGGTTTTTGGACGTGTTGATGATGTGTTGTGGGTAGCAAGCTGGGTATATGTTGGCCTGCGCGGCCTTCATGTAATGGTCCACGCGGGCTCTAATAACGTGAAGCTCAGAGCCCTTGTATGGATGCTTAGCAACTTTGCATTGCTATTTTTCTGGGTTTGGATGGTGCTTTAGGCTTGAGGTACAGGGAAACCACCTGCCTGAGAAACTGCTGATGGAGCAGGGCGCCCCAGGATGGTTTCAATCCATTTTGCCAGCTCAATCACCTTATCCAGTTCAATACCTGTTTGAACATCAGATTGGGATAGAAGATACAGTAAATCTTCTGTCCCGATATTACCCGTAGCCCGGGGTGCAAACGGACACCCGCCAAGACCCGCAACAGAGCTATCAAGCACGGTGGCGCCGCCCTTATAGGCTGCCCATGCATTAGCTATCCCTGTGTTGCGTGTATTATGAAAGTGTGCTCTGAGCGGAATGTGCGGCACTGCATCTTTAATGCTTGCGAGTATATCTTCCACCTGATTTGGTACGCCCACGCCGATTGTATCAGCAATAGCGATTTCGCGTGGTTCAAACTCTGCGAGCTCTTTGGCCATATCAAGTACTGTGGAAGCTTGAACCTTACCTTCAAAAGGGCAGCCAAAGGCTGTAGAAACTGTAACCTGTGCACCAACACCATCATTTTTTGCAAGCTTCATAATGGCGCCAGCTTCCTGAATAGTTTCAGCGCGGTTTTGTCCCTGGTTCTTTTGCCCAAATGTATCTGACGCTGTCACTACACAGCCTACTTCATCAACGCCGCGTTTGTTGCCTTCACGTGTTGCGAGGGCGCGAAGATAGCCTCGTTTGTTAAGTACGAGGCCAATGTATTCGATATCAGGGTTATCAGGGAGATCGGCAATAACAGCTTCAGCGTCCGCCATTTGGGGAACAAGTTTTGGATGTACAAAGCTTGCTACTTCAAGTCGGCGGATACCTGCATCAACCGCTTTGTTGATGAGGTTTACTTTCTGCTCGGTAGAAAAATGAACTTTTTCGTTTTGCAAGCCATCACGAGCGCCAACTTCAACAATTTCAACGGTTTTCATACTGATAATCCTTTTAACAACATGGCCTTTCCCTACCACAAAATTTAATTTTCAGAAATATTTCGAAAAAAAATTGTAAGCTTTTTTTATAGCCGCTGACTTTAAGGGGGACACTTTAATGGCGAGGAGCATTAAGTTGAAGTTTATAACTCGAGGTACGACAGCGAGCCTTTTGGCCTTTGCAGCGCTAACGCCTGTAACAGCCCAAGAGGCTCAACAACAAAAGAAATTGCAGATGGAGCCATGCTTCGTCAGCGGAATTACCCGCGGAACCAAGTGTGGCACGATCGAACTGCCAGTGAACTATAACCAGCCAAATGGTGAGACAGTATCTATTCATGTTGCAATTGCGGAAGCACGCAACACGGAAAAAGAAGCTGATCCACTCTTTATTCTTGCAGGTGGCCCAGGGCAGGCTGCTGGAGAATATGGCGCGCTCGTAAAGCTGGCTTTTTCTGGTATCAGAGAAAAACGAGATATCGTAATGATCGATCAGCGCGGTACAGGCAAGTCATATGGCATGAACTGCGAGATGGATGAAAACGTTACTTCCATGGATGAAACGCTTGAGGAACTTGGCAAGTGTCATGCGGGAATGAAGCTGGATACGCGACAATTCTCTATGGAAAATGTGCTCCGCGATATGGATACCATTCGTGAAGAACTGGGATACGATAAAATCAACCTGTGGGGCGCTTCGTGGGGTACTCGTACGGCTGATGCGTATATCAAGCAATATCCGCAGCATGTGCGTAGCATGGTGTTGGACGGTATTCTTCCATCTGATATAGCGCTCTTTGAAACCGCGCCCAAAAGTGCACAACGTGCGCTCGAGAAAATTATCGAAGAATGTGAAGCTCAAAGTAGCTGCAATGAAGAGTTTCCAAATTTCCGGGCTCAGGTATTTGACCTGATGGAAAAGGCCTCGAATGGTGAACTGCACTATAAAGGGTTAAACCCGATTTCTGGCAAAATGATTGATATGCAGGTTGAGCTTACAATGGCGGTTGAAAGCCTGCGGTCTGTTATGTACCGAGCTGATGGCACAACGCTGTTGCCATTCGTTGTAAATGAGGCTTCTAACGGAAACATTTTCCCAATGTTGTCCCCTCTCTTCGGCAGCGGCGGCGGTGGTATGTATATCGGGGCTACCCTTTCCATGCTTTGTGGCGATGAAGTTTCCCGCGTAACACCAGAAGAAGCAAAAGCGGCTGGTGAAGGTAGTTTTGCTAGAGATAGCTATTACGGCGTATGGTCTCAGATGTGTACCAAGTGGAATTATGAAGTGCCAACATGGGATTATAAAACCCCGGTAGATACAGATATCCCAACGCTGGTTCTCTCCGGTAACCTCGATCCAATCACACCTCCTGAGTTCGGTGACCACTATATGAAAGGTGTTTCAAACGGGCGCCATATTGTGGTTCAGGGAACTGGCCACAACACGAGCTTTACTGCTTGTATGCCGGAACTTATGACTGAATTTATAACCACTCTTGATGTGGAAGCGCTTGATACAAGCTGTCTGGATCATTTGAAGCGTATGCCGATTATCATCGGTGCAAACGGCAACGTGAAGTAGGGGGAAGACTTATGATTTCTGTTGAAAATATTTCTAAATCCTACGGTGACGTGCAAGCTGTGAAAGGCATGACGTTTCAAGCACAGGATGCTCAGATAACTACACTGTTAGGGGCGAATGGTTCAGGTAAAACAACTACACTTCGTTCTATTTCAGGTTTGTTGAAGCAGGACGGTGGTGCCGTGAAAGTAGATGGTATTGATGTAAAGCAAGATACCATTGCAGCACAAAGACGCCTCGGTGTATTCCCCGATAGTTTTGGTCTCTATACACGCCTCACCACGCGTGAACATATGGAATACTTTGCTGAGCTTCATGGTCTTCACGGTTCTGCATTAGATGCCGCTGTATCTGAAGTTTCCGAGCGTCTTAACCTCGAGGATATTCTGGACCGACGTACTGAAGGTTTCAGCCAAGGTCAGCGTATGAAGGTGGCTCTATCGCGGGCAATTATGCATAAACCACAGAATATTGTGCTTGATGAACCGACACGTGGTTTGGATGTGATGAATATCCGCTTGCTGCGGCATATTCTTCAGGAACTTAAAGATGCTGGGCACTGTGTACTTCTTTCCAGCCACGTTATGGCAGAGGTAGAAATTCTTTCTGACCATGTGGTGATGATGGCCGACGGTGTTGTATGCGCCGAAGGTAGCCCTCAGGAACTGATTGCAAAATCAGGCCAGCCAAATCTTGAGGAAGCATTTGTTGTTCTAACAGGTCAAAAAGACCATCAGGAAAGGAATGTAGCATGATCGCTCAGGCCTTAGCAGTTTATAAAAAAGAGATGCGGGATATGTTGCGCGATCGTCGCATGTTGATCGCAGCCTTTTCCTTTGCCCTTCTTGGGCCAGCTTTTATGGGCTTTATCGCCTTCCTTACAAAGGAAGATGATCCAGTTGAAGTAAAGATTACCGCTGCAGTTAGTTATATGGAACAAGCACCTGGTTTGGTTGCTTTTATGGAACGGGAAGGGCTTGTTGTTTCCCCATATACTGGCGACAAAGTCGGTGAAACCTTACCTGAGGGCGCTGATGCTCTTGTGATGTTACCATCAACATACGCCGAAGATTTGAAATCGGGTAATCCTGTTTCAGTTCAGGTGTTTACAGATGAAAGTTCACGTAAAGGACTTGAACGTGGCCGTACGATTATGGGCCTTGTTGAAGGGTATAACAGTTATCTAACTGTTCACCGGATGACAGCGCGCGGCATCCCGACTTCGCTACTAACATCTGTGGTGCCTTCGCGTCATGATATCTCGGAAAAGCATCTGGCAGTGCAGTTGCTTGGTGATGGTTTGGCGATGATGTTTATTCTGGCAACATTCGTAGGCGGCTTATCTGTGGCTGTTGATACCCTTGCGGGGGAACGCGAGCGCCATAGCATGCAGCCACTATTAGCACAGCCTGTTACTTCTATGGCCGTTATACTTGGTAAACTTGGGATGGTGTCCAGCTTTAGTATCATTGGTACAGTGTTAATGGTGACAACAACAATGACGACTATGTCATTCATCCCTGCGGAAATGTTACCTCTTTCCATCTACATTGATGCTTCAACAATCACTCTTTTGTTGATGCAGCTTATTCCGTTTGCAATTTTTATTGCAGCTTGTCAGCTCTTTATCAGCATTCAGGTGAAAAGTTTCAAAGAAGGACAGAGTTATATCTCGATGTTCATGTTTGTGCCGATGTTTGTGGCTTATCTTAAGATATATGGCAGTGCTAAACTGCCACCAGTTGCGAACTATTTCCCGGTGATGACTGATATGGAAAGCATTAGCAGCCTGCTGTTCACTGGTGAATTTGCAGCGACTAACTTCTTTATCTCAGTTGCAATTAGTGTTGTAGGAGCATTGGCGCTTACGTGGTTTACATCGCGTAAACTGCAGAGCGAAGTACTCTTGGACGCAGCGTAAAATAATAAAAAGCCAGTTACCTGTTGTAGCTGGCTTTTCTTTTCTGGTAGATGCAGTTTTATATTCTATCACTGCTTGGATGTGTATTTAAGATATGAATTTCAAAGGGATACTTCAGGAGCATAGCGCTATGCTTGGCCGTATCGTCTCATCTTATGAGGCGGATAAGGCGTTGCAGCAGGAGCTTATGCAGGAAGTGTCATTGGCGCTTTGGCAAGCGCTACCGAAATTCAAAGGCGAGGGAAGCATGAAGGGATATATTGCCCGTATTGCTCAGAACCGCTGTATTTCACATGTAGGTAAAGCCGTAAAACAGCCGAAAAGTGCTGAACTTGATACGAATATCCCGTGTGGGAGCGCCTCTATTGTTGAAACTCTTGAGAAAGACCAGCAACGCAGATTGCTTCTGAATGCCGTGCGGCAACTGCCTCTTTCACTCAGAGAGGTTACAACGCTTGCTCTTGAAGGGTTCTCTCACCGGGAAATCGGTGAGGCACTGAATATCAGTGAAAATAATGCGATGGTACGTTTCAGTCGTGCGAAGGCCGAGTTGAAGAAAGCTTTGGCAAGAGGATAGACCATGACAGACAATAATAATGATATGAAACCGATGAACGACGATATGCCGGAATGGGATGACCTGCAGGAGATGTGGCAGGAACAAAGCCCTGATATTGATATGGGTAAACTTGCCCGTAATGCTCGCTTTGTATGGTGGCGTATGCGTTTCAATTTCATTACTGAGGTTGCAGCTTGTATCTTTGGTTTGGCTGTTTTCGCTACCTTCTTTGATATCAACTCTCTTGCGACTACACTGTTTGCCATCTTTGGGGTTAGCTTCTGTATTATAAGCTTGTGGGGCGCAGTTTATATCCGCCGTGGTGCTTGGGGTAAGCCTGACGATACGGCGCTTTCTCTTCTCAAATTACAGGTCGCAAGAGCAGAATCTGCGATTAGGTACATTGTTGTAAACAAATATATGAGCTACGGCTCAATAGTAATATTAGCCTTGGGTTATTGGGTCATATATGAAGAACACGGTACGCTTCTTCCCACTGGTAATGATCCTTTCAAGTACTTCTTTCACGGTGTATTGATCGGCCTTGGTATTACAGCCCTATTATACCCGGTTTTCGGTGGGTTTTATATTCGTAAAAAAGAAGCGTTGATCGCTGAACTTCAAGCACGGATAGATGAGCTTACTGAGCTCACCTAAACTTTCTTTCCTCTAATGATTTGCCGCACCATATAGCGTATAGGGTGCAGACGTTCCTGCACCGGAATAGGCATAGGAACGGGATCTCCGCATATAAGTGCCGCAAGATATTCAGCAGCCAGTGGTGCTTGCTGATATCCTTTAGAACCAAATCCCGTCATAACATAGAGACCCTCTTGATATGGTATTTGGCCCTCTATTTTCGCCTTCGATGTTTTAGCGAGCGGTTCAAGCAGGTTTTTTGCTGTATCCCAATCCGGTACAGGACCAATGAAGGGCAGATAATCTGGTGATGTTGCTCGCAAGCTCTTCCAGGATTTTACGGAGGGGGCCGGATTGAAAGTTATACCGGTATTATCTTTTAATTTCTCAAAGATTACAGCTGTGCTCTCATCGCTGTAGTTCAAGTTAGTGCTAGCTTCAAAGGTTGATCCAATGGTTTGATCTCCAGTGATAGGCGCAGTCACATATCCGCCAAATGCTGTGCTGGTTTGGGGCAGGGCATTATCTTGGTCCATCACCTCAACTTGTCCGGCCTTGGCTGTTAAGCCCAGATGATCACCTACTAAATCAAAAGTAGGAGTATTTGGTCCTGTTGCCAGAATAACCACATCAAATTCATGGGTCTGCTTTGCGGTGCTAAGGAGCCATTTATCTTTTTTTGTAGCATGTTCAACGGTTTCAGTAATAACCTTGATATCATTTGTAAGGCTGGAAAGAACTGCTTTGGTCGATAACGAGCCTGATTTAGGGTAAGTGAGCGCTTCATCTTCAAGTTTTAACCAGTACTCGTCCCACCCAAGCTTTTTTGCCAACTGAGTGAACTTCTCGCGCTCATCAGTGTCTTTGCTAACTAGTTTTACACCTTTGTTTTCAGCAAATGCCGCTACGTATGGTGGATAGCTGCAGGCATGAATGAAGGCAGAGGTAATGAAGCGTTCGGCAGGTTGTTCTCCAAGCTGGAAAGCAGGAGCCATAATCGCAGCTGGCACGTTGCTGCCAGTTGGTGAGGTATCTTTAAAAAGGGTAACATCACGCCCTTTACGTTGAAGGGTTGAAGCCAATGCCGAACCTGCAATCCCTCCACCAATAATAGCTATTTCACCTTTTGGTGCTGGTTTTGTAGCCTGCATCCAGTGGGCTCGCTTCGGTTCGACCTGCTGAATGTGCTTATCAAAGGTGCCGACTAATCTTTCGCGTTTACGGCCGTATCCCTTAGTTTTATCAACTATGAAGCCTCGATCCCTAAGGCCGCGCTTAACGAAACCGGCGGCAGTGAATGTTGCGAATCTTGTGCCCGGTATTGAAAGACGGGCGATCTGATCGAACACATCATCAGACCACATATCAGGGTTTTTAGCTGGGGCAAAACCATCAAGAAACCAGCCGTTAACAGTGGCATCAAGTTCGCTATAACATTTGGCGCTGTCACCAAACATGAGGATTAGTTCGATTTTTCCGTCTTCAAAATAGCGGTGATGAAACCCTTCAGAAGGTGCGGGCCATGCAGCGCAGAGCGCTTGGGAAAACTCTGCAAGCTCAGGGAAGGTAGCATGAGCTTTTCTAAGAGCCTCTTCAGAAAGCGGATATCCTTCTACTGAGATAAAGGTGAGTCTGCCTTTGGCGCCTGAGGCGAGAAAAGCTTTGTAGGTGGCAAGAAAGTTTAAGCCAGTACCAAACCCTGTTTCTGCAATCACATAATGCTTAGTATCCATCCATATATCAGGGGCGCCAATACCTTTCAGGAAAACAAAATCAGTTTCTGCGAGGCCATCTTCCTCTGAGTAATAAACATCACCAAACGCTGGAGCCACAGGCGCATTGCCGCGCCATTCCAGAGATGCTTCACTGAGTTTTTTTACCATAACAGACCTCATTTTTGCTTTTTAATACTCGGTCATTGGGCTTTTGTCTGCTTTGAATTAGATAAACAATAAGGAAAATTACCCAGCTATACGCTGGGACTGGAAGGTAAAGGGGGATTGTATGCTGTATTCACTTGAGGGAGTGACACCTGAAATTGCCAAAACTGGGTGGACTGCTCCAACAGCAACAGTGATTGGTAATGTTAGCTTGGCTGAAGAAGCCAGTATTTGGTTCAATTGTACCATCAGAGGCGATAATGATCCGATCAATATCGGCAGTCGAAGTAACATCCAAGATAACAGCGTGCTTCACACGGATATTGGTGCACCCATCAATATCGGGGAGGGGGTAACAGTTGGCCATAAAGTAATGCTTCATGGCTGTACGATTGGCGAAAACACTCTAATCGGGATGGGGAGTACGATCCTGAACCACGCAAAAATCGGCGCCAATTCTATTGTCGGAGCCAATAGCTTAGTAACAGAAGGAAAAGAGTTTCCAGAGAATGTTTTAATCGTTGGTAGTCCTGCTCGCGTAGTGCGTGAACTTAAGCCAGAAGAGCTTGAAATGATTAAGAAATCTGCTCATGTCTATGTAGAGAATGCGAAGCGTTTTCAAACAGAGCTGAAAGAAGTGAAGATTTAGCTAGATAGTTCACAAGTTTCGCTTTAAAGGTTAGGTTTGTCTGTACCGTAGTATGCGAGGGGCGTGTGTCCGATATTAATAATTTGCGCCATTTGGAGCTTAAATCTCGGGAAGAGATTGCAAGCAAGATTGGGCGAATAATTGCATCAGATTCATCGGCTTCCGATAAAGAGGCCGCGTTTGAACTCGCGCGTACTTTAGTTGAAGATGCTGCGGTGTCTGTGAGGTCTGCTCTTGCGGCGGAACTACGTGTCTGTAATTTCCTGCCCCCTGAACTAGTCTCATCACTCGTTAATGATGTTGATGAAATATCATTGCCGTTTCTTGTGGCGTCAGATGCTATGGATGATGAGTTTTTAGAGGATATTATCCGCAATTGCGGAGATAATGCGCAGGAAGCTGTTGCTACGAGGCAAGGTATTTCTGAGGCAGTCAGTTATGCGATTTGTGATGTCGCTTGTAAATCAGCTGTTGAAATCCTCATGGAAAATGAGACAGCAGAGGTTTCTGAGCGTGGCAGTGAACGTGTTATGGAGCGTTTCCCGGAAGAGCGCAGTTTGCTGGAAAAACTTTCTCAACGTTCTGATTTACCCGCCGATTTGGCAGAACGTATTATTTTTAAGGTTTCACGGCAGTTCGGGGAATATCTGGTTAAGAAGTTTCGTATTTCTACAGATTATGCGTCGTATCTGGCGTCTATCGTAAATCGGCAGGTGTTTAACCAAACGCTGGAAATGGCTCCGCTTTCAGAGGTGGAAAACTACCTCAAACAATTACGTGGTGAAAATGCACTGAATTCTGACGTTCTTTTGAATTATATGCAGAGCCGAAATGTGCGACTGTTCACAGCAGCAATAGCGGTATTAATTGATAAGCCCTTTTCCAGCGTGGAACCTGTTCTCGCTCGCGGCGATAAAAAGATAATGGCGCGCCTTTTTGAAACAGCTGGTTTTTCAAAATCCGTTGTTGGTGTGCTGTTGATTGCTTACGAAAGGTTGCTGCGGGGGCACTAAATAATTGGAGTGAGTTTTGACTATTTCCTGCCAGCGCCATCTTTTCGATATTCCTTCCGATATTTGTTATCTTAACGCATCTTACATGACGCCGCTCACTCTTAAGCAGGCGGAAGTGGGCGAGGCTGCCCTCAAACGATGCATGCAGCCCTGGACCGTGAGCCCTCAGGACTTTTTCGATACTGTCCAGCCGGTGAAAGACCTTTCAGCCCGAATGTTTGGCGTTGATCCTGAAGATATGGCTGTTATTCCTTCGGTGAGTTACGGCATCGCAAGCGCCGCGAAAAACATTAAACTGGAAGCCGGACAGAAGATTATACTTCTCGAACATCAGTTTCCCTCAAATGTCTATGAATGGCGTGATTTAGCTGAAGCACAGGAAGCTTCAATTATCACTGTTCCAACACCAGAAAACCATGACTGGACTTCCGCAATCCTTGAGGTGCTTGCTGAAGAAGGAGAGGATGCTGGTTTGTTGGCGCTCGCGAATGTGCACTGGTCATCTGGTGCTCTTTTTGACCTGAAAGCTATCTCTGTTGAGTGCAGAAAAAATGGTGTTTCGCTTGTGTTGGACCTTACCCAATCAGCGGGAGCAGTCCCAATTAATTTGGCGGAAATTGATCCTGATTTCGCGGTGATTGGTAGCTATAAATGGATGATGGGCCCATATAGCATGGGGGTAATGTATGTACCGCCACGTAACCAGCAAGGCAGGCCGCTTGAGCAGAACTGGATCGCCCGTAAGGATAGTGAAAATTTCAGCCAACTTGTTGATTATAAAGATGGATATCAACCGGGTGCCGCGCGGTTTGATATGGGGGAAAAATCCAACTTTATTCTAAGCCCGGTTTATGCAGAGGGTATCCGGCAGCTTCTTGAGTGGGGTGTGGAAAATATCGCAACTTCAATTGATGCGCTGAATATGAAGCTCGCTGCTATTTGTGTGGCTGCCGGATTTGAACCAATTGAAACAGCATACCGATCACCAAATATTTTGGGAGTTCACGTGGGAAAACGTGCAGATGAAGTGCTTGGTAAACTTAAAGAAAACAATATTTCGGCTGGTATCCGCGGGGACATGTTGCGCCTTGCTCCACACCTATGGGTGAATGAAAATGATCTCGATCGTTTTGAAAGTGTTTTCAAAAGCTTGAAATAGCCTGTTTCGATCTGAAGCGCTGTTTCAAAATGGTACATATTTCGATTAAAATATCTGTAGTTTTTTGAAACGTATCTAATTAAGATGTTGATATATATGGTTTTTATTTTTGGCACGCTTAATGCTGTTATATAAGTGTCTTGGAAATCTTTGCCTGAGGTGACAAGACGTGATTTGAAGAGCCTGCTTCCATTTTGCCTGAGTGGAGCAGGCTCGACTTATCAGCGGGCAGGAGCAATCCTGTCCGTTTTTTTATTGCCAAATCCCTGTGCAGTAGAATAGCTTCCCTCGCTCGGGGGAAGTGAAGGAAGTTCCGTGAAAAGAAAACTAATCTACGACAACGGTTTTTTCCGTGGTCTTTTGCATGTGATTGCGAAAGCGTTTCTTAGGATGACTGGATGGACTGTAATTGGGGAAGCACCAAACGATAAAAAATATGTGGTGATTGCAGGGCCTCACACCAGTAACTGGGATTTCCCTCTTTTTATTGCTGTTGCAGGGTATTTAAAGCTCAGGCCTTCTTTCCTTGGAAAAGATAGTTTGTTTAAGGGCCTTCATGGGAGGTTTTTCTACTATATGGGCGGTATCCCTGTTTACCGGGAAGGACCGGAAGCCGCTGATATTGTTGATCAGGCGATAAGAGCTTTTGCTGATAATGATGAACTGATTTTAGGTATTGCCCCGGAAGGTACCAGGTCAAAGGTAGAAAAGTTAAAATCAGGCTTTTACCGGATCGCAGAAGGGGCGGGGGTGCCTATTCATATGGCCTATCTGGATAGTGAAAAGAAAGAAATTGGTTTTGGTCCGCGGTATGTACCTTCCGGGGATATGGCGAAGGATATGGAAGAAATCTACCAGTTTTACAAGAGCAAACCCGGTGTAAAGCCTCGGGGTGATTAATTAACTATTTATTGGCAGTGAAAAAGGGAAGCGTTAGCCTCCCCTTTTGATAGCATTATTATTTTTTCGCAAGCGCTGTACTTATTTGCGTAATAGGAACACCGTTCACTGTAACTACATCATTTTCAATAGTTATCCGTGTGTGTAAGTTTCCATCTTGTTGTTTGATTAAACCCATCTGTACATATTGAGCTAGCTGAGCATTTAAAACCTGATCAACTTGATCTCTAGTAAGGTTTTGTCCTTGCATACTCATTGCAGACTTTATGAATTGAGTTAGGAATGCATAATCAGCACTGAAGTTACTTTCACCTTTGATGGCCTTTGAAAGAACAGTTTGTATAGTTTCTTCGTTGAGGTCTAAATCGCTTGGAATTACGTAGACTGAATCAATATTCATAGAGCCGCCGCTGTTTTCAGCGCTCAATTCATTTATGTTTATTGAAATGCCAGCTTTTAGTTGCTGTTGCATTACTTCTTCAAGTTGACTGACAGCTTCCTTGCTTTCTTCTTCGGCAAGTTCCAAGTTTGGGTTTAATAAAGCTTGCCAGCCTAATTGTCCTATCTTTTGCTGAGTTTCCAGAAGGTCAACAAGGATGTTGCCAACGCTCATATCGGTTTTAATATTCTTGAGCGATAACTCCCCGAAATCAGTTTTAACAAACATTGACGAAAGGTGTGATGTTAGAGCTGCATCAACACTGTTTTCTGATTCATTACCAATGATAGTTTTAGAACTATAATTGGCCTTGCCGAGGGTAAACTCTATATTTCTAGCGTATTCTTGAAACACAAAATGTATGTTATCTGTGTCAGCGGTTGCATTACCTGCCCAAAAACTATCGCTAATTTTTGTCATTGAACCGTTGATAGAAACTTCTCCAAGATCAAAGATCACTTTTGTTGGAACGGTAGTGTTTGTACCTCCTTCAGTGATGATCTTAGATTCTTCAATTGTTAAAGAAGCACCACCCCAATCTAAAGATATATCTGTGTTGTCAGCCGAATTATTCAGGCTCCAGCTAGATGAAAGGGGTTTAATGTCCCAGCTAACACTTATGTCATTTTTATCAGTAGTTTGGCTGGCAAAAGAATGCTGCCCCCTTTAAGACTTGAAGTGAAAAGAACTTCGCCGCCGAATGAACTACTTATAGTGTAGGTGCTTTTGAGACTTTCAGCTAAAAGAGTCATAGCTTTTTTTTCTGTGGGCGAGGTATCGTTTTCTTTTTCGATGAGCTTTTCAAAATCTACTTCAATGTCACCAGACGCATAGGCCGCACCAAAATGAATGCCGTCTTTAAAAATAACTGGGCCGTGTTGAATATTAGTAGAAAACGTTATGCCAGTTCCGTTTGTATCTGCTTCAAATGGAAGACCGATATCTTGCAGTGGAGCTAATATTGATGGCGACAGCGGAAAACGAATTTTAAAGTCTGAACTAAACCAGCCATTATTAAATTCTATTACCTCTAGTGGTATGCTCACTTGCTGGCTATAGGCATTAACGGTTTTACGGACACCTTCTTCGATTGAAGAACTGATTAATTTTGCTCCGCCAATATAAAACGCAGTACCAGCTAGCAAAACGCCAATAATAATTTTGGAATTTTTCACAAGAACCCTCTTAAATTTAAAGAAAGCACTTATAAGATGTGTACAACTTTAGTTCTAGTTAAAATTAAAAGATTGAGCCAGGGTTCATTATACCTTTAGGATCAATTGCTTGTTTGATTGCTTTCATCATGGAAAGCGCCGTGTTTGATTTGGTTCTGGCCAGTTCTTCCCGTTTAAGTGTGCCAATACCGTGTTCCGCAGAAATAGAACCACCATATTTGATCGTGAGATCATGAATAAGCCTGTTCATTTTTTCCCAGTTGGCTAAATACTCAGCTTTATCAGCGCCTTCCGGCTGCATCACATTAAAGTGGAGATTACCGTCTCCTAAATGCCCGAAAGGGGTAGGGCGACAATTGGGGAAATGTTCTGCAAGCAGGGCTGTGGCTTCCTCAATAAAGGCAGGGATTTTGGAAACTGGTACAGAAATGTCGTGCTTGATACTGCCGCCGACATATTTCTGGGCCTCTGACATGCTTTCTCTGAGTTTCCAGAATGCTGAAGCTTGATTTTCTGATTGAGCAACAGCACCGTCCTTAATAAGCCCTTGTTCAAAGGCCTTTTCCACCCAATCATCCATGCTTTCTGCAAGTAACCTGTCTGCGGCGCTGGTTGCTACTTCCATCAGCACATACCAGTTACATGTTGTATCCAGTGGGTTCTGGGCTCCCTCAATATGCTCAAGAACAAACCCCAACCCTGTATGCGGTAGGATTTCAAAAACGGAAACCCGGTCGCCAGATGCCAAGCGGGCACTTGAAAGCAATGAAAGAGCATCTTGCGGTGTGTTAACACCCAGCCAGAATGTATGTTTCTGCATTTCAGCGGGATATAATTTGAAGGTGATACGGGTGATAACGCCCAAAGTGCCTTCCGCGCCGATGAGGAGCTGGTCAAGCGCATAGCCGGTGTTGTCTTTCCTGAGCGATGAAAGATCACTGAAAACCTCACCGTTTGGCAGTACAGCTTCAAGGCCTAGTGTTAATGCACGTGTAGTGCCGTAACGAATAACATGCACACCACCAGCGTTTGTAGATACAATGCCTCCCGCTGTACAGCTTCCCTCAGATGCCAATGACAATGGAAATAGAAGCCCATGTTCTGCTGCCGCTGACTGGATGGCGCTAACAGTTACACCTGCATCGACGGTGACCGAGAAATCTTCAGCATCCACACTGATATGTTTGTTAAGGCGTTTGGTGCTAAGAATAACTTCGTTGCGACCTTCAAGGCCTGCAATACCCCCACCAACAAGGCCTGTGTTCCCGCCTTGCGGTACGATAGCGATGTGGTGTTCATCACAGTAACGAACGATATTTCGTACGTCTTCTGTGCTGGATGGCATCAAGAGGATAGGGGCCTTGCCAATAAATTTATCCCGCCATTCTCTTACATGAGGGGAGATAGCTTCCTGATCTGTTGTTGCGCCTTTGGGCCCCAACATATCCGTAAAAGCATCTATATGGCGTTGGTCTAACATCAATTGTTCCTTGGGGCGGCGGCACGTTCCAGCCGGTCATTAAGGGCAATACCGATACCGTGATTGGGAATGGATGTAACGGCGATAGTTTTTGTATTCTTCGCGTCGGCTTCCCTGAGCGTATTAAACAGGTTTCGTGCAGCCTCGGCAAAGTCGCCGCTTGGGCTCAGGTTAAAGTCACAATCCACATCACCAAAACCAATCAAAGTCTCGCCTTCTTTTCTTTCCAAAGCATTTAGGCGAACAGCGGAATTAGGGGCATAGTGGCTTTTAAGCTGGCCCGGTGCAGTAATCGTACTGTCTTCCCGGTTATGCACTGCCATGCCCATGGTTTCGGCGATATCTTCAGCTGTTAGTGTACCGGGGCGGAGCAGAGTGAGTTTATCACCTTCTACGCCGATGATGGTGGATTCAATGCCTACATTTGTAGAACCGCCATCAATAATCATTGCGATCTTACCGCCTAAGCCTTCTTCTACATCCTTTGCCGTGGTTGGCGATAACTTCCCTGATGGGTTTGCGCTTGGTGCGGCGATAGGGCGATCAAGGTTTTCAATAATACTGCGAGTGGTTTCATTATCCGGGCAACGTACCGCAAGAGTTGGGAGTTTGGCAGAAACAGTATCAGAAATGCCGTTTTCATCGCGGCGCGGCAGAACCAGCGTAAGAGGGCCCGGCCAATAGTGATTCATCAGTTTTTGTGCATTTTCGTTAACGTAAACGTAATGGTC
The DNA here is from genome assembly GCF_024398035.1 of Kordiimonas sp. SCSIO 12603. Lineage (NCBI taxonomy): Bacteria > Pseudomonadati > Pseudomonadota > Alphaproteobacteria > Kordiimonadales > Kordiimonadaceae > Kordiimonas > Kordiimonas sp. SCSIO 12603. Next base: position 2,141,735 of record NZ_CP073748.1, read on the forward strand.
AGCCATCTGAATCGAAGAAACATGACAAATAAGTGGATTATTTGAAGGCCTACCTTTTGCGGTATAAATTTGCTGCACCGCAATATCATTGAGAGCATCTGCCGCTACGCCGTAAACAGTTTCGGTGGGAATAGCCACCAATTCACCATCAATTAATTGTTCGACAGCGCGCAAAATCGCCCCATCTTCACTGGAGAATACGACTTGAGTTTTCTTTGTTGCCATGCACAAATCTCAACTGAGGGACAAGGATTACATCAATTCTAACGGCCACAGAGCCGGATACAGGTTTATTATGCTGATAGGCCAGCTGTAAAGGGCTGGCAATGCCTTTGTAGGAAGTTTGCACATGAGCGAATATCGCGCACCACTTGAAGAAATCACTTTTGCTCTGGAAACTGCTGGCGGAATGGCTGACTGGACAAGCCTTCCTGGCTGTGAAGAAGCGGGGCCTGAACTGGCCTCCGCAGTTCTTGAGGAAGCAGGAAAACTGGCATCAGAAGTTATCTCGCCCACAAACAAGGTCGGTGATCTTGAAGGCGCTGTTCTGCAGGATGATGGTACGGTAAAAACACCAGATGTCTTTAAGCCCATGCAACAGGCATTTGTTGAAGGTGGATGGCCAACACTTGCTGCAAATCCTGCTTTTGGTGGGCAGGGACTTCCGAATGCTCTCGCTATTGCTGTTACTGAAATGATGACATCTGCAAACATGGCCTATAGCCTTCAGCAGATGCTGACAAGCGGTGCGATTGAAGCCATTGAAGCACATGCCACTGCTGAGCAGTGCGAAAAATACCTTCCCAAAATGGTGTCTGGCGAATGGACAGGTGCCATGAACCTTACTGAACCAAGTGCAGGTTCTGATGTAGGGGCTCTTAGAAGTAAGGCAGAGCGTCTGCCTGATGGCTCATATAAAGTTAAAGGCCAGAAAATTTTCATTACATGGGGTGATCATGATCTAGCAGAAAACGTGATCCATCTGGTGCTTGCACGGTTACCGGATTCACCTGCTGGCACTAAAGGCATTTCTATGTTTCTTGTGCCAAAATTCCATGTAAATGACGACGGTAGCCTTGGCGAACGTAATGATGTGAAGGTTGCTAGCCTTGAGCATAAGCTCGGCATCCATGCAAGCCCAACATGTGTGATGGCTTTTGGCGAAGAAGATAATTGTATCGGCTATCTGGTTGGTGAAGAAAATCAAGGCATGCGCAATATGTTCACCATGATGAACCATGCGCGTATTCAGGTTGGCCTTGAAGGTGTTGCTATTTCAGAGCGCGCTTATCAGCAAGCAGTTTGGTATGCGAACGACCGTGTTCAGTCAGCAGCGATTGGATCACCATCTCGCGAGCCGGTAACTATTATTCATCATCCGGATGTTCGCCGTATGCTGATGACTATGCGTGCGCAAACGGAAGCATGCCGAGCTATTGTTTACCGAAATGTTTGGGCGCTGGACCGTGCTCATAAAGCGGAAAGTGAAGAGGAACGCCGCCAAGGAGCTGCTGAAGCGGACCTATTGACGCCAATTTCAAAAAGTTACTCCACAGATATTGGTGTTGAAATGTCGTCTCTTGGTGTGCAGGTGCATGGCGGTATGGGCTTTGTTGAAGAAACGGGGGCCGCACAGCATTACCGGGATAGCCGGATTGCGCCAATTTATGAAGGTACCAACGGTATTCAGGCGCTTGATCTGGTTGGCCGTAAATTGCGCGCTGATGGTGGTGTGCACTGGCAGGGCCTGATTGCTGAAATGGAAGCATTTGTCAGTGCCCTTGGTGGGAAGATGGCGGGCAGTAAGGTTGGCCTCGCTGCTGGTGTGGCAGCACTTAAGACTGCGGCTGACGTGCTTGTTGCAAACGGGCATGAAGGTATGGTTGAAACAGCTGCCGCTGCAACACCATATTTGCGCTTGTTTGGCACTGTCCTTGGCGGTTATATGCTCACTAAACAGGCTGTTGAAGCAGAGCGCAGGTTGGATGCCGGGGAAGGTAATCCCCAGTTCCTGAATGCGAAGATGACAACCGCGATATTTTTTGTTGAGCAGTTAGTGCCACAGACGGTGGCGCTGCTGGAGAATGTGAAAGCGGGTTCTGCATCCATGATGGCAATGGATAACGACGCATTCGTCCGCAACTAATATTCTAAACTACCGAGGGCCAAGATATATGACCGAACAGGATAATCTGGAGAAACCAGAAGCCAAGGCGCAACAGGTTGCGGACCATAGAACCGCACCACAAACATGGTCACGTGGTGATGAAAATCTGGATTATCCTTTTGGCGAAGATGTACCTGATGCTGAGAATACCTTTGAAATAGCAAAAGGCGTGCACTGGGCGCGTATACCGCTTCCGTGGTCACTTGATCATATCAACGTTTATTTGTTTGATGAAGGTGATGGCTGGACCGTTGTTGATACCGGCTCACGCGGTGATCGAGGCAGGGAAGCTTGGGAGCAGCTTGAGAAAGGGTTGATGGGCGGCAGGCCGATCAAGCGTATCATTGCTACCCACCTACATCCTGATCATTTGGGGCTCGCAGGCTGGCTGGTTGAACGTCACGGCGCTGAATTCTGTATTACACAAACTGAATATCTGATGGCGCAGCATCTGTGGATGAGTGCAAGCAGTGATTTCCCAGATGAAGAAATAGATTTCTTCTTTAAGGCTGGCGTGAACCCCGATCTTGAACAAATGATCCGCTCAGCGGGTTTTGGGAATTTTAAAAAGGGCGTTCACAAACTACCCTATCAGTACACACGTCTTGAAGATGGCAGTGAAATCACCATTGGTGGCAGGCGCTGGCGTGTGCTCGTTGGAAGAGGGCACTCGCCAGAGCATGCCTGCCTTCTCTGTATGGATGAGCCATTGATGATCTCTGGCGATCAAATTCTGCCGCAGATTACCTCTAATGTTTCTGTTTATGCTCGTGAACCTTTGGCAAACCCGCTTGGGCACTGGATCGCCAGCCTTGAACGAATGAAGCAGATTGAGATTGATCCTTTGGTAATGCCGTCCCACGGCCCTGTGTTCAGGAACCTGCATAACCGGCTTGATACACTTGTGAACAGCCATATTGGTAAGCTTGAAAAACTGTATGAATGGTGCGCTGAAAGCCGAAGTCCAGTAGATACATTCCCAGCACTTTTTAAGCGCAAAATCACTGGGTTTGATTTCTTTATGGCGCTGGGCGAAGCGATTGCACATTTGCATTTGCTTGAGGCCTTGGGCCTGCTTGAACGTGACTTTGATGGCAGTGTTTATAGCTTTAAGGCGGCGGGAAACATGGAAGCGACAGATATTGTTGCTGCAACACTGCAGCTTCCCGGTATGGCGCTTAGAAAAATTGAAGAAGCTCTCTCTTAATACCTCCGAAACTGCTTTACTGCATGTGGTGAACAGTCCTATATAGGCATCTGAATATATGGGCCTTTCATAACTATTAGGGGATATAGATGAGCGACGTGCAAATCGGCGGAAAAGCTATTGCAGATCTTTCTTTTGAAGAAGCAATGGGCGCGCTGGAGCAAGTGGTGGCAAAACTGGAATCAGGGCATGCACCGCTGGAGCAATCTATTGACCTTTATACACAAGGCACACAGTTGAAAGCGCACTGTGAAGCAAAGCTCAAAGATGCGCAGGCAAAAATCGAGAAAATCACTCTGGATGAAAATGGCACTGCCGCTGGCACACAGCCATTTGACGTGGAATAGGCCAAATCCGTGGAAGCAGCATTAAAGCAGGCACTTTCGGCAACTTCTGTTGCTGTTGAGAAAGTTCTGGATCCTATTTTGAGGGTGCCGGAAGGTCCTGAGGCAAAAGTATATGAGGCGATGCGCCACGCTGTGTTTAACGGCGGTAAACGGCTTCGCCCGCTGTTGGTATTGGCAAGCGCTGAACTGTTTGGAGTTGAACGTTCCTGTGCGCTCCGCGTAGCGGCAGCTATTGAATGTGTTCACTGTTATTCGCTTGTGCATGATGATCTACCCGCTATGGATGATGACGACCTGCGCCGCGGCAAACCAACTGTTCATGTCGCATTTGATGAAGCGACAGCTATTCTTGCGGGTGACGCACTCCTTACTATTGCTTTTGAAATTCTTTCTGATGAGAAAACTCATCCAGATCCACGTGTCCGCGTAGAACTTGTTAAAGCACTTTCGAAAGCTGCAGGAGCTGCGGGTATGGTTGGTGGCCAGATGATTGATCTATCCGCGGAAGATCATGATCTTTCCGAGCATGATGTGTTCCGCTTGCAGAACATGAAAACTGGTGCGCTAATTAGTTTTGCATCTGAGGCAGGGGCCATTATGGCACGCGCCAGCAAACAAGCGCACGCCAGCCTTCAGGGTTATGCCCGTGATGTGGGACTAGCGTTTCAGATTGCGGATGATCTTCTCGATGTGGAAGGTACAGAAGAAGAGGTTGGCAAGGCTGTTGGCAAAGATGAGGGTGCAGGGAAGGCAACTCTTGTGGGCATTCTGGGTATTGAACGCGCACGCCAGCAAGCCCAGATATTAGCAGATCAGGCTATTGATCATTTATCGGATTTCGACGATAAAGCCCTGCTTTTGCGTGCTGTGGCGCATTTTGCTATAAATCGTCGCACTTGATAGGCCCTAAGCAAAAGTAGTAATAATAAATATAAGCAGAGGCAAAAAGATCTCTGCAATGAAGGATTGAAAGTTGAGCGTACGCCCCGATACACCTTTGCTGGATAAGGTTCCAACACCCGAAGAGCTTAGAAAACTGCCGAAAGAACAGCTACAGGAATTAGCTGATGAACTTCGTGCGGAAATGATTAGCGCTGTTTCAACGACCGGAGGCCATTTTGGGGCAGGCCTTGGTGTTGTTGAGCTTACAGTAGCGCTGCATTATGTGTTTAACACGCCGGAAGATCGTTTGATCTGGGATGTAGGTCATCAGGCCTATCCTCATAAAATTCTAACTGGTCGCCGTGACCGTATTCGCACCATTCGCCAGCCGGAAGGCCTTTCGCCTTTTACCAAGCGTGGTGAAAGCGATTACGATCCGTTCGGTGCAGGGCATTCTTCAACGTCTATTAGTGCGGCACTTGGTATGGCGGTTGCCAATAAAATGGCTGACAAGCCGGGTAAGGCTATCGCTGTTATTGGTGATGGTTCCATGAGTGCGGGCATGGCGTATGAAGCCATGAACAATGCCAAGCAGGCTGGCAATCAGCTTGTTGTTATCCTGAATGATAATGATATGTCGATCGCACCAGCTGTGGGCGGCTTGAGCGCATATCTCGCTAAAATCATCAGTTCCAAGCCATTTATGGAAATGCGCGACTGGGGCAAGAAGATGATTGAGCTTCTACCGCGCCCACTTGCTGATCGTGCCCGTCAGGCAGAAGAATATGCCCGCGGAATGGCAACAGGCGGTGGTACGCTGTTTGATGAACTTGGTTTCTATTATGTTGGCCCGATTGATGGCCACAATATGGATCACCTTTTGCCTGTGCTTGAAAATGTTCGCGATGCCATTGATGGCCCGATCCTTGTGCATGTAGTAACAGAAAAAGGTAAAGGCCATCCGTTTACTGAGCCTAATGTTGAAAAATACCATGCAGTGCCACAATTTGATGTGGTGACAAAAGAGCGTAAGAAATCAACACCAAAGGCGCCAACTTACACCAATATTTTTGCTGAGGAACTTATCCATCAGGCTGGTAAGGATGATAAGGTCGTAGCGATCACTGCTGCGATGCCATCTGGTACGGGGCTTGATAAGTTTGAAAAAGCATATCCGGACCGCATGTTCGATGTAGGCATTGCCGAGCAGCACGCCGTTACATTCGCGGCAGGTTTGGCTGCAGAAGGCTATAAACCATTTGCTACAATTTATTCCACGTTTCTGCAGCGTGCCTATGACCAAGTAGTGCATGATGTAGCGGTACAAAAACTTCCTGTACGCTTTGCTATTGACCGTGCTGGCCTCGTAGGGGCAGACGGCCCAACACACGCTGGTTCTTTTGATGTAACGTATCTTGCAAGCTTACCGCATATGGTGGTTATGGCAGCGGCTGATGAAGCTGAGCTGAAGCATATGATTGCGACAGCAGCATCGATTGACGACCGTCCTTCTGCGGTACGTTACCCGCGCGGCGAAGGCCTCGGCGTTGAAGTACCTGCAGAAGGTACTGTTCTAGAAATCGGTAAAGGCCGTATTGTTAAAAAAGGTACATCTGTTGCGATTGTTTCCCTTGGCGCACGCCTTGGTGAAGCATTGAAAGCTGCGGAAGACCTGGAAAGCCGAGGGCTTTCCACAACAGTAGCTGATGCGCGCTTCGCGAAGCCCGTTGATGAACAAATGCTGCGTGATTTGGCTGCAAGCCATGATCTACTTCTAACAGTGGAAGAAGGTTCCATCGGCGGCTTCGGCGCCCACGTGATGGATTTCCTTGCGGGTGAAGGTATTCTTGATGGGCACCTTAAGGTACGTGCGCTTAAGCTTCCAGATGCATTCCAGGATCACGGTAAGCCGGATGACATGTATGAAGAAGCAGGCCTGAATGCTTCCGGTATTGTTGAGGCTGTTCTTAAGGCGCTTGGCCGTAATGATGTTGGGCAGTCTAAAACAGCAGCTGGTGCTGAATAACTGAAAGATACACCATGAGCGGAAAGACCCGTGCAGATGTAGCGCTCGTTGATCGCGGGCTTGTTGAATCGCGTGCCAAGGCGCAGGCGCTGATTATGGCGGGCGTTGTTTTCTCCGGCGAGACAAAAATCCTGAAAGCGGGCCAGCAAATCAAGGAAGGCCAGGCTCTTGAGGTGCGCGGAAAAGACCATGACTGGGTAAGTCGTGGTGGGCTTAAGCTTGAAAAAGGCCTTAAAGAATTTGGTGTCGATCCAAAGGGTTACACAGTTATTGATGTAGGTTCTTCCACGGGCGGCTTTACAGACGTTTCGCTCCAGAACGGCGCGGAGAAGGTGTTCGCTGTTGATGTTGGTCACGGCCAGCTCGCGTGGAAACTAAGAAACGATGACCGGGTTATAGTTCTGGAGCGCACAAATGCGCGGTATCTCACAGAGGAAGAAATCACCGAACCGGTTGATATGGTGGTGTGTGATGCCAGTTTTATTTCGCTCCGTACGGTGCTCCCGGCAGCCATGAGCTTTGTTAAACCGGGCGGTAAGCTGATTGCCCTTATCAAACCGCAGTTTGAAGTAGGTAAAGAAAATGTAGGTAAGGGCGGCGTGGTACGCGACCCAGCCCTTCACCAAATGGTATGTGATGAAACCCGCGATTGGCTTGATGGCCTTGAAGACTGGAGCGCTGTCGGGATAACTGAAAGCCCCATCAAAGGCCCTGAAGGTAATATTGAATTCCTGATATATGGTGAGAAAATCGGTGGCTGATACACTTTCCTTTGAAATTACCTCCCTTGGTGCGCAGGGGGACGGTGTAGGCAGTAGCGGCGATGTACCTGTTTATGTGGCAAACACCGTACCGGGTGATAAAATCACAGCTGAAGTGCAAGAAACCAAACGGAACGGCATTTACGCGGAGTTGGTATCGATTGATGAGCCGAGCGTGCACCGTGTGGAGCCTGTTTGTAGCCATTTCGGCAAATGCGGTGGATGCCAACTTCAATATCTAGAGGGCGATTTCTATAAAAACTGGGTGAAAGAACGTGCTGTTATGGCGCTGGCACATCACGGTTTTGATGGATCACTGGTGCGTGACCCAGTTATTACCCCGGAGGGTAGCCGCAGGCGCGTGGCGCTAAAGGCGCTTAAGCTTGGTAACAGTACTGTTCTCGGCTTTAACGCACATAAAAGCCACCAGATCATTGATCTTAAAGAATGTTTTGTTGCTCGACGTGAAATTACCAGCCTTCTGAAACCGCTTCGTAGCGCGCTCAATACAGTGCTTAAGGTGCGTAATCAGGCAGAAGTTCATTTAACTCTAACGGCCACTGGCATTGATATGCTTGTTGATGCGCCTATTGAGCTTGATCTGGCCGCGCGTGAAGCACTTGTGGATTTCGCGAATGAACATGATTTAGCGGCGATCCACTGGCGTGATCAGGGTTTTCTTGATCCAGTGGTTATCCGCCGTAATCCTGTAATGGATATGGCGGGCGCTATGGTAGGGCTTAATCCTGCATCTTTCATTCAGGCGAGTGACGAGGGGGAGAATGCACTTGTCGCTGCAGTTGTTGAAGCATGTGAAGGGTATGGCCGTGTGGCTGATCTTTTCTGCGGAATGGGCACTTTCACATTCCCACTCGCTAAAGATCACCAGGTACTAGCGGTTGAAGGCGCGAAACAACCACTGGATAGCTTGCAGGCAGGTGCTAATTTTGCGACAGGCTTTAAGCAGATTATTGCCAAGCACAGAGATTTGTTCCGTAGGCCAATGACAGGTAAGGAGCTCGCAGGGTTTGAAGCTGTTGTGTTTGACCCGCCAAGAGCTGGTGCGAAGGAACAAGCGCAGGAACTAGCAAACTCGGATGTGAAACGAATTGTTGCGGTTTCTTGTAACCCCAATACTTTCAGCCGTGATGCACGTTTTCTTGCGGATGGAGGCTATACGCTTGAATATGTGGTGCCAGTAGATCAATTTTTATGGTCACCGCATCTTGAGCTTGTTGGGGTGTTTACGAAAGCCTAATTATTCAGGCTTTCGATAAATTCCTTTGCAGTACGGGCGGATTCTTCCGGGATTTCTTCCATGGGTACATGACCTACACTATCAAAGGTAATGAGGGTACTGTTTGGCATGCGTTTATGCATTTCAACACCGGCTTCAACTGGGATGAGTAGGTCTTTCTCTCCCCACAGGAGGAGAGTAGGTAGGTTAATTTTTGAGACAGGCAGATCACCACGATTTTCTCTATAGCTACCAAAACGTTTGCTAGTTGCCGCACGGTTGCCCGGCAGGCGGGCTAGTTCCCAATAACGATCAATCATTTCTTCGGTGATTTTGCTCTGGTCTACAAAACCTTTCTTCAAGCCTTCTTCCACAATGCTACGCGGGGTGATGTTCAGCAGTATCCAGTCTGTGTACCAACGGCCAGCAAGTTCAAAAGCGAGGGGGCGATCAACTTTGCTGCCTTCAGGGGCTGAAATGCCTGCAGGATCAACGAGCACAAGGGCTTTCAAATCTTGCGGATACATAAGTGCATACTGCAGGCTGGTGCCGCCGCCCATACTGCTGCCACCGATGATGAATTTATCAATATTCATTGCTGCTTTGAATTCACGGAGAAAATCCACAAATGCGCCGTATGTATAGCTATCAGCAGGTGTTGGACCCGTTAGCCCATGGCCCGGTAGATCAACAGTATAAATCAAATAGTCGCTGCTGAGAATTTCAACCCAGTCTTCCCAGGCATGAAGTGATGAATTGGACCCGTGAATAAGCACAAGGGTTTCACCATTTTCATTGCCTTGCTTCCTATAGTGCGCATAAGCGCCAGATGGAAGTTCGATAAAATCAGAAGCACCAGTTGCGTATTTTTTGACCAGTTCATGACGTGGGATATCTGGTGTCCAGAAAATAACCACTACTGCGCCGACGATTAAAATAAGAACTGCAAAGAGATATTTAAAAACCTGCTTCATACCTTCCCCCTATGAATAGAAGAAAGATTACACAGATTTCCTAAAAGCTCAAATTTGCTAGTAGGCTAACCGCACTGTGCGCGGTGCAGCATCATATGATCAGCAAGAACAATAGCCATCATCGCTTCGGCAATCGGCACGGCACGGATACCAACACATGGATCATGACGACCTTTGGTTACCACATCAATGCTTTCGCCGCTGCTGCTTACGCTCTTACGCGGTGTAAGGATCGAGCTGGTTGGTTTTACAGAGAAACGAGCGACAATTGGCTGCCCTGTTGAAATACCGCCAAGGATACCACCTGCGTGGTTTGCCCCAAACACTGGTTTACCGTCTGGCCCAGGGTGCATTTCATCGGCGTTTTCTTCGCCAGTAAGGCAAGCGGCATTCATGCCTTCGCCAATTTCAACGCCTTTTGCAGCGTTAATGCTCATAAGGCCAGAAGCCAGATCAGCATCCAGTTTGCTATAAATTGGTGCACCCCAACCAGCGGGAACACCCTCTGCAACCACTTCAATCACAGCGCCGATAGAACTGCCTGCTTTGCGAATAGCTTCCAGTTCAGTTGCCCATTCTTCGGCTGTTACAGGATCAGGGCAGAAAAACGGGTTTTTCCGTACTTCATCCCAATCAAGCCGGTTGCGGTCAATTTTACTGCTACCCATTTGCACCATGCCAGCACGGATTTTAATACCTTCGCCCAGCGCTTTTCTAGCGACAGCACCAGCTGCAACACGTGCCGCGGTCTCCCGCGCGCTTGAACGGCCTCCACCACGGTAGTCACGGATACCGTATTTGGTGGTGTAGGTATAATCAGCATGACCCGGGCGGTAGGTTTCAGCGATATTGCCGTAATCCTTTGAGCGTTGGTCTACGTTTTCGATCATCAACTGAATTGGCGTGCCGGTGGTTTTGCCTTCAAATACTCCGGAAAGGATTTTAACAGCGTCGGGTTCCCGGCGCTGCGTTGTATATTTGGATTGTCCAGGTTTACGTTCGTCCAGATACTTTTGGATATCCACTTCTGAAAGATTGAGCATCGGCGGCACACCATCAACGGTGCAGCCAAGGGCAGGGCCGTGGCTTTCGCCCCAAGTGGTGAAGCGGAACAGTTTCCCAAAAGTATTGAACGACATAAAACTACTTAATCCAGAAGATTGATGAATTCTTTCATGTGTGCATCGTCATTAACCATGCATGTAGTGTTGAAACCAGCATCCACATAGTGTGTTTCGCCAGTAACACCGCTTGAAAGATCAGAAAGAAGATAAAGGCCAGAACCTGCTACATCATCAAGGGTGATGTTGCGGCGCAGTGGTGCGTTTGCTTCATTATACTTCAGAAGCATGCGGAAATCACCAACACCAGAAGCTGCCAGAGTTTTCATTGGGCCAGCAGAAAGTGTGTTTACGCGAATGCCTTTTTCGCCAAGGTCTTTCGCCATATAGCGTGTGCTTGCTTCAAGAGCGGCTTTCGCAACACCCATCACGTTATAGTGCGGGATTGCTTTCTGTGAACCATAATAGGAAAGGGTCAGCATGCTGCCGCCGTTTGCCATCATTTTCTCTGCGCGCTGAGCAACTGCTACGAAGCTGTAAGCAGAGATGTTCATTGTCATCAGGAAGTTATCAAGCGTTGTATCAACATAACGGCCGCGAAGCTCTGACTTGTCAGAATAACCAATCGCGTGCACGATGAAATCAATATTATCCCACTTTTCTTTCAGCTTATCGAACATAGCATCAATAGATGCACCGTCAGATACATCACATTCAGCGAGGAAATCAGAGCCAAGGGATTCAGCGAGTGGAGCAACACGTTTTTTCAGCGCTTCACCCTGGTATGAGAAAGCAAGCTCTGCGCCTTGTTCTGCACATGCTTTTGCAATGCCCCAAGCCATCGAGCGATCATTGGCAACGCCCATAATCAGCCCGCGTTTTCCTTCCATCAATTTTGTCATGACAGTCCCATTTATTGTTTCGGTTATCTGCTGTTTGATAATGTACACCAAGGGATTGATTGGTCAAACAGCATCAGATTCCGATTTTTCGCTTTCCGTATCGGAATCCTCAGTTTCATGAGGGGTTTTAATGCTATTTTTTTCAAAAGTATAGGCAGCATTAAGCTCTCCGCCCAAAATAAAGCCGATACTTACGAGAAAACAGAAAAGTTGCAGGATAACCACACCAGCGAGTGAGCCGTAGGTTACGTCATAGTTTCCTGCATACTTCAGGTAAACCGAGAGGCCTTTTGCTGTGCCAAAGAGCATTAGCAACGAAAATATGGTGCCGGGCAGATGAGAGGGTTTTCTTACCCGTCTTGGTGTAAGCGAAAAATAAGCGAAATGTAGCCCAAGCATGAGAAGAAGTGGGCTTACCAGCAAGCTGAGATATCGCCATATTTCATTAATGCCGTCTGTAGCAGCATCGGGAAACAGGCTTGTGAAAGCTTTAATAAGTGGCGGACCAAGTACCAGGGTAGACATTGCTGCAATAACGGCAATACCGCCAAAGATAACCACTCCCAGGCTTTCCAGGCGGCGAATAACGATAGAGCGTGCGTATTCCTTGCCGTAGGCTTTGATCAATACCCCGCGTGCCGCTTCAACAACAGCGGCCGCTGTCCAGATAGCAAAAAGGATAGAGCCTGTCAGGATTTCGCGGCCTGTGTTTTTCACAACGCCTTGAATAGGGCCATCAATTACCTTGGAAACCTCAGGTGGAAGTACATCCAGCATGAAGGCAATGCCTTCCAAACCGCGTTCTGTTTGCCCGAGAAAGCCTGAAAGCGAGATTAAAAAGATAACGAAGGGAAACATGGAAAGCATGGTTAGGAAGGCCATGTTTCCGGCTGCTGCAAGTGCATCATTTTCCATAAAGAGCTTTAAAGCTCTTTGCCAGATATTCAGATGTTTTTTCAGCAGATCCATACAGCTTTATCCAAGCCCGGCTTTTTTCCGAATATTTTCACCGTGCTTTTTGCCCCATTCTTTAATCATGCGCTCCAACTCCGCATCTCTTTCAGTAGGTAGAGTGATCTTAAGAGACACATACATATTGCCAACAGTATCGCCTTTTTTCACACCTTTACCTTTAAGGCGCAAGCGTTTCCCCGTGCTGCTGTTCTTTGGAATGCGGATTGTTAGCCTGCCGCTTGGCGTAGGAACCTGAATATCACCGCCAAGCACTGCCTCGTCTAGTGAGATAGGAAGTTCGAGGTGAATGTCATTGCCTTCTCGGGTGTAGTAGGGGTGATCAGCCACATGTACTTCGACAAGTGCGTCACCTTTAGGAGCACCGCCTACACCCGGACCACCTTGGCCAGATAGTCTGATAACCTGCCCACTTTTAATACCAGGCGGGATTTTAATATCCACATGGCGGTTATCATTCAGTTTAAGTCTGCGTGTGCCGCCCTTGATCGCTTCTTCGAAACCAATGGTCACCTCATAACTGATATTCAGACCTTGTGAACGACCTGCAGATTTATAAGGATTTGTTTTGGCGCCAGATGAACGTTTTTCTTTTTTGCCGCGACCAGTGAAGCTGAAAAAATCAGAAAAGATATCTTCTGCATCATCGAAGCCAAAAGAGCCACGCCTGCGCGTGCCACCAGCAAATCCTGAGCCGCCGCCAAAGCCACCTTGTGGCCCGGAATGAACTCTTTGATTACCATTTTCATCAATCTCGCCACGGTCATATTTCGCGCGCCGATCAGCATCGCCTAAAATATTATAGGCGGCAGAAACCTCTTTAAAGCGTTCAGCAATCTTCTGATCGTCTTTATTTCGGTCAGGATGGTATTTTTTTGCCAGGGACCGATAGGCTTTTTTAATTTCCTCGTCAGAGGCGCCCTTACTTATCCCCAATCGATTATATAGGTCGCTCATATATGCTGTATCAAACCGTAGAACTGATTACTTCGTACATCTCTATGCCCAATATAATAGGCTTATTGCCGCATACAATAAAATCATGCGACTTGCGCATTTTTTTTAAGCTATTAAATGTTAACGAGTGGTTACGAGGAGTTAGCATAAATGACACAAAAGATGTCTGCATTCGGGAAACCGTTTGAAACGCTTGCTGAATGGCTCAGTGAAGCGGAGAAAAAAGAACTGAATGATCCGACTGCTATGGCGCTTGCTACGGTGAACGAACGGGGTATGCCAAGTGTTCGAATGGTGCTTCTAAAAGGTGCAGATGAAAATGGCCTTGTGTTTTACACCAACCTTGAGAGCCGCAAGGGACAGGAACTGAGAGCTAACCCTAATGCTGCTCTGTTGTTCCATTGGAAAAGCCTAAGGCGGCAAATAAGGGTGGAAGGTGCTGTTGAGCCAGTTACACCTGAGGAAGCGGATATTTATTTTGCAAGCCGTGCGCGGGCAAGTCGTATTGGTGCGTGGGCGTCTAAGCAGTCTTCTGAAATGGAAGGTCGTTTCGAATTTGAAGCTGCGATCGCCAAATATACTGCCAAGTTCGGAGCGGGCGATATTCCGCGCCCTGATTTCTGGTCAGGCTTCAGATTGAAGCCGAAATATTTTGAATTCTGGAACGATAAGATGTTCCGGCTTCATGAACGCAAAACCTATACGCTTAATGATAATGAAAGTGGTTGGGCGCAAGGCGAGATTTATCCCTGATATTATTAGGTAATTCTACTTAATGTGAATATTTTCATATTTTTGACTTTCCTCTGGATTGAACTATTTTCCTATGAATATACTCATACGGAAACAGGGGAAAGGGAGTTCCGATGGATGATATTCAGTTTCTTGAAACTTCAGCAGATGTAATTGCTGAAAAGCTTGCTAAACAGCGTGCTGCCTATCTTGCTGAAGGGGAAGTTTCATCCGCCGTTCGGAAAGACCGTCTTCGCCGCGCGCAGGACTGCTTGTTCAACCATAAAGATGAATTCATTAAACTGATTTCTGATGATTTCGGAAATCGCTCTGCGGAAACTACGCTGTTTGCTGATGTGGCGGCGAGCGCTGGCGCACTCCGTGACGCTATCAAGCATGTTGATCGGTGGATGAAGCCGTCTAAGCGTTCACTCCAGTTTCCGCTTGGTTTATTGGGGGCAAAGGCTGCTGTTGTACCGCAGCCAAAAGGTGTGGTTGGCCTTATCACCCCTTGGAACTTCCCGCTTACGATGGTTTTTGTACCGCTTGCGCAGATGCTGGCAGCTGGTAACCGGGTGATGATCAAGCCGTCTGAAGCGACACCGCGCACATCAAAATTCCTCGCGGAAGTAGTTGCTAAATATTTTGATGAAACTGAAGTAACGGTAATTACGGGTTCCGTACCTACCAGTCAGGCCTTTTCAAGCCAGCCATTTGACCACTTGATGTTCACGGGCGCACCGGCTGTGGGTAAACTGATTATGCGAGCAGCCAGTGAGAACCTTACGCCTGTAACGCTTGAACTTGGCGGTAAAAGCCCGGTTGTGGTGGGCAAAAGTGCTGATCTTTCCATGGTCGCGGAGCGTGTGGCGACCATGAAGCATATGAATGCTGGCCAGATCTGCCTTGCGCCAGATTATGTGAATATTGATAAAGCTCGGCGTGATGAATTTGTGGATGTTTACACCAAAAAGGTAGAAAGCATGTACCCGGCCATGCTTTCAAATGATCAATATACCTCAATTATCAGCAAGCGGCACCGGGAGCGCCTTGAAGGTTATATTGAAGATGCCCGCGAGAAGGGCGCAGATGTACGCATTATTAATCCAGCAGACGAGGATTTTGCTGGCCAAAATCAAGCCAACAAACTGCCTTCTGCCCTTATCCTCGATCCTTCTGAGGATATGAAGGTTATGCAGGAAGAAATTTTTGGCCCGATCTTACCTGTACGCACATATGAAAGCACAAGTGAAGTGATTGAGTATGTGAATGATCATGAACGCCCACTGGCTCTCTATTATTTCGGGCAGGATGCTGCGGAAGAGCATGAAGTGCTTACACGTACGACATCTGGCGGTGTAACAGTGAATGATGTTCTTTGGCACGGTGCCCATGAGACACTGCCATTTGGCGGTGTGGGCAATAGTGGTATTGGCCATTATCACGGTTATGAAGGTTTCCTTGAATTTAGCCACCAGAAATCCGTGCTCAAGCATCCAAAACTTAGTATTGGTAATCTGCTTGGGGTGGTGCCACCATATACGAGTAAACTTACCAAAAATATTGAGCGCCAATTGAAACGCTAGGGGGAAAGTGTGCCTGAGTTTGGTTTTAACAGTGTTGGCTCTGTCCTGATTGAGGATGGGGCCGCTTCCCATTTAGGAGAAATCCTGAAAGCTCGTTTTGAGCTTGAGAATATTATGCTGGTAACTGACAAGTGCCTTGTGGACCTGGGCCTTGTTGAGCCCGTTGTGAAATCGCTTGAAGCCGCTGGTATTCCAGTGATTGTGTTTGATGAAGTGGAGGCTGATCCTTCTGAAGCAACGGTTAAAAAAGCTGCGCTCAAGGCAAAATCCTTCAGTGTTGACGGTGTAATCGGTTTTGGTGGCGGTAGCCCTATGGATGTTGCCAAGCTTGTCTCTGTTCTGGTGAAAGGTGAGCAAGAGCTTTCTGAGATGTATGGCGTTGATCAGGTTAGAGTATGTAAAGTTCCGCTTATTCAAATCCCAACAACCGCGGGGACGGGTTCAGAAGTAACGTCTGTTTCCATCATCACGACAGGTGAAAACACCAAAATGGGTGTTGTAAGCAGCCGGATTATGGCTGATCTCGCTGTGCTTGATGCCACGCTTACATGTGGTTTGCCTGCGCATATAACCGCGGCTACGGGCATTGATGCCATGGTACATGCAATTGAGGCTTACACAACAGCTATCAAGAAAAACCCCATGTCTGATGCGCTCGCCAAAGAAGCGCTTCAACTGCTTGGTGGGAATATTGTTGAGGCCTGCAAAAACGGCAATAATATTGATGCAAGGCGCGCTATGCTTACAGGCGCAATGATGGCTGGGGTTTCTTTTGCGAACGCACCAGTAGGGGCAGTGCATGCGCTGGCCTATCCGCTTGGTGGGCAATTCCATATTCCGCATGGGCTTTCTAATTCACTGGTATTGCCGCATGTACTGAAATTCAACACCCCGAAAGCTGATCATCTTTATGCAGAACTTGCGGATGTAGTTGGGCTGGCGGGCGTCACCAATATGCAGAAAACTATCGAATTCATTAAATGGCTTGATGACATCGCAGAGGCGGTGGGTATTGAACGGCGCTTAAGAGATGTACGCATTCCTGAAAGCGCTATTGAAGGCCTTGCGGAGGACGCGATGAAGCAAACACGTTTGCTGGTGAATAACCCCCGTGAGGTAACGCTCAGTGATGCTCGCGCAATTTATGAGGCCGCGTGGTGAGCGATAAAACAATAAAACGGCCGCTTTCTGCTTATCCTCATGTAGCTGATATCCAAACTCGATGGATGGATAATGATGTTTACGGCCATGTGAACAATGTTGTTTACTACAGCTTCTTTGATACGGCTGTGAATGAAATGCTCATCAAAGCTGGTGTGCTCGATATTCATAGAGGTGAAGTCATCGGGCTGGTGATTGAAACCAAGTGCGAATATTTTGCGCCAGTTGAGTTCCCAGATGGCCTTAAAGCAGGCGTAGCTATATCCCATTTGGGCAATAGCAGTGTGCGCTATGAGATTGGCCTTTTTAAGGAAAATAGCGAGGAAGCCGTAGCGCAAGGACATTTTGTTCATGTTTATGTGGACAGATCGTCTCGTCGCCCCACTTCATTACCAAAGGACCTGCGTTCGCTGTTGGAGACACTCCTCCTGGCGGCGTAAACCACTGATTGGGAGGGAAGTTTGGACGTTAAAGGTAAAGTTGTCGTTGTAACGGGCGGCGCGAGCGGTATTGGTACGGCTCTGTGTAAAAAGTTCGCTGCTGAAGGTGCAAAAGCTGTTGCGGTAGCTGATTTGGATTATGACGGTGCATCAAGTGTGGCTGGCGAAATTGGTGCACAGGCAAAAGCGTACCGTCTTGATGTAACAGATCAGGAAGCTGTGCAAAGCATGGTGGATGATTTTGAAGCCGCTCAGGGCCCAATTGATATGTATGTATCAAATGCGGGTATTATCTTTTCTGATGCACCAGACTGGACAACAATCTCCCAAACGAATGAACAGTGGCAAAAAATCTGGGAAGTGAATGTGTTTGCGCACATCCTTGCTTGCCGCGCTGTGTTGCCGCAGATGATTGAACGGAAAAGCGGTGCTTTCATCGTGACGGCTTCAGCTGCTGGCCTTCTTAGCCAGATTGGCGATACATCCTATTCTACGACAAAGCATGCGGCTGTTGGTTTCGCAGAAAGTATGGCTATCTCCCATGGGGATGACGGTATTTATGTGGCTTGCCTGTGCCCGCAGGCCGTTAAATCCAAAATGACGGCAGATGCGGAAGATAGCTCTGCAGCGGTCGACGGTGTGATGGAAGCAGATGAGTTTGCAAACCGTGTGTATGCGCAGATGCAGGAAGGTCGATTTATGATTCGTCCACACGATACTGTAGAAGGATATTTCCAAGCCAAAGCAGCGGATTATGACCGCTGGATTGGTGGTATGCGCAAGTTCCGCCGCAATCAGATGCAAGCAACCGGTAAGCCGATTTAGGAGTATTTATAATGGATTATACAAAATTAATGGATTTCACCGGCAAGGTGGTTTTTGTTTCTGGTTCTTCTCGTGGTATCGGTGAGGCGCTTGTACGCGCGTTTGCGGCAAATGGGGCGCGAGTTATTGTATCTTCCCGTGATCAGGCGGCTTGTGATGCGGTGGCGGAAAGCATTCGCGCTGATGGTGGTGATGCAAAAGCAAAAGCGGCGCACGCAGGAAAAATGGAAGATGTAGCGGCTGTATTTGACTGGATTAAGGAAGAATACGGCCAGCTTGATGTGCTCGTGAACTGTGGCGGTACAAACCCGTTCTACGGCCCAATTGCGGACACCCCAGAAGCAGCGTTTGATAAAACCATTGATGTGAATCTTAAGGGCCCATTCTATCTTTCTTCAGAAGCCGTGAAGATGATGAAAGAAGCAGGTAAAGGCGCAATTGTGAATGTGGCGTCCATCAATGGTATTACACCGGGCCATCTTCAGGGCATTTATTCCATGACCAAATCCGCAATGATTAACATGACTAAGGCATTTGCTCGTGAATATGGCCATGACGGTATCCGTGTAAACGCAATTTGCCCGGGCCTTGTTGAAACCAAGATGACAGAAGTATTCACATCAAATGATGAAATGCTTCAGAAGTTTACGAACCAGTTCCCAATTCCACGTGCGGGTCAGCCTCATGATATGGTGGGTGGTGTGCTTTATCTGGCATCGGATGCGGCAGCCTTCACAACAGGCACGACACTTGTGATGGACGGCGGTGTAACAGCATAAGGAACTGATATGTCTGAACTTAATAAAACCGTTGCTGTACGAGAAGGTGAGGAACTGGATGCTGGATTGATTGATGGCATCCTGAAGGAGCGCATCGAAGGCCTTGAAGGTACACCTGAAATTCGCCAGTTCGCGAGCGGGCAATCAAACCTTACATATTCAATCGCCTATGCGAACAGAAGTCTTGTATTGCGTAGGCCACCGTTTGGTACGGTGCCAAAATCAGGCCACAGTATGATCCGCGAATATAGCGTGATGAATGCACTGAAGCCTGTTTACGGAGCGGTTCCAAACACGCACTTCCATGTGCCGACTGAAGGCAGCCTGCTGGGTGCCGAATTTTATGTGATGGACCTTGTGGCTGGCCGTAAGCTTGAGCGCAAAATCCCTGCTGAATGGAACTTCACCACAGAAGATACCCGCAAGCTTGGGCTTTCGTTCTTCGATAAGCTTATTGAGCTGCATAAGGTTGATTTCAAAGCTATTGGACTGGGTGACTTTGGGCGGCCGGAAGGCTATGTTGAGCGGCAGGTTCTTGGCTGGAACAAGCGCTACGAAAAAGCTATGACTGATGATGTACAGGATTTCGCTGACGTTCGGAAATGGCTTGAAGAAAATATGCCAAAGGCTGAAGTGGGGCATTCTATCCTCCACGGTGATTACCGTTTGGATAACGTGATCTTGTGTGAAGAAAATCCTTTTGAAATCAAAGCAGTACTTGATTGGGAAATCAGTGCGCTGGGTGACCCGTTGATGGATCTCGGTAATACTTTGGCCTACTGGACACAGGCCGATGATCCAGAAGGCATGAAAGCCATGTCGATGCAGCCAAGTTTTGCTGAAGGTATGCCGACACGTGCTGAAATTTGTGAAATCTATGCCCGTGAAACGGGCTATGATCTTAGCAATTTCAATTATTACTATGTTTACGGTGTATTCCGTCTGGCGGTGATTTTGCAGCAGATTTACTACCGCTATTTCCATGGGCAGACTAAAAACAAGAACTTCGCTGGTTTTGGCGTGCAGGTGGATATCCTAGGCAATTATGCTCGCCAGCTCATCGAAAAACCGGGTATGTAGATAGCTATTGATGGTAAGTAAAAAGGCGGTGCTCAATGAGTGCCGCCTTTCTTGTATCTGCTCTTTTTTGGGGCGTTATTTGCCTGAAAGCTTTTCTTTTTCCTCGTTGGTCAGGCGCAGGAGGCCTTCCTGTGACGTTGAGGCGAGGAGCCGACCGTCACGTGCATATAGCGCACCGCGGGCGAGGGCGCGGCCTTTGCCGCTCCAGTAGCCTTCGGTTTTATAAAAAACCCAATCATCAACTCGGAAATTCTCCCGGTGGAACCAGATAGCATGATCAAGGCTAGCAACGGTTTTAAGGCGCTTATCACGCGGAATAATAGCGTGTGGACGCATGCTGGCTGATATCAAACCAAAATCAGAAACATAAGCGAGCAAACGGTCGTGGAGCAGTTGCTCATCACCGATTGGTTCTTTCATTTTGAACCAGAAACCAGTTACTGGGTCTTTCGGTTCAGGCTTCAGGATATCCATCCGGTCAATAGAACGCATTTCAACAGGCAGGAACGCAGAGTTTGGTCTTGATTTACCAAGCTCCTTCATTACCCGCTCGTAATAAGCTTCATCACTTTCGAGATCATCAGGGCCGGGTACATCGCTTAGATCAATCTGGTGTTCCATTCCCACTTCGCCCACATGGAAAGAGGCGGCGAGTGTGAAAATTGCCTGCCCGTTTTGGATAGCGTTCACACGCCGTGTAACAAAGCTTCTGCCGTCTCTGATTGGGTCAACATCATAGATGATGGGCTGACCTGCGATACCTGGGCGAATGAAATAGTTATGGAGAGAATGCAGGCGGAACTCAGGGTCCACTGTTTGCGTGGCGGCGTCCATTGCCTGCGCAATCACATGGCCACCAAACACGTGCTTATTGGGCCATTCATTTGGGTCACCTCTGAAGAGGAGATTATCGAGACGTTCAATTTCTAAGCCATCAAGAATAGCTTTAACATTAGACATAAAATTCCTTAACTCGGGGATTAATCTCGGAAACTTGGGTCAAGACGGTCCATTTTCCGGAGAAGTGCAGGCCACGTGAAGTTATCTGCGCCATTAGCACCTGCTACCACTAACAGGTCGCGCAAGGCATTGTTCAGGGCGTCTTCACTCATGCTGTAAAGTTCTTGGCCTGTGCTTTCAGTGAGAATTTGGATTTTGCAGGCTTTCTCAAGGAAATACATAAGCTCAAATGCTTTTGCCACGCTATCACCAACAGTTAGCGTACCGTGGTTCCTTAGAATAAGGGCATTTTTTTCACCCATGTCTGCAACAAGGCGTTCTTTTTCGCCGTCATTTACGGCAAAACCTTCATAATCATGATAGGCTACATTGGCCCACGCAGGAATGGAGCTTTGGCAAAGAAGCTTAAGGCCTTCTTTCTGGTTGGAAACAGCTACGCCGTAATCTGTGTGCAGATGAAGCACACAGTTGGCGTCATCTCTTGCTTCATGGATTGCACTATGGATAACAAAACCTGCAGCGTTGGGGATATAGGGTGTATCCATCAACACATTACCGTTCAAGTCCACTTTAATTAGGCTGGAGGCTGTGATTTCATCAAACATTAGCCCTAGCGGGTTGATAAGAAAATGGTGATCGGTATTAGGGATGCGGGCGGAGATATGGGTGTAAATCAAATCATCCCAGCCAAAATGCGCCACAAGGCGGTAGGCCGCCGCCAAATTCACTCGAGCTTCCCATTCTTCAGCTGAAACTTGATCTTTTACCGAGTTAATTTCCAAAATTCCCGGTTTCGCCATGATAACCTCCTGTCCCCAATTCCTAAGACTGTGTCACTATAAATGACATTCATTAAAAAGGTAGGCTGAATTGAAAAAAGGTCCAGCAGGTGGTTATTCTTCTGGGTGCTCGACGGCATAGGCTCTAACAGGCTCTCTACCAACACCAGCAACAGATTGAACGGCAAGGGGAAGATGCTTTCCTGCGGCCTCCAGCCATGCGGTGGAACGGAACCTTAGAACAAGGAGAAGTGCTTTGATGGCATAATCAGCGATAATAACCGCATACATCACTTCTACGCTATACCCCATATAGGCAACGGCAAAGCCAATGGACAGGCGCCCAACAATCATACCGGCAAAGGTTACAAACAGTGGGTACCGAGTATCACCCGCGCCCCTAAGGGCTCCGCCGATTGCGAATTCAATCGCCATCAATGGCTGTACAACCGCGAGAATCAGGATGAAGTATTCCGTGTGGGCACGTACTTCCGGGTCAATCGACAGCATAGCGGCCAGCGGTGTTTTAAGGGCGTATGTGATAAGAGCCATAATCGTCATACAGATGATGGCGAGCCGCATAGTCATCCAGCCGTTGGCAATGGCACCTTCAGGGTCAAGTGCCCCTAAATGCTGGCCGGCCAGCGTTGCACTTGCCGTACCGAAACCAAGGCCCACGACAATACACACACTAAGTACTGTAATGCCGATACCGTAGGCTGCAAATGCGGCGGTACCGTAACCAGCCACCAGCATCATAAAGAGGAGGAAGCTTGATTGGATAAGGATTTGCTCGAGCGCAGCGGGAGCGCCAATTTGAATAAGCTGGCTAAGGCGGTCTCCGTTAAAAGCTTCGCTGGGTTTTGGCTTCAGCACATAGCGGCGCGTTAGCCAGTGAAGGAAAAACCACAAAAGTACCAGGCTTTGACCTAAGCCTGTGCCCCACGGAATGCCTGAAATGCCCAGTTCAGGTAAACCAAACTTACCATAAAGAAATGCGTAAGAGCCAAGAATACCTAGGATCGTGGAATATGCAGTGAAAACAAGAGGCCGCATTACATCTCCAATCGCACGAAAACTGGTGGCGATTGTAAGCGTAATAGCGAAGACAATATTCAAGATAGCTGTTGGCCGGATGTAATCAGCAGCCATTTTACTGGATGCAGGATCTAGTTTGAAAAGCCCAACCATTTGATCAGCACACAGATATGTAACGCTGCCTAGAATAATAGAAATGAATACGGAAAGAGAAAGCGAGCTGGTTGTGGCCGCTGAGGCTTCACTGGTATCCTCGGCTCCCCACGCTCTGGCGACAACGGCTGTTGTCGCTACAGAAAGCGCCATAGCTGCAGCCATTAAAAGGAAATGAATGCGCCCGCCCGTTACAACAGCAGCGCTGGCTTCAGAACCAAGAGGTGCAACAATCCACAGGTGAGCGAATGAAATCGAAACCATCAGGATATTACTGATGATGTTCGGCCCTGCCAGTTGCCAGACTTTCCTGTAAGATAATTGATCCATAAAACTGGATGAACTTTCACATATATACTGCGATAAAATACTCAAAAGAACATTAGCTTAAAATGACTTAGTTCGAATGTGATGGGTGTCACAGAATTTCTTCAAAAATCTGGAAGGGCGTTATTCTGCGGCCTTTACGGCACTATGGCTTTGCTAGGGCTGTGCTGGATTTTGTCAAATACAAAAAATTATGTCTTTTAACCTTGAAGCGGCGCCTAATCGCCTTACCCCTTATATGCGAATTGAATTTGGCCGAAGATCGGCGAGTGGGAGGGTTATATGAGTGATTTAGAGGCGTTTCGTAGCGAAACCCGTGCCTGGCTAGAAGAAAACTGCCCAGCAACCATGCGAAGTGGAGTAGGGGAGTCCCTCACAAGCGGCGAAGGTGATATTTGCTGGGGTGGACGTAAATTCCAGTTTAAATCAGAAGATCAGAAGCTTTGGCTTGAGCGTATGGGCTCTCGCGGTTGGACAGTGCCAACATGGCCTACCGAATATGGTGGTGGCGGTCTTTCGAAGGATGAAGCGAAAATCCTTCAGGAAGAGCTGCGCCGTATTAAAGCGAAACCAGCGCTTGTTTCTTTCGGTATCTGGATGCTTGGTCCTGCGCTACTGAAGTTTGGAACACACGAACAAAAGCTTGAGCATCTTCCAAAAATCGCACGCGGTGAAATTCGCTGGTGTCAGGGGTATTCTGAACCAAACGCAGGATCTGACTTGGCGTCGCTGGCAACAAAGGCTGAAGATAAAGGCGACCATTATATCGTAAATGGTCAAAAAGTATGGACATCATACGCGGATCAAGCGGATTGGATTTTCTGTCTTGTACGCACCAACCCTGATGACAAGCATAATGGTATTAGCTTTGTACTGTTCGATATGGAAAGTGAAGGCGTTTCCACAAAACCAATTCAGTTGATCTCAGGTTACTCGCCATTCTGTGAAACATTCTTTGATAATGTAACAGTATCTAAAACGAACCTTGTTGGTGAAGAAAATAAAGGCTGGACGATTGCCAAGTATCTTCTCACTCACGAGCGTACTGGTATCAGCGATATGGGTATGCCAGCGCCGCTCAACAGCCTTGCAGTTGAAAAATTAGGTACGATTGATGGCGAACTGGAAGATAAAATGCTTCGCCATCAGATCGCAGAGCATGAAATTGATGCTGCTTCTTTTGTGTTCACTATGGAACGTGCGAAGGATGAAGCCAAAGCGGGCGGCGATATGGGCGCCTTTTCTTCCATGCTTAAAGGCTACGGCACAGAAATTAATAAAGCCCGTCATGAGCTTATCGTGAAAGTAAACGGTTCTGATGCCTTCGAATGGGAAGGTCAATTCTCAAACAATGGCGAAATTGCAAGAAGCTGGCTACGTACGAAAGCCAACTCAATTGAAGGCGGTACCACAGAGGTACAGCTGAATATCATTGCAAAACGCATTCTAGATTTGCCGGCGTAAGGGGGAGTTTGACCAATGGCTATGATTTTGAATGAAGAACAGCAACTGCTGAAAGAATCTGCAGAAGGCTTCTTTAACGAAAAAGCACCAATTTCCCAGCTGCGTCAGCTTCGTGATGATAAAGACGAGACAGGTTACTCGAAAGAGCTTTGGACAGAAATGTCAGAAATGGGTTTCGCGGGCCTTCTTGTTGATGAAGACCACGGCGGCACAGGTTTTGGCGTGATGGGGGCAGGTATTGTTGCGGAAGCAATGGGAAGAACGCTTTCTGCATCGCCGTATTTTGCCAGTTCTATTGTTGGTGCATCGCTTATTAAGATGGCGGGCAATGATACGCAGAAATCAACCCTGTTGCCTGCAATCGCCGCTGGGGAGACAATTGTTACCCTCGCTGTTGATGAAACAAGCACACACAATCCCGAACGTACCTCTGTAAAAGCTACATCTGCTGAAGGCGGTTATGTACTGAACGGCATGAAAACATTTGTACCTGAAGGCCATGTGGCTGATCAGATTATTGTCCTTGCTCGCACGTCAGGTGATGCGGGTGATGCGAACGGCTTAAGCCTGTTCCTTGTTGACCGCCGTGCCGCTGGTGTGATTGCGGACCGTACAGTGATGTCAGATAGCCGTAACTGGGCGAAAATTACGCTAGAAGGTGTGAAAGTTTCTGCCGAAAATCTTCTTGGTGAAGAAGGTGCGGCGATGAAAGCACTGGGACCAGTGCTTGATAAAGCAAATATCATTCTGGCGTCTGAACTGCTTGGTATTGCGCAGGAATGCCTAGACCGTACAGTTGCTTACCTGCAGGAGCGCAAGCAGTTTGGCGTGCTAATTGGTTCTTTCCAGGGGCTTCAGCACCGTGCAGCCCAGCTTTTCAGTGAAATTGAAGTAACACGCTCTGCGGTCATGAAAGCGCAGCAGATGGCAGAGATGGGCGGCGATGTAAGTTGGTTTGCAAGTCTTGCAAAAGCAAAAGCCTCTAAAACTGCTGAACTTGCTACGAATGAAGCTATTCAAATGCACGGCGGCATCGGCATGACGGATGAATTTGATATCGGTTTCTTTATCAAACGTGCCCGTGTTGCGCAGACACTTTATGGCGGTTTCAATTACCACGCAGACCGTTTCGCACGCACTAGCGGTTATTAAGGGGGAAATAGATGCTTGATGCACTGGAATTGCCGGAAGTTGATCCAGCTACACCGATAGATACCGTTATGCGCGGTCTTTGTGCGCCGGGTATGCCGTTTGAAACCGTTGAGCAGGAAATAGACGGTATCACGCACACGGTTTTTAAAAACCAACCGCCAACGATGCGCGAAGTCCTCATAATGCTGATGGCTCATGATGAGAAGGAATTTCTCGTTTACGGAGATACCCGTCTTAGCTTTAAGGAAACACTGGCGCGCGCTACACAGCTATCACAGGCGCTTGTTGATGATTTAGGCGTGAAAAAGGGCGACCGTGTCGCGCTTGCGATGCGTAACTATCCTGAATGGCCAATTGCTTATATGGCGATTGTTGGTTCCGGCGGTATTGCGGTGTTGATGAACGCTTGGTGGACCGAAGAAGAAATGTCTTGGGCCATGAATGATTGCGGTGCCAAAGTTGCTGTTTGTGACGGTGAACGCGCCAGCCGCCTCGGTGCATACATCAGCGATAATCCCGATACACAGGTTCTTGTTGCACGGGATGAAATTGAAGAAACAGCAAACATCCGTCGGATGGAACCTTTCCTTGAAGGAAAATCACCATTTGTATGGCCTTCTATTCCTATGGAGTCTGATGATCCGTGCCAGATGCTTTACACATCGGGCTCAACAGGCTTTCCAAAGGGCGCATATTCAAGCCACCGTGCTGTGAATGCTGTTCTCTTTAACTGGATTGTGGTGGCGCTTTCGCTCAAGATGCTTGGCCGTACGAACCCGGACCCTGATTTCCAGCCGATTATGTTGGTTGCTGTACCCTTTTTCCATGTAACGGGGCTTATGCCTGTTCTTATGGTTTCCGCTATTGCTGGCCGTAAGCTTGTGCTGATGCACAAATGGGATGTGGAAATGGCGTTCCAGATGATTGATGCTGAGGGCGTTACTTCATTTACAGGCGTACCGACTATGTCGTATGATATGGCGGCATCCCCGCTTCGTAAAAATTACGATTTGTCTACGCTTGTTGATATCGGCGGCGGTGGTGCTGCACGCCCGCCAGAGCATGTAAAACTTATCAAAGAAGCTTTTAAGGAAAGTAGCCCGGGTATTGGGTACGGCCTTACAGAAACAGGTTCGCTTGGTGCGCTTCTTTCTGGCGATGAATATGCAGAACGCCCTAATAGTGTGGGTAAAGCAACACCGCCGATGGTAAGCGTGAAAATCGCTGGCGCGGATGGTGCACCGCTTGCAAATTATGAGCGTGGTGAAATTTGCATCAAATCGGTTACCAACGTGAAAGGTTATTGGAATAACCAGGAAGCCACAGACCGTGCATTCAAGGACGGTTGGATGCATACAGGCGACGTTGGTTATATTGACGATGAAGGATATATTTTCATCGTTGACCGTATGAAAGATATCATCATCCGTGGTGGTGAAAACATTAGCTCCCTTGAGGTGGAAGGTGTGCTGCATGCACATGCAAAAGTGGAAGACGTAATGGTCTTTTCACTTCCTTGTCCGCACTTGGGTGAAATTGTGGGGGCTGCGATTGTGCCTGGGGAAGCAGGTGTAAACGCGGCAGAAATTCTGGACGAAGCGAAGGCACATCTTGCGGCCTTTAAGATCCCTGAAAAAGTGTGGATCAGAGAAGAGCCAATGCCGCTTATCGCTTCCGGTAAAATTGATAGAAAAGCAGTGAAAGCCCATTACCAGGAAATGTGGCAAACTGAACAAGAGGGGAATTAAGTATGGATTTAGGTCTTTCTCCACGCGCAACTGAATTGCGCGATAAGGTCCGTAACTTTATCGAAACACATGTAGTGCCTGTTGAAGATGAATATCATCATGAAATTGGCAAAGGCGGCAGCCGCTGGGAATTTACACCGCGGATGACTGAAATCCTTGAAACACTCAAGGCACAAGCAAAAAAAGACGGCCTTTGGAACTTCTGGTTGACAGATTCAGAAGAAGGTTATGGCCTTACAACTGTTGAATATGCTTATCTGGCTGAAGAAATGGGCCGGTCGCATATCGCTGCTGAGGCATTTAACTGTAGCGCGCCAGACACGGGCAACATGGAAGTAATTGAGCGTTACGGCACTGATGAGCACAAAGAAAAATGGCTGAAGCCGCTTCTCGAAGGCAAAATTCGTTCTGCTTATTTGATGACAGAGCCTGATGTTGCTTCGTCTGATGCCACAAATCTTGAAATGAGTGCAAAGCTTGATGGTGATCACTATGTGCTGAATGGCGAGAAATACTGGGCTTCTGGCGCTGGTGATCCACGCTGTGCGGTTTATGTTGTAATGGTGAAAACGGGTGATGAAGATACACCGCGTAAGAACCGCCACAGCATGATCCTTGTAGAGGCTGGTACGCCGGGTATTGAAATTCTGCGTCCAATGATGGTGTTCGGACATGATGATGCACCGCACGGTCATATGCACATTCGTTTCACTGATGTAAAAGTACCAAAAGAAAATCTCGTTCTTGGTGAAGGTCGTGGTTTCGAAGTATCCCAAGGCCGCTTGGGCCCTGGCCGTATTCACCACTGTATGCGTTCTATTGGTGCTGCTGAACGTGCGCTTGATCTACTCTGTAAGCGCGCAACAACACGTGAAGCATTTGGTCGTCCGCTTGCGAAACTTGGTGCTAACTATGATATCATCGCGGAAGCACGTATCAGCATTGAGATGACCCGTCTGCTATGCCTGAAGGCTGCTTATATGATGGATACAATCGGCACGCAGGCTGCGCAGCCATATATTTCGCAGATCAAGGTGCAGGCACCTCGCATGGCGCTTGAAGTGATTGACGAAGCGATGCAGATGCATGGCGGGCGCGGCATTAGTCAGGATTTCCCACTAGCATCTATGTGGCACGGTCAGCGTACGCTTCGTTTCGCAGATGGGCCCGATGCCGTACACCGGATGGTGATTGCGCGTACTGAGTTGAAGAAATACCGTTCGAACAGCGTGTAAGTCTGCCGATGGATATTTCCAAACTTTATAATATTGAAGGTAAAGTCGCTCTCGTCACAGGGGGCGGCTCAGGTATCGGAGCGATGGCAACTGAGGCGCTCGTGAGAGCGGGTTGTAAGGTTTATATCGCTTCTCGTCGCCTTGATAGCTGCTTGGCGATTGCTGATGAACTGAATGCAATTGGTCCCGGGCGTGTTATTGCGCTTTCCGCTGATCTTTCAACAGGTGAGGGGACAGAAGAACTGGCAAACCACCTGAAGAGTGTGGAACTAGAACTGCATATCCTGCTGAATAATTCAGGTATGACATGGGGCGCTCCGTTTGAGGAATTCCCACGCCAGAAATGGGATGATGTATTAAGGCTTAATGTAACGGCGGTTGCTGATCTTACGCGCTTATTGCATCCGATGCTGAAAAAAGCTGGTAAAGCAGATGATCCTGCGCGTGTTATTAACCTAGGTTCTGTTGCGGGAACGCGTACAGTTTCAAATATGGCTTATAGCTACGGTGCGAGTAAAGCGGCCGTGCACCATATTACCAAGATCTTGTCTCACGAGCTGGCTGTAGACCACATAACAGTGAACGCAATCGCGCCAGGGCCTTTCCCGAGCCGGATGATGGCCCATATCACAGAGGATGAGAAGCGCAGGAAAGCAATGGAATCTGTTGTGCCGCTTAGGAGAGTTGGTACGGGTGAAGATATTGCAGGTGTTCTTCTGATGCTTACCTCACGAGCGGGCAGTTATATCACTGGTGGGATCATTCCGCTTGACGGAGGCATGTCTGCATTACCGTAACGAATCGATCGAATTAATTTGATTCGTTTTAAATAAATGATTCGTAACAATGGCTTATGAAAGTTTCTTGAATCTATACTCGAATCTGGGGATTTGGAGGGAATAATGAGTAAAACTGTTTCAAAAGAAGAGCTTAAAGATTACATCGGCAAGGAAACTGGTGTGTCAGACTGGTTCCTGATTGATCAGGACCGCATCAATAAGTTCGCTGATGTGACACTGGATCACCAATTCATTCATGTTGATCCGGAAGCGGCGGCCCAAACACCGTTTGGCACTACAATCGCACACGGATTTCTAACACTTTCCATGCTTGCACACCTTGCGACAAGTTCAATGCTCAGCATTGAAGGAACAAAAATGGGCGTGAACTACGGCACGGAAAAAGTACGCTTCCTTTCACCTGTGAAAGTGGATAGCGAAATCCGTGCTCGTGTGAAGCTTGTTGAAGTAACAGAAAAGCCGGGTAACCGCCTGCTGCTGAAAAATGAAGTGACAGTAGAAATTAATGGTGAACAGCATCCGGCGCTTATCGCTGAGTGGTTGACCATGGTTTTTGTCTAAGAATTTATACCGATTGGTTGGAGAGATTTAATGAGTATTCGTTTTGATGATCGGGTTGCGATTGTAACTGGTGCTGGTGGTGGCCTTGGTCGTTCACATGCTCTTGCACTGGCTGCACGCGGTGCCAAGGTTGTGGTGAATGATCTTGGTGGTGATGTAACTGGCGAAGGTGGTTCTTCCGCTGCAGCTGAAGCTGTTGTGCAGGAAATTATCGATGCGGGCGGTGAAGCGATTGCGCACGGTGCTAACGTATGTGATGAGGCGCAGGTGGCGGACATGGTTCAGAAGACCATGGATAAATGGGGCCGCATCGACATTCTCGTAAATAACGCTGGCGTACTCCGTGACAAGACTTTTGCGAAAATGACACTGGATGATTTCAATTTCGTTATGCAAGTTCATGTGATGGGTTCTGTAACTTGTACAAAAGCGGTTTGGGAAATCATGCGTGAGCAGGGTTATGGCCGTATTGTGATGACGACATCGTCTTCTGGTCTGTACGGTAACTTCGGTCAGTCAAACTATGGTGCTGCAAAACTTGGTCTTGTTGGTTTCATGAATACTCTGTGCCTTGAAGGGCAGAAATATAACATTCATGTAAATAGCCTGGCGCCAATGGCGGCAACCCGGATGACAGAAGGCCTTCTACCGCAAGCTGCGCTTGATCTGTCGACGCCGGAATCTGTAACGGCGGGTCTTCTCACGCTTTGTGATGATGAAGCACCGAACCGTACAATCCTTTGTGCTGGTTCGGGTGGTTATGCAAAAGCCGCTATCTATGAAACAGAGGGTGTTTACCTGAAACCAGAAGAGCAGACACCAGAAAATGTGCGTGCTGCGATGGGCGATATCAATAATCCAGAAGGCCAACAGGAACTTATCCAGGGTGGCCAGCAATCCATGAAATTTATCGGCAAAGCGGCTCAGGCCCTTGGCGTGAAAATCAGTTAAGGAGACCTCAGATGCGTGAAGCAGTAATTGTATCAACCGCACGTACCCCAATTGGCCGTGCTTACCGTGGTTCACTGAATGCCACTCTTGCACCAACACTTGGCGCCCATGCTATTGAGCATGCAGTTAAGCGTGCTGGTATCGATGGTGGTGAAGTTGAAGATGTGATCATGGGCTGTGCGCTCACACAAGGCTCATCTGGCTCAAATATTGGCCGTTTGGCTGCTATGCGTGCAGGTTTGCCGACAACAGTTTCTGGCATGACACTCGACCGTCAGTGTTCATCAGGCATGATGGCGATCGCAACGGCTGCAAAGCAGGTGATGTATGACGGTATGGATGTTGCCGTTGGTGGTGGCCTTGACAGTATTTCTGTGGTGCAAAACGAGCATATGAACCGTTTTCAGGCTGTTGATCCAAGCCTTACAGCAATGCACCCGCATATGCATATGCCAATGCTTCAAACAGCTGAAGTGGTGGCAGAGCGTTACGGTATTAGCCGTGAAGCAATGGATGAATATGGTCTTCAATCACAGCAGCGAACACATGCAGCGCAGCAAGCTGGTAAGTTTGATGATGAAATCGTGCCGATTTCTTCAAAAATGGCCGTTGTGAATAAAGAAACCAAGGAAATGACATTCCATGATGTTACCCTTGAAAAAGATGAAGGTAATCGCCCAGAAACAACAATCGAAGGTCTTTCTGGCCTGAAAACTGTGATTGAAGGTGGTACTATTACAGCCGGTAACGCGAGCCAGCTTTCTGATGGTTCATCAGCCGCTGTTGTGATGGACGCGAAAACAGCAGAGAAAAAAGGCCTTGATGCTCTTGGCTTCTACCGCGGTATTGCTGTAGCGGGTCTTGAGCCTGACGAGATGGGTATTGGCCCGGTGTATGCTATTCCAAAGCTTCTTAAAAACCACGGTCTATCTATGGATGATATTGGCCTTTGGGAATTGAACGAAGCATTTGCTGTACAGGTTCTTTACTGCCGTGATAAACTTGGTATTCCTAATGAGCTACTCAATGTAAATGGTGGTGCAATTTCCATCGGTCACCCATATGGTATGTCTGGTGCACGCATGGTTGGTCATGCGCTGATCGAAGGTAAGCGTCGCGGTGCAAAATATGTTGTCTGCACAATGTGTGTAGGTGGCGGTATGGGCGCTGCTGGCCTCTTTGAGGTAGCATAGGTTTTATGGGGAAGGGCGGCTGTTGTCGCCCTTCTTGTATTTTTTGAAGGGGTTTAGGGCATGAAAGCTGTTCTTTGTGAGGAACTGGGGCTTGCTGATAAGCTGGTAATTAAAGATGTGGCTGATCCGGCACCAGCGCCGGGCCATGTGGTTGTTGATGTAAAGGCTGCGGGCCTTAATTTCCCAGATACGCTGATTATTCAGGGTAAATATCAGCACCGTCCGGAAATGCCGTTTACACCAGGCGGTGAAGGCGCTGGTGTTGTATCTGCCATTGGTGAAGGCGTTTCGCACCTTAAGGAAGGCGATAAAGTTATCTTTATGTGCCAGACGGGGGCTTTTGCTGAAAAAGTAATGGTACCTGCAATTACGGCCATCCCAATGCCAGACGGGCTTTCTTTTGAAATGGCGGCTGGTATTACGCTTACATACGGCACTAGTTATCATGCGCTCAAACAGCGTGCCCAGCTTCAGGCTGGTGAAACTGTTCTTGTGCTCGGAGCCGCAGGCGGTGTTGGCATCGCGACTGTTGAGCTTGCAAAGGCTATGGGCGCAAAGGTAATTGCGGCAGCTAGTACTGATGAAAAGCTTGAATTTTGTAAAGCATCTGGCGCAGATGAATTGATCAACTATTCAACAGAAGACCTTCGTAGCCGTATTAAGGAAATCACAGAAGACAAAGGTGTTGATGTAATTTATGATCCCGTTGGTGGTGATTATACTGAGACAGCTTTCCGCTCAATGGCGCCAAATGGTCGTCATCTGGTGATTGGTTTTGCCGCCGGTGATATTCCGAAAGTGCCGCTGAATTTATGCCTTCTGAAGCAGGCTTCGCTTGTGGGTGTATTCTGGGGTGCATGGGCGCGCGCGAATCCTTCTGATCAGATCCAGAACATGACTGAGATACTAGGCATGGTGGCGAGCGGTAAAGTACGTGCTTCTGTAAACGATGTGTTCCAGCTTGAAGAGGTAGAAAAAGCATACGCTTGCCTTACGGAACGCAGGGCTAAGGGTAAGGTTATCCTGACGCCATAATAATTAATTTCAATTTCTGGACTCATTGGTCTTGAAATTTGCCGAAGGGCGGATATTTTGTTTTTTCAACGATAGTGGGAAGCATATGAACGCCCTTCGCCTTATTGCAGGAAATACTGCAAAAAAACGCATTGAAGAACACGGCCTGACACCAGAATTGGTGCGTATGGTTGTGGGTGCGTCGGGCGGGCCAAAGTGGCTTGTGCTTCTCGGGCTTGATAAGTTTCTGTTCGGGAAGTGGCTCGCAGGTTCTGATCACACCATTGATCTTGTTGGCTCCAGCATTGGCGCATGGCGAATGACAAGTGCAGCGCATCCCGATGCAGGTCCTTTTATTGAAAAATTCATATCCCAGTATTTTGAGTTTCGTTCAGAGCATGCCAAAACGCCTGAGGCGCTTACTCGAAGTTCTTACGAGTTTCTTGATCGTCTTTTCGAAGGCGGTGAGGCTGAAAAGATTACGGCGAATGCGAAGCGTAATTTGAATATTGTGACCGTGCGGTCACGGGGCATGCGCAGCGATAGTTCCAAATTCAAGGAAGGCGCTGCTATTCTTGCATCTGCGGGTGCTAATGCTGTGGATCGTGCCCATCTGGCGAAGTTTTTTGACCGTGTGGTTTTTCATTCAGGCGAAGGAGTGCCGTGCAGTAGCGCATGGGATGATTTCCGCCGCAAAGATGTGACGCTAACACCAGGTATTCTTGCCGATGTGCTGCTCGCGAGTGGTTCCATACCTTTTGTTGCAGACCCTATTGTTAATATCAAAGGGGCTCCGGAAGGTGTTTACCGTGATGGCGGTGTAATTGATTACCATTTTGATATACCATGGAAGCTGGATGAGGGGATTGTTCTCTACCCACACTTTTATGGGCATATTATCCCCGGGTGGTTTGATAAAAGCCATAAAAAGCGCCGTGCGACGGGCGCAACCTGGGATCAAACTTTACTATTGGCACCATCTGACGAATTTGTGCAGACGCTGCCGGGTGGAAAAATTCCAGATCGGAACAATTTCACAGATATGACCGATGATGATCGACTGGCCTATTGGACGATTGTAATCAATGAAAGCGAACGATTAGCTGATGAATTTGCAGCGTGCCTCGATAACCCCGATATGCTTCTGGCGCGTATGGAGGCAGCGCCGCAATAGTTTATTCGTTCGTGTTGGGAAGAAGGGAAGAAAATGGGTGCACCATTTTTAAGTGACGTACCGTTTGATGAAACAGATATGCTGGCGAACCACATGGGGGATATGGTGAACCATGCGGTAGCCGAACATGGTGAAAAGCCATCGTTTAGCTGTATTTTGCCAACAGGCCATTATCAAACACTGAATTTTAAAGAACTAGGCAGATATTCTGATGCCGTAGCTGCGTATCTGCGGGAAGAGCTTGGCTTACGCCGCGGTGATGTGGTTGCGATCCAGTCACCAAACGCACTGGCATATCCTGTTCTGGCTTTTGGTGTGTTTAAAGCAGGCCTTACCATCACGAATGTGAATCCGCTTTATACGCCGGATGAAACCAATCACCAGCTTAAGGATAGCGGTGCGAAGGTTTGGTTTGTCATTGATGTATTTGGTGACCGTATTAAGGAATCTACCGAAGGCACCAATGTGGAACGTATCTATAAGCTTTCAGTGCTTGATTTCTTCCCGCCGGTTCAGAAAGCACTGCTTGGTTTTGCTATGCGCTATGTGAAGAAGATTGTTCCAGCTTTCGAGGGTGATGCAGCAGGTACGATGGCGAGTGTTATTAAGACGGGGCTTAAGCACGTGGATGCTGGCGCTGATCTGGCCTATTACATGCGGAACCTAACGCTCGATGATGTGGCGATCTACCAATATACGGGCGGTACAACGGGACGCAGTAAAGGGGCTGAGCTTACCCACAGGAATGTGGTGGGGAATATCTCACAGTCTAAAAAGCGGGATGATGCTCCGGAGCAGGATGAGAACGACTGTATGATGCTGCTCTTGCCGCTTTATCACGTATATGCTTTGGCGGTTGGTGCGCTGAACTGTATGTATTCAGGCACGCATGTAGCGCTTGTGCCTTCTCCAAGGCCACTTTCTAACCTAAAGCCGGTTTTCGAGAAATTTAACATCACTATCCTGCCAGGGATTAATACCCTTTATATCGGCTTGATGCAGGAAGAGTGGTTTAAATCAAATCCGCCCAAGAACCTGCGTCTGTGTTTCTCTGGTGCTGCGCCGCTGCAGCCTGCTACAGCTGAAGCTTGGGAAGAAATGACAGGGGCCGCTATCTATGAAGGTTACGGCCTGACTGAAGGAACGTGTGTTGTATCTTCCATGCCGTTCAATAAACCACCAAAGCGCGGTACATGCGGTATTCCTGTACCGGGTACTGAAGTGCGTATTGTGAGCGATGTTGGGGAAACCCTCGGCCGTAATGAGGCTGGCGAGATTTGGGTTAAAGGCCCTCAGATCATGAAAGGTTACCTGAATAACGAGCAGGCCACGACAGATACTATTGTAGATGGCTGGCTGCGCACAGGTGATGTAGGTATGATCGATGACGAGGGTTATCTCTCTATCGTTGACCGTATCAAGGATATGGTGATTGTCTCCGGCTTTAACGTATATCCAGCGGATGTTGAGGACGTTCTGACCAATTTTGATAAAGTTGGTGAGGCCGCAGTTGTTGGGGTGCCGGATGATGAAACTGGTGAACGTGTTGTTGCCTATATCGTGAAAGGTGATCCATCACTTTCTGAAGAGGAAGTGCATGAACACTGTGCAGAACATTTGACTAATTACAAAAGACCCAAGACAATCAGGTTCATTGATGAACTTCCTAAATCTCCGATCGGGAAAGTTCTTCGTCGTGAACTGAGAGATGATGCGCGCGGTGCAGCCGCAGAATAGGATACTTTATGGATCTTGGGTTTAAGGGAAAGCGGGTTCTGGTAACAGGCGGAACCCGTGGTATTGGTGCCGCAATCATTGATGGTTTCTTAGCCGAAGGCGCCACTGTTGCCTTCTGTGCCAGAAATCAGGATGAAGTAACGGCGAGAGTGTCTGATCTTAAATCCAAGGGCTATCAGGTTTTTGGTAGCGCTTGTGATGTCGCGGACCCAAATGCCTACGTAAGTTGGATTAACACTGCTATCGCTGAACTAGGTGGCCTTGATGTATTTGTACCCAATGTAAGTGGTGGTGCAAACGCAGGCGAAGAAGGCTGGAAAGCAGCCTTTGATGTTGATCTTATGGCAACGGTACGCGGCTGTGAAGCTG
The DNA here is from genome assembly GCF_024398035.1 of Kordiimonas sp. SCSIO 12603. Classification (NCBI taxonomy): domain Bacteria; kingdom Pseudomonadati; phylum Pseudomonadota; class Alphaproteobacteria; order Kordiimonadales; family Kordiimonadaceae; genus Kordiimonas; species Kordiimonas sp. SCSIO 12603. Next base: position 2,178,486 of record NZ_CP073748.1, read on the forward strand.
TTGTACCTCACCTTGCTCAATCCCGTGGTGCTATTACCGTCATTGCCAGTATTGCTGGTCTTGAAGGCTCTGGCGGAGGTCCGTCACCCTATAATACAGTGAAAGCAGGCCTTATTACATACGCAAGCCAATTGGGTGAAATTGCTGCTCCGCATGGTGTGCGGGTGAATAGTGTATCGCCAGGACCAGTGCATGTGGATGATGGTTTCTGGGGTGACGTTGAACGTTCTCAACCCGATATGTATAAGGCCGTTGCAGCACGACATCCGCAAGGTAGATTAGCGACATGTGAGGAAGTGGCGAACGCTGTTTTATTCCTTTCAAGTAGTAAAGCATCCTGGGTTACGAGAACCAATATGGTGGTCGACGGCGGCTTCACAAACAGGGTACAATTTTAAAATACTAATTTGGTCAGACTTTATCTGTTCGTTAACATTTAAACCGTAGTCTCAAGCTGATTAATTTAATACTTGGGTGTTATGAAACGAGTTTTACGAGCAATTCCTTGGGTCGCAGGGCTTTCGGGTGTATTGAGTGCTGCGCTCGCATTCTTTTTGGTTAGTGGAGAAATGTTGGGGTATTTGCCCGCTCTTGCCGCTGGCCTTGTTGGTAGTTTGTCTGGTGTTCTGGTGCAGATGGTGCTTGAACGCTTTACTGTGCGTCCTGAACGGGCTTTCCTTGATGCAATCGCTGCATATCTTGAAGGAGATTTTTCCCACGAAGCTTCTGAGGATTTAGAGTTGGCCGATAGGCCCGACCTTCATGAAGCGTTAAACGCAGTGAAAGAAGCCGCGGTACGCTCAAAGGCCCGGTTGATAGAATTCTCTGAAATCGAACAAAACCTTCAACAAGTAGTGCAGGATAAGCGCCGGAATGAAGCTGTTCTGAAAGAGCAGCGAGAAGCTTTTGCTAAACTTGCGAACGAGCTTTCAAAAGCTCGCGATGCTGCGGAAACGGCGAATATTGCTAAATCAGAATTCCTAGCTACGATGAGCCATGAGATCAGAACACCGCTTAATGGTGTTATAGGCATGATCGACCTGCTTTCGGATACACGACTTGATGAAAATCAGCGCTATTTCGCGGAAACACTACAACAGTCTGGCCAAAGTCTGCTGGCGGTAATTAATGATATCCTTGATATCTCTAAGCTTGAAGCGGGTAAGGTTGAACTGGATTATCAAGGCACAAGGCTGGATTGGGTTATTGCTGATGCTGTACAGTTCCTTGGTTCCAAGGCTCAGGAAAAAAGCCTCGACGTCATCTGGAATTCTTCCAATAAGATCCCCGAAGTTATTATTTCTGACCCAACGCGTCTCCGGCAAATTCTTTTTAACTTGCTTGGGAATGCCATTAAATTCACTGAAGTTGGGAAGGTGGAAATTAACGCTGAACACGTAAATACCGTGCAGGGTGAACATACTATCAAAGTTTCTGTAACAGATACTGGTATTGGTATTTCGGAAGAAGCGCAGAAGAAGCTGTTCCAGAAGTTTATGCAGGCAGATGCCTCAACAACACGCCGATTTGGTGGAACGGGTCTTGGTCTGGCGATCTGTAAGCAATTGGTGACCTTGCTTGGCGGTGAAATTAACGTAGAAAGCAGGGAGCTCGCGGGCTCCACTTTCTGGTTTACCTTTAAGTGTAAAGCAGGTTCTGTGGATGATTTACCTGCTGATAATGAGCTCAATCAAGCCGTGACAATTTCAAGCGTTGCAATCAGCAAGAAGCTTAAAGTTCTCGTGGTTGATGATAATGTGATTAACCAGAAAATTCTTGCCAGTATGCTTGGAAAAATTGGTCACGATGTCATGGTGGTTTCTAATGGTGCAGAAGCGTGCAGCGAAGCTGAAAACCAAGATTTTGATATGATCCTTATGGATATTCATATGCCAGTTCTTGGCGGTATTGATGCCACCAAATGGATCCGCGCAATGGATGGTGATAAAGCTAAAATCCCGATTGTTGGCTGTACCGCAGATGCTTTCCCTGAGCAGTTAGAGAAATTTAAAGCGGCAGGAATGGAAGATGTTGTTACCAAGCCTGTGAATAAAGGGCGCCTGTTAACGGTGATGAACACAGTGTTGGGCGAAGAGATCCATACATTTGCTTTGGAAAAAGCTGAGAAACCCGCGGCTCCTAAACCAGTAAAAGAAATTAGTATCAAGGAAGAACTGATAGAGAAGAAGGATGATCCCTTGTCTTCTCTATTGGAAGAATTAGGCTAAAAGAAAAGGCAGAGTTGATACTCTGCCTTTTTTATTTTGAATTATTTTGAGCCGTAAAGTGCGGTCGTTGCAGGTTTGTTACTGGCGACCACCCCTCTGTACATGCCTGCTGAATTGAAGGTGAGGGCATAATTGCCGTCCTTATCAACAGCGATAATACCGCCACTGCCACCCATTTCTACCAGCTGTTTCATAACTACAGCGTCAGCGGCTTCCTTTAGGGATTGACCACCATATTCCATCATCGCACAGATATTGCGAGCGACAGTTGCACGAATAAAATACTCACCGTGCCCTGTGCCTGATACACCGCAGCTTTCATTGTTGGCGTATGTACCAGCGCCTATGATTGGGCTATCGCCTACACGGCCATGGGATTTATTTGTCATACCACCTGTTGAAGTACCTGCGGCAATATTGCCGTGTTTATCAAGTGCAACAGCACCAACTGTACCGAATTTGTAATCTACAGGATTATCAAGTTGTGCTTTTTCATTGGCTTTAGCGCGCAAAAGTTGCTGCCAACGAACATCAGTGCGGAAATAACTATCTGGTGCGCGTTCGATATCGTGTTTTTTCGCGAATTTTTCAGCACCTTTTCCCTGCATCATCACATGAACAGATTTTTCCATAACCGCACGTGCGAGTGTGATAGGGTTTTTGATATTCCGAACCCCAGATACAGCACCTGTATTCAGGGTTTTACCGTCCATAATGCTGCTATCGAGCTCATTTTTGCCATTTGCCGCAAACACAGCTCCTCGGCCCGCATTGAAGAGCGGAGAATTTTCCAGGATTTTGATCGTTGCAGTGATGGCATCCATTGAGCTGCCACCATTTTTAAGAATGGTTTCACCGGCCAGAAGGGCTTCGTTAAGTTTAGCATGGATTTTCGCTTCACGTTCTTTCGTCAGGCGTTCTGGTGTAATGTTTCCAGCGCCTCCGTGGATAACCATGATATATTCAGGGCGTTCAGTTTTTGCGAATCCCTCATAAGAAACAAACAAAAGTAATGCTACTATTGAAAATATTTTAACCCACATACGTGTCCCTCCATTTGACAGCACCTTAATTGTCGAGCATCGTTTGAAAAAACACAATAGCTTTCAATAATGAGGGGGAACTCAGAATGCGGGCACTTTTAAAAACTGCGTTGCTGGCTGGCTGCGGTTTGTTAAGCGTAGGCATTTCTGCACAGGATGCGGAAAATGCGGCACTTCAAGCCATTATCAATAAAGAGCGTGAAATCCATTATGCGGAAAACCCGGGTACGGGCCCAAAGGATGCTCCACGTAAATTAGCGTATGAAATGCGGGGCGAAAGCGAAGCCGACCAGCGGCGCAGAACCCAAGCATGGTCTGTCCTTCTGGCTGAGTTGGATAATATTGACCTGGGTACACTGAATGAAGCTGACCGATTAAATGCGGAACTGATGCGGTATCACTTGAACAGCTATTTGGTGTTTAACAAACATGATGCCTGGCGGATGCCGTTATATGCAGACAGTGGTTTTCATACTGCGCCTGCGCGAATGTACCGTAATATGAACTTTAAATTGGTTGAAGATTATAACGCGTATCTTTCCCAGTTAGAGGATTTGCCAAACTATTTGGAAGAAAACCGCCAGAACCTTCAGAAAGGTTTGGATGAAAACTTTACCATGCCGCAGGTGGTGCTGGATGGTTTGTTACCAACCTTTGACGCTCTCGTTGCTGATAATGCAGAGAGCAGCAGTTTTTATACGCCTTTCAAGGAAATGTCCCGCGTATTAAATGAAGCGGAAAAAAATGAACTGAGGGTGAAAGCAAAGGACATTATCGAAAATAAGGTTATTGCAGCGTATAGGGATCTCTCAAAATATATGCGTGAGGTTTATTACCCGAATGCGACAACAGAGATTGCAGCCAGTAAAAAGGCAGGGGGCCGAGCTTACTATGAAGATATGGTGAAGTTTTATACCACCGTTGATATCTCGGCTGATGAAGTGCATGAACTGGGCCTTCGTGAAGTGGCGCGCATCCGTGCTGAGATGGAACAAATTATTAAAGATGTGAAGTTTGAAGGGACGTTTGCTGAATTCCTTGAATTCCTGCGCACAGACCCACAGTTCTATGTGAAAACACCAAAAGAGCTGTTAATGCATGCCAGTTATTATGCCAAAATTATTGATGGCCGAATGCCTGCATTCTTCAATAAGCAACCACGTCAGCCTTATGGTGTTGAAGCTGTTCCTGCGAGCTTGGCACCAAACTATACAACAGGCCGTTATGTTGGAGCAGAACTTGATGCACCACGTGGTGGATATTACTGGGTAAACACATATGCCCTTGATAAGCGGCCGCTTTATACCCTTGCCGCACTGACACTTCATGAGGGTGCACCAGGCCACCATACGCAAACAGCGCTTTCGCTTGAACTCGAGAACGTACCTGAATTCCGCCTTGGCATGTATCCGCATGCATACGGTGAAGGTTGGGGACTGTACTCAGAAAAGTTGGGTATAGAGATCGGGGTATATGAAACACCTTATGATCATTTTGGCCGCTTAAGTTATGAGATGTGGCGTGCTTGCCGCCTTGTTGTTGATACGGGCATGCATGCAAAAGGTTGGACACGGGCACAGGCTATTAAACTTCTGGAAGAAAATTCGGCGCTTTCGAAGCATAATATCCGTGCTGAAGTGGATCGCTATATTTCTTGGCCGGGGCAGGCACTTGCGTATAAAATGGGTGAGCTGAAAATCCTGGAACTTCGTGCCCGTGCTACCAAAGCATTAGGTGATAAGTTCGATGTGCGTGATTTCCATGATCAGGTAATGGCAGCTGGTGGCATTCCGCTATATCTGCTTGAAAGACGTATTGACCGCTGGATTGCAAAGGCAACAGCTGAATAGCATAGTGCGTATCGTTTTGGAAAAGGCGGCTAGAGCCGCCTTTTCGATTCTGAATAGATTAATTTTCTGATTTGTTAGAAAAATATTTCCATATAACATTTTTATTAGTTGAATAATGCATTGAAAATATGAGAGGGGTGCCCACATAGAGTTTTTTTGTGACCCCGGAGATTTTTATGTCTGACCAAACAAGTGCAATCGCTGCCATTGGTAATACCCCGCTTATCAAGCTCAAATATGCATCAGAGCTAACGGGTTGTACCATTCTTGGTAAGGCGGAGTATGCAAACCCCGGAGGTTCACTAAAAGATCGCCCTGCGCTGAATATTGTAGAAGAAGCTGAAAAAAAAGGCCTTCTAGAACCAGGTGGTTTGATCGTTGAAGGAACCGCCGGTAATACAGGAATTGGGCTTTCTGTAGTTGCAAATGCAAAAGGTTACAGAACCCTGATTGTGATGCCTGAAACTCAGTCTCAGGAAAAGATCGATACCCTGCGTGTTATGGGGGCTGAGTTAAAGCTTGTACCTGCTGCACCTTATTCAAACCCCAATAACTTCCAAAAAGTGGCGAAACGCCTTGCTGAAGAATTGGCTGATTCTGAGCAGCATGGTGTTATCTGGGCAAACCAGTTTGACAATGTGGCAAACCGCGAAGCGCATATTAAAACAACAGCTCGTGAAATCTGGGCGCAGACTGATGGTAAGGTTGATGGTTTTATTACTGCTATTGGCTCTGGCGGTTCGCTTGCGGGTACTGGGATTGGCCTCAAGGAATTTAATAAAGATATTCAGATTGGCCTTGCTGACCCTATGGGCGCGGCGATGTATAGCTACTTTAAAACGGGTGAACTGAAATCAGAAGGTAGTTCTATTACAGAAGGTATCGGGCAGGGCCGTATTACGGCTAATGTGGATGGAGCACCAGTTGATCATGCCTTCCAAATTCCTGATGATGAAGCCCTTCCGATTGCTTTTGATCTTTTGAAGAAAGAGGGCCTGTGTGTTGGATCTTCGTCTGGCATCAATGTGGCTGGCGCTATTAAGCTCGCACGTGAGATGGGCCCAGGTCATACGATTGTAACGCTTCTTTGTGATAGCGGTCTTCGATATCAGTCAAAAATGTTTAACCCTGAGTTCTTGCGTAGTAAGAATTTACCTGTTCCGGGATGGTTATAAGTAAAATTTCCTATAACTAATTGCAGATTTACATTTCATTTCCTTCGTGAATAGTTATTGTATAACGCTTTCATGTATTCATTGAGGGAAATGAAATGCAGCATTTATTTGATTTAGAGACTTATTCTAGTCGTCTGCGTTTAATCGGCTTTATCGCTATTGCTATCAGTATTGTTGCTTGGTGGAGTGATCTTTCAGGTGCTGTTTATGTGTGTCCATACTGCCGCACGCAGCGAACTGTTATTGGTCTTTTAGGAATTTTGCTGATTATGCCGAACCCACGGCACTGGATACTCAGATATATTGGTGCTGTTGTTGGTTTCCTGGGGGCAGTGGTTGCTTCTATGCAGCACTTTAACGGCTGGAAGAAGGTATCCGCGGGAACGTTTGAGTTTAACGAACGTATCTATATTGATTCCTTCCTGCTATCAGGGTGCGCACTTTTCATCATCACAGCGCTTGTTTGTCTGCTGTATTCAAAAGAGCCTGTTAAAATAGAAGAAACTGAAGACTAACTTTTCTGGAGCGGTAGCCTTGTGCGCTTAAGCACTGTGCGCAAGGCAAAGCTTGAATGAACCCGAGCAACACCGGGTAGCCGTGTAAGAATATTGTGGACGCGCTCATAATCAGGCGCGTCTTTGACCACCACGCGGATCATATAGTCTACATCGCCGCCCATCAGATAGCATTCCATTACTTCTGGTACATCTTTCACAGCTTCTTCGAACGCGTTTAAGCGCTCTTCCTGCTGTTTTTCCAGTGATACCCGAACAAATACTGTGCCTGGTAGGCCGATGGCCTTTGCATCCAGGTGTGCAGCATAGTGGGTTACTACACCTTTTTCGTGAAGGTTTTTAACGCGCCTCAAACAGGCAGATTCAGAAAGGCCAACAATTTCTGCCAGCTCAACATTTGAGAGTTTTCCTTGCTTTTGGAGTGTGTCCAAAATCGCATGATCAATCTTATCTAGTTTTATCATTGGTGAAATCTTGCGTATAGGTTCGGTTTATTCGTAATATCTTGCAAAATTTTAATAAATTGTGATTGCCTTTGCAAGGACATTGCGAGGCTTTTTCTATAAGTTTGCATCACGAATTCAAGCGGGAAGCTTAGTCAGTTAAATTGAGTAATTTGGAGGTGGGTAATGCTAGTTGGCGTTCCTAAGGAAATTAAAAACCGTGAATACCGTGTAGGTCTAACACCAGCATCTGTACGTGAGCTTATTATGAACGGTCATGAAGTGATTGTTCAGCATAATGCAGGTTTTGAAATTGGCTTCAGTAATGAAATGTATGAAGCTGTTGGTGCAACAATCATCGAAACGGCGGAGGAAATTTTCGCAAAAGCTGACATGATTGTAAAAGTAAAAGAGCCTCAGCCTGTTGAGTGCGAAATGCTTCGCCCAGGCCAGATTCTTTATACATACCTTCACCTGGCTCCAGACCCAGTTCAAACACAAGGCCTAATCAAATCAGGCGCGATTGCGATCGCTTACGAGACTGTAACTGATGATTTTGGTGGCCTGCCACTGCTTGCGCCAATGTCAGAAGTTGCTGGCCGTATGTCTATCCAGGCTGGTGCACATGCTCTTGAAATGAGCCAAGGCGGCCGTGGTATGCTTCTTGGTGGTGTACCTGGTGTTGCTCCTGCGAAAGTTGCGATTATTGGAGGTGGCGTTGTTGGTACAAACGCCGCTCGCATGGCTGTTGGTATGGGCGCTGATGTAACAATTCTGGATCGTTCAATCCGCCGTATGCAGCAGCTTGATGATATCTTTAAAGGCTCTGTGAAAACTGTTTATTCAACACAGGATGCTGTTGAAGAGGCGGTTCTTACATCTGACCTTACAGTTGGTGCGGTTCTTATTCCGGGTGCTGCTGCACCGAAGCTTGTGACGCGCGAAATGATCTCTCGTATGCCTCGCGGTAGCGTGCTGGTTGACGTAGCGATTGACCAAGGTGGTTGTTTCGAAACATCAAAAGCGACAACACATGAAGAGCCAACATATAATGTTGACGGTGTGGTGCATTACTGTGTGGCTAACATGCCGGGCGGTGTGGCACGTACATCTACGCTGGCACTTAATAACGCAACACTTCCGCATGCCGTAGCCATTGCTAACAAAGGCTGGAAACAGGCACTTAAAGACGACAAACACCTTCTAGAAGGTCTAAATGTTTGTGAAGGTAAGATCACATATGAAGCTGTTGCTCGTGATCAGAACCTTGATTATGTGCCTGCACTAGAAGTTATTGGCGCGTAACGGAAAATAAGCTACAAGGGCGGCATGGAAAAGATGCCGCTCATACAAATTTTCGCCCTTGGCGGAACAATCGCCATGACCCCGGGAACCGCCGGGGTTGTGCCTTCACTTGATGCAAAATCCCTCGTGGATGCAGTGCCTTCTCTCACTGATATTGCAGAAATCCAAGCCGAAACTCTGGCTGCTGTTGGCAGTGCCAACCTGAGTTTTCAACGGATATATGATGTGTGCAGGCGCGCTGAAGCCGCTGACTGTGACGGTGTGGTTATTACGCAAGGTACAGACACGCTCGAAGAGACGTCTTTTCTCGCAAGCTTACTTTATAAGGGTGATAAGCCGCTTATGTTCACAGGCGCTATGCGTACACCAAATCAACCTGGCGCTGATGGGCCTTCTAATCTCTATAATGCGGTGCTGGCGGCTGCCAGCGGTGAAGTGAACGGTGTTTCACTTTTGATGAATACGGAACTTCATGATCCTGCGCTTGTAGCAAAAGAGCATACGGCAGAGGTTTCGGCTTTTGTTTCCCGCGGCTTTGGCCCTGTAGCCCGTATAATTGAAGGCGAGGTTCGCACGTTACGGGTGGTTGAACCAATCGCGGATATTGAATTTTGTGAACCAGAATCAGTGGCGTTAGTGAGTGCTGTACTGGATTTGGAGCCTGTTTTCATCGAAAAGGCGCCTGATCTTGGTTTTAAGGGAATGGTAATTGAAGCTTTTGGAGCAGGGCATCTGTCTGAAGCTTGGGCTGATGCCGCGGCAGAATTGGCACGCGAAATGCCGGTAGTGCTCTCGACACGGATCACTGAAGGACCTGTTCTTGAAAACTCATACGGTTATAAAGGCGCAGAAATCGATTTGCTTAACAGAGGGCTTTTGCCTTCTGGATACCTAAAAGGCCGTAAGGCCCGTATCCTTTTATCTTTGCTGCTTGCGGAAAATGCAGGAACTGCAAAAGCACGCTTTATTGAGGCGGTAAGGAAGCTTGGCTAAGCTTCCTTCTTCTACGTTTTGAGCTGGATTGCTTCAAGTTTCATTAGGAGTGAATTTAAGGTGTTAAATTCATTATCCGATAGCTTTTCGATGATGTCCGCTTCGTAATTAAGGGCGATCGGAACAACTTGCTTGTAAATCTCGATGCCCGAGTCTGATAGCGTTAGCACCGAACGGCGCTTGTCTTCCGGTGAAAATTTACGTTCCAAGCGCCCTGCATCAATAAGTTTATTCACAGCCCGCGATACAGCTACTTTATCCATTGCAGTTCGGTCAGCGACCTGTCCGGCAGATAATTCAGGTTCTTCGCCGACAACAGCCATAACGCGCCATTCTGGAAGGCTTAATTGGAAGCGTTCTTCATATTGAGCGGCAATTCCCTGGCTTATTCGGTTCGATAAAACCGACAAACGGTAAGGTAGAAATTCGCCCAGATATAACGCACCATTTTGCTTTTTTTCCATTACGGCCTCATGCTGTTCTTGCAATTAGTTTCGTTTGTAACTAATATGATCGCAACTTAATTCAAAGGTGTTTTTAACCAAACACCGAATCCCTTTCTACATGCCACTGGAGGAGTTGTGGAGTCATGTCAGATCTTTTTGAAAATCCAATGGGCCTATGCGGATTTGAATTCGTAGAATTTACAGCACCAGAAAAGGGCATTATTGAGCCGCTTTTCGAAGCAATGGGCTTCACAAAGGTTGCGAACCACCGTTCGAAGGACGCTTCACTTTGGCGTCAGGGCGGTATTAACTTTATCACAAACTATGAGCCTAAGAGCCCTGCACACTATTATGCGGAAGAGCACGGCCCATCAGCGTGTGGTATGGCCTTCCGCGTTAAAGACGCGCACTTTGCTTATAACAAACTTCTTGAACTTGGTGCTCAACCAGTTGAAGTGCCTACAGGGCCAATGGAGCTTCGTCTACCTGCGATTAAGGGTATTGGTGGTGCGCCACTTTATCTGGTTGATCGTTTTGAAGAAGGTCAGACAATTTATGATATCGATTTTGAGTGGATTGAGGGCGTTGACCGTAACCCAGTTGGTTGTGGCTTCAATGTAATTGACCACCTAACACATAATGTGTACCGCGGCCGTATGGCTTATTGGGCTGATTTCTATGAGAAGCTGTTTAACTTCAAAGAAATCCGCTACTTCGATATTAAAGGCGAATATACAGGTCTTGTTTCCAAGGCTATGACAGCGCCTGACGGTAAAATCCGTATTCCGCTGAATGAAGAAGCAGCTGGTGGTAGCGGTCAGATCGAAGAATTCCTGATGGCATACAACGGCGAAGGCATTCAGCATATCGCATTCTCATGTGATAACCTGATTGAATGTTGGGATCGCTTGAAAGCTAACGGCGTTAAGTTTATGACAGCGCCTCCAACAACTTATTATGAGATGCTTGAAGAGCGCCTTCCAGGTCACGGTGAGCCGACGGATGAACTACAGGCTCGTGGTATCTTGCTTGATGGTACAACAGAAGGTGGTGAGCCTCGTCTACTCTTGCAGATTTTCTCTGAGACAGTACTTGGCCCTGTATTCTTCGAGTTTATTCAGCGTAAAGAAGATGATGGCTTCGGCGAAGGTAACTTTAAAGCGCTGTTCGAATCTATTGAGCGTGATCAGATTGCGCGCGGTGTTCTAGATACAGGTAACGCTGCTGAGTAATTAGTTCACCCCGGAGCTTAGGCGCCGGGGTTTCTTGTTTGAAAGGGCCTCAAAATGAAACTGCAAGGTATTCACCACGTTGCTTACCGCTGTAAGGACGCAAAAGAGACAGTTGAATTTTACCAAAAGCATATGAATATGGATTTCCAGCTGGCGATTGCGGAAGACCATGTGCCTTCAACCGGCGCTTATGATCCATATATGCATTTGTTCCTTGATGCTGGTAACGGCAATGTACTTGCGTTCTTCGAGCTACCGGAACAGCCTGAGATGGGCCGTGACGGTAACACACCAGAATGGGTGCAGCATATTGCATTTCAGGTGGAAGATATGGATGCGCTTCTTGCGGCTAAAGAAAGCCTTGAGGCAGCTGGCATTGATGTTTTGGGGCCTACGGACCATACGATTTTCAAATCTATTTACTTCTTCGATCCAAACGGCCACAGGCTGGAACTCGCAGCCAACACGGCACAGCCGGGTATGCACAAAGAATTGAAACGAGTTGCACCCGAAATGCTGGAAGAATGGTCTAGAACAAAAAAAGCACCAAACCATGCCGATTGGGTTCATGGACGCGGTGAGTTCAAGCCACACGAAGAATAAGCTGTTTGATAAAAAGAATTCTAAGGGAAGATACCAATGAAATTAGCTTCACTTAATGAAGGCCGCGACGGCAAACTGGTTGTTGTATCCCGCGACCTGAAACGCATGACATCTGCGGCAGAAGTTGCGCCAACAATGCAGGCTGCGATTGATGATTGGGATGCGGTATTACCGCGTCTTCGTGGTTTATACGAAAGCCTGAATTCAGGTGCGATTGAAGGCGAGGCATTCCGTGAGGAAGATTGTGCATCGCCACTGCCACGCGCTTACCAGTGGGCTGATGGTTCCGCATATGTGAACCATGTTGAACTTGTTCGCAAAGCACGCAATGCTGAAATGCCTGAGACATTCTGGACAGACCCTCTGATGTATCAGGGTGGTTCCGATACATTCCTTGGCCCGCGTGAAGATATCGTATTCCCAACGACAGATGGTTGGGGCGTTGATTTTGAAGCAGAAATTGCTGTTATCACGAATGATGTACCGCTTGGCGTGAGCCATGAAGATGCAGGGTCGCACATTAAGCTTTTGATGCTGGTGAATGATGTATCCCTTCGTGGTCTTATCCCAGGTGAACTTGCAAAAGGTTTTGGTTTCTTCCAGTCAAAGCCATCAAGCGCGTTCAGCCCGGTGTGTATCACTCCCGATGAATTAGGTGATGCTTGGACAGATAACAAAGTGCACCTGCCGCTTGTTTCTCACCTGAATGGCGACATGTTCGGTAAACCTGAAGCTGGTGTAGACATGACATTCGATTTCGCGAAGCTTGTTTCACACGCTGCGAAAACACGCCCGCTGGGTGCCGGTGCTGTTGTTGGTTCTGGTACAGTTTCCAACAAGCTTGATGGTGGCCCAGGTAAACCAGTTTCAGAAGGTGGTGTTGGATATAGCTGTATTGCGGAAATCCGTATGATCGAAACAATCATGAACGGCTCACCAAGCACAAACTTTATGTCTTTCGGTGATAAAGTTCGCATCGAAATGTTTGATAAAGACGGCGCATCTATCTTTGGTGCTATTGAGCAAACTGTGGTGAAAGGCTAAGCCACATGCGCAAGCTATATGGATATTTCAGATCGTCTGCTGCTTACCGGGTTCGCATTGCACTTAACCTCAAGGGGCTTAAGTATGAGCATGCGAGCATCAACCTCAAACCGGGTGTAAGTGAGCACCAATCAGACGATTATAAAGCAATGAACCCGCAGGGGCGGGTGCCTTACTTTGTTGATGGTGATATGGGGCTTTCCCAGTCACCAGCTATTCTGGAATATCTTGAGGAGGCATACGACAGTGTGCCTCTGCTGCCCGCGGACAAAGAAGGGCGTGCCCGTGTACGCCAAATCGCAAGCCTGATTGGCTGTGATATTCATCCGCTCAATAACCTTTCTGTGCTGATGCGCATCAAGGGGCAGTTGGGAGCCGATGAAGAAGCAGCGAATTTATGGTATCATCACTGGATCATTGAAGGCTTTACAGCGCTTGAAAAAATGCTTTCTGAGAGCGAGCAAACAGGCAAGTTCTGTTTTGGAGATACACCAACGCTCGCAGATGTGTATCTGATACCGCAAATCTGGAATGCACGCCGGTTTAACACCCCGCTTGAAGCATTCCCGACACTTACTCGTATTGAAGCAGCCTGTAATGAACTTAAAGCTTTCATTGATGCTGCACCAGAAAATCAACCGGACACACCGAAGTAACAGTTAGACGGAGTGAAGACATGCTTATTAAAACAAGGCTAGGCCGTGAAGTTGAGGTTAACGAAGATTATACCGTTGATCAGAACTGGGAGCATTTCACCCCTGAAGAGCATGATAGGTGGGACCGTCTTTATGCGCGCCAGAATGCGCTTCTTCCGGGCCGGGCGTGTAAGGAATTTATGGAAGGCATTGAAAAACTTGAGCTTTCCAAAAGCGGTATTCCAAACTTTGATGATCTTTCAGACCGTCTTGAGAAGCTAACCGGTTGGCGTGTGGTTGCTGTGCCTGATTTGGTACCGGATGAGGTTTTCTTTGATCATTTAGCAAACCGCCGTTTCCCGGCAGGTAATTTTATCCGCAGTGAAGAACAACTGGATTACTTGCAGGAACCAGATGTGTTTCATGATGTGTATGGTCACGTACCGCTTCTAGCGAACCCGGTGTTTGCAGATTATATGGAAGCTTACGGCAAAGGTGGCCAACGTGCTATGGGGCAGGGTGTTCTTAAAAACCTTGCACGCCTTTATTGGTATACTGTGGAATTTGGTCTTATCAAAACAGATGAAGGTATGCGCATTTATGGTGCAGGCATTCTCAGTTCCAAGTCCGAGAGTATCTATTGCCTTGAGGACGAGAGCCCGAACCGGATTATGTTTGATCTGAAGCGTTTGATGCAGACGGACTATATCATCGATGATTTTCAGCAGACATATTGGGTGATTAACAGTTTTGAAGAACTACTTGAATCCACATATCAGGATTTTGGTCCGCTTTATGATGCGCTCATCAAAGAAGATAAAGTTTACAGCGTTGAAGAAATTGCAGCTAGCGATGATGTACACCATGAAGGTACGCAGGCTTATGCCAAGGCCGGTGGCCGCCACGCTAAACAAGCTTCATAACACTAATAACAATAATAATATTGGGCTGGACTGGGCTGTCTCATTGAGGCAGCCCTTTTTCTTTACAAGAAATGTGCAACAAAAAAGCCCCCACCGAATGGTGAGGGCTTCTTGAGTTTAAAGGAGTTGTTGCTTATTCAGCAGCAGCTGCCAATTTTTCTTCGTTAGCGCGGCGAATGATATCTTCAGCCATTTCGTTGGCGATGATACCAGTTGGACGTGCTTCAGCGTCACTTGCCTGGAAGATTTTTGTAAGTGTTTCGCCAATGCGAAGTACTTTTTCTTCACGAGCAGCTTCATCAAGCTTCTCTTTGTAAACTTCTGATTCAACAGAAATAATACCACCAGCGTTGATTACATAATCTGGTGCGTAAAGAATACCGCGCTTGCGCAGCTCTTCGTCTTCAACGCCTTCAGTTTCAAGCTGGTTGTTTGCAGCACCTGCAATGATTTTCGCTTTAATATCGTCGATTGTCTTAGGGTTCAAACCACCACCAAGAGCACACGGTGCGAATACATCAACGTCAAGAGCGTGGATGCCGTCTGTACCAACAACAGTTACATCACCCATTGCTTTAACGGCTTCGATGTTTGCATCAACAATATCTGTTACAGTAACTTTAGCGCCAGCTTTAAGAAGATGACCAACAAGATACTGACCAACGTGCCCAACACCCTGTACAGCAACGCTTACACCGTTAAGGCTGTCTGTTCCAAGCTTGTGCTTAACAGCGGCCTGAATACCAGTGAATACGCCAAGAGCTGTGTGTGGAGATGGATCACCAGTACCGAATTCACCGCCGTCCAGACCACAAACGAAGTTTGTTGCTTCTGATGCAGCGCCAAGCATGTCAGTGTTTGTGCCAACATCTTCCGCAGCATAGTAAGTACCGCCAAGACGGTTTACCATACGGCCGAAAGCACGCATAAGATCAGCTGTGCCAAGTTCTTTAGGGTTACCGATGATTACAGACTTACCACCGCCAAGGCGAAGGCCAGCCATTGCATTCTTGAAAGACATACCGCGTGAAAGGCGAAGTACATCATAAATTGCATCTTGTTCACCGCGTGCTTCAGCTACATCAATAGGAGCTACTTTGCGGTGTGCTGCAGCATAATCCCAAAAGCGTGTACCACCTGTTGCAGGGCCAAGCGCTGTTGAGTGTACTGCGATGATCGCGTTAAGGCCTGTTGCTTCGTCTGCACAGAAAACAACTTGTTCGTGGTTTTTAAAACTGCGCGAATCAAAAACGGGCATTACGATTATCCTCTTCCCAATAATATCCCGAGCAAATACTCGATACCAAAAGAAGCTTAAGAACTCTTTATCATCTGGTCTGATGGGGCTTCTTTATTTCTATGTTGCAGGCAAAGCTTTCTAAAAGAACCAGACTGAATGCTTTAACCTGAGTACGTGAGCCGCCTTATGGCTTCTCATGCATTGCGGGGGATTATGGCACCATTCACGCGAAATGAGCTTTCGAAGATTCAAAATTTAAGCAATGAAGTGATAGTTTTTGTGTTCATTTTTGAAATATGTGAACAAAAACTATTTGTGCATAATCAACCGCAAAGAAAAACTAAGGCGCAGGGCGCCTTAGCGTTATTCGTTCAGGCTACCGTAGCGTAAACTTTAGTTACGCTGTTTCACCAAATAGTTCGCGGCCGATCAGCATACGGCGGATCTCGTTGGTGCCTGCGCCAATTTCATAAAGCTTGGCATCGCGCCACAGGCGACCAGTGGAATATTCATTGATATAACCATTACCGCCAAGGGACTGGATCGCTTCACCTGCCATTTTTGTTGCATTCTCTGATGCGTAGAGAATACAAGCAGCGGCATCTTTCCGTGTTGTTTCACCGCGGTCACATGCACTGGCTACAGCATAAACATAAGCACGCGCTGAGCCCCACGCAGTGTACATATCAGCGATTTTACCCTGCATAAGCTGGAAAGTGCCGATTGGTTTGCCGAATTGCTGACGTTCATGCACATACGGGATCACTGTATCAAGGCAAGCGCGCATAATGCCGAGTGGGCCGCCAGAAAGCACAACGCGTTCGTAATCAAGACCAGACATAAGGATTTTAACGCCGTCACCTTCTTCGCCAACACGGTTTTCAAACGGCACGAAGCAATCTTCAAACACAAGCTCACATGTGTTTGAACCGCGCATGCCAAGTTTATCTAGCTTTTGCGCTGTGCTAAAACCTTCCATGCCTTTTTCAATCATGAAGGCTGTAATACCGCGAGAACCTGCCTCTGCATCGGTTTTTGCGTATACCATCAGAACATCTGCATCAGGACCGTTTGTGATCCACATTTTATTACCGTTCAGCACATAACCGTCGTTTTTACGGTCTGCTTTCAGGCGCATGGATACAACATCTGAACCAGCACCTGGTTCTGACATGGCGAGAGCACCAACATATTCACCAGAAATCAGCTTTGGCAGATATTTAGCTTTCTGTTCGTCGCTGGCATTCTTTGTGATTTGGTTAATACAAAGATTTGAGTGTGCACCGTAACTAAGGCCTACAGAAGCACTGGCGCGGCTAATCTCTTCCATCGCGATCACATGCGCCAAATAGCCCATGTTTGTGCCGCCATATTCTTCGGGGGCTGTCATGCCGAGAAGGCCAAGTTCACCCATTTTCTGCCAAAGATCAGCTGGAAAAACGTTGGTTTCATCAATTTCGGCAGCGCGAGGCGCAATTTCATCTGCTGCAAAACGTGCTACAGTTTCGCGAAGCATTTCCATTTCTTCGCCGTGGTTAAATTTAAGATGTGGAAACTCAAACATGAGACTATCCCTATGTGGTGTTTTTATTCGTCTGTTATTGTTAGAAGCACGGTGCCGTCTGCAACTTGATCACCAGCCTTCAGGCTGAGACCGGATACAACACCGTCTCTTGGGGCATTGATGGTCTGCTCCATTTTCATGGCTTCCATCACGAGAAGAGGTTGGCCTTTTTCAACGGTTTCACCATCAGTAACTTTGATTTCAAGCATCTTACCAGGCATTGGTGCTACAATTGTGCCCGGTCCGTCTGCATCATCATCAGCACCGCCATCACGAGCGTGGCGAGAGATTTTGATAGTGCTCGAACCTTTGATAAGGGTAACGGTAGCGTCTGTTACCTTAGTGAACAGCTGTGTGCTGAGGCCATCCAATGTATAGAACAGCGTGCCTTCGTTTAATTCGAAGGAGGCTAGATCAAACTCTTGGCCAAGAACCGTAATGTTCAGGTTTGGTGCAGTGTGATTTACAGTAGAAGTCACCATTTCACCATCTGCATCATCGAACCAAAGCTCTTCGGTGCGCGGCATATTCAACCGGAATGCATCACCCGATGCCCAAGGATCATCTGCTGGCATACGGTTTTGCCGTGCAGCAAGAATAGCAGCTGTTGCCACCGCATAATCTTCAGCGGTAACTTCATATGGCTTCAGCAGGGTATCCGCATATTCCTCAATGAAACCAGTGTGTACATCACCTGCTTTGAAATCAGCGTGAGCCAGGCATTTACCAAGGAAATCACGGTTCGTTACAAGGCCTGTAACTGGTGTTTCAGCGACAAGACGCTCTAGTGCCTCAATAGCCTCAATACGGTTTTCACCCCATGCGATTAGCTTACCGATCATTGGGTCATAGTGAATGCTTACACTATCACCGTCTTGTACGCCTGCATCAATGCGCGCGCCGAAAGCAGTTTCAGCGTATGGATCAAACATACCAACGCGGCCAATCGACGGTAGGAAGTCATTATATGGATCTTCTGCATAAAGGCGCACTTCAACAGCGTGACCATCTACAGCAAGATCAATTTCATCCTGCGCAAGCGGTAGCGCTTGTCCTTCGGCAACCATGATCTGCCATTCAACAAGATCAAGGCCTGTGATCATTTCAGTTACCGGGTGTTCAACTTGCAGCCTTGTATTCATTTCCATGAAATAGAAGCTGTTTTCATCAAGCCCGTTTGAAACATCGGCGATAAATTCAACGGTACCTGCACCTGTGTAATTGATGGCTTCAGCGGCTTTCACAGCTGCTTCACCCATTTTTGCACGCATGCTGTCTGTCATGTCTGGGGCAGGGGCTTCTTCCACCACTTTCTGGTGGCGGCGCTGAAGGCTACAGTCACGTTCAAATAGGTGAACAGCGTTGCCGTCAGCATCACCAAATACCTGCACTTCAATGTGCCGTGGCTTTTGGATCAGTTTTTCAATGAGGAGCTTGCCGTTACCAAAAGAGTTCTCACCTTCGCGGCGCGCGGCTTCAATGCCTGCTTCAATCTCATCTGCGCCGTATACCATGCGCATTCCCTTACCGCCGCCGCCAGCAACAGCCTTGATAAGCACAGGGTAGCCAATACGGTTAGCCTCAGTAGTTAGCGTTTCAAGGGATTGATCATCGCCGTGATACCCGGGAACTACTGGAACATCAGCATCTTCCATCAGCTTTTTAGCCGCACCTTTAAGCGCCATAGCACGCATAGAGGCTGCGGAAGGACCAACGAAGATTATATCGTTCTTTTCGCAAGCTTCTGCGAACTCAGGGTTCTCTGATAAGAAACCATAGCCAGGATGCACAGCATCAGCGCCTGTGCGCTTGGCTGCTTCAATAATTTTATCTGCAACCAGATAGCTTTCGCTCGCGGCAGCCGGGCCGATAAATACAGCCTCATCAGCCATGTGACGGTGCATTGCGTCTTTATCCGCTTCAGAATAAACAGCAACAGTTTTAATGCCCATCTTTTGGCAGGTTGCCATCACACGGCAGGCAATTTCGCCACGGTTTGCGATTAGCAGTTTTGCAATTTTACGGCTCATGCGTCTTCGCCCTTATCTATAATCCAGCTTGGTTTACGTTTTTCAAGAAATGCAGAAAGGCCTTCTTTGCCTTCCTCGCTTGCGCGGCGGGCAGCGATACGCTCCGCAGTATTCGTACGCAGTTCCTCGGTAATTTCTTTGCCTTTTACAAAAGTGATCAGGTCTTTCGCTTCCGCCTGAGCAGTAGGTGCACCACCAAGGATGTTTTTGACCAATACGTTTGCAAGGCTGAAAGCTTCCTGAAGGGAAGGCGCCAGTTCGTGAACAAGGCCAATCTCCTGTGCTTTCGCAGCGTCAAAGCGTTCAGCTGTAAGGAAGTAGCGGCGTGCGTGGCGTTCACCAATCGCTGCCACCACGTATGGTGAAATGGTTGCAGGGGTTAGCCCTAAGCGTACTTCTGAAAGAGAAAATTTCGCGCTTTCAACAGCAATAGCCATGTCACAGCAGCTTACAAGCCCAACACCGCCACCAAATGTTGCACCGTTCACGATTGCAATAGTTGGTTTTGGGCAGTTATTCAGGGTTGCGAGCATACCTGAAAGGTTCATCGCATCACGCTGGTTCTGCTCTTCCGTATAAGAAGCTGCGGCTTTCATCCAGTTAAGGTCAGCGCCCGCTGAAAAGCTTTTGCCGCCGCCAGTAAGGATAATCGCTCGTACATCAGGGTTTTCGCCTAGTGTTTTAAAAGCGTTATTTAGTTCCCAGATCAGATCATCATTAAAGGCATTGTGTACATCAGCCCGATTAAGGGTAACTGTTGCAACACCGTTATCTTCAATGGATGTAAGAAGTGTATCTACCATTATATCCCCCTTACATTCTGAACACGCCGAACTTGGTCGGCTCAGCTGGGGCGTTTTGTGTGGCAGATAAAGCCATGCCGAGAACACGGCGCGTATCAGCGGGGTCAATTACACCGTCATCCCACAAGCGGGCAGAGGCATAATATGGATGGCCTTGTTCTTCATACATATCGCGGATTGGCGCTTTGAAGCCTTCTTCTTCATCTGCGGACCATTCCTGACCGCGAGCTTCCATACCGTCACGTTTCACTGTTGCCAGTACGTTTGCTGCTTGTTCGCCGCCCATCACAGAAATACGAGCATTAGGCCACATCCACATAAAGCGCGGCTGGTACGAACGACCGCACATGCCGTAGTTACCGGCGCCGAAGCTGCCACCGATAAGGATTGTGAACTTAGGCACGTTCGCGCAGGCAACGGCAGTTACCATTTTGGCTCCATCACGAGCGATACCGCCATTTTCATATTTCTGACCAACCATAAAGCCGGTGATATTCTGCAAGAATACAAGCGGGATACCACGCTGCGCGCAAAGCTCAACAAAGTGAGCGCCTTTAAGTGCGCTTTCTGAGAAGAGCACGCCATTGTTTGCAACGATACCTACCGGATAACCGTGGATGTGCGCGAAGCCGCAAACAAGCGTTTCACCGTATAACTTTTTAAATTCGTTGAATTCACTGCCGTCTACAATACGAGCGATAATTTCGCGTACATCATATGGCTGGCGGGTGTCTTTAGGTACAACACCATAAATTTCTTCTGGTGCATAAAGCGGCTCAACAGTATCACGGCGCTCAAGTGGTTCAGCCTTCTTATGGTTCAGGTCAGCTACAATCTGACGTGCGATCGAAAGCGCATGATAATCATCTTTTGCCAGATGATCTACGACACCAGATGTGCGGGCGTGCACGTCACCACCACCAAGGTCTTCAGCACTAACAACTTCACCGGTTGCTGCTTTCACGAGAGGAGGGCCGCCAAGGAAAATCGTGCCTTGGTTCTGCACGATAATACTTTCATCAGCCATCGCAGGTACATAGGCACCACCTGCTGTACAGCTACCCATGACCACAGCGATTTGCGGGATACCCATCGCAGACATATTGGCTTGGTTATAGAAGATACGACCAAAATGATCACGGTCTGGGAACACTTCATCCTGATTAGGGAGGTTTGCGCCGCCACTATCCACCAAATAGATACATGGTAGACGGTTTTCTTTGGCGATTTCCTGCGCGCGAAGGTGTTTCTTCACAGTAAGCGGATAGTAAGTACCGCCCTTAACAGTGGCATCATTACATACGATCATACATTCAACGCCGGAAACACGACCAATGCCAGCGATCACACCAGCTGCTGCGATATCAGCATCATACATGCCGTAGGCTGCAAGCTGGGATAGCTCTAGAAAAGATGTGCCGGGATCAAGAAGCGTATTTACGCGATCTCTTGGCAATAGCTTACCGCGCGCTAAGTGCTTTTCACGGGCACGTTCGGGTCCGCCGAGGGCAATTTTCTCACATTTTTCGCGAAGATCATCCACCTGTGCCTGCATGTGCGCAGCGTTTTCCGCAAAAGTTTCGCTTCCTACCACTATAGTGGAATGAAGAATGGTCATATTCGGTTACTCCCAGCCTACGGATGTTGGCTCCACCGGGTTTATCAATTGGATTGGTGGCATTTTACCTTTACGCGTGGTATTGGTAAAATTGATGTTGAAAATGTAATTGATAGATTTTGTCTATGATGGATTTGTATTTACTTCGGTACTTCCTTGCGGTTGTTGAAACTGGCAGCTTTACGCGTGCTGCTGACCGAGTTTTCGTCACGCAACCAACGCTTTCTGCGGGTATTAAAAAGCTTGAAGGACAGGTGGGGCATGTGCTGTTTGAGCGTTCAAACAGGCGTGTTTTTCTAACCGATGCTGGTACGCGTTTTTTGCCTCGCGCGAAAGCGATTTTGCACGAATGTAATATGGCTATGCAGGTTCTGGAGGAAGCTGAAACAGCACCAGTGCTTAGGTTAGGTGTCTTAATCACTTTATCCAACAGAGCAGTAGGGGCGCTTCTTACCGGCTTTAGAAAGGTTATGCCCCATGTGGCTATTGAGCTTACGGATGGTACGGAGCAAGAATTAGCAAATAGGCTTGATGATAGAAGTCTGGACTATGCACTTTCGCTGCACCGCGGTGAGAATGAGGATAAGGCAATTCCGCTGAAAACTGAAGAATACCGTTTTGTCTTGCCGCCTGATCATAAACTTGCTGGTAAAGCTGTAATTTCAGCAGAAGATTTAGCGGAAGATTATATGATTGTGCGGAGCCGCTGCGAAGTTCTCTCTGAAACCAGCAGATATTTTACTGACCGTAATGTAAGACCAAGACTTGTGTACCGAACGCCGAATGACAGCCGCGCACTTGCAATGGCTGCAGCGGGAATTGGCGGTACAGTAGTTCCAGAAAGTCTTGTTGATGAAAGGGTTCATGCCTGTAAATTAAAGGGCTTTGATTACACACGGAGGCTTGCACTCTTCAAGCCTTCCTACAAGCTGCCTGCGGGGTTTGAGACTGTGGGAGCGGCTTTTGAAGATTTTATCGCAAATAATTGGGGTAATTCATAAAATTACCGAAGGGCCCGCAGATTCATATTCGTATCTGATAGTTACAGTTTAATAATCGATTTATACTTATTCGAGTATTCTTGGGTCTCACAGACCTTTGATAACCGTGTTAGAGTATCTTGGGGTACAAGTGCCCCAAATTTAAAAACAAGGATATTGTCGTGCAAAGCGGACGTATAATTTTGGGGGCTGTACTTGCCGGGTTAGTTGGTTTTGGAGGTTGGCTTTATATAGCTGAACCTGAGGCACAAGGTGGTCGCCGCGGAGGCCGGGTGGTTTCTGTTGTTGCTGACCCAGTGGCAACACGTAGTTTTTCCGATATTGTTGAGGCTATCGGAACTGCAAATGCGCGTGAAAGCGTAATGCTGACATCACGGGTTTCTGACACTGTTAAAACGGTACATTTTGAAGATGGCCAAGTGGTGCAAAAGGGTGATCTACTTGTAACCCTTGAGGATCGAGAAGAAAAAGCTAACGTAAGAGAAGCTAAAGCGAACCTTGAAGAAGCTGAAAGCCAATATGCACGTATTGAGGATTTGGTTACACGAGGTAACGCATCTACCTCGAACAGAGATGCGCAGAAACGCAGGGTGGATGAAGCCCATTTCAGGCTTGATGCTGCAAAAGCTCGCCTTGCTGACCGCCGTATTGTAGCGCCGTTTGATGGTGTTCTGGGATTGCGGCAAATCAGTGAAGGGTCGCTTTTGTCCGCGAATACAGTGATCACATCTATTGATGCGATCGATACGGTTTATGTAGATTTCAGTGTACCTGAGCGTTTTATCGCAACGCTTGATGAAGGCCAAATGGTTGATGCCAAGGTTTCCGCGTACCCCGACCGTACTTTCAGCGGAACCGTAAAAACGGTTTCCAGCCGTGTTGACCCAGTAACACGTTCTGTTCTTGTACGTGCAGAGGTGGAAAATGCTGATCATGCCCTAAGGCCCGGTTTGTTGATGCGGGTTCAGGTTGTTAGCCGTACGTGGGATGCCTTCTCGGTTGCTGAGCAAGCTGTAGTGCCGACTGGCGGTAAGAATTATGTCTTTATCCTGAACGGAGACGAAGCAGAACGGCGGGAGGTAACACTTGGTATTCGCCGTCCGGGTTATGTGGAAGTACTTTCTGGCCTCGATGGCAGTGAAAAAGTGGTTACCGAAGGGACCATGCGCTTAGGCAGACAAGGTACTAAAGTGAAAGAACTTGTTCGGGAAGGGGCGGAATAATGATCCTTTCTGATGTATCCGTAAAACGCCCGGTATTTGCCGCGGTAATTAGCATGATGCTGGTTGCTTTTGGGTTGGTATCTTTTCAGGATATTGCCGTTCGCGAACTACCTGATATCGATCCCCCGATTGTAGGTATTCGCACCAACTATGGCGGTGCTAACGCGAACGTAGTGGAAACCAGAGTTACCCAGATTATTGAAAATGCTATTGCTGGTGTGGAAGGTATTAAAACCATTGAATCCACAAGCCGGGATGGTCGCTCTGATGTAACAATTGAATTTGAACTAAGCCGAGATATCGATTCTGCAGCCAATGATGTGCGGGACCGTGTAAGCCGAATTCTTAATAACCTACCGGAAGAAGTTGATCCGCCAGAAGTTTCTAAGGCCGATGGCGATACACGGCCCATCCTGTATTTCAATGTAACAAGTCCAGTAATGGATATCCTTCAGCTAACGGATTATGCGGAGCGCAATATTGTTGACCGCCTTTCTGTTGTTGATGGTGTAGCACAGGTAAGAGTTCTCGGGCAGAAACGGTATGCAATCCGTGTACACCTTGATCGTCAGGCGATGGCGGCGCGGGGTGTAACCGTCACGGATGTAGAATCTGCACTTCGTTCTGAGAATATTGAACTTCCTGCCGGACGCGTTGAATCAATTGAACGCGATACAATTGTGCGTTTGAACCGTGAGTATGCAGATCCACGTGATTTCGAAACCATGGTTATTCGTGAAAATGCCCAGGGCGAATTTGTTCGCATGGGCGATATCGCTACAGTAGAACTTGGAGCGGAGCGTGATGAACGTCTGTTCCGCGGTAACGGCGAGAGCATGATCGGCCTTGGAGTTGTAAAGCAATCTAAGGGTAATACTGTTGCTGTGGCTGAGGCTGCTAAGGCCGAAGTTGAGAAGATCAAGCAAACACTGCCTGAAAGCATGAATTTGTTTGTAGCGTACGACAGCTCAGTTTTCATCGATAAAGCTATTGAAGAGGTGTATTTCACGCTTGGCGTGGCAATGGCTCTGGTGGTCCTGGTGCTTTACCTGTTCCTGGGGAATGTGAAGACTGTTCTAGTGCCGGCAATCACAGTGCCAATCTGTATTATCGCTAGCTTCTGGATTTTGAGCCTGACGGGCGTAAGTATCAACCTTATTACGCTTCTTGCCTTAGTGATGGCTATCGGCCTTGTGGTGGATGATGCCATTGTGGTTCTTGAAAACATTTATCGCCGTGTAGAAGAGGGCGAGCCTGGTTTGGTAGCGGCTTACCGCGGTGCTCGTCAGGTTGGATTTGCGGTTATTGCGACAACGCTTGTGTTAATTGGCGTGTTCGTACCAATTGCTTTCCTACCAGGAAATATTGGTCGTCTGTTCGGTGAACTTGCAATTACTATGTCCGCAGCAGTGGCATTCTCAAGCCTTGTAGCGTTAACGCTGAGCCCAATGCTGTGTTCAAAGCTTGTACGTCGTAGAAATAAAAAGCCAGCCTTTGCAAAGAAACTCGACCAGATATTTGAGCGACTACAGAATGCTTATGGTCGTTTCCTTGAAGTGTGTCTGCACAATAAAACACTGGTTATTCTATCGTTCCTTGTGTGTATTGCTTTGATCGGGGGTGTGTTCCAGCGGGTGCCTAGCGAGCTAGCGCCACCAGAGGACCGCGGTGTGGTGTTCATGCCTGTAAGAGGCCCAGAGGGCGCCAGCTATGAATATATGGCGCAACAGGCGGAACATATTGAAGAGCAGGTAATGCCGCTTGTAAATGGTCCTGAGGTCGAACGCTATATCCTTCGGATTGATGGCGGTAACGGCTTTGGTATCCTCTTTATGAAACCGTGGGACGAACGTGAACGTTCCACTCACGAAATTGCTGCTGAACTTCGCCAGAAATTCAATGCAAATGTTCCGGGCGCGATGGTTATACCGATTACTCGTAGCGGCCTAGGTGGAGGCGGAGGTTCTTCTGAGTTTCAGCTGGTTGTTGGCGCTGCGACTTATGACGATCTTGGTCGTTACCGTGAGATTCTTCTGGAAGAATTCGGTAAGTATGAAGGCCTTCAGAATGTAGACATCGATTATATCGAAACGCAGCCACAGTTTAAGGTGAGAATTGACCGGGAACGTGCTGCTGATCTTGGAGTTTCAGTGCAGTCAATTGGCCGCACGTTGGAAACTATGATGGGTGGCCGCCGTGTAACTACCTATGTGCAGGACGGTGAAGAATATGATGTGATCCTTCAGGCAAAGGAAAGTGATCGCAGGCAGCCGCTTGATATGGAAAATATCCACGTGGAATCAGGCCGCGGTGGGTCGCTTATACCGCTTAACAATCTGGTTGTTATTGAAGAGGTCTCTGGTGCTGGTTCGCTTCGCAGATTTAACCGCATTCGTGCACTCACAGTTTCTGCCAACGTAGCTGATGGCTATACGCTTGCTGAGGTGCTCAAAGAAGGTGAGCAGATTGTTATTGATAACCTGCCTGATGTAGCGGCAATTGATTACAAAGGTGCATCTCGTGAATATCAGGAAGCAGGAAGTGATATCTATTTCATCTTTGCGCTTGCTCTCGTGGTTGTGTTCTTAGTGCTTGCAGCTCAATTTGAAAGCTTTATTCACCCGATGGTTATTATGCTCACTGTACCTCTCGCAATCCTTGGCGGTTTGCTGGGGCTCTGGGTGGCGGACAGCACGCTTAATATCTACAGCCAGATTGGCCTGATCTTGTTGATTGGACTGGCGGCGAAAAACGGTATTTTGATTGTGGAGTTCGCGAACCAGCTTAGGGATGAAGGGCAGGAGATCAGAGACGCTCTTTTGAATGCTTCTAAAACTCGTTTGCGCCCGATTATGATGACTGGTTTGTCAACAGCGATGGGAGCCGTACCGCTTATGCTCGCTTCTGGTGCTGGTGCAGGTAGCCGGATCACCATTGGTGTTACGGTGTTTAGTGGTGTGATTGTAGCGACATTCTTTACCTTGTTTGTCGTGCCAGTGTTTTACGACATCATGGCGAAATACACCAAATCACCGGGCTTTATTGCAGCGCAGCTCAGAAAATTTGAGCGAGATGAGGCAGCAGGTAAGCCTGCAGAATAAAAGAAAGGTCGGAGAAAACTCTCCGGCCTTTTTTCATGTGATTGAGTAAGTTTTAAACCGTCTTTGCAGCATCTACCTTAAAGCCTGCTTCTTCAAGCGCTGTAACAAGCTGTTCTGCGTGGGCTCGGTCTTTGGCTTCCACAACCAGTTCCATTTCTGTTAGCTTAAGCGATACCGCACCAAATTCGCGCTGGTGACGTAGTTCCAAAACATTGGCACCAACTTCGGCAACGACTTCTGTTACTTTTGCCAGCATGCCTGGCTGATCCATCATTGTAATACGAAGGCGAGACAGGCGGCCATCACGAGCCATGCCGCGCATAATAGCGGTCGCAAGAAGGCGGCTATCAATATTGCCTCCGGTTAGCACCATGCCGACCTTCTGGCCTTTAAAGCGACCAGGGTATTGTAGAAGAGCAGCAAGGCTAATTGCACCAGCACCTTCCACGACCACTTTCTCAATTTCCATCATCATCACAATGGCTGCTTCAATGCGGTTTTCTGGCACGATTAAAATTTCATCAACCAGTTCACTTGCTACTTTACGGGTATTCATACCCGGATTTTTAACAGCAATACCTTCTGCAATTGTAATGTTACTGCCGCCTAAAGAAAGACCTTCGACGGTTTCCTTCATGGCAGGAAAAGCTTCTGTTTGCACACCAACGATACGAATGTTTGGGTTGATGTGTTTCGCGATTGTTGCGATACCGGAAACGAGGCCACCACCGCCGATTGGAACAATCAGTGTGTCTAGATCAGGTATATCTTCCAGCATTTCCAAGCCGACGGTGCCCTGACCGGACATAACCTTCGGATCATCAAATGGGTGAACGTAGGTAAGGCCCTCTTTATCAGCTAGATCATATGCTGCTTGGGTCGCTTGCTCGAAAGTTTTTCCAGTGAGAACTACGCGCGCGCCCAGTTCTTCTGTACGTTTCACTTTATTAAAAGGTGTACCTTCGGGCATTACAATTGTTGCCGGAATACCTAGGCGGCTTGCGTGATAGCTTAAACCTTGCGCGTGATTACCCGCCGAGGCAGCAATAACGCCTTTTGCACCTTCCTCTAGCGAAAGCAAACGGTTTAGTGCGCCGCGCTCTTTATAGGCGGCGGTAAATTGAAAAATTTCAAACTTGAGATAACACTCGGTACTGGTGATATCAGACAGAGTACGAGACAATTTTGTGGGCGTACGGCTAACAGCACCTTCAATGGCTTTTGCTGCTTTGAGTACATCTTGTGGGGTTATTGCTAGTTCCTGTGTACTCATTGGCCTGTCTCCATAAACAAAATACGGTCTGCAGCAATGCCACAGACCATGTGTAATTGTCTAGTATTACAAAGTGATTAGCTGATAGATGCAAGAAGCTTATCTATAGCCGCTGTGCACTCAGGTTCGGTTAGGAATGGCACATGCCCAGTATCAGGCACAGTGACTGGCGTTAGGTTTGGGTGTGTATTTGCCATCTTCATTAGGGTTTCGTGAGAGAGGATATCTGAAACTTCACCGCGCACCACCACCATTGGAAAGTCTTTGGTCGCCTCAAAAACAGGCCAGAGATCTGGGGCAGATTGGTCGCTTTGGCCTTCAAAATTATTTCTGATAGCGGGATCATATTGAACCGTCGGAATGCCGTCTACTTCGGTATAAAGCTTTTTGGCGAATGCAAGCCATTCTTCATCAGTGAAATCAGGATAAACGCCTGTATTGGCTAGCTTGGTAGCCTCAATCACTTCATCCCAAGTTTGGGGTGGTGTGCCTTTACCCACGTAAGACATAATACGTTCAATGCCTTTGGGATCAACTTCGGGGCCAATATCATTAATAATTGCCGCTTTGAAAATGCCGGGGTACATAGCGCTCATCATGATGGTCATTAAACCACCAAGAGAGGTACCGAGGGCGATCACCTGGTCAAGCCCAAGGTGTTCAATAAGAGCTTTCATATCTCCAACATATACATCGGGACGATACCTGCTTGGATCATGGTCCCAATCTGAAAGGCCGCGCCCACGTTGCTCGACGCATATCACTCGGTATTTCGGGGATAGATGTTCGGCAATGCCTGCAAAGTCT
Source organism: Kordiimonas sp. SCSIO 12603 (assembly GCF_024398035.1). NCBI lineage: Bacteria > Pseudomonadati > Pseudomonadota > Alphaproteobacteria > Kordiimonadales > Kordiimonadaceae > Kordiimonas > Kordiimonas sp. SCSIO 12603. The sequence goes on from NZ_CP073748.1 coordinate 2,207,581, forward strand.
TTTGAGTTACGAGTGAGGCCTGGCATACAGAGTACGGTTAGAGCGCCTTCTGGTGCATTATTATAATCTCGGTAATGCTGTTTCAGCCCGTCTGGGTTCGTGAAATACTCACTGGTATACTTAGTCAAATTCAAGTCCCCCAAATGTTATGCGCAGTTCGCGTTTCAAAATTTTACCGTTCGGGTTGCGGGGAAGGGCTTCTGTAAATACTACACCCGCAATCCGTTGCTGTTTACCAAGCCGCTCATTGGCCCAGTTTTTTAAAGTGTGTTCGTCAGTTTCGGCGCCAGGCTCTTTCACCACAACTGCTAAAGGTGTTTCCCCCCAACGAGAGCTTTTCGCGCCAATTACCGCGATGTCGTTAACGTCTGGGCTGGTTATGAGCATTGCTTCGATATCCTGTGGGTAAATGTTTTGCCCGCCCGACAGGATCATATCTTTCTTGCGGTCTACAATGTAAAGATAGCCTTCTTCGTCTAACTGTCCAATATCACCTGTTCTTATCCAGGCATTGCCGTTTTCATCCAGCCATGTTGCCTCCCTGGTTGCGTCTTCTCTGTTTAGATAACCCGGCATGACAATTCGGCCGTTTGCAACGATTTCGCCAGAGGAGCCAGTGGGCACTTCTTTATCATCGTCACCAATGATACGGATATCAGTACCCAAAAGCGGTTTCCCTACCGATGACATGCGACCTTCTGCTTCCTCGGGTTCAAGTGTGGTGATAATGCCTTCTGTAAGGCCGAAAAGCTCAATGATAACTGGGCCAAAACGTTGATAAAGGTTAGCTTTTAAATCAGCATGTAATGGTGATCCGCAGCTCATTACAGCTTTTAGGGAAGAGATGTCATATTTCTCTTGTTCTGGGTCTTCCATTAAGCGCTGATACTGGATTGGCACCATAGAAAAGTTGGTTATTTTCTCGTTCTGAATAGTTTCCAGTGTAAGCCTTGTATCAAATGTTTCATGCACATAGAGAGTACCACCAGCAAGTAAAGTAGCAAGAAAACCCACCCAACTGATATTTGAATATAGACCAATGTTGAAGAGCGTACGGGCATTACCGTCATAACGAAGAGCAATACTCATATCATATGCCCAATCTCTGCGACCTCGATGGGTGTGTAATATCCCCTTCGGCATACCAGTTGTGCCAGAGCTGTATATTACGTTGAGCGGGTCATCGTCCTGAATGTCTGTTGTTGGTTTATGATCTGGCGCTTCTCTTTTAAAGGTTTCGAAGGTATCGCCTTCTGATCGATCGCCTGCGATGATGTGAAGGGTGCCAGGGTGTTGGTTTACATAGTTTGTGAGCCGTTCGGCTTGGTCTGTTGTTGTGATAACGGCCTTAACTTTAGCATCTGTCATCATAGCCGTAACAGCTTCGTCAGTGACGGAGAGATTTACAGGAACGCTGCAAGCGCCGGATTTCATCACGCCGATAATTGCTTCAACCATCTGTCGGCCATTTTTCATTACAATGCCAACCATGTCACCGCGCCCGATACCCTTTTGGTTAAGCGCATTAGCCAACTGGTTGGTGGCGGTGTCTAATTCCTTCCAGGAAAGCATATCTTTGCCGGAAATTAACGCGGTTTTATTGCCTTTCCACTTGCCGTGAAGTGAGAGGATTTCCGGGAGTAAAGGTGCCGATGTGTTGAAAGGGCTCACGTGATCATCCAATAATAAAAATAACAAAAAGAATGATAATAGGGAGGGGCCGGCGGAACCGACCCCATGGGAGGTTTAGAATTTCACGCCAAATGTCGCTGTAACAGTGCGTGGCGGGCCGTAGAACGCAGAAGCAATGCCTTCTAAGCCTAATGTAGACGCTGTGCCGTCGGCATTCGCGAAGTTGTAACCTGCAACAATATATTCTTTGTCAGTCAGGTTCTTACCGTGCAAGCCAATGCTGTATTTGCCGCCCTCAGATGTCCAGACGATACTTGCGTCGAACAAAGAGTAAGCTGGTTGATCAAGGAAGGCATTTGGAACCTCAAACTGGTGTGTACGGCTTTTATAGGACCATGCACCTGAGAAAGAGATTTCGCCGTCTGAGTTCAGTAGTTCCAGTGGACGATTGTAAGTTAGGCGCAGGTTAGTGGAGAGGTCAGGCGTATTCTGTACCACTCGCTCATTGGCTACATCCTGAATTGTTGTTACGCCGCCTTCTGTCACAGCTGTTAGGAACTCATCATACTGAGCATCTACCCAGCCTAGAGAGAAAGTGGCAACAAGGCTATCGCCATCAACACCCATATCTGTGCCGAGAATTGCATTACCTTCAAGTTCAATACCTGTGATGCTTGCTTTACCAGCGTTTGTTGTCACGCCTGCGAAGCTATCGTTGATACCGTCACCATTTGTATCCACACCAACAGAGCCCGGAATTTGAACATCTGTATAATCGCTGTAGAAGAAGGCTAGGTTTGTTTGTACACGGCCATCAGCCCAGTTTGATTTCAGGCCGACCTCATAAGTAGTGATGTTTTCAGGATCAAACTGCATGAAATCAAAGATTTCAGCTTCTGAAACTGTACCATCATTATTCAGGTCAGGCGCAGCTGTGGTTGCACCGCGTGGGTCAAACCCTCCACCTTTGAAACCTTGGCTAAAGGAGATGTAAGCCGTTTGATCGTCGTTTGGCTGCCATGAAAGGCTTACACGTGGTGTGAAGTCCTTAAATGTTTGTGAACCATTGAAATCTGATGTTGTCGCGATAAGTGTCGCGTCACCACCAAACGTATCAGAAAAACCGCCAATAAAGGTGCGGCGCAGCACGTTAGATGTACGTTTGTCGCTTGTGTAGCGGCCGCCTACGCTTAGCTCCAAGCCAGTATCCATGCCAAAATGTTTTGCCAGGTCAAAGGTGAAGTCACCAAAGATAGACCATGATTTCGTACCTACATCACCGAAGGTGTTTGCGTTCAAACCAGGCAGGCCAATGGCTGCACCTGTTTGTGCAAGAAGTACATCAAATTCGTTGGAAGCATTGGCATCTAGGTAATAAAAACCAAGGAGACCGCTTATAGTCTCACCACTATAGAGAAGTTGCAGTTCTTCGCTGAACTGATCGTTCTCATAAATTACTGGTACGTCAACATCAGCCACAGGTAGGCTATCGAAATCAATAGCTTGGAAGCTTTCGTCTTCACGGTATGCAAGAATGTTTTTAATGGTCCAGTTTTCGTTGATTTCATACTCTACGAGCATGGAGCCGCCATATTGTTCTGCCTCATTACGAGCATCAAGGCCTGCGCGTGTATCAAACACATCATCTAGAACTGGTGCGCCGCTAAATAGGCCAGGAATCAAACGGTGACCTGATTTAGGATTACTCTTATCTTTTAGGTAATCTGCGGTAAAGCGGATGAAGAGAGCATCTGATGGTAAGATTTCGCTGCTTGCTCGGAACGCCAGAATATCTTTGTCATAATGCTCTGCGCCAGTTTCGATATTTTCACCGTATCCGTTACGCTGTAGGTATGCGCCAGAGGCACTAAAGCGAACAGTATCAGAAACTGGTAATTCAGCGGAAGCTACGATCTCGTGTTGACCAAAAGTACCGCCTGCCAAGTTAAGCTTGAGGGATGGTTCATCACCAATGCGCTTGGTTACATATTTGATCGCACCCCCGATAGTGTTCCGGCCGTATAGTGTACCTTGCGGACCGCGAAGTACCTCAATACGCTCAACATCATATACATCAAGTACACCACCTTGTGGGCGGTTCAGATAGACATCGTCAAGATAAATACCAACACCCGCTTCAAAACCAGCGACAGGGTCCTGCTGGCCAACGCCGCGGATGAAGGCTGTGATTGTTGTGTTGGTACCGCGAGAAACCTCAAGTGTTGTATTTGGAATACTTTGGGCAAGATAGGTGATGTCCGGCGCACCCAGCTTTGCGAGTTGCTCGCCGGATAAGGCAGTTACTGCGACAGGTACATCTTGTAACGATTCAGAACGGCGACGAGCCGTTACTTGAATTTCTTCCAGTTGCACATCATTGGAGCCGCTGTCTTGTGCGGAAACGGCGGGGGTTAGCGTTAATCCTGATAGGCAGGTACTCGCCATCATTACTGCCAAAGCAGTTTTATTCGTTCTCATTTCATCCCTCCCCAGGAACGTTCAAGTTATGTCAGTTTGATTAAATTCAACGTTTGTTGAAATGTCAACAAAAATTCAACGATCATTGAAAAAATATGTGGTTTTCGTTTTCAATAAAGTAATGTTACAAAACTACTGAAGTGATTTGAGCGGAGGCTAGTGCGTGACAAAAGCACCGGAGAAAAACCGAATTAGAAGAAAAGATCGTATTCTCAATGCGGCTGAGGCTTTGTTTGCCAAACACGGTTTTGAAGGCGTTTCTATGCGGATGGTTGCTGATTCCGCTGAGGTTGATCTCGCCCTCGCTAGCTATCATTTTGGCAGTAAACGCGGTTTGTTTGATGCGGTTCTTTTGCGCCGTGCAGAAGTTCTGAATGATCTGCGTTTGGCAGCACTTGAAAAATGTCAGGCTGAAGCTGGTGAGAATGGGCCGAGCGTTGAGGCCATTATTGATGCATTTCTACATCCTCTTTTGGGGGAAGGGTTGCAGGCTGATGAAGGTTGGCTTCATTATTTTGAACTCATTGCACAAGTGAACAGCTCCTACGAATGGGGTGGGCAATTGATGACTAAATATTTTGACCCACTCGTGCGCAAATTTATGGAAGCTCTTAAGGCTGCTTTGCCTGATGCTGAACCACAAGATTTTTACTGGTGCTATCATTTCCTTTCGGGGGCTCTTACTCTCACCATGGCGCATACAGGTCGTATTGATCAGCTTTCCGATGGAGCCGTGAAATCGGAAGATATGGTGGGTGCGTATGAGCGTATGGTGCCTTTTATGGCCGCAGGTTTTAAAAAAATGTGTGAAAAAGGATAGATCACGCATTATTGTGCTTTTCGGGTCTATGACACATGATAAATACACATAGAAAATAACAACACATTTGGGTTAGTACACAGGGGGAGTTTATGAAAACGATCTTAGCTGCCGCCCTTCTTGCGGCAAGCATGCCTGCAGTGGCGGAAGAATTTACAATTGATCGTCTCGTTGCGGGGCCGTCTATCAATGGCTCTAGTATGCGCGGCCTTCAAATGTCGCCTGACGGTAAGCGTATTACATTCTTGCGAGGCAAAGAAAACAACCGTAATCAGCTCGATTTATGGGAGTTTGATACAAAAAGCGGCAAGGCGAAGCTGCTGATTGATTCAAACGTTCTTCTGGGCGGAAAAAAAGAAGAGCTATCCGAGGAAGAAAAGGCGCGCCGTGAACGTCAGCGGATTGGTGGCATTTCTGGTATTACTCGGTATTTCTGGAGTAAGGATAGCAAATCACTGATGTTCCCTGTGGGGGGCGATGTTTATGTACTGCCGCTGGGCGGTAAGGTTAAGCGCCTTACAGATACACCAGAGTTTGAAACGGATATCCGTTTCAGCCCTAAAAGCACTTATGTTTCTTTTGTTCGTAACCGTGAAGTTTACATTGTAAACGTTAAAACCGGTGAAGAGACCAAGCTGACATCAGGCTCGACCGATACAATTGCTAATGGTATGGCTGAGTTCGTAGCGCAAGAAGAACTAGGCCGCTTTACAGGGTATTGGTGGTCTCCGGACGAAACCAAAATTGCTTTTGAGCAATTTGATGAGAGCGATGTAATTATTAAGGATCGTTACGAAGTAAAAGGTGACGGTTCGGTAACATCTATCAAACAGCGCTATCCTGAAGCAGGTACTACGAACGTTACATACAAACTCGGTGTTGTTTCTGTTGCGGATAAATCGGTTGATTGGATTGATGCGGGTGGTGATCAGGATACGTATCTTGGTCGTGTGAACTGGACACCAGATAGTCAAACGGTAATTTACCAGCGCCTCAATCGCCCACAGACGCAGCTTGATATGGTGCTAGCTGCAGCTGATGGTTCCAGCCAGCGTACGCTGCTTACAGAACAATCAGATATTTGGGTAAATCTGCATAATATTCTGCGTTTCACAAACGATGGCAACAATATGTTGTGGGCTAGTGAGCGTACTGGTTTCCGGCATCTTTACAATGTGAATATGGAAACTGGTGAAGCAACACCAATTACTTCTGGTGACTGGGTTGTGAGCAGCGTGAACCGTGTGGATGAAGAAAATGGTACTATTTACTTCTCTGGTTTTAAAGATAGCCCGATTGAAAGCCATCTTTATTCTGTTCCAATGGCCGGTGGTGATATCACCCGGATTACCAAAGAAGAGGGATGGCACGGTGCACGTGTAGGTGATGGTTTCTTCATTGATAACTTCTCAAGCCCGACCCAACCCCCACAGATTGTCGTTAAAGACCTGAAAGATGGTTCAGTTCGTTTCGCGATCAACGAGAATAAGCTGGATGGTAACCACCCATACGGTAAGTATTTAGACGGTGCAGCGAAACAAAGCTTTGGTACGATTAAAGCAAGTGACGGTAGCGACCTTTATTATCGCCTATACCTGCCACCAAGCATGGAAGAGGGTAAAAAGTACCCGGCTATTATGGCGCCCTATGGTGGCCCGCACGGTCAGAGCGTACGGAAGACATGGAGTGTGAACTTCAATGAAATCCTTGCACGTAAAGGCTTTGTTGTAATGGTTCTTGATAACCGAGGCATGTGGAACCGAGGTATTGAGTTTGAAGGCCATATCAAAAATGCTATGGGCACGGTTGAGGTTGAAGATCAAGTTACTGGTGCTAACTACCTAAAAACACTTGATTTTATCGATGGTGATAAAATTGGTATGTGGGGTTGGTCTTATGGTGGTTACATGACCATCATCAACATGTTCAAAGCACCTGATGTATTTAAAGCTGGTGTATCTGTTGCTCCGGTTACGGATTGGCGCCTTTATGATACAGCTTACACAGAGCGCTATCTGAGCCACCCGAATGATCCAGGTAATGTGTATGAAAACTCATCTGTGTTTAAATATGCAGATAACTTCAAAGGTGACCTGCTATTAATCCACGGTATGGCAGATGATAACGTGTTCTTCGATAACGCAGTTAAGCTTATGGCGACATTGCAGAAAGAAGGAAAGCCATTTGAGCTGATGACATACCCCGGCAAGAAGCACGGTATTCGTGGCGAAAATACCCGGAAGCATTTATGGAAATTGGCGCTAGATTTCTTTGAACGTAAGCTCAAATAAGAAATTAATGCTGAATAAAACATGAAAAAGGGGCAGTTTTCTGCCCTTTTTTTATATGAAAAATCAATGAGATAAAAGTTTCTAATGTAACTTTAACAGAATCTTGCTTGATTTATTTAATTACTGGACTAGATAGTCTATTAAGTCATCGGCGTGACTGTTCTGAGTTATAATCAAACAGAGGGACGTCGAAACAGCCTGTTATCAGGAGGGTATATCTTCCTTCCTCCCTGATTAGACTTCTGATAATAGGCACCTGGCTGAAGCCGAAGGGGGTGTCTGGATTCTCCCCTTCGGCTTTTCTTTATGTTTTATGCAGCTAAAGTGCGGTCATACACGGGTTTGATAGAATCTAAAATCGTACGTACCGTGCCTTTAAACTGTTCTACATGGAACATATGATCGGCATTTGGCAGGGAAATAAAACGCCCATTTGCAAAATTATCGGCAATCTTCATATTTGCTTCGACAGGTAGAAAATGATCATGTTCTCCAGTGAAGACAGTGACATCCATATCATTTGGCATTTTGCTCAAATCAGTATTAGCATGATCCAGAATACGCTTGGTATTATGCTTAAACTGTTCTTTGATGCCGCAATTGGCGTTTAAGAGGGCGTGACGTAACTTATCTGCGGTTAAGCGCGCCAATCTATTAGTTTCTCTTAATGCTGGATTGGTCATCAGGTCGGTAAAGCTCTCGGCAAACTCTTCGGTTTTATCCCACTCCAGTAGGAACAATAGATGGTTGAATGCATATTCAAGCCTGTCGGGCATTTTATCCATTGCGGAACCAAGAACTAGGTGTTCAATGTTGTTATACATCTGAGCATAGCGCATTGCGATAATGCTACCGTAACTACAGCCCAGCATATTGACGCGTTCCGCGACGCCCAATTCACAGAGGCCGTGATGAATGGCTTGGCAGATGAATTCAAAGTCATATTCATGCGGTAATACACCAGTTTCACCGTTGCCTGGCGTATCGACAGTAATTACCCAAGTTTCCTGGCTGAACGCATTGCTTAATTTTTCAACGGCCGTGATGTTTTGGAAGGCACCGCCAATGAATACGAGCGGTAACGTGGTAGAATTGGGTGCATATTCTTTCATATGCACAGGGAAACCTTGATAGGAAAACCGGTGGAATGTTCCTTCCGGGGAAATCTTTGTAGCATAAGTCATTTGGCACTCTCTTTCTCAGCAGAATGTGCCGTGTCTAACGCTCACTAAAAAAACCAACATCAACTCAACAAAGCGTAGACAGGGCAATTTTTTCAGTAATACGGGTGATTTTCTCACCACGTATGCCTCTATAAGCAAAGCATGTGCCAGTAAAGGTGGTTAATTACATCTATAAAGTTTAATTTTCGTGAAAAAATGGCAACAAAATTCAGATATTCTAAATTTTGTGAATGGCTGAGAGATTTTTTTTTAACTTTAGAGCAATTACGAGCCACAGGGATTTGAGAAAAGTATGCGGTTTTTCATCCAGAAATGCCGAATTTCAGTACGTATTAGTGAATTTTAGAGGTGTCGATGATTTTCAGTGGGAAAAATATGAAACATTTATTGGTAGTAAAGTTATCGCTTGCTCTCGTTTTCGTGGTCTCTTCAGGAAGCGTTATAGGGCAGGAGGATGGTAGGGGTTGGCAAGTGGGGGCAGTAGGGCTTTTATACGATAGTCCTTTTGAGCTTGAGGATACTCAGGTGCGCGTGTTCCCGAGTATCACTTATCAAAGTAGTAGCCTTTATCTACAAGGGTTGGAAGCTGGGTATCATTTGTTAACTCCTAATTATCGAGATAACTTGCAGCTATCAGCTGATGTATTTGTTGCTGCACGAGGTGTTGCTGGGCAGTCTCTTAGTGCCTTTGCCCTTGATGCAGGCCTCAGGGCCCGTTTGGGTGGCCGTTTAGGGTTTGTTGAAGCTGAATTCAGGCGGGATATAACAGGCCAGTATAACGGGCAGGAAGTTTCGCTAGGATATGGATATCGTTTTGTTTTGGGTAAGCTCACATTCATTCCAAGTATTCGTGCATCATGGAATAGCCGGAAATTAGGCAATTTTTCCTATGGTGTAACTTATGAACAAAGAGAGCGTATGCGCGAAAACGGAGAACCGCTTCTTCCGTTCTTTCGTGTTGAAGAGAGCTTTATTAATTATTCGGTGAACATATTCACAACGTATCCGATAACAGATCGTATCAGCTTTATTGGTTTTGGAAGTGCTGTGCTTTTAGCAGATGCCGTTACCGATAACCCGGGCATTACGGATGATTATGAGATAAGCGCTGGTTTTGGGGTTTCTTACAGTTTTTAAATACGATGTGATCTAGTTGTATCCTGTCGCCGTATTCTAAATATCACTGATGAAAATCACAGAAAGTGGGCCCATTAGTGAAGATGTCAGACATTCTAAAATAGATTTGCCGCCCTCTAGTGGTGCGGCGCACAACGCTTAATCTGCGGTCGATATGTTTTGGCATCTTTTCGCTCATACCTGATCCGCAGCCAATTAATCAGAGGATAGGTACAATGATTAAATCTTTTGGAACTATGATGATAGCAGCTTCGCTTGTTGTGGCAGGCAGTGTGGTAACGCTTGCTGGAGAGCACAAGCCGAACAAAGATATTGTTGAAATTGCTGCAAGTAATAGCTCGTTCACCACGCTGGTTGCTGCAGTTAAGGCTGCTGGTTTAGTAGAAACCCTACAAAGTAGTGGACCCTTTACGGTTTTTGCCCCAACAGACGAGGCTTTTGCCAAGTTACCAGCGGGCACTGTAGAAAACCTCTTGAAGCCTGAAAATCGTGAGCAACTAGTTGCAGTACTCACATATCATGTGGTGCCAGGTAAGGTACTGGTGAAAGATGTTGTTGGTTTGAAAGCTGCAAAAACAGTGCAGGGGCAGGATGTGAAAGTTACGGTTTCAGATATGGGTGTGATGATCGATAATGCCCGGGTGGTCGCGACAGATATAAAAGCGGAAAATGGCGTAATTCATGTAATTGACAGTGTAATTTTGCCGTAAATTAAGTGCTGGTGGCGGTCTGGTGGCCGCCATCATTTTCCAATTATTCTACCATAAACAGTAGATCATGCTTTCTAAGCAGTTTCGCGAGTTCTTCCTCGTTTTCTACAACTTCTCTATAAATCCATGTGTACCAGGTTTTGCCAAGAAGAACTCTTCTGGCTTCATCTTTTCCAAACAGAGAAGCGGATGCATAATATTCTTGAAGGCCTACAATAAGATGCACATAGGTGCTGTAATCGTCACGTGCACCACCACGCCTGCCACTAGGTACTTTCGGATATAAAGTTTTCAAATCTTTAATAGCCTCATTCACTTGCGGTTCAAAAGCGATACCGAACCAGTGCAACTGCTCGTGAATGAAGGTTGAGAGCGCTGATGCATCATCTTCAATAAAATAATCATTCAGTGTTAGTATTGGATGACTGTGCGGAGCGTCATCTTGATCTATCTTAATTGAGTAAGTGAATACGAACGGGCTTACATCATATGTATCAAGGAGCCGTTTCAATTGTTTCTCAGCAGCCTTTTCACGGGGAGAGTTATTGGCAAGCCGGATATCAAAGTCAGATGACGAGGCGAAGGCCGAAAGGCTCAACACAAAAATAAGTGAAATTGTAAGAAGAATTCGAGACACGGCATAACCTGATTAAAAAGGTAACGATTTAGCAACCAGAGAAGCCTATATTGGTGATACAGGGCACGCTAATAAAGATATCGTGTTAAAGGGGTGAATGGCCCCCAGGCTGTTGATGAAAAGGGGGCCATTCGTTCCGCACTTAAGGCTGTTGATACCATCGGGTTAAGTGCGAAATTCTATGTTCGAAACAAATATACTTACTTCATGGCATAGAAAATATATCCTTTAAATCAATTTAAATAGATTTCAGTAATCGTCTTAATCGATAAGTATTGCTTCGCTCCATCACGTTCAAGAGAGCGGATAAGCTCGCTGTTGTAGCCTTTTCAGGAAGGTTTATGTTGGTGAAGATCTAATATTCGCTTGAGGTATGCATCCTATGTTTTCCAATGCCGTAAAATCTGCTTGTCTTACTGCCACCTTTTTATTCACCGCCGCCATTGAAGCACAGGATACAAAAACACCTGAGCAAACCGCGATTGAGAAACTTGAGTTCCTTGTGGGCGAGTGGGAAGGGCCAGGTATCTCTTACCGGCAGGACGGTAGAGAAAGCCAGTACCACGATAAAGAAAGCGTGTGGTTTGATGTGCAGAATAGCCTGCTTATTATTCAGGCCCGGGGTTTCCGGGATGGCAGACAAACATACGGTCTTCATACCGTTATCAACTACGATGCTGAAGCCGGGCATTATTGGTATAATCCATACACGTCAAAGGGCGTAAGCAGGCCGTTTAAATGCGTGCTGGAGGCGAAAGAGTTCAAATGCCGCGTGGAAGATGGTTCTTACCGCCTCACATTCCGCCGCACTGAAGATGGATCATGGAACGAGTTCGGTGAACGCAAAACAGAGGCTGGCTGGCAAAAGAACTTTGAGACCATTCTGAAAGCGGCACCTTCAAAATAGAATAAATACCTTCCATCTTTCTCAAAAATCGTTATTTTGCGCGGGAATTTGATTTGGTTGGAAGACTTTCATGGCTTTAGAGCAGGAAATTGATAAACGTCGCACCTTTGCGATTATCTCACACCCGGATGCGGGTAAAACCACACTGACAGAGAAACTACTTCTCTTTGGTGGTGCTATTCAGATGGCAGGTGAGGTAAAAGCCAAGGGTGAGCGTCGTCGTGCCCGCTCTGACTGGATGAAGGTGGAGCAGGAACGTGGTATCTCGGTTGCGTCCTCTGTGATGACCTTTGATTTTGAAGGCAATACCTTCAATCTGCTTGATACGCCAGGTCACGAAGATTTCTCTGAAGATACATACCGCACGCTTTCTGCCGTTGATAGTGCTGTGATGGTGCTTGATGCTGCAAAAGGTATCGAGCGGCAGACCCGCAAACTCTTTGAGGTATGTCGCCTGCGCGATATGCCGATCACAACCTTTATCAACAAACTTGACCGTGAAGCCAAAGACCCGTTTGAGCTTCTTGATGAAGTGGAGCAGACACTTGCACTTGATGTAACACCGGCGAGTTGGCCAATTGGTATGGGCCGTGATTTCAAGGGGTGTTACGACCTTATCCATGATCAGCTTATTCTGTTTGATCGCGGTAAGGGAGATAGCCTTTCAGAAGGTATTAAGTGTGAAGGTCTTGATGATCCGAAGCTTGATGAATTGTTGCCTGATTACGCTGTTGAGAAGCTCCGCGAAGATGTTGAAATGGTGCGGGAACTTTGCCCGGCATTCGATCTCGAGCAATATCTGGACGGCATATTAACACCTGTATTCTTTGGTTCTGCCATCAATAATTTTGGTGTGCAGGAACTACTTCAAGGTGTTGGTAGCTTTGCGCCAAAACCACGCCTTGGTAAGGCCATGGAGCGGGAAGTAGAGCCGCTTGAAAACAAGGTTTCAGCTTTCGTTTTTAAAATTCAGGCGAATATGGACCCGAAACACCGTGACCGTATCGCGTTTGTACGTATTGTATCGGGTCGGTTCAAAAAAGGCATCAAGCTGAAGCATATTCGGAGCGGCAAAACTATGGCCGTGCATAACGCTCAGCTGTTTCTTGCGCAGGACCGTGAGATTGCGGAAGAAGCGTTCGCTGGTGATATTATTGGTATCCCGAACCACGGTAACCTCCGCATTGGTGATACGCTCACTGAAGGCGAAACACTTCGTTTCACAGGGGTACCGTCTTTCGCACCGGAAATTCTCCAGAAGGTACGCTCCGAAGATCCAATGAAAGCAAAACACCTTGGCCGCGCGCTTGAACAGCTTGCGGAAGAGGGCGCTGCTCGCGTGTTTAAGCCGTATCTTGGTAGTGACTGGGTAGTTGGCGTTGTTGGAGCGCTGCAGTTTGACGTTCTAGCTGACCGCATCCGTACAGAATATCAGGTTCCTGTTATTTTTGAGCCAACAACGCTTCTCACTGCGGAGTGGGTAGAAGGGGATCACCGCGAGGTGAAACAGTTCTCGGACGGGAACCGTGCTTCCATGGCAGAGGATCATACTGGCTCACCAGTTTATCTGGCGCGGAACAACTGGCACCTTGATAAAGCCAAGGAAGATTTCCCAAGCCTCAAATTCCTGCGTACCAAGGAAGAAGTTGCGTAAATATCTTCTAAAGTTGTTTGAGTATGATAAGCCAGTACTTGATTTAGGTACTGGCTTTTGTTTTTTTAGTATTTAGAAATTAATAAAATATTCTAATTTTTTTGCCTCGCGCGTTTTAATAATCTCTTATTTTTGGAGCTGTTAGAGGTAATGTACTTATTCGTTAAGTTTATAATCTTTTGGTGTTGCAGATCAAAATCAACTCCCTTAATCAGTGGTGTCTACTAAACGTTTGATTGATTTTCAGTGTTTGCGCTGATGGGGGAATATATGTCTGATATTGTTGGTACCGTGGATGCCGAGATTCTTGAAGGTACTGATGGCGATGATGTGATCAGAGGCTTGGATGGGGATGATACACTATTAGGTGGTGCAGGAAATGATACCTTAATTGGAGGTTTCGGCAGAGATGTACTAGACGGTGGAGAGGGTATCGATACCATAGACTATAGCTCATCCCCAGCGGGCTTTATAATGTTTACTTCTGGAATTATTATAGATTTTAATGGTGTAGGTGAAGCATCTCGAGATGTACTGATAAATTTCGAAAACATCATAGGTTCCGTTTTTGCGGACCGTATCTTCGGTAATGAAGCAGATAACCTTCTTGATGGAAATGGCGGTGGAGACCTCCTTCAAGGCTTTGAGGGGGATGATACTCTAATTGGTGCTGTAGGCTCTAGCGCTGGAGCTACATATTCGTCATCTAATGAAGCTGTTTCCATTAACTTAACAACAGGCGAAAACCCATCAGGCGGGCATGCTGAAGGTGACGTTTTAATAAACATCTCCAGACTTTTTGGTTCTAATTTTGATGATCATCTTGTTGGCCTTTTTGCTCAGCCTACTACTCTAGGAGGCTTTGAGGGCGATGATACTCTTATAGGTGGATTCGCTGCGGATAGTATCAGTGGTGGCAGTGGTGATGATTTCATCAATGCAGGTGCTGGCGATAATAGGGTTGAAGGAGGAAACGGAGACGATCGGATTGAGGCCGGAGCCGGAGATGATATAATTCGCGGGGGTAACGGAGATGATTTTATTGATGCAGGTGAAGGGTTTAACTTCATAGATGCTGGCGATGGTGATGACACTGTTCTGGGCGGTAGCGGAATAGATAATGTTATCGTTGGCAATGGGGTTAGTGTTGTCCGTACTGGCGATGGAAATGACACTATAACTATTTTGGATGATGGTATTGCGGATGTTGACGGCGGTAATGGGATTGACCAACTGGAAGTTGAAGGAATAGTAGACCTGTTGGCAGGGACGCTTTCCGTTAATGGCCAAAGTAGCAATATAGCGAACATTGAGGAATTGTTGGCCCCCTTCCAAGCGGGTGATGTTGTTTTTCTGGGCTCAAATAATGACGATCAACTTTCCGGATCCGATGGAAATGATACGCTGGTTGGCCGGGAAGGTGATGATCTAATTAGAGGTCACGCAGGCGATGACAGCATTGAGGGAAACGCTGGTGACGATAATTTGTCCGGTGGTAACGGAGATGACCTACTTATAGCTGGCGCCGGTATTGATACATTAAGCGGGGGGGCTGGCGACGACACTTTGATTGGTACCGGTGTTGATCGCGTACGTGCTTCTTTTTCTGATTTTGATGGAGTCAAAGGAGTTGTTGTTGATCTTGAAGCTGGGAGAGCAACAGACGCTTATGGTGATGTCGATGTACTAATAAATATCGTTGATGTTTATGGTACGTCCGGCAATGATCTAATTTCCGGCGATGGTAAGAACAATAGGTTAGAAGGTTTTGATGGAGATGACACACTTATTGGTGGCCAAGGTAGAGATACGTTAGGGGGTAGAGCGGGGGATGACTTTCTTGACGGTGGCGAAGGTATCGATGGCGCTCGATTTACATTCTCAGGTGGTGGAACCCTTGTTGTAGACCTTAATCAAGGTGTTGCTCTTTCGGGAGACGGGGAGCTGGATACACTTGTAAGTATCGAAAACATATTTGGTTCAGCGTTTGAGAGTAATCTACTGATTGGTGATGCAAATGATAATTTAATACGTGGCTGGAATTTTAATGATACGCTGATTGGAGGTTTGGGAAATGATTTCTTGCAAGGTGAAGGCGGAGATGATGTCCTTATTGCTGGAGGGGGGAATGACAGCTTATTAGGAGGCGCTGGAGCCGATATATTCGAGTTTAGCGATGATTTTGGACGTGGCGAAATTTTCCGCTTTGAACTTGGTATTGATAAAATTAATCTGAATGGTTTCGGGATTAATAGTTTTGCAGATGTTCAACGTTTATTTACCACAGGTATTAACGGAGGTGCACGGATCAATATCAATGGAAACATCATTGATATTCACGGTATACAAACTTTTGCACTCTCAGCGAACGATTTCACTTTTGAAACACGTGACCCAATTATAATCCCTGATCTTCCCGGTCCTGAGCCTATGCCAGAGCCAGAAGAGCCGGTAGGTGATCAGCTTGAACGGGGCGATGATACTAATGAGGTGATCGAGACCGGTATCGGGAATGATCGTCTGCTCGGATTTGGCGGCAACGATACCCTAATTGGTAATGGCGGTAATGATTTTATCTCTGGAGGTACTGGAAATGATATTGCCTCCGGCGGCGATGGTGATGATGAAATTTTCGCTGGCCCGGGTGATGAAGGTGATGATCTGTTTGTTGGAGGGCTAGGAAGCGATGTTATCGGTGGCGGTGCAGGGAATGATACCCTTATCGGTGGTGTTGGTAATGCCTCTATACTTAATGAAACAGCTGATCCAGCCGTAGCTGCCGGTAATAATACTCTGTTTGGTGGTGCAGGCGGGGATATTCTGGTCTCAGGTGGGTTTAACGATCTGAACCAAGATAATGTGTTCCAGGACGGCGAGCAGGTAGCAACAGCAATAACCAATAATGCCGCTTTTGGGGGTAGTGGAAACGATACTATCTACGGTGCGGCTGGTGCAGATGTTTTAGGCGGAGGTGAAGGGGCTGACTTTATCAACGCAGGGGCAGGGAATGATACCCTTTTCGGAGGGCAGGAAACTGTTGGAGCGACCTTCTTCAATGACACTTTAATCGGTGGCGATGGTGATGATTTGATTTTTGCAGGCGCCGAGCGTGATTTTGTGGAAGGTGGCTCGGGTGCGGATAGTTTATTTGGAGGCGCCGGGCTTGATACGATTGTTGGTGGTTTAGGCGATGATAGTATCTTTGGCGGCGCTGATGATGACGTTTTAACCGGTGGTGATGGTGCCGATACCTTCTTCTTCGCTGGCAACCATAGGGCAGACGAAATAACAGATTTCAACGTTGATGAAGATATACTTTTCCTCGCCAATACGATTGATGATTTAAGCCAAATTGATATCAGCGAATTTGTTCGCGAAACTGTTAGGTCCAATGGTGTTGATGCTGATGAATTGGGAGTAACCATTTTTACCGGAGGTGGTGATATCTTTATTGCTGACCTGACCGTACAGGATTTTATAGACGGCAATATCAATTGGGTACTGAGTTAAAAAACGATTTTTTAATAGGGATGTAACATCCCTATCTTTCCTTTTTTTGCAGATACTCAGACTGAATATTATCGCAAATAGCATTAATAAATTTTATCAATTTTTCAGTGTTTGAGCTGATGGGGGATGTATGACCAATATTTTGGGCACGGAAAGCGACGATACTCTAGAAGGTACTGATGGCGATGATGTGATCAGGGGATTAGACGGGCAAGATACACTATTGGGTGGTGAGGGAAATGACACTTTAATTGGTGGTCTAGGCGCTGATTTGCTTGATGGTGGTGAAGGCATTGATACCGCTGATTATAGTGCCTCGACAGCAGGTATATTTATTGGTGATTTTCAATCATTCGTAACTGGCTGGCCTAGTTCAAGTTCTGGAGAGGGCGCAGGCGATAGGCTTATAAGCATCGAGCACATCATAGGTTCTCCCTTTTCGGATCGCTTGGTCGGTACCGCTGAAGATAACATTTTAAATGGCAATGGTGGAAATGACTTTTTAATAGGCCTCGCTGGCGCTGATACTCTGATAGGAGGAGCCAACGATAATGTAGGAACCTCATATGATGCCTCACCTTCTGGAGTTAATCTAGACCTGGAAGAGGGTACAGCATCTGGTGGTCACGCAGATGGAGACTTGCTGATAAATATTCGGCGTATTGCTGGGTCTGACTTTGCAGATACGATTAACGGTTCAGAAGCTGATGAGATATTTGCTGGTGATGGTGGAGATGATTACTTAAATGGCGGCGGTGGTGATGATAGCCTGAACGGACAATCAGGTCGGGATACACTGATTGGAGGGGCCGGAAATGATACTTTGCTTGGTGGCTTTGGAGTTATAGATGGGGGCGCAGGTGATGATTATATTTTCTTTAACGGTACCTTCAGTGGCGATGTGACCATTGATGGTGGTAGTGGTAATGATACATTATTCGCTTTTTCTTCTGGTGATATTGATCTCAATACTGGCGCAGTTACCGATGAAACAGGTGCACAGATAAATCAAATTTCAGGGTTCGAAAATCTAGAAACGGGTTTTAGTTTTCGCTCTGTCCACTATGTAGGCAATGAATTTTCCAATGGCCTACGCGGAGGTCAACATAGTGATCTTTTAGAAGGTAGGGCTGGAAATGATACACTTATCGGTGGTGATGGAGATGATACCTTAATTGGCGGCCTGGGTGATGATGAAATTGAAGGTGGAGCAGGCAGCGATTTAATTGTTTTGGAAGCTGACCACGGTAACGATGTTCTTTCCACCATTACAAGCTTAGATATTATTGATATATCCGCGATCTCTTCGATTGCTGATATTCAGCAGTTATTGGCCAACGCATCTGAAACTATGGTTAATGGGACATCGGGTGTACTGGTACAAACGGGCATTAGCAGTAGCCTTTTCTTTAGTGGTTTAACCCTATCCGACATAGAAAATGTTGGGTTTAACTTTGTGAATGGTGGGGTGAACTCCTCCAGTTCTGAAGGTGTCGTTGGCGGAGCAGGGGATCAAACCGATGGTGATGATACACTGACCGGGACGACGGACCCTGAGGTTATTGAGGGTGGAGCGGGTAATGATGTGTTGCAAAGTAGATCAGGTGGAACAGGAGGGGATACGCTGAGAGGCGGTAGTGGTGATGATGAGCTGATTGGAAATGCCATCAACCGGTCTGGTGAAGGGGATTTGCTGGAAGGTGGCGACGGAAATGACACTCTTCGGGGATTAGATGGGCCAGATACGTTAATTGGTGGACCTGGTGCGGATACCTTTTTTGGAGAGAATTCTAGCGTTCCTACCTTTACTTTCGAATTTGTTTCCTATGCAACGTCATCGGCTGGTGTAAATGTTGATAATTTTGTTACCACACGCAATGGCACGTTTGAGGGACGAGGCCTTGGTGGTGATGCTGAAGGCGATATCCTTTTTAATATTCAGAACATTATTGGATCAGCTTTTAATGACACTTTAACAGGTGGAGGCTTCCTGCGAGGAGGAGATGGCAACGATCTTCTAACGGATAATGGTATTGCTCCCAATAAACCTGCTGTTGGAGAGGCAGAACTATCTGGTGGTAGTGGCGATGATACGCTTTTAGGCAGTAGTCGTGGAGGTACCACTTTTGAAGGTGGTACCGGTCAGGATCTATTCATTATTCATGATAATCTTTGGGGTGATACGATCTTTGATTATACTACTGAAGATATAATCGATATCTCACGCCTTAATTCTGAGTTGCGTAATTTGGAAGAGGTTAGGGAAATTGCATCGCTAAATGTTGATGGGAACCTTCAAATAGAGGTTTCTGGCGGTGTTTTCCTTACATTAAATGGATTAAGTATTGATGATCTAGACAATATCAATTTTATTTTTGCAGAATCAGATCCAACGCCAGATCCAACGCCAGATCCAACGCCAGATCCAACGCCAGATCCAACGCCAGATCCAACGCCAGATCCAACGCCAGATCCAACGCCAGATCCAACGCCAGATCCAACGCCAGATCCAGATCCCACTCCTGACCCAGAGCCAGATCCTGAGCCTACTCCTGACCCAGAGCCAGAAGAACCTGTAGGCAATCAACTTGAGCGTGGCGATGATACTAATGAGGTGATCGAGACCGGTATCGGGAATGATCGCCTACTCGGATTTGGCGGCAACGATACCCTAATTGGTAATGGCGGTAATGATTTTATCTCTGGAGGTACTGGAAATGATATTGCCTCCGGCGGCGATGGTGATGATGAAATTTTCGCTGGCCCGGGTGATGAAGGTGATGATCTGTTTGTTGGAGGGCTAGGAAGCGATGTTATCGGCGGCGGTGCAGGGAATGATACCCTTATCGGTGGCGTTGGTAATGCCTCTATCCTTAATGAAACAGCTGATCCAGCCGTAGCCGCCGGTAATAACACTCTGTTTGGTGGTGCAGGCGGGGATATTCTGGTCTCAGGTGGGTTTAACGATCTGAACCAAGATAACGTGTTCCAGGACGGCGAGCAGGTAGCAACAGCAATAACCAATAATGCCGCTTTTGGAGGTAGTGGAAATGATACTATCTACGGTGCGGCTGGTGCAGATGTTTTAGGCGGAGGTGAAGGGGCTGACTTTATCAACGCAGGGGCAGGGAATGATACCCTTTTCGGAGGGCAGGAAACTGTTGGAGCGACCTTCTTCAATGACACTTTAATCGGTGGCGATGGTGATGATTTGATTTTTGCAGGCGCCGAGCGTGATTTTGTGGAAGGTGGCTCGGGTGCGGATAGTTTATTTGGAGGCGCCGGGCTTGATACGATTGTTGGTGGTTTAGGCGATGATAGTATCTTTGGCGGCGCTGATGATGACGTTTTAACCGGTGGTGATGGTGCCGATACCTTCTTCTTCGCTGGCAACCATAGGGCAGACCGTATTACTGACTTTGATATTAACGAAGATATTTTGTTCCTTGCAAATACGTCGAACGATTTAAGCTTGATTGAAGATGTTCAAACGTTTGTTTTAGAGGCGACGCTGAGCTTTAGTGATAGGGATGAGGTTATCTTTGGTGTAAGTGTTGAAACTGGTGGGGGCAGTGTTTTTATCGATGGTTTGACTGTGCAGGATTTTGTAGATGGTAATGTTAATTGGGTGCTGAGTTAATTCTCTTATCTAGTAGAAAGGCTTGAATAAGTATTTCTCCTTAAATGAGTTTTGATCATCATACTGGTGAAGGCGTCACGTTTTTGTGAAAAATGTGTCGCCTTTTTTTGTTGTCGAGAAAATGCCGCATTTCTCATTCAGCGTACATCGCTAAGCGTGTATTTGTTTTCTATTAGTTGCAATGGTTGGGGCGTATGACTGATATTTTAGGTACTGAAAATGATGATACCTTAATTGGTACAGATGGTAACGATGTTATTCGAGGCTTGGGCGGGAATGATTCTATTCTAGGTGGAGCAGGTGATGATACCTTAATCGGCGGTTTGGGGGCGGATCAGCTTGATGGTGGTGAGGGTGTTGATACCATTGATTACAGTGCTTCTTCCGAAGGCATCCTCATGACATCCATTGGTCTGGTTGTTGGCTTTCCCAACCCTATAGCTGGCTCCGGTGCCTTTGATATTCTTACTAATTACGAAAACATTATCGGTTCTGTTTTTGCTGATGAAATATTCGGGAATGAAGCTGACAATATTCTTGATGGCAATGGAGGCACGGATTTTCTTCAAGGCTTTGAAGGTGATGATACTTTAATTGGTGCAGAAGGTTCTAATTCTGCAGCGCTGTATTTCTCTTCTGATGAGGCAGTCTCAATTAATCTTGCTACGGGTGAAAACCCTTCGGGGGGGCATGCTGAAGGTGACGTTCTTATCAATATCTCTCAGCTATTTGGTTCCGAATTTAACGATCTTTTAGTTGGGTTTGCTGATCAATCTACAACGCTTGATGGCTTTACGGGTGATGACACTTTAATAGGCGGGACTGCTGGGGACAGGATAGAGGGCGGTAGTGGAAACGATACAATAGATGGTGCTGATGGCGCTGATAATATTAGAGGCGAAAACGGTAATGATTATATAGAAGCGGGCGACGGCAATGATTTTGTATCTGGTGGAAACGGAGATGATATAGCCTTCGGCGGCGCGGGAGACGATGAAATTTTTGCAGGACCTAATGACGAAGGTAATGATCTGTTCATTGGGGGACTGGGCTCAGATACCATAGGGGCTGGGGCTGGTAATGATACGGTTGTTGGCGGTGTTGGTAATGTTTCTGGTACAGATGAACTTTCAACATCGGCTATTGATGCCGAAAGCAATGTGCTTTTTGGTGGTGCAGGCAATGACATACTTATCGTAGGTGGTTTTGATGACGAAAACCAAGATGGTACTTTCCAGAGCGGAGAACAAATAACCAGTAGCACAGCCAGTAATGTCGCTTTTGCAGGGGTGGGTGATGATACCCTCTATGGTGTTTTGGGCGCTGATATCCTAGGCGGTGGTGATGGCGCTGATTTTATTGAAGCCAGTGGTGGTGATGACACCATATTTGGAGGGCGTGAAAGCAGCGGTAATGTACTGTTTAACGATACCTTGAATGGTGGAGCAGGAAACGACGTTATTTTTGCTGGCGCCTTAAGCGATTCAGTTGACGGTGGTGCTGATGAAGATCAACTTTTTGGCGGTGCTGGAAATGACACAATCGATGCAGGTAGCGGTGATGACAGTATATTTGGTGGCGCTGGTAATGATACCCTAACGGGTGGTGATGGTGCCGATATTTTCTATTTCGCCAATACACACGGCAATGATGAAATTCTCGATTTTAGTATAGGCGATGATACTTTGTTTTTGGCTAATACCGCTACAGACCTGAGTTCGATTGCTGATATCGCTGACTTTATCTCCAATGAAACGAGGACAGATGCATTATCAGGCACCGAGGTGAATGGTGTTGTTATTGATACAGGCGGTGGGGAGATATTTATTCGTGGTCTGACATTGGCAGATTTCGAGAATAGTACCGTTAATATAGTGCTGAGCTAAACTTTTAGCCTCTTGTCGCCACAGCAATACTAGCGGCAGTTAGCATGCCCCCAGTAATTCTGTTAAACCAGCGCCTAGCACGGGGCTGGTTTAACTTTGTCCGTAGTCTCGCTGCGCTGACAATGTAAAAGCCTATAACCCCATATATAACCAGAACAGTGAGAACCATAACCAATAGTATATCAGCGCCTGTCGCGGCTTTGAGGTCAAGGAAAGTTGGCAAAAATGCCAGATAGAAAACAATGACCTTTGGGTTGCTGATGCTTATCGTAAAGCCTGTTATCAGTGTACGGCCAGTTTTAGCTTTTACTTGTTCTAAATCAGCAGCTTCTGTTGAACTTGTGAAAGCTTGATAGGCCATCCAAAGCAGGTAAGCTGCACCAAGGTATTTGATGACGATAAAAACAAGTTCAAGTTCAGAGGCAATATAGCCTAGCCCGTAAAATGCACCGAGAAGGTATGTAAGATCACCAAAGGTGATACCTGTCAGAAGAGCAAAAGCAGACTTTGATCCCTTTGAAATTGCCTGCGCAATAACCGCGAAGTTTCCAGGGCCCGGAGAGCCTGCGAATACGATCATGGCAACGATAAATGCTAGGCTGGATTCAAATGTCATAAAGCACCTTTACAGATAAAATCGCATCTCCCGTAGCAGAAAACAGGTAATTCCGCTAGATTGCCTTTAGGGAAGAGGAGACACAAATGGGTGAAATAGGAAAAATTACTGGCCTTGGTGGCATATTCGTTAAATGCCGGGATGTGGATGGGCTTGTTAAATGGTACCGAGAAGTACTGGAATTTCCGTTTGATGGATATGGTTCTAATTTTCTGGCTGATGATAACAAGGGCGGTTATAGCGTTTGGGGGCCTTTTAAGCAGGAAACCGACTATTTTAAACCATCTGAAAAAGAATTCATGATTAACCTGCGTGTGGATGATCTGGATGCTTTCCTGTCGAAGTTGAAAACCAAAGGGATTGAACTGGTTGGGGAGCCTGAAAACCATGATTATGGTAAATTTGCATGGATTGTTGACCCAGAAGGCACGAAAATAGAACTTTGGGAACAGGTTGGTGACGCGCCTTAACATTAATTAAAGGGGGATGTTATGAAGGCAAAGTGGATTGGATATGGTTTAGGGGCCGCACTTGGCGTGTTTCTGGTATGGCCTTCAAATATTGATGCTGTTTCTTACGAGCCACCGATGGACAAAGGCTTTACCGGGGATTTTTCCTTTAATGATGATCTGCACGGTGCAGAAGTGCTTTCTCTTCAGGATGGACACGGCCCAGAAGATGTTGCTGTAGATGCTGAAGGGCGTATCTATGGCGGGCTTCATGATGGGCGGGTTATTCGTCTTTCGTCAGATGGTAAAAATCAGGAAACATTCGCAACTATTGAAGGTGGCAGGCCGCTTGGTCTTCATTTTGATAATGCAGGCAACCTTATTGTAGCAGATGCATGGAAGGGGCTGCTTTCTTTCTCTCCAAGCGGTGAAATGACAGTTCTTTCAACCGAGCATAGTGGCAGGCCATTTGAGTTTGCTGATGATCTTGATATCGCGAGTGATGGTAAGATTTATTTCTCGGACGCAAGTGATAAGTATAATCAGCCTGACTACCGCCTTGATCTGCTGGAAGCCCGCGGGCATGGGAGGTTACTTTCTTATGATCCTGCAACGGGTGAAACGAGCCTGCTCCTCGATGGGCTTTATTTCGCTAATGGTATTGCACTTTCAAAGAATGAGGATTTCGTGCTCGTGAATGAAACTGGCCGGTACCGCATTACGCGCTATTGGCTGAAAGGGGAAAAGGCAGGCACAAGCGATATCTTTATCGATAATTTGCCAGGTTTCCCTGATGGTGTTTCCGCGAACAGAAATGGTATCTTCTGGCTTGCTATCCCAAGCCCTAGAAACCCCGCTATGGATAGTGCTCATCCAACACCGTGGCTAAAGGGGCTCATATCGAAATTACCAACTTTTATGCAGCCGTCCGCTATTAAGCAAGGCACGGTTATTGGCCTTAATGAACGGGGTGAAGTTGTTCGCACCCTTCATGACCGGGACGGCGATAAAGTGTTTATGATTACATCTGCGGAGCAGGTGGGTGATCAGCTCTATTTAGGCAGTCTTGAAGCCCCGCAGATTGTGCGTTTTAAGCTTAGGTAATAACTGTTGTCACCATGATGGGAACCATGGTGGCAACCATAATGGCGGTTTGTGCAGCTTCCGCGGCTTTCTGTGCTGCTTCACTAACAAGATTACCCTCTGTGATTTCCTTCATCCGGTGGCGACGTTCTTTTAGAGCCTTGCCTTCAAACGGAATTTTCAGAAGTTCTGATTTTCTAAGAAGTGACAGAAGCACCAATGTGCGTTCGTCAATTTCTCTGGTTTCTGTGAAAATAGCTTTTTCAAGCCGGGCAACCAAATCTTGTTCTGGTCTCGGGTTCAGTTCTGGGTAATAGGTTTTATCAAAGAAGAAAAAGGCTTTCCCTTCAACGGCTTTAAGGATGCCTCGCCCACACAGGCCTTCTGCAATACGTTCTCGTAAGTTTTTGATTGTGGCAAATTTTGAAAGCCAGTGGCTGGCTCCTCGATCTTTCTTGTCTTCGTTTACAAGGTTGAGGGCCGTATTAAGTAGCTCATTTTCGGTTTGTTCGTTTGAAAGTAATTTCACTGTGAAATTGTCGTCTTTTTGAACTTCAATCCGACCAAGCATGATCAGTTCGGCCATAACGGCAGAGGCAACGTGGCTTCCGTAAATATAAGCTGCATTTGTCTCTAGCTTTCCATCCTCCTCACGGAGTGAAAGCAGCATAATTTCTTCATGGAAATAGAGATTATCTTTTTGATTTGTCATCTAATTTCTCCCTCGCAATAGAATATATTGGAATAAAGGGAGATAATTCAAGATTTTACCCGCCCACTCCGGGTGGTGGTGCCTGACCAAAACTTTGAACCAGTGAACCTGCAACCAAGTTCCAACCATCCACCAAAACAAAGAAAATTAGCTTGAATGGGGTGGCAATCATAACCGGGGGTAACATCATCATACCCATAGACATCAGGATGGAAGCAACCACCATATCAATCACTACAAATGGGATATAAAGAAGGAACCCAATTTCAAAGGCACGCCTGATCTCACTAATCATGAAAGCTGGTACCAATGTTGTCATGGGAACTGTATCTGGTGTGGTAGTAGAGATGTTTTCGCCCGATAGATCCACAAATAAAGCGAGGTCTTTCTCTCTTACTTGTGAAAGCATAAAGTTTCTAAGCGGTACTGAGGCGCGGTTATAGGCCTCAACCTCATCAATTTCTTCGTTCACTAGCGGTT
This sequence comes from Kordiimonas sp. SCSIO 12603, assembly GCF_024398035.1. Classification (NCBI taxonomy): domain Bacteria; kingdom Pseudomonadati; phylum Pseudomonadota; class Alphaproteobacteria; order Kordiimonadales; family Kordiimonadaceae; genus Kordiimonas; species Kordiimonas sp. SCSIO 12603. The sequence continues at coordinate 2,233,407 of NZ_CP073748.1, forward strand.
CAATACCAAGGGTATAAACCTCGGTGAGGGTAGGGGCCATTACATAGCCGGTTAGGAACAGAGCAAGTGAGATGATCACCATGTTAGGCGGTGTTTGCTGGGTTCCCATAGCGCTTCTGAGAAGGGAAAATACAATCACCATACGAGTGAAGCTGGTCATCATGATCAAAATACTTGGCGCAAGGCTAAGCACCGTAAGTAAAAGGATCATTTGAACCACGCGGCCACTTAACGTGCCACTTTCACCAAGGTTGATATTTATGCCTGGTGGTTCCTGTGCCAGCGCATCGGGGGCAAACATAAAAGAGCCTGCTACCAAAAGAGGTAGGAAAAAGAAAAAGGATTTTAGGATCAAGCCCTTATGAAATTTAAGAGAGTTTATCTTCAGGTGTTTCATCTTTTTCAACTAACTCTTTAAAGGCAATATCTGCTTCTGAAATAGTTTGTGTTCCGCCGGGGTTTGTGGCGATTAAATATTCTTTATTTTTCCACCGGACAACAACCAGGCGATTGCGGCCATCAAGAAGCTTGCTTTCAAGGACTTCCAGTTGTTTCTCGCCGCCTTTAATGCGAGGTTGGCCGGGAAGTAGGCCAAGGCGCTTAACCGCCCATGACATGCCCACCATTAATGCTAGTACAAACAGCAAAGCTGCAAAAGCGACGAGAGTATCTCCAATCATGCTTTTTGTTGCCCTTCTTGCTGTCTGGTTTGTTCACGTTGGCGTTTCATTTTTTCATTCTCGGCATATACACGCTCTAAAATGATTGAAACAGTATTTAATGCTTCGAGAGGGACAGGGCAATCAACATCTAACGCACTTAAAAGTTCGGTAAGATCTTTATCCTGACGAACCTTCACATCTTTAGAAAAGGCAATTTCCAGAAGTCTGTCAGCCAAAGCACCTTCTGCTTTAGCTGTGATAACCGGAGCCAAGGCTTTGGAATGCTGTTTGACAGCAACAACTTTCGTTGGGTCTTTTTCCTGATCGTTTCCTGAATTCATAAGGCTATTGAGCGCTAATAGTGAATAAATTGCAAGGACTTGATGAAGGTAGTTAGGTTTTTTTCCAGTGTTTGGAACTTGTTAACTGGCCTTATGGCATGTTAGTGTACTGTAAATCTGTATATCTGCGTAAAATTGCGGGGCAAAGATGGATATAAATTCCTTACCACTCATGGCAGCGCTTAAGAAGCGTATGGCTTGGCTTAACCAAAATCAGGCTGTGCTTAGTGAAAATGTGTCCAACGCAGATACCCCTGGCTATAAAGCTAAGCAACTGGCTAAACAGGATTTTTCTCAATTGGTTGATAATCTTTCTGGTGGTGATCAAGCAAAACCATCTATGAAGATGCGTACGAACCACGAACGCCATATCACGGCGGATGGTGGCGTTGCAGGGAAGAACTTCAGTGTAGAGAAAAATGATGAAGGTGAAGAATCACTTGTTGGAAACAATGTGGTTCTGGAAGAAGAAATGTTAAAGGTGGCTAATAATCAGATGCAATATGGCATGGTTGTGAACCTTTATAAAAAGAATGTAGGGCTGTTGAAAACGGCTCTTGGCAAGCGGCAATAAGCCAGAACGCTTAACACCGTTTCTAAGTTGAGGTTTTAAATGGATCTTCAAAAGGCGATGATGGCATCAGCTGCTGGTTTGCGAGCGCAAACTGTACGGATGCGAGTGATATCTGAAAACATTGCTAACCAGAATTCTGTTGCATCAGACCCTGGTGCGGACCCTTATCGCAGAAAGATCGTTACTTTCAGTAGTGAGCTGGACCGTGCAAATGGTGTAGCGCTGGTTCAAGCTGACGGTATTGATTATGATCAGGCAGAGTTCGGTAAGAAATACGATCCAGGTAATCCAGCAGCAGATGCTTCTGGTTATATTAAAACATCAAATGTAAATGGTTTGATTGAATTGATGGACATGCGGCAGGCGCAGCGTACATATCAGTCAAACCTGAATGCTCTAGAAGCGAGCCGCCGCATGGCGACAATGACGCTTGAATTGCTTCGCTAAGTAGGAGAGGTTAGATGAATATTAAACAGCTAGACGCTCTTAGCGCTTATTCTCAAGCTTCCAAGCAGCTTCAAAATGGCATTGGTGCTCGTGAAGGGCAAGATGGTGTAGGTTCTGGTGGTTCTGCCTTTTCTGGTTTGATCGATGACGCTTTAGGTGATGTGAAAGCAGCAACCGCTAATACTGAGGTAACAGCGGCTAAAGCTCTTGTTGATGAAGCTGATATGGTTGATGTTGCTACAGCCGTTTCCAATGCAGAATTGGTTGTTGAAACCGTTGTAACAGTGCGTGATAAAGTAATTTCCGCCTATAACGACATTATCAAGATGCCAATCTAAAGCGTATTTGGGGATTTTATGACCGATCTTGAGGTAATGGATGTCGCTCGGGATGCGCTCACCACATTATTGTATGTAGTCAGCCCAATTCTTGGTGTTGGATTGGTTGTTGGCCTTGCAATCGCTTTCTTTCAGGCGCTAACCCAGTTACAGGAAATGACGTTAACATTTGTACCAAAAATCATCGCCGTTTTTGGTGCAATTTTAATTTTGATGCCATATATGGGCCGCCTGATGGGGGACTTTATGATGCGTATTTCTGAACGTATCGTAGGCGGCTAGTTCCGTGCTCGGTGATGTTCTGCCACAGGAAGCTTTCGGCTTTATTCTTATATCAATCCGGTTGGCTGCAATTTTTCTTGTTGTTCCGGTTCTGGGGGATAGAAGTATCCCCAAACGTGTCCGGGCGGGGTTCGCTATCCTTCTAGCACTCGTTACGTATCCAAGCATTCAATCAACCATTCCTGCGCTCCCTGATAGTGTTCTGACAATGACAGTTATGGCTGCACGGGAGTTATTGATTGGGTCAATGATTGGAATGGCTATGCGTTTTCTAATGTCAGCAACTCATGTTGCTGGTTCTGTAATTGCGTTTCAGACGGGCTTGGCCGCTGCTCAATCATTTGACCCTGCTCAAGGTACTCAGAGCGTTATTGTAGCGGCTTTTATGAATCTTGTAGCTGTTACTCTTGTTCTTGTAACGGACCTGCACCACACAATGATTATGGCTATTGTATATAGCTATACAAATTTTCCAATTGGTGAAGCTATCCCATTTGCGGATTTTGCTTCTGCTGCGACACAATCTGTTTCCAGTAGCTTCGCACTGGGTTTTCAAATGGCAGCGCCATTCATTGTTTACGCTATGGTTTTTAATATAAGCTTGGGGCTTGTTTCTCGAATGATCCCTGGTTTTCAGGTCTTTTTTGTGGGCTTGCCTCTGAACCTCGCGATGGGCTTTCTATTAATGGCCTTGCTTTTAGGCTCTTTGATGTCACTTTTCCTTGGGCGATTTGAAGAACTTCTTCTTGGGATGCTTGGATAATGGCGGAAGAACAGGATGAAAGCCAGAAAACTGAAGAACCCACCGCAAAAAGGCTTAGAGAAGCTGAAGAAAAAGGTGAGGTGGCTCAAAGCCAAGAATTAAAAACATGGTTGATGTTGCTTGTAGCAGCAGGGGTGTTGGCCGGATTTGGTGATAGCTTTGCACGTGGCGTGATGGCACCGCTTCAAGGTTTTTTAAGCCAGACTCATTCCTTAACTGCATCAGATGTAGATTATGTTGATGTGGTATCGAGGTTGTTTCGCGATATATATACCATAATGGCATTACCGCTTGGTATTTTTGTGATTGCCGCGATTGCAGCAAATAGAATGCAAAAGCCTTTTATTCTTACAACAGAAAAAGTTAAACCGGATTTGAAAAACCTTTCGTTAATGAAAGGGTTTAAGAAGATTTTCTCATCTCGTTTTTTTGTAGAGTTCGGAAAGATATCGGCAAAGCTTGCAGCGGTTGGAGGGGTACTGTTTCTGATCGTTTACCCTGAAAGGGAAAAGCTTGATATCATCATGCTAATGGCTCCCATCGAAATTTTAACATTCATCAAATTGCTGGCTATCAAACTTTTAATAGGCGTTATTATAGTTCTTACTGTTGTTGCAGCTATTGATTATTCTTATCAAAGCTATCAGCACGTGAAAAACCTGAGAATGACCAAGCAGGAAGTAAAAGACGAGCAAAAACAAACGGATGGTGACCCTAAGGTAAAAGCACGGCTAAGACAAATCCGCTATGAACGACATAACCAGCGCATGATGTCTAATGTTCCAAAAGCTGATGTAGTGATCACTAACCCAACCCATTATGCAGTTGCTCTTGAATATAAACATGAAACCATGGAAGTACCCGTGCTTGTGGCGAAGGGGGTGGATGACGTTGCTATGCGTATTAGGGGTATTGCTGAGGAAAATGATATTCCTATTATGGAAAACCCACCTCTTGCGCGTGCACTACATGCATCTGTGGAGCTTGATGAAGAAATTCCACCTGATCACTATAAGGCCGTTGCTGAAGTGATTAGTTATATTATGAAACTCAGGCGTGCAGGCCTGAAACCAAGCTAAAGCCCCGATATGCTCTTGCATATTGTTTGGATACCTAAGTAATGTTTGGTTCCAGTTTTTAAAATGAGGTCTGTATGGAAAGCCGCTTGCCTAAACCTATTCGTGAAGCTCTTCTTGATAATGAGGTCAAATCTGCCTTTAAGCTATTGGCGATTGCTTTATCTGGGTTGTTTGGAGCTGGTGGTGTTTCTCTGTTGGCTTATTTGTTTTGGGGTAGCAAAAGTGCGATTTTAGTTGGTTCTATCATTCTCGTTTTGACTGCTTTTACAATATTTCGCGCTTTGAGAAATCTAGATGATCCGGGACATCGTCAGGAAGTGATGGATCTGGAACTGTTGAATGCTTTAGCTTCAAATGATCGTAGGGCACTCCTGATTACGGATGTGGATGGTACATCTGTTACCAACAATTATGCCTTTGAAAAGATGGCAGGTTCCAATT